>ONHG01000046.1 GCA_900317585.1 uncultured Lachnospiraceae bacterium | reverse complement strand
CAATTTTCGGTTTCCGTTGCACCGTCTGATAACACAGTTAATCAGCCTGGAAATAGAATTTCCGCTGATTAACTATGTTATCATACGATGTTTATACGCTAAAAATCCGAGCGCCTCGCTTCGAACCATCACAACAGACGTTACCTCCACAGTTAACTCCCTCCAGGCTGCCTTGCGTCACATGAAAGCTTCTACTTAGTGCTGCTGTGTTCCCACCCTGACACGGTTCATAGATTTCCATTGCGCAAGACCCAGACGTCAACGCCACTTATGGAGGGCAGCTCCACCGCTTAAGCCCTCTACGAAGCATCACCCCAACTATAGCGGATTGTTGGTTCAAGGTACCGCTACCACCCCGGCTGCTCGGAGTCTTAAGTATACGCTATAATGCATGGTTTTGTCAAGCATAGAAAACCATCATGCATAATCCGTACAGAATCTTAACAGCGTAGCGTAGCCACGGCAAGAGTACGTATGCGCGTCCGGTACCCGGGGCTTACGTGCCTTACATTGTGGTTTTAACGACAATTTATTTACTGCCCTTGAAACTTACGCTTCTTTCGCAGCTCCTTGAAGAAGGTAGAAAGCATGGTGCTGCATTCGTCACCACAGATGCCTATATCTGTCTGCACCTGATGATTGAACTGCTGCATCTGCAGTAGATTGATGATTGAGCCTGCACAGCCTGCTTTAGGATTCATGGCGCCTATTACCACTCTGGGAATGCGTGCCTGTACTATTGCTCCGGCACACATCTGACAAGGCTCAAGGGTGACGTACATTGTGCATTCCTCGAGACGCCAGTCTCCGGTCTTTTTGCTGGCTTTGCGGATGGCAGAGAGCTCAGCGTGAGCGAGTGGATTTTTGTCGGTATTTCTGCGGTTGTAGCCGCGTGCGATGATTTTGTCACCGGCTACAATTACGCAGCCTATCGGCACCTCATCGAGTGCATATGCTTTTTTTGCCTGTTTTATTGCCTGTTTCATATATTTTTCATCTTGTGTCATATTTGTCTGCTCCATGTGTTATAATCTATTTATCATGATACACCAAATATGAAAGAAGGAAAATATGTTTTTTCAATATGAAACCCCGCGCCTGCTTCTTAAGGTATTGCGCGCTGATTGTGCCCCACAGGTTTTGGATTTTTACAATAGGGATAAAGAGCTTTTTGAAATGTATGAAATAGACCGCGTGCCGGATTTTTATACTGTGAAGCACCTGCAGAAGGTGCTCAGATATGAATACAATATGGCTGTCAAATCACAGCTTTTCAGATTTTATGTTTTTAAGAAGGAAAATCCGTGCCGGATTATCGGCACTGTGTGTATACATAATATCGCTCCTGCTTTCTACGGAAGCTGTGAGATTGGCTATAAATTTTCCAGCGAGTTTCACCACATGGGATATGCCACTGAGGCAGTCGGCTTCTGCACCAAGCTTGCCTTTAATGAGCTTCGCATGCACAAGGTAACGGCTGTTGTCCACCCGGGAAATGTTCCTTCTATGAAGCTTCTTAATGGGCTTGGCTTCGTGCAGGAGGGGCTGCTTAGAGATTATCTGATGCTGCATGGGCAGTGGTGTAATCACTATATTTATGGGCTTGTTAATAAATAAGCCCATTTATAATTTAACATACTTTTTAAAAATCTATACTATTTTTTATATTTTTCAAAATTATATTTTTATTCTTCTCATGCAAATATGTAGGATTAAGCTTTCCTTTTTGATATTTCAGGTATGTTCCTGCTGTTTTATCCACAAGCAGCTTTGTAAAAAATCGCTCCCAACTGAAATATTCCTGACTTTCTATATAATTCTCAGGTTTGTCCATAATATCCTTAATCTCTTTGTCTTCAAGCAACTCAGAACTGAGTATAATCCACTCAAATGATTCTGGCAGATATAACTTTATATTGCCTTTTTCCACAGACATTTTATATAATGCATCCATTTCCGGGCCAATTGCTGCACCGTCAGCTATTACACAAGTACTCTCTGTTTCAGCTTTTAGTTGTTCTAGCATAGCAAATATTTTTGTTTTTCCACCAGCGCTTTCACACACTATATTTTTTTCTTTCGATATTGCCTTGAAATACTCATATCCAGAATTTGTATCTTCAACAATTATTTTGTCAGGTTTACATGAAAGATCCTGATTTAAAGGATAAATATGATACATCTCCTGATATATTTGCTTTGTGTTCTGATACTTTCCTGAAGAATACAGTCCATATATTTCTTCAACACTATATGGCATATTGTACAGATTTTCTCTTGTTATTATCACAAAATAATTATCTGATGCCTTTACAAGTTCAGCAAACTCTTGCTGTCTTATAAACTGATTTTCTTCATCAATAAAAATGATATTTCCTGATAAATTTTTGAGCAGCATCTGCCACAGATTTCCCTCAAGAACTGTGCACGGGGCATCACATTCGATTTCAATTCCGCTTGCATTACCCAGATTTGCAAATTGTCTGATCATATTTATGAGTGTTGTTTTCCCTGTAGCACTGTCCCCTTTTATTATCGTGATATTTCTCTTTATTTCAAATTCATAATGAAGTCTATTGTTTTTCACAACAATTTTATGCTTACCCTTCATACTTTCTCCTATACATATTTACCTGCAACACTGATGAATTCAGCCATACTGTGGACCATCTCTCCCGTATTCAGTATCTTTGCCTCAAAATCTTTACCAAAATCCATTATATGATGCAGATTAATTGTCAGATTCTTTTTGCCCGCAATTCTCAATATCCACTTTGCGCAGTTATCACCACACGCTGAAGCGTTAAAAATTTTTCCGCTATCATCAAAAGCCATCAGCATAAGGGTTTTCACTCCACCGGACAATTCCTTTGTGGATATCGGTCCCAGTATCGGACTTTGTACCAGATGTGGTCCAATGACGTCTGATTTATCTATATCTTTTATCATTTTGACAGACAGCTCATCCGTTATCCATTCATCTTCATATGTGTTATCAAAATACACAGGAGGATGGTAAATTGCATTTTCCATATCCCCCAAATATATATTTAACATTAAAATCCTCCAATTTAATGCTCCAGATTTGCAAACTTCGTGTACTCAGGCAGCCACGCAAGGTTTACGGTGCCGATTGGACCGTTACGCTGTTTAGCGATGATGATTTCTGAGATACCCTTGAGCTCGGTGTCCTTGTTGTAATAGTCGTCACGATAGATGAACATGACGACGTCGGCATCCTGCTCGATGGCTCCTGACTCTCGAAGGTCAGAAAGCATCGGTCTGTGGTCCGGTCGCTGCTCTACGGCTCGTGAGAGCTGTGAGAGTGCCACTACAGGGACTGAAAGCTCTCTGGCGAGCGCCTTAAGCGAACGAGATATGTCTGAGATTTCCTGCTGACGTGATTCTGAGCCTCGTCCTGAGCCTGTCATGAGCTGCAGGTAATCGATGATGACTAGCTTTAAGTCGTGTTCGAGCTTGTATTTACGGCACTTGCTTCGAAGCTCTGAGATGCTGATACCCGGAGTGTCGTCTATGATGAGCTCGGAGTCTCCGATGATTCCGGCGCCCTCGACCAGCTTTTCCCAATCGGCATCAGACAGATTTCCTGTACGCAGTGCCTGCGCATCTACCTTTGATTCGAGTGAGAACAGACGGTTTACGAGCTGTTCCTTCGACATCTCGAGTGAGAATATGGCTGTACACAGATGTGCATGGAATGCCACATGCTGTGCTATGTTGAGGACGAAGGCTGTTTTTCCCATTGACGGACGGGCTGCCACGAGCACGAGGTCTGACGGCTGAAGTCCCGCTGTCCTGTAGTCCAGGTCTATGAAGCCTGTCGGGATTCCTGTTACGGTGCCCTCCTGCTGTGCTGCTTTTTCAATTTTCTCGAGAGCATTCATGACAACAGTACGGATTGGCACGTAGTCACCTGTCTGCCTTGTAGAAAGCAGCTCAAATACATCGTGCTCTGTCTTGTCGAGCACGCTCTCGAGTGATTCCTTGCCGGCGTAGCATTCGTTCTCTATGTCCTCTGTCACATGGATTAGCTTTCGCTTTATGGCATTTTCTTTTACGATATTGGCATAGTACTTGATGTTGGCAGAGGTCGGCACACTAGTGACGAGAGTTCTCACAAAGTCAAGGCTTTGTATTTCCTGCGGCACATCCTTTTCCTTTAAACGGTTCTGGAGTGTGACGAGATCTACAGGCTGACCCTCTGTAAAGAGCTCAACCATGGTCTCAAATATGATGCCGTACTGCTGATGATAAAAATCCTCCCTAAGGAGCATCTCGCTGGCGGTCACTATGGCATCCTTGCTCATAATCATGGAGCCGACCACGGACTGCTCTGCCTCAAGGCTGTTTGGCATTATTCGTTTGATTAATGCTTCTTCCAAGGGGATTCCTCCTATCCTTCAACTACTGATACTGTGAGGTTTGCTGTTACCTTTGGATGAAGCTTGACAGGCACCTCATAATTTCCGAGTGCCTTGATTGACTCGTTAAGCTGCATCTTTTTCTTGTCGAGTTCTAAGCCGTGCTGCTCCTTTGCCGCAGCCGATATCTCCTTGGTAGAGATGGAGCCGAAGGTCCTGCCGCCCTCTCCTGAGCGCAGCTTTACTACTACCTTTGTGCTCTCTACGACCTTTGCGAGCGCAAGTGCACTCTCGTAGTTTTCCTGTGCTACCTTGTCAGCGTGCTGGTTCTGAAGCTTTAAGTCATTTAAGTTCTTTGGAGTAGCCTCTACTCCGAGCTTTTTAGGTATGATATTGTTTCTGGCGTAGCCGTCACTTACGTTTACTATCTCGCCTTTTTTGCCTAATGATTTTACGTCCTGTAATAAGATTACTTTCATTCTTATAATCCGCCTTTCTGCGAAAGGTACCAATGTATCATGAAACACGTTGGCTACCTTTCGCCTTTCTAATCTATCTGTCTCCTGTTATAATTGTTTTA
>ONHG01000041.1 GCA_900317585.1 uncultured Lachnospiraceae bacterium | reverse complement strand
AAAATGCACTTTATTGAGCCGGGAAAGGAGTCTCATATGGAATATTTTGATATAGTGGACGAGCAGGGAAATCCAACAGGACAGACCGTAGAGCGCAAGAAGGCGCACAGAAACAATATACTTCATAGGACTGCGCATGTCTGGATAGTCAGATGCCGTGGAAATTCCATACAGATACTTTTGCAGAAGAGATGCATGGAAAAAGACTCCTTTCCGGGCTGCTACGACATATCAAGTGCGGGACACATACCGGCCGGTGTGGACTATATACCGTCTGCGCTCAGAGAGCTTAGGGAGGAGCTGGGCCTGACAATAGAGCCCGAACAGCTTATCGACTGTGGACTGCACAGGCACCATGCAGACGAGGTGTTTCACGGAGAAAGATTCCTGGACAACCAGATAAGCAAGGTATTTCTTCTGTGGCTCGATGTGGACGAAGCGGATATCACGGTGCAGAAGGAGGAAATCGACTCTGTAAAGTGGTTTGACTACGCAGAGTGTAAGCAGGACGTAATAGACGGCACGATTCCAAACTGCATAGATGTGGCAGAGCTTGAGATGCTTGAACCACACTTCGATTCGAATATAGAATAAATATAGGCAGAGCTTGAGATGCTTGAACCACACTTCGATTCGAATATAGAATAAATATAGGAATAAATATAGGATAAACACAGCTCTAAATTATATGAATATGCTAGTGTACCGACCTGTTCATATTTAGCCAAATAACTTGCCTGAATTTTCATCTGCTGCGTTGTCATCAATTGCCGTAGCCCGCTACGGCTCATTCTTCCGCCTTGCAGAATGAAAAATTCATTCTGCGTCATTTGACTAAATAGCAACATGCCAGTACACTAGTATAGCGTTTCTTAAATAACTGGACCAAATACTTGCTCGTTTTCTCGATAGTACAATCCAAAAAGCCTCAGCGTAGCCCGCTAGCCGGAATAAAGAATGGGGAGGAAACCATGAAATCAACAAAAGACTCTCTCTTAGAGGATATCAAAGCAGAATTTGCCGAGGTCAATGCCATGATGGAGGCGCTCGAAGCAAAGGAGCCTGAGGATGAGGCGAGTGAAGCCTACGATAAGTGGATTGAGGAGTGTGAGCAGCTCGCCATCGAGTCGGAATCGCTCATGACGCTCATAGATTACAAGATGACGCAGGGACTTTAGAAATAAAGACCTTTAGAAACCAAATAGAACAAAAAACCATGGACACAGCGTACGTTAGGTATTGGCTGTGTCCTTTTTAATTTGCCCCGGAGAAGATTTATTTTCAATATAAAGTTTCAAAAGAATCAGCCGATATAATTCCTAGAAAGACAGCATAATGTAACCGTAATTATTCAATTGCACACATATATCACACGGAGGTGTTTAAAATGGCAATAGAAGCAATCAAGGGTGCGGGCATGGTTTATCAGGGAAGTACGTCAACCGCACAGGTAAAGGAAGAGTCGCAGAGCAAGGCGGAGGTGTCCAGCAAAGACAATCAGATAGTATCTGACACCGTAGCCAAAGAGACACAGGCGATGAACACAAAGGAAGCAAGCGGGGACACATCAGGCGAGGCCGGCAGCCAGAGCCAGGCACAGCTTGCTGCACAAAAGCAGAATGAGAAAAACATGCAGCTTAAAAAGGCCGTGGATGACATCAACAAAAGAGCTGTAGACGACCAGTCAGAGGCAGTGTTCGGCATCCATGACAAGACCAACCGCATCACAATAAAGATAATAGACAAAAAGACAAAAGAAGTCATCAAAGAGTTCCCGCCGGAGAAGACACTCGACATGATAGCGAAGGTCTGGGAGATGGCAGGACTCATGGTAGATGAGAAGAGATAGGAGGCAAATATGTCATCAGGAATAAGAGCATCAGGAATGGTATCAGGACTGGACACAGAAACACTTGTACAGGCAATGGTATCTACCCAGGTATCTAAGAAAGAAAAACTCCAAAAGGCACAGACGAAGCTCCAGTGGAAGCAGGATGCCTTCAAATCATTAAATACAAAGGTATATGGACTGTACAGTAAGGTTGGAAATCTGCGATTTTCGGGTGCATACAATATGAAGAAAACCACAGTGTCCGATACCACCAAGGCACAGGTAACAGCCAGCAATACAGCGGTAAACGGAATCCAGACACTGCAGATAAAACAGCTTGCCACATCAGGATATCTGACAGGAGGTGAGCTCAAAAAAGGCACCACCGGTAAGACCACTCTCAAGGAGCTTGGCTACGACGGTGCAGATACCAGCATATCAGTCACCATCGGTTCATCAAAGAAGGATATTGACGTAAGCGGTTCAACTACTGTTGATGATTTAGTCAGTAAACTCAAAGGCACAGGACTTAACGCGAGCTTTGATGATAAAAATGGTCGTATCTTTGTCAGTGCAAAGGAAACAGGAAAAGAAAATGATTTCTCACTCACCGGAGCAGACATGTCAGGCCTCAAGGCACTTAATGCAGCAGGTCTCAGTGTGATGTCCAAGTCAGATATTGAGAATTATAACAAGATGGCTTCCTATGCGAAGAATGATGACACCGGAAGCTATTCAGAGGCGATATTGCAGACACTAAAAAGTCTGCAGAATGCCTACGAGGGCAATACAAAGCTTGCCCTTGAGGAAAAAGACTTAAATGCCAAAATAGCATATTCAGACGCAAAGGATGCAGTCAATAAGTATCTGGATGGCGATCATACAAATGCCGACAAGAAGGCAGAAAGAGAACAGCTTGCCAATCTGCTTAAGCAGAGCAGCAGTAAATACACATATGTAAACGATCAGACCGGCGAGGTTAAGGAAATATATGATGTCAAAGATAGAGTGGGATGGACTGCGTATGATACAAAGGTAAATGAGCTTGCCAAATTCACAGGCCTTATCACGGAGACAACCGGCGATGCTGGAGAGACAAAGGAAGATTCCACAAAGCTCGAAGCACTCAGCAACAACATAAAGACAGTCATTGCCGTAGATGATAATGTAATATACACAGATGATGATAAGAAAGCATACTATCTGTCAGAGGATAAAAGAACAGCGGCAAAGAAAAGGCTTGAGGAGATACCGAAGGAAAAGGAAGCAAACGATGCTGTAATCGCAGATGAAGACAACAGCTATTGGGATATCAAGGACTACTTCGGCAAGACAGAGGATGACCTTGCGGCTATCGCAGACAAATACGCTAAGCAGGTTACCAATGCCCGCGATATGGTAGAAAAGCTGGCAAACGGCTCTACAGATATTCCGATAAGCAAAGGCGCAAGCCGTGTAGATGCACAGGATGCCAAAATCACATTAAACAAGGCAGATTTCACATCAAGCTCCAACGTGTTCAACATCAACGGACTTACAATCAAGGCAACGGCAAAGACGGCAGATGGTGAGACATTATCTATCAACACAGATACTGATACGCAGGGAATATATGACAAGATAAAGGATTTCCTGACGGATTACAACAGTATTATTAATGAGCTGACAAGCCTTTACAATGCAGATTCTGCAAAGGGCTATGAGCCATTGACAGATGATGAAAAGGAAAGCATGTCAGACAAAGAGGTCGAGAAATGGGAGACCAAGATAAAGGATTCCATTCTGCGAAATGACAGCACTGTGGGCGGAGTCATGAACGCCATGACCACAGCAATGATGAAGAGCTACACTATAAATGGCAAATCATATTCACTTAGCAGCTTCGGAATCCACACCCAGGGTTATCTGAATGCAGCCAAGAATGAGCAGTATGCATACCATATAGATGGAGATGAGGATGATACCATTACATCCGGCAATACTGACAAGCTTATGGATATGATAAATAACAATCCTGAGGATCTGGAGGAGTTTATGAAACAGCTCACCTCAGGTCTCTACTCGGCACTCGACAGCAAGATGAAGTCTACAACCATGAGCAGTGCCTATACCATCTACAATGACAAGCAGATGACCAGGGAGTACAACAACTACACCAAAGAGATAAAAGAGTGGGAGACCAAGATATCTGATCTGGAGGACAGATATTACAAGCAGTTCTCGACAATGGAGACACAGCTTGCCAAGATGCAGAGCACTACATCTTCATTAACATCAATGCTAGGATAACGGGGAGGCAAGGTATGATACCTGCAAACGCATATAGCGCATACGCTAAAAATAAAATAACAACAGCATCACCGGCAGAGCTGACACTGATGCTGTATGACGGAGCAATAAAGTTCTGCAATATAGCTATCGAGGCAATCGAGAAAAAGGACTATAAGAAGGCTAACATCAATATACAAAAGGCTGAGAAAATCATAGGAGAGTTCCAGGGAACACTTGATTTCAAGTATCCGGTGGCAAAGGACTTTGACAGAGTATACAGCTATATCATGAAGAGACTGATTCAGGCCAACATGAAGAAGGATACAGAGATACTTGAGGAGGTGCTTAGGCACCTGCACGAGATGAGGGATGCCTGGAAGGAAGTCATGCAAAAGACAAAAAACGGGACAGCCATAGCTTAAAGAGGCAACGGAAAGGACACATATGTTGAATAAAAGTTATCTGGCTATTATGGAGGATAGCCTGGTCAAAAAGGCAGATATCCTCAGACAATTGCAGCTGCTGTGTATGGAGCAGTCTGACATACTAGATGATGAAAACATGATGCCTGACGAGTTTGAGGCAAATGTGGACAAAAAGGCCGGTCTGATAGAAAAGCTTTCGGAGCTGGATGAGGGCTTTGATATGCTGTTTGAGCGTGTGAAGGCGGAGTTGGACAGCAACCGTGAACAGTATAAGGAGCAGATACATCATATGCAGGAGCTGATACGGGAGATTACAGACCGGAGTGTGCAGATACAGGCAACAGAGGCACGCAACAAGGAAAAGGCCAAGAAACAATTCAGCGGCATACGCAGCAAAATCAGGGAAGTAAAGCAAAGCGGCAAGGCTGTGAGCACCTATTATCAGAATATGATGAAAATGAACACAGCAGAGCCCCAATTCTGGGATAGCAAAAAATAAGATTAAAAAATTTTATTTTTACTATAAAGTATCGGGGATAAGCTCCGATATATAAGTTACAAGGGTAAGAAAAAAGTACCCACAGCGGAAACCGCGGAGTGTACGTCCCGGCGGAAGCGGAAAACAATTTATTTATTATCTGTCATGGAAGACAGATTAGTTTCAAGGAGGAAAAAAATATGGTAGTACAACACAACATGCAGGCTATGAACGCTAGCCGTACACTTAACATCACAGCAGGACAGGCAGCAAAGAGCACAGAGAAGCTTTCTTCAGGATACAGGATTAACCGTGCAGCAGATGATGCAGCAGGACTTTCAATTTCTGAGAGAATGAGAAGACAGATCAGAGGTCTCGACAGAGCTTCTACAAACGCTCAGGACGGTGTATCTGCAGTGCAGACAGCAGAGGGTGCTCTCACAGAGGTTCACTCAATGCTTCAGAGAATTAATGAGTTGGCAGTTCAGGGAGCAAATGGAACAAACTCTACAAAAGATTTTGAGGCCATCAACAGTGAGGTTCAGGCTCTTAAAACTGAGATTTCACGTATAGGATCCACAACAGATTTCAATGGTAAGAAGCTGTTAAATGGTGTATCAGTAAACATTTTTGTTGGATATAATGCTGGATCGACGAATAGAATTAAGATTTCTGGTACAACTTTATCTACAGTTGCTGGTAAGATATCATCAGTTACAAGTACATCATCAGCAGAGACATTGATTACAAATGTTACATCAGCAATTCAGCTTGTTTCAACAGCAAGATCTAATTTTGGTGCAGTTCAGAACAGACTCGAGCACACAATTGATAACCTTGACAACGTTGTAGAGAATGTAACAGCAGCAGAGTCACGTATCCGTGATACAGATATGGCTGATGAGATGGTTAAGTACTCTAAGAATAACATTCTTCAGCAGGCTGGCCAGTCAATGCTTGCTCAGGCAAATCAGTCAACACAGGGTGTATTATCACTCCTTCAGTAGTCTTAGGTTACTTGAAGATATAAATAGTATTCGTACACGATACTTCCGGGAGTCATGGGAGACCATGGCTCCCTTTTTCAATTAAAGAAAAGGTAAAGCGATGAATAGTAAAGAAAAAAATGCAATAAAATTAAAAAAATACATAGATGACATATCAAAGTATTGGGAAGAAAAAGAGTATATAAAAATTTGTAAGCTTGCAAATAAGGCATTAGATGCGGCACAGAGCTATCTGATAGCATACAACACAAGAGATTTTCTGGTAAATAAAATGAGCGCATACATAGTAGTGGCCTCTGTTATTATGTGCGATAATGATAATATTAGGCTGATAGAAGAAAAGAAGAATATGAAATGCATCAGTGATATCTTTGCAGATGATGAAATCTGTAAATGGATAATTGAGACGTTGAATATTATTAATATAGATTATGTTAGAAATTCATTGATAGAACGTGTTGTACCTAAACGGTTTGCTGACAGATTTGACTTTAATAAGTTTGATGCTAATACGGAAAAACAGAACGAGGCTGAATTGAAGAAAATTGCAGAGAGAAAGGAGGGTGAATGGCAGAGTTTTCTTGAAAAATGCGAGCATACAGGTGTACTTGATTTAAAGTCAGTGACTTTGAATTTTTCTAAAGAATATTTTGATGGGGAGACGAGAAACGGATTTTATATAGCTACATTTATGAAAAATTCATGGGCAGCTAGTCTGGAAATACTTCATAAGGTGGATATACTTTGTCAGACATTGGATATACCGTATTTTGCTGATTGGGGTACATTGCTTGGAACCATAAGACATCATGGGTTTATTCCGTGGGATGATGATATAGATATAGGCGTATTGAGAAAAGATTATGATAAATTAAAATATGCAATAGCAAACTGTCAGAATGAGCTTCAGCTTTATGATGTGTATAATGATGCCGGTTGGGGAGGACATGCGTCTAGAATAACAAATACTTTGAGTTTTTCATGCGACAGAGACCTTATAAAGAGATATCACGGTTTTTCATTCCCGGCAGGAATAGATGTGTTTGTAATAGATTGTGTACCAAGAGACAAGAAACAGGAGAATGAGCAGTATGATGCATTAAAAATAATTGCCGAGATTGTTACTGCCAGAGCAGATAGGCAGAATTGTAAAAAAAATTCGGATGAATATTATTTTGCACAAAAAAATGAAAAAATCCTGCTTGAAACATTACAGAGATTATGTCATGTGACATTTACAAATGAAGTTCCGGATGATCAGGAGCTATATGTGCTAAAGGAGGAAATCCTTAGTGTATATTCGGAGGAACAGTCAGATTATTATACGGTGCCACATAGATTAGCTAATGGACAGGATTATTATATCCCAAAGGATGTATTTGATGGAAGGATACGTATGCCTTTTGAAAATATTGAGGTGTCAGTGCCAAAGGGCTATGATTTTATATTGAGAAAAAATTATGGTGATGATTATATGACTCCGATTAACAGAGGAGGAGGACATAATTATCCGTATTATGATATTTTTGTTGAGGCATTGCAAGAAGAACGCGGTGATAAAACAATAGATGATACTTGGAGATATATAGAAAATGTATCTTATGGATATTATAAAAGGTTCCTTAATCAGAAAGCTAATCCGGTATGCAAATTTGACAATTCATATTTTAAACCAGATATCATAGATGGATTTAAAATAAATGAGATGACAAAGCGTAATCATGCAGCGGAGCTTGAGGTGCTTGCAGAGATAAAGCGAATATGTAACAAGAAAAAGCTTAGATATTTCGCAATTGGAGATACTATTACAGGAGCTGTCAGGATTGCGGGATACCTTCCGCAGTCAGAAGGAATTCATTTGGGAATGCTAAGAGATGATTACGTGGAATTTATGAATTGTCTTAGTATGGAACTGGATAGCTGGTTCACATATCAGAGTATATATTCAAATGACGAACACATGGATATGCGTACATATATTATAACGGATGCGTATATGGTGAGAGATGATGATTATATGGAGAGATTCCATGGTAGCACGGATATTGTGGGGATAGATATATCACCAATAGACTATGTGGAAGATGATGTACAGAAAGAACAGGTTAGACTGGATTTGATAAAAGCACTGCTCAAGACTTCTTCTTTCATATCGGATATGCCTCCGTATACAGCAGAGGAGTTATCGCTTGTAGATGAGTGGAAGGACAAAGTGCAGATTGATATTAGTAAAGAGAGTAATGTGAAGCGTAGTTTTATCAGAGCAGCCGACACTGTAGCATCCGGAGAGCAAAATAGAACCAAAATGGTAAGGATAACACCGGATTTACAGATTGGTATAAATAACCGATATAGGACAGATTGGTTTGAAGATGGAATAGAGCTGCCTTTTGAGAACACAACAATTATAGTACCAAAAGGTTATAAAAACATGATTGGAGAGTAATATGTTGCATCCAGATGAAAAATTTTTTGAGGGTGAGGAAAGGGAAGGATTTTATATAGAATCCAGAATGAAGAGATATTGGGCTTCACAGATAGAGGCATTGGAGGAAATAAAGAGAATCTGCAAGAAACATAATATCAGATATTTTGCAGAGTGGGGGACACTTCTTGGAACAGTACGACATAAAGGGATTATACCATGGGATGATGATATAGACATAGGGATGCTTCGTGATGATTGGAACAGATTTGCACAGATTGCACCGAAAGAGCTTGATAAATGGTTTGAAATGAAAAACATCTATAATGATACAGAGCATGATAATTGTATTATGAGGGTCATAAACAGCAGACACATGAGCTTTGAACCTGATTTTTTAGAAAGATTTCACAAGTGTCCATATTCAACGGGGATAGATATTTTTCCAATTGATTATCTGCCAAGAGATTCACAAAAGAGTAAAGAGCTTGTACACTTAGTACATATACTGATGGTTACTGCTTCGACTGTATCAAAAAAACC
Source organism: uncultured Lachnospiraceae bacterium (assembly GCA_900317585.1). GTDB lineage: Bacteria > Bacillota > Clostridia > Lachnospirales > Lachnospiraceae > Roseburia. Next base: position 3,757 of record ONHG01000041.1, on the reverse strand, counting down.
ACCATATACTCAGGATGATTTGGAGATAGCAAAGCTGTGGGAGCGGAAACTAGGCATAAAAATAGATTGGAATAACAGGCTGTTTCATGAGATAAAAAAGCTTGTGGATTTAGCAATGCAACAGTGTGAACCACAGGATGCTGATGAGGTGTGCTCCATGATGAGGTGTCAGAATGGTCAGGATTATCATGTGCCAAAGGAGTATTATGATGAGTGGATAGAAATGCCGTTTGAGTACACTACAATAGCGGTGCCAAAGCAATATGACTATATTTTGAGATTAAAATATGGAGATGATTATATGACGCCGAAGCAGGTACTAGGTGGGCATGATTATCCAAACTACAAAGAGCAGGAGCTGGAACTGAAAGCATTGATGGAGCAGGAATTTCATACCAGCCTTTGTTATCAGGATATACAGCAGCTTATAGATATGAAGGTATTTGGAATACAATAAAATATGCAATGCATGGATGCGTTGTATTATTCATGGAGGAATTTATGAAAAAGGTAATAACATACGGAACATTCGACCTGTTCCACGAGGGTCACTACAAACTCTTACAGCGAGCAAAGGAGCTTGGTGATTATTTGATAGTCGGAGTCACCACAGAGCACTTTGACGAGGCCAGAGGCAAGGTAAATGTAGTGGATTCTATTATGGACAGAATAGAGAATGTCAGAAGAACAGGCTTTGCTGATGAAATTATCATAGAGGACCATGACGGACAAAAGATAGAGGACATACAAAAGTATGGGGCGGATATCTTTACGGTAGGTTCAGACTGGGTTGGCACTTTTGATTACTTAAAGCAGTTTTGTGAGGTAGTCTATCTGGAACGAACCCCGGACATTTCCTCAACTATGATCAGGAAAAGTAAGTTCAAAATCATAAATGTGGGAATAGTGGGCACAGGACGAATAGTGCCAAGATTCATAGCGGAGGCAAAATACGTCAGCGGTATCAATATCCGCTGCACCTATAATCCGGAATTAAAAGAAAAGTATGCCTTTGGGAACAGACATGACTTGCCAAACTATAGTGATTCGTATGAAGAATTTCTGGAGCAGGTGGATGCGGTATATATAGCATCGCCGAATGAGACTCACTATGAATATGCAAAGAAGGCGCTAGAACATGGCAAAAATGTGCTATGTGAGAAGCCTGCCGGATTTACCAGGGCAGAGGCAGAGCAGCTATATAGCTATGCAAGGGAAAATAACAGAGTACTGATGGAAGCAGTAAAGACAGCATACTGTCCGGGCTTTGGACAGCTCCTCAATGTAGCAAAGAGTGGCAAAATAGGCGAAATTCGTGACGTGGAGGCGTGCTTCACACGGCTGGCAAATAAGGAATCCAGAGAAAGAACGGACGCCAGTTACGGAGGCAGCTTCTTAGAGTTCAGCAGCTATACGCTTCTTCCTGCGATTAAGCTTCTGGGTAATGACTACAAGAGTGTGCATTTTGACATATTGTATGATGAGACAGGGGTTGATGTGTATACAAAGGTATCGCTTAAATACGATAATGCGACAGCATTAGCAAAAAACGGTGTGGCAGTCAAATCAGAAGGACAGCTTGTCATAGCAGGAACAAACGGATATATTCTCGCACCGTCACCATGGTGGCTCACCAGAAGATTTGAAGTGCACTATGAGGACCCGGGCAAGGTGGAGGTCTATGAGCCGATATTTCAGGGAGAGGGCTTTCGTTATGAAATCAGCGATTTCGTGTCAAAGATCAATGGAATAGACAGGCATGGGTACAAGCTGACAGCGGAGGAAGCAATCGCGATGGCAGGTATCACCGAGGAGTTTATGAAGGAGAAGAACAAAGAGGAGAGAACGCATAATAATGTTGCGGGTTAACAAAATTATTGCTGATTTTGTAGAAAAAATGCAAAAATGCGAATAATATTGTTGCGGTGATACAATATAAGACATATAATAATATTATCGAAACAATATTGTGAGTGGAAAAGGGGGCAGGCATATGCTGGTACAGTTCACAGTCGAAAATTTTTTATCGCTTAGAGATAAGGTGTATTTGAGTCTGGAACCTTCAAGAGATAAGAATCATTCAGAGAATCTTATTACAAAGGGAGAGTATAAGTCCGTTAATACTGTGACGATTTATGGGGCAAATGCTTCGGGAAAGAGCAGTTTGTTTAAGGCTTTTACGGTTGCTTTAAACATGATTAGAAATTCAAATAATGTGCAGATTACAGATGAATTGCCGGTAGTGCCGTTTAAACTGGATTTCGAGTCGCACAATAAACCTACATCTTTCGAGTTTACATTTGTTGCTGGAGATGAGAAGAAGTATATTTATGGTTTTAGTGCAACAAAGGAAAGGATTATTGAAGAGTATCTGTACTGCTACAATACATCAAAACCAACCCTAATATTTGATTTGATAGAAAATGAAGAACCTAAATTTAATAGGTTATATAAGGTAAAGCTTGATGCTGCATATCAGATGAATACATCTAATAAATTATTTCTGGCAACGGCCACTACGTGGAATGTGGAATGCACAAAGGTTCCGTTTGAATGGTTAGCAAAATCAATTGATACATTTACGGAAGTACAGGAGTTGAGCAATGTTGCATTTGACAGATATCAGGCAGATGAGAGTAAGGAATATATAGACTTTACAAGGGAATTATTAAAACAGGCTGATATTAACATTAGCAGTATAGAGCTTGATACAAAAGAGGGAAAACGAAATGATGTTGAAATAACAACAGGTCATACTGTTGTAGCTGAAAATGGAGAAGAAAAGGTATTTTCACTTACACTTCAGGAAGAATCAATGGGAACGCAGTTACTGTTTTACTATGGTCCATTGTTGAGGGATGCATTCGAAAAAGGCAAGACTATAATTCTTGATGAAATTGATAAAAGCATGCATCCAAGTATTGTGAAATTTATAATTAACTTGTTTAGAGATTCGCAAGTAAACAAAAATGGAGCCCAGTTAATTGTGACAACACATGAGACTGGCATTTTGTCATTAGATATGTTTCGAAGAGATCAGATTTACTTTACAGAGAAGGATGCAAAAAGTGGAGTAACTGATTTGTATTCCCTTGACGAATTTTCTGTCCGTAAGACAGAAAACATTGAAAAAGGGTATTTGATGGGAAGGTATGGAGCAATTCCGTTTCTAAGGGCAGGGGAGGTACTGTGATTGGCAGATAGAAAATTTCAAAAGAAAAAGAGGAATAATATTACCCGTAAAAAGAGGCCTATAATGATTTTTACAGGTGAAGGAAAAAATAAGACTGAGAAGCAGTATTTTCTTTCTTTTCAGGAACAACATGGTAAATATTCCATTCAGTATGTGAATACGGGGCTTGATACAGATCCGGCAGGAATGCTCAAATCAATGGAAAATGCATGGAAAAGATATGAGTTATCAGTATCAAATGGAGATAAAGCATATATTGTATTGGATATGGATTGTAGTCTACAAAAGATAAAATTAGTAAAGAAATTGCAGGAGACATCCAAGAATATTCAATTTATTGTGTCTAATCCATGTATTGAAGTATGGTTTATTATGCATTTTATATATACCACACATCAATTTAAGGATGGAAGAGAACCGAAGAAAGAATTAGGAAGGTATATTTCAGGGTATGAGGAAAATATGCAATGTCATTTAGTTAGGCATCACTTCAGTGGGTTTCTGTCATAGAGAGCCACTGTTTTTTATGCCTAAAAACTTTAAAAATATTACAAAAAACAGTTG
>ONHG01000040.1 GCA_900317585.1 uncultured Lachnospiraceae bacterium | reverse complement strand
GGGCTCTTTTCCAATGCTGTCAGGAAAACAAATGTGACTGGGGTTAAGAAAAATTTCTTGAAATTAACTCTTGACAAAAGTCACTTCATAACAGGAGAAAAGGATAAATGTTTAATCGTGATTATTTAGAAAAATTAAAGCAGTATGTAGGTAAAGATATTCAGTTGGTAGAAAGTGACAATGAAGTCCATATCTATTTGGATTCTGAAATTCAATATTTTTTAAGAAAAAAGGAACAAAAGTATATATTGTATGTTAGTGAAAGAGGAAAGGAAACGGAAGAAAAAATATATACATCAGAAGTGGATATGAAAAGAAATTTTGCATTATGGTTAAAGAGTAATTTTAGTGAAAATATTAAATATCCATTTTCAGGAAAATTTAGAGAAGTTACCAATGTAGAAGAACTAAGAATATTGATGCAGCAATATGCAGATGAAAAGACGTATTCCATAAATGATCCAAAAGAAGAGAGAATTAATATATTGAAAAGTGAAGATGGTCAGTATAGTAATTTCTTTTTGGATAAAAACGGTAAGAAATACATATTAGAACAAGAGACAGAAAATCCATTTGTGTTCAAAAGATTTTATAACGAAGTAACTTATTATGGTGAAACGATGAGACAAATTAGAGAGTATGAGAAAGTTTTTGAAGATAAGTTAGAAGATGATGCGAAAATACAGTTGTTAGGCTGCTAAATGAAAAATGGAAAATGAGTATCGATTTAAAAAAAAGGTGAAAAATGACTAAAACAAGCAAAAAATGTCTAAAAATCAGACTGGAAACTAATTGTTCAATGTGCAGTTTTCACAAAGTTGTTTCCGTGTGACCGTTGTGTGACCGAAAGATTGTATAATGTTATCAAGAGGTTAAGTATGAATAGTTAAAAATAAATAAATGGAAGGAGAAATATTTGGAGTAGCGATAAATTGAGGTATCAATAAACAAGATGTATTAAAGCTTTTATGATAAGCAGGTCGGAAAGAGTAATAGTAATTATCATTAAGCTTTTACATAAGTGAAAATGAATTAATAAAACAAGAACATTAAAGGGATAATGTTCAAGGTGGAGAGATCGGAAAAATTTTTAAAAAAACTTAAAAAAGTACTTGCATTATTCGTTTGACCATGATATTATAATACACGGTTCGTTGGTCAAGCGGTTAAGACGCCGCCCTCTCACGGCGGAAACACGGGTTCGATTCCCGTACGGACTGCTAAGTATTTAAAGTCGGTACATTCATGGAAGCATGATGTACCGGCTTTTTCGTTGTATATATTCATATGAGGCAGAGCTATTTATGAGCAGCTACAGCTACTGCATGTTTTTTGATGCCGTCAGGCGCTTTTGTGATGCGAAGGGCAACGACAATTATTGCGGCGGCAAACAGCAGCTGTATTCCCATGCACATGAAAATGAAGCCAAGCTCCTTGACCGGATGAAAGTCAATATTTTTTACAGCCTGGTTGTACCAGTAGGCAGGCAGGAAGTGGGCGGCTTTTATGATGCCATCACTTAGAAATTCCTCCGGCACAAATATACCGCACAGGAATGCCATGCCGAGTGACACTGTGTTCGCAAACATGTTCAGTATCTCACTTTTTGAGGTAATTTTGCTGATTAAAAAGGCAAATGCCAGTGAAACGAGCATGTAGCAGAGCATGTTGAGTGTGAACAGGAAACCTGAAAACGAGAATGTGCTGCCTTTAAACATGATTGTAGCTGAGACAAAAATTACAGCGCATACCACAAGTCCGGTTAAAATCACACCCAAAAGCAGCTCGCGGTTGTAGTTTGCAAATTTATAGGATGAGCAGGATATTCTCTCTTTGATTTCTTTTTTGGAGAAAACCTGAAGGACAGGAGCTATACCTGCAATCATCATGATAAGGAGCACCCATCCCAGATAACTGAAGCAGTAGAATATCCCTGAGTGCGAGGTGACACTTTTGCCGCTGAGCAGCGAGACAGAAGCCTTTTGACTTAGCGAGGTGTTTACTGCGGCTAGAGCATCAGCTTCAGAGTAGCCGGAAGAGATGTAGGTATTGTACGTTTTCGTAAAGCTGTTTATGGCAGACTCAAAGGTGGTCGCTGCCTGTGTACCGGGTATGGTCACGACATCGAGACTAAAGCCTTTTTTTATGATGAGAATACAGTTTACATTTCTGGCAAAAAGCTCATCCTGCATAGTTTCCTTTTTGTCATTTTTGATATTTTTTTGGATGCATGTCTTTTTAAGATACTCTGTCAGAGCTTTGCTTTCTGATGATTTGTCGTAGTCAAATACCGCAAATTTGGGCTTGGCAGCCTCATAATCACCTTCAGCCTTGTTTGTGCGTGTCGCAGTGAGAACGACCATGATACCTATGAATATGGACAGATACATAATCATCTGGCCCATATGTCTGTTGAGTATTTTGAAATATGATTTAAATACTTGCATATTTTTCCCTCCGAAGCAGTGCAAAGGCAATGATTAAAAGAATCATTGATTCAACTGCCATTATTGATATATTTCTGAAAAATCTGTCGTAGCTGTCATATACGTTGAGCGAGTAAAAGCAGTCGGATATGAGACAGGCAGGGTTGAGGCGGTTAGCAATCGGAAACTTGTGCTCAATCATATCTTTTATACCGTTGGCGCATAGATCCGCAAGCACGGAAAGCACCATGCCGATTCCGACAGAGATACCGATTTTGCTGCCCTCTGTAAGCTTAGGAATGGCACCTATTATCACTCCGATTGAAAGACCTATCATGCAGCCGAAAAACAGTGTCAGGATGATTGCCGGATATTTGTTTCCGAAGTCCACACCGAGTAGTGTCAGGTAGACTAATGCAATTAGCTCGACAATAAAATGGATGATTAAGAGTGAGATATACTCTGAAAAAATCAGTATGTTTTTACTTAGAGCTGCAAGGCTTTTTCGCATGCCGAGAGGACTTGTGTTTGCAAGCAGACGGTTTGTGGCTGTCACAGCTGAAAATGAGGCGAACAGGCAGCTCATCGCAAATACAGCGTAAAAGTAATTGGTGTATTCATCCTGATTTCCCGATGAAAGAGAAATCTCTTTATACTCTGATGTGGTGTCAGATAGTCCGGCAATTGCAGCCTCAAGTGCAGCCGGATTTGTCTTTGCTATGTTTGCAAATACGTTTTTTTGCTGTTTGTACTGTGTCAGGATGGATTCAAGTATTGTGGCATTGTATGAGTTTTCATCCACTACAAGTGAAGCATCCTCTGTGTAAATAATGCCGGTCACTTTTTTGTCATTTAGAGCTTTTATGGCTGCTGAGCTATCCATTAGCTTCATGTTTATGAGGTCTGAAAATGAATTTGAACTGTCGGCCTTGTCGTCGGATTTACTGGCTGAATCAGTATGGTTTACATCGAGAGACTCAAGCACGCTCATCAGAGTGTCATCATTTTCAGATTCAACCACTGCTACATTTATTGTCTTAAACATTTCATCCTTTTCAAACAGATTTCCGAATGCCATATACATAAAGGTGGCGAGTATCAGTGGAAATGCAAGTGTCCAGAACAGCGTGACTTTCAGGCGGAGCATGCTTAGCATTGTGTATTTTGAGTTGTGAAAAAATAATTTTAGTCCATTCATTAATCCCTTAGCTCCTTTCCGGTAATCTCTAAGAATACGTCGTTAAGAGTCGGAAGCTGCGTGTACACCTGACCGAAGGACAGATTATTCTGCTCTAGATAATCAAGCACATGGATTATATTGTGGCGTCCGCCACTGAAATGAATCCGAAGCTGTCCGTTTTCAAAGCTGACCTGATATGCATTGTGCAGCTGCTTTAATGAGTCAAGCTGTGCTTCTGACAGGTCTGCAATTTCTACGTTTATTGTCTCTGTATTTTTGATCATGCGCTTTAGCTCATCCTTTGTGCCGAGCGCGAGAGCCTTGCCCTTGTCCATGATGAGTATTCGGTCACAGAGCTGCTCAACCTCCTCCATGTAGTGTGAGGTGTAGATGATTGTCGCACCATCACGGTTTAGTTTTTTGATGCCCTCCAGAATCTTGTTTCTGCTTTGAGGGTCAACAGCCACGGTCGGTTCATCGAAGAAGATGAGCTTTGGCTTGTGTGCTATGCCACACGCGATGTTGAGACGTCTCAAAAGTCCGCCTGAGAGCTTCTTTGGCAGAAATTTGCTGTAATCCGCTATGTCCACGAAATCCATTGCTTCTTTTACATATTTTTCGCGGAGCTTTTTGTCACTCACGTAAAGACCGCAGAAATAGTCGATATTTTCATATACAGTCAGCTCGTCGTACACGGCCACATTCTGCATGACCACGCCGATTTCGCGTTTGATATCGTAGCTGTTTGAGTACATTTCCTGCCCGAATACCTTTATATCTCCCTTATCGTATGTGAGCAGGGAAAGTATGCAGTTTATAGTGGTGGTCTTTCCGGAGCCGTTTGGTCCGAGCAATCCGAAAATCTCGCCGGTTTTAACGGTCAGATTGAAATGGTCGAGTGCCACAAGCTCCTTGTAGCGTTTTACAAGGTTGGTTACTTCTATTGCATTTTTGGTTGTATCCATTGAATTGCCTCCATAATGTTGTATTTTCGTTTGCAAGCCTGATATCCGGCTCAATAACAGATTACTATATGGCGTGCCGGAAAGTAAGTGTCAAATGTCACATTCGTATTTATGTTTGGATGAGGCATTGTTGTGTAAAAAAATGACATTTGTCATAGTGACGTTTGATGGAATTTGTTGTAAGCTTATTTTATGGAAATGGAGGCTTTTGATGTATAAGATATGTAGTCAGTTTTTAATAGTTCTATCATGCGTGATGCTTATGGTGGTATCCCTTCAGGTCGATTATGTCATGATAGCGTGCATACTTACAGGAATAATCGTGTGCACATTTATAGACATGCAGGATGTGCCGCAGATGAGTCCTGAGAACAAGAGCAAAATGGCAGACCGGGCTTTGGATTTGATTCTGGCGGTTTATATTCTGTCCGGAGTATTTTTTGCACCATCATTTTTTATGCTGCCGTATGCAGCGATGGTATTCAGAAAGAGAAAATACACGGTGTCGAGGATGGCTGCAGCCTTAGTGGGGATAGCTGTATCGGTGGACTGTATTTTAAAGATAAAACATATAGCACCCGGGATTTTTTATATCCTGGAGGTTGTACTTCTCATGGCTTTTGCGGTAATGCTTTCGTATTTCACAGAGCTGCTTTTGGGGTATCAGATGAAGCTGCACAGCATGAGAGATGCGTCCATGGAGCACGACATGCTTATGGAGCAGATGAATCACCAGCTTATCGAGAAGCAGAATGCGCAGATATACAATGCCACGCTAAAGGAGAGAAACCGTATCGCAAGGGAGATACACGACAACGTGGGGCACATGATTACGCGCTCTATTTTGCAGGTGGGAGCAATCGGTGTGATAAATACCGATGAAAAGCTTAAAGCGCCTATCGCAGACCTAAAGAGTACACTCGATACGGCAATGGACAGCATGAGAAAAAGCGTTCATGATTTGTACGATGAATCGGTCGATTTGCGTCAGGCGCTTGCGAAGCTTAAGCCCACAGACAGTGCATTTGCATTTTCACTCGAATACGACTGTGAGGATGATGTGCCCAGAGATGTCAAGTATGCTTTTATTGCAATTGCAAAGGAAGCGCTAAACAACGCAGTTAAGCACAGTAACGGCGATGAAATCAGGATAATAGTCAGAGAGCATCCCGCCTTTTACCAGCTTGAGATAATGGACAACGGCACATCGGCTGACGAAATAAGACTTTCGGGAGAAACAGGAGATGGAATAGGCATAAAAAATATAAAGGAGCGTGTTGCAGCGATAGGAGGAACCATGCGTATAAAGGCAGACGATGGTTTCATGATATTTGTGACGCTCATGAAGAAGTGAGGATATAAAAAAATGATATGAGGGTCAAAAGGTATTTTGCCCCTCATTTATGATTAATCAGATTACTACATGCTACGCATTCCCGTAATCTGACTCAACCTCGAAATCCGCTAATTTGCTGCATCCCCGCATCAAATTGCTACTTTCTCGGTGTAGTGCGGGTCACTAAGGTATACATCGAATTGCATGCAAGCATGCATCGATGATACCTTTTGACCCTTTAATCATAAAATCAAGGCTTGAAAAAGAAAGGAACAGGACATGAAAATAGTAATAATAGATGATGATAATCTCGTATCACTTTCACTGAATACAATACTGAGCGCACAGGATGACATAGAGGTGTCTGCGGTTGGAGACAGCGGGCAGCAGGCGGTAAAGCTGTACGAGGAGCATATGCCAGATGTGATGCTCATGGATATAAGGATGCAGGGCATGACAGGTCTTGAAGCAGCAGAAAAAATACTCGGAAAATATCCGGATGCCAAAATACTTCTTCTGACTACATTTTCGGATGATGAATACATTGTAAAAGCAATCTCGCTGGGGGCGAAGGGCTATATACTAAAACAGGCCTTTGAGAGTATTGCCCCGGCACTTAGAGCTGTAAACAACGGACAGACAGTGTTTGGAACACAGATAATGGACAGGATACCACACCTGTTCGGAGCTGATGGTAAAGCTTCATCAGGCACCGGTCAGGCCCGGTTCATTGACGCAATGAAGAGCTATGATATAAGCGGCAAGGAGCTTTCAATCATAGAGCTGGTTGCAGAAGGACTAAACAACAAGGAAATAGCGGATGAGCTGTATCTGAGTGAGGGAACCGTACGAAACTATATCAGTGTCATACTTGAAAAGCTGCAGCTGAGGGACAGGACACAGCTTGCATGCTTTTATTATAAAAGTATGGTATAACATGAAAATTTCTCAATAAGGAAATCTTCCCTTGCAATATACCCCGCCGGGGTATAAAATACTCTTGAAGACAGATACCTGTAAGGGGTATGGTTAGACATGTGAAACAAATGCATAATGCGGAACAAAGAACAAATGGAGGCACCCATGGCAGAAAAAGAAACCAAATGCTGTTGCTGCAACCGCAAAAAAGAGCGGTCAGAGCAGGAATATAAGGATCTCATTAACAGACTTAGCCGTATAGAGGGGCAGATCCGTGGAATCAAGCGTATGCTGGATGAGGATTGCTACTGCCCTGACATCATCACACAGGTGGCGGCCGCAAATGCCGCGCTCAACAGCTTCAATAAAGTCCTTTTGGCCAATCATATAAAGACGTGTGTGGCAGATGACATAAGAGCCGGCAAGGATGAGACAATAGATGAGCTTTTGAACACACTGCAGAAGCTTATGAAGTAGCATTATAAGAAGGCAGGTATAAAAATGAGTACAATAATCACAATATTAATAATAGCAATAATTGCCGCTCTGGTGATTGTGGGCTTAAAGGAGACTATTAAGCATTCAAAGGGCGAGGGCGCCTGCTGTGGCGGTGGAGCCATGAAGGAGGACGAGGAAGCCACAGTACAGCTTACAGGCGAGATAGTCACGAGAGCAGATGTGCACATAGACGGAATGCACTGCATGAACTGCAAGAACTCAGTCACACGCTCGCTTCAGAAGATGAGCGGAGTATCGGCAGATGTGGATTTAAAGCATGGCGTGGCATATGTTGAGGCAACCAGAGAGCTAAGCGATGAGGAAATCACATTTGCCATCGAAAGACTGGATTTCAAGGTGACAGGAATTGAGAGATTTTAGAAAAGGCTTCTGAATAGTTAGATTCGAATAGTAGAAAGAAGGAAATACAGACAGTATGAAGCAATATACAGTTACAGGAATGAGCTGTGCGGCATGCTCTGCCAGAGTGGAAAAGGCGGTCTCTAAGGTTGATGGTGTGACGAGCTGCTCTGTCAGCCTTTTGACCAACTCGATGGGAGTCGAGGGAAGCGCGACAGATGCGCAGATAGTGGAGGCAGTAGAGCAGGCGGGCTATGGAGCAAGTCCCAAAGGCACAGCAACAGAATCAGAAAATGACAAAGCGAATAACAGCTTAGAGCAGCTAAAGGCAGCGCAGGATGCGCTTGTAGACAGGGAGACACCGAAGCTGCGCAACAGGCTTATAGCATCTCTCATATTCTTAGTTGTTCTCATGTATTTTTCCATGGGACATATGATGTGGGGCTGGCCGTTGCCTGAGTTTTTCAATGGAAACCATGTGGCTATGGGGCTTTTGCAGCTTCTGCTTACAGTGGCGGTAATGGTAATAAACCAGAAGTTTTTTATCAGTGGCTTTAAGGGCTTGATTCACGGCGCTCCCAACATGGATACGCTTGTTGCGCTTGGCTCTGCGGCATCGTTTGGATACAGCGTGTATGCACTTTTTGCCATGACAGCTGCGCAGGTGAATGGCGATATGGATGCGGTCATGTCATATATGCATGAGTTTTATTTTGAATCCGCAGCCATGATTTTGGCACTGATTACTGTCGGAAAAATGCTTGAAGCGCACTCAAAGGGCAAAACAACAGACGCTTTAAAGAGCCTGATGCAGCTTGCCCCAAAGACAGCAACCGTTGTAAGGGATGGCGTGGAGCAGGAAATTTCTGTGGATGCAGTGAAAAAGGGCGATATTTTCGTGGTCAGACCGGGGGGAAATATCCCTGTGGACGGTGAAATAATAGAGGGAACAACCGCTGTCAACGAATCGGCACTCACAGGAGAGAGCATCCCTGTGGATAAGCAGCCGAAAGATGCAGTAAGCGCTGCCACAGTGAACCAGTCAGGCTTTATAAAATGCTGCGCAACCAGAGTAGGCGAAGATACCACACTCTCACAGATTATACAGATGGTTTCTGATGCCGCAGCGACAAAGGCACCTATTGCAAAAATCGCTGACAGGGTATCGGGAGTATTTGTGCCGGCGGTTATTACAATTGCAATCATTACAATAATAGCATGGCTTATAGCCGGTGAGACAGTGGGCTTTGCGCTTGCCAGAGGCATTTCGGTGCTCGTGATAAGCTGTCCTTGTGCACTTGGACTAGCAACTCCTGTTGCGATAATGGTAGGAAATGGCAAGGGCGCAAAGAGCGGTATACTCTTCAAGACAGCGGCAAGCCTTGAGGCAACAGGCCGCACACGGATTGTGGCTCTTGATAAGACAGGCACCATAACAAGCGGTGAGCCGAAGGTGACGGATATCGTGCCGGATGAGACATTTTTTGAGGAAATCGGCAAGCATGCCGGTGAGTGTCAGCGTAAGGCAGACGATTTAAATCCGTACTCATCAACAGATAAAGCACTGTGGTCAAGGAAGCTTCTTGCAATAGCCGCATCAGTCGAGGCCAAGAGCGAGCATCCGCTTGCAAAAGCCATTATGGAGCGCGCTAAAACGGATGAAATCGCCGTTGCAGAGGTGACGGATTTTAGCGCTGTTGTAGGAAATGGTCTGACTGCAATACTTGCAGGCAAAATGATAAAAGCAGGAAATCTTGCTTTTGTCAGCAAATTTGTAAAAGTGTCAGATGATATGCGCGCGAAAGCTGTCGAGTTTTCAAAGGAAGGAAAAACTCCTCTGTTCTTTGCCGCAGATGACAGGCTTTGCGGTATCATAGCCGTTGCAGATACAATAAAGGAGGACAGTCCGGAAGCTGTCAGACAGCTTAAAAATATGGGTATCAGAGTTGTTATGCTCACCGGTGACAACGAGCAGACTGCCAATGCCATTGGAAAGCAGGCGGGAGTGGACGAAGTCATCGCAGGTGTGCTTCCGGATGGTAAGGAGGCTGTCATAAGGAAGCTAAAAAAACAGGGCAGGGTAGCCATGGTTGGTGACGGAATCAATGATGCACCGGCGCTCACACGTGCGGATATGGGAATTGCAATCGGCGCGGGAAGTGATGTGGCAATAGATGCAGCGGATGTTGTCCTGATGAAGAGCCGCCTGATAGATGTACCGGCAGCAGTGCGGTTAAGCCGTGCTACATTGACAAATATACACGAAAATCTGTTCTGGGCATTTTTCTATAATGTAATAGGTATTCCACTTGCGGCCGGTTTGTGGTATCCTTTATTAGGATGGAAGCTCAATCCGATGTTTGGAGCGGCGGCGATGAGCCTGTCGAGCTTCTGCGTTGTTACCAATGCCCTGCGGCTGAATCTGTGCAGGGTGCATGATCCTAAGCATGACAGAAAAGCAACACCAGATAGAAAAAACAAAACAAATAAACCAAATGAAAGTGAGGAAAAATCAATGACAAAGACAATGAATATCGAAGGAATGATGTGCGGCCACTGCGAGGCAAGAGTAAAGAAGGCACTCGAGTCGCTTGATGCAGTTAGTGAGGCAGCAGTAAGCCATGAGAGCGGAACTGCAGTAGTGACATTAAGCTCTGACATTTCCGATGAGAAATTAAAGGAGACTGTAGAGGCTGAGGACTACAAGGTTACATCCATTCAGTAATCAGTCAGACAGTATAACAATATGAAGAAATATATAGCATTGGTATTGGCTGCAGTGCTGGTGCTTGGGATTTTTACAGGATGTGGTAACAAGGGCAACAAAGAGACAGAATCACAGACAGATGAGAAAGCCACTGAGTCGGTGAATTCTGCAGAAAATAATACTGAGGACAGTACGCAAAGCAGTACAGAAAACAGTACAGAAAATCAGAATGTGGCTGACACAGAGCAGCTCACCACAGAAAACGGACAGGAGAGCTCAGTTCTTGCCTGTCCGTCAGTAAACGGTAAGCTGCATGTGGAGGGCAGCAAGCTCGTTGATCAAAATAACAACGAGGTGCAGCTTCGCGGAGTCAGCACACACGGTCTTGCGTGGTATCCACAGTATGTGACCAATGATTGCTTTGCCACGCTAAAAAGCTTTGGAGCAAACGTGGTGAGGCTCGCCATGTACACCTACGAAAGCGGTGGCTACTGCACAGATGGTGACAGGCAACAGCTTGAGACACTTGTGCAAAACGGAGTGCAGTACGCACTAAACAATGACATGTATGTCATCATCGACTGGCATGTGCTAAACGATGGCAATCCAAACCGCTACAGTGATGTGGCAAATACTTTTTTTGCCAAAATGGCACAGCAGTATGCCTCATACAACAACGTGATTTACGAGATTTGTAATGAGCCGTGCAACGGTGCGACCTGGGGAGATGTGAAGTTTTACGCCAGCGAGGTCATTCCGTCAATCAGAAGCTACGACAAGGATGCAGTCATACTGATAGGCACACCTAACTGGAGCCAGGATGTGGATGAGGCAGTCAAGGACCCTGTCACAGGCTATGATAATATCATGTATACACTGCATTTCTATGCCGCAACCCACAAGGAGGACTTGCAAAACAAGCTAAAATCGGCGGCAGACGCCGGACTGCCGATATTTGTATCAGAGTTTGGCATCTGCAGCGCCGACGGAAACGGTCAGGTGGACATAGATTCTGCAAACAGCTGGATCAGCCTGCTTGACAGCTACGGCATCAGCTATGTGTGCTGGAATCTGTCCAATAAGGACGAAAAATCAGCGCTTCTAACACCTGCCTGCGATAAGACAAGCGGCTTTACCTATGAGGATCTAAGCGATGAGGGCAAGTGGCTGTACGGTGTGCTCACAAGTCATGTGACACCGTAAACACCTGGCATATAAAAACATTCGGAGGTAATATACACTCAGCCGGCATGCACATGAGGCAGATGCAGATACTTCTCTCTGGTGGCAAGTCCGCCGCGGATATGGCGCTCGGACTTGTTGATATCGAGAATGTGACGCGCTTTTGCGGCAAGCTCCGGGTTTATGCGAAGCAGCCTGTCAGCATCCGTGATATCCTTGTGCACAGTGGATTTGCTGATGCCAAACTGCTTTGCAGCCTGACGCACCGTGGCATTGTTTTCAACTATGTAGTTGGCGATTTCCACCGCCCTTGTCTCAATATATGATTTCAAAAAATACTCCTGCATATTCTGTTGTTACAGTTTATGCAGGAGTATTTTTAATATTACACACAGGTTGTAATTCTATTTACGTTTTTCGTAATAAAATAAGAAAACGGTTTCTTAACCGCAGGAAAGCTGTATATTAAGTGAATTAAGCGTATGCGGATGCGATGAGCTCAATACATTTATCGTATCCAAGCACAGAGCTGTTGAGCACCAGGTCATAATTTTTCCTGCTGCCCCACTCCTTATCGGTGAAGTAGCGGTAATTTACAGAGCGCTTCTTATCGACATCCTTTAGCAGCTTTTTGACCTCGTCATCGCTTTTTTGGTAGAGCTTTTTTATTCTTGCAGCCTTCTCAGGAGTGTTTGCCTCTATAAAAACATTCAGCACATCATCCCTGTCAGAAAGAATGTAGTCTGCGCAACGTCCCACAATAACGCATGGCTCTTTTTGCGCAATATCCTTGATGAGCTTCTGCTGAATATTGAAAATCTGGTCAGAAAGAGAAACTCCTGTGATGTCGCGCCCCACAAATGCATATGAAAAAATATTTCCGGCAGGTGCATATTCGCCCTGGTTTGCGACAATCTGTTCAGAGATACCGAGCTCCTTTGCCACATGCTCAATTATTTTTTTATCGTAAAACTCAATGCCGCATTTTTGAGCAATCTGCTCACCGATAAAGCGACCGCCACTGCCAAACTCTCGGCTTATAGTGATTATTTTAAAACTCATGATGAAACCTCTCAGCCTATAAAAGTGTTTATAACTTATTATAACGTAATTGCACATAAAATCAAAACAGAAATTTAACAAAATCGCTTGCAGATAAGCACTCCGTAATCTATAATGACATAAGAATACATGTTGCTTTTACGTAATCAATGAGATGGCAGCAGATAACATATGTTATGTTTTTGTTATTGTTTACACCACAGTGTGGCAAACAGCAATTACGTGACGTTTCAAAGATTGTAAAACAGCAGCATAGCGAATAAACAATTAGGAGGAAAACATGGATCAGGAAAAGGTCATAGTCATAGACTTTGGTGGTCAGTACAATCAGCTTGTTGCGCGCCGTGTCCGCGAGTGCAACGTGTACTGTGAGATTTACTCATACAAAATAGACATTGAGAAAATCAAAGAAATGAATCCAAAGGGCATCATCCTTACAGGAGGTCCAAACAGCTGTTATGAAGAGGATTCTCCATCATACCGGAAAGAGCTGTTTGAGCTGGGAATACCGGTGCTTGGTATCTGCTATGGTGCACAGCTTATGATGCATAAATTAGGCGGAAAGGTAATCACACCGGAGGTTGGAGAGTATGGAAAGACAGAAATCACATATTCTGCAAACGGCGTGATGTTCAAGGATCTGCCATCAGAATCAGTATGCTGGATGAGTCATTTCGACAGAATTGCAGAGGCTGCACCGGGCTTTGAGGTAGTTGCGCACACTGCAGACTGTCCAATAGCCGCAACACAGAATGTTGAGAAGAAATTATATGCAGTACAGTTCCATCCGGAGGTACTTCACACCAAGAACGGAACACAGATGATTTACAATTTCGTCCGTGGCGTATGTGGATGTGCAGGCACATGGAAGATGGATTCATTCGTCAAAAACACAATCGAAGAAATCAGAGAGCAGGTCGGTGACGGCAAAGTGCTCCTTGCACTTTCGGGTGGAGTAGACTCATCAGTACTCGCAGCACTCCTTGCCAAGGCAATCGGCAAGCAGCTCACCTGCGTATTCGTAGACCACGGACTTCTCCGCAAGAACGAGGGCGATGAGGTAGAGGGCGTATTCGGCAAAGGCGGTTCGTTCGACATCAACTTTGTTCGCGTCAACGCACAGGAGCGCTACTACAGCAAGCTTGCAGGCGTCACAGAGCCTGAGCGCAAGCGTAAAATAATCGGTGAGGAATTTATCCGTGTATTCGAGGAAGAAGCTAAGAAAATCGGAAAGGTTGACTTCCTTGCGCAGGGAACCATCTATCCGGACGTAGTGGAGAGTGGACTCGGCGGAGAATCTGCAGTCATCAAATCACACCACAACGTAGGAGGTCTCCCGGAGCATGTCGATTTCAAGGATATCGTGGAGCCACTCAGAAACCTCTTCAAGGACGAGGTACGCAAGGTCGGACTGGAGCTTGGATTACCTGACTATCTCGTATTCCGTCAGCCATTCCCAGGTCCAGGCCTTGGAATCCGTATCATCGGCGAAGTCACAGCCGAAAAGGTACGCATTGTCCAGGATGCAGACTGGATTTACAGAAGCGAAGTGGAAAAGGCAGCAAAAGAGTACAAAGAGGCCCACGGCGAGGAACCATCATGGATGCCAAACCAGTACTTTGCAGCCCTTACCAACATGCGTTCAGTAGGTGTCATGGGTGATGAGAGAACATATGATTATGCCGTTGCAGTCCGTGCAGTCCGCACCGTGGACTTCATGACAGCCGAAGCAGCCGAGATACCGTTTGAGGTACTTCAGACAGTGATGAGCAGAATTATAAATGAGGTAAAGGGAGTCAATAGAGTATTCTATGATTTGACCAGTAAGCCACCGGGAACTATTGAGTTTGAGTGATAACGAGCCAAGCACAAGGGAATTTATATGGGAAACCGCAAAGCGGTTTTTAGCATATGAAAAGCAGTCGGGATGAATGCTGGC
>ONHG01000012.1 GCA_900317585.1 uncultured Lachnospiraceae bacterium | reverse complement strand
CAGAAGATTGGCATTACAGCCGAGAGCGCACGAAAGCAACATGACAGATATCTGCAGCAGTCTCAGAAAGAAAATAAATAAAGTTGTCCGTTTTGTCCGCTCGATTTATGTTATTATGTAAACAAAGAGAATTGGTAAATAACCAGTTCTCTTTGTTTGTACATGAAGGGTGGTGTTGCAAATGGCAAAAATCAGCGCCAAACAGGAATTATTCGTTGACGAGTATCTGATAGATCTGAATGCAACACAGGCTGCAATAAGAGCTGGATACTCACCCAAGACTGCAGAACAGCAAGGAAGTAGATTGTTGTCAAATGTTAAGGTTAAAAGTCGCGTAGCAGAAAAGATGGCTGAAAGATCAAAAAGATGTGGCATCAATCAGGATAGGGTATTACAGGAATTGGCAAGAATTGCATTTGTAAATCCTGCTGATGTAATCAATATGTCTGATGCCTCAATAAAGGATGAGGCATCTTTTGATGATTTGGCATGTATTCAGTCTGTAAAAGTAAAGACTGTTAATGGTGATAAGGGAGAGTCTACAGAAAGGGAAACAAAGCTAAGTGACAAGCTGCGGGCATTGGAACTGTTGGGAAAACATCTTGGAATATTCACAGATAAAGTTGATTTGAATACTGATATGGATTTGAATATTCACATTGACTATGGCGGTGATGATGAATGAATATAAATATTCAGGCTAATAAGTCATTCAAGGAGGCAAATCAGAGTAACAAACGATACATAGTGATGAAAGGCTCAGCAGGATCTGGAAAGTCTACGGACACAGCACAGAATTATATCCTACGATTGATGAAAGATAAAGGACGCAATTTACTATGTGTCAGAAAAGTTGATGTAACGAACAGGGATAGCACTTTTGCAGAATTGCAGGGTGCTATTTTTCGTATGTTCGGAGAGGAGTATTCCAAGTACTGGTATATCAATGAGTCGGCTATGAAGTTGAGGTGCAAAGGCAATGGCAATGAGGTGATCTTCCGAGGAGTCAAGGACGATGAACAGCGTGAGAAATTGAAGTCGATCACATTCAAGCGAGGAAAGCTTACGGATGTATGGATTGAAGAGGCAACAGAGCTGACACAGGCAGATTTCGAGATCATAGATGACCGACTCCGAGGACTGTTGCCAGACGGCATTTTTTATCAGATCAGAATGACATTCAATCCGGTAAGTGCCTCTCATTGGATTAAGAAGCAGTTCTTTGATCGTGCTGATCCGGATGTAATGACACACAGCTCTTCATATCTGAATAATAGATTTATTGATGAGGCATACCATAGACGTATGCTCAGACGTAAAGAGGTTGATCCGGAAGGGTACAGAGTATACGGATTAGGAGAGTGGGGAGAGACAGCCGGTCTTATTCTCCATAACTATGAGATTGAGCTGATATCGCAGAAATTTGAGGATTATGATGATATATCAATAGGACAGGATTTCGGATTTAATCACGCAAATGCGATTTACATATATGGTTACAAGGATGGAGACATTTATGTGATGAAAGGTCTGTACGGATATGAGAAAGACACTACAGAGTGGATAGCAGAGGCAGATGGTAATATCCCAAAGAATAAAGTCATGTGGTGTGACTCAGCAGAGCCGGACAGAATAAAAATGTGGAAGAAAGCCGGATATAGAGCCAGACCTGTACATAAAGAGCAGAATAGCGTTAAAGCTCAAATAGACTGGCTTAAGGGCAGGAAAATTCACATAGATCCATCCTGTGTGAACTTTATTAAAGAAATAGAACAATGGAAATGGAAGTTTGATGACAAGCGGAGCGAGTATCTTGATGAACCCGTTCCGTTTTTTGATGATGCAATGGCATCACTTAGATATGGAGTTGAGGGATGGAGAAAGCCAAAGGCTCACCTCAACACAAGTTTGAAAGGCGGTATTTAATGGCAGCACCAGATGTATTCAGAATCTCCGACGATGAGGTCATAGACGAGATTAAATTATCAGAATATATATCAAAAAATGATGCACTCGTATCTACAAGATACAAGAAGCTGCAGGATGCTTACGAGGGAAGATATGAGATATTCAACTTGCCTAAAAAGGCAAAGTGGAAGCCTGACGTAAGGATTGCAGTTAATTTCGCAAAATATATCACGGATACAATGAATGGCTTTTTTATTGGTATTCCAATCAAAGTCTCTTCGCAAGATAAAAAGGTAAATGAGTATATTAATTATCTGGATCAGTACAACGATCAGGATGACAACAACGCAGAGCTTGCGAAGATCATGAAGCAGTATGGCAGGGGATATGAGATGTACTATGTTGATGAGATGGGGAACATCGGTATTACCTATCTCGATCCAATGGAGGCATTTATGGTATATGATGAGTCAATCCTTATGCGACCACGTTATTTTGTGCGTACATACAAAGATAAAAACGGTATCAGACATGGTTCGATATCCAATGAAGTATCAATAAGATATTTTGATATTGACGGAGGGCTTAAGTTCCGTGATGAGGAAGATATACACGGATTTGATGGTGTGCCGGCTGCGGAATATGTAGAAAATGAAGAGCGACAGGGGCTATATGAGACAATTCTCTCAATTAATGATGCGTACAACAAGGTAATATCCGAGAAAGCCAATGATGTTGACTATTTTGCAGATGCATATCTCAAGATACTTGGAGCCAAGCTTAATAATGATGATATAAATTTCATTCGTGATAATCGTATTATGAATTTTGATGGCGAAGATGGAGATAAGATTATAGCCGAATTTTTGTCAAAGCCGAGTGCTGATACTACTCAGGAGAATTTACTGGATAGGCTTGAGAGATTAATGTTCCTGATTAGTATGGTAGCCAATATTAATGATAAGAATTTCGGTGCAGATTCTGGAATAGCCCTCAAGTATAAGCTTCAGTCTATGAGTAATCTTGGTAAAACAGAAGAGCGAAAGTTTACCTCAGGAATGAATCGTAGATATAAGCTGATCTTTTCTAATCCAGTGTCAGGAATGAAAAAAGATGACTGGATAAAAATAGAATATCAGTTTACTCGTAATTTCCCGGCAAACTTGCTGGAAGAGTCAGAGATTGCAGGAAACCTTTCTGGTATTACGTCTCAGGAAACACAGCTTAAAGTAATATCTGTAGTTAATAATGTGAAAGAAGAGATGGAAAGAATCAAGAAAGAGAGTGAGATTGATACAGATGGGTATGAGGTGAACAGGCATGGGATACTGGGAAAAAAGGCAGCAGCAGTTGATAACGGCAATGGAGAAGGATGAGGCACAGCTTAATAGGAGATTGACAGAAACATACGAAATAGAAGCAGATCGCCTTGAAAAACATATAGCTGCTTATTACATGAAGTATGGAAAAGATGAAGTGATCGAGTATAGAGATCTTTTGAAAGCATTGACTCCTGAAGAGTATAGCCTGCTCATGAGAGATATGGATGAGTTTGCAGAGCTGTATCCACAATATGAGCATCTTATACCAGCTCGTAAGTCCGCTTACATAATCAATCGACTGGAAGGCTTACAAATATCAGTAAGGATGCAGCAGTTGAAAATTGGGGCATTGGAGCAGCAGGAAGTTGAAAATCATCTAAATAAAATAGCGGAAAGATCATATGATGCAGTGTTAGAAAAAACAGGGCCGGTTGGAGAAATAAATCCCAATATAGTAAAGAGTGTTGTTAACACTAATTGGACTGGGAAAGGAACTTTTTCTCAGAGTATATGGGGAAATACACAAAAGCTGTCAAATATGATGAACACCAGTATCTCATCAGCTATCGCAAGAGGTGATAACTATGACAGCATAGTCAGAAAATTGCGAAAAGAATTCATGGTAGGCAAGAAAGAAGCATATAGGCTGATATATACAGAGGGCACATTCGTCATGAATGAGGCAAGTGCACAAGCTATAGAAAAGATGTTTGATTACTATTCGGTTGAGCCAATCAGAGACGGTAAAGCATGTGAGAGGTGTTTAAGCATTGAATCTGACACGGCATCAAAGCCTGTAAGATACTCGGACAGGGTGGCAGGGTTAAACTTCCCACCATTTCATCCGTGGTGTCGTTGTTCTACTATCATCGTGATACCTGATAAACAGGAATGGATAGAGAGATATGTCATGACACATGGCGGTGATCCTCAGATCAGTAACGAACAAAAGGAAAAGGCAAGGCAGTTAATAAAGGATTTTGTAGCATGAGAAAAATATATATTTGTGGCACTGACTGGTGCAATCCATGTAAGCATATAAAAGCAACTCTTATGGCAGAGATACAGAAAGAGTGCCCTGACCAGATCGAGTATATCAATTTACAGTCAAAACCTAGCGCGGTGGATAGGTTCAAAGTGTACAAGATACCAATGATTGTACTGACTGAGGATGAGAAAACAGTAAAAAGGTATATCGGAGCATACCCAAATCACAATGAGCTTATAGCATGGCTGAAAGGAGAAATCAATGATACAGATTTCAATTGTCAATGATGCCATTACAATAGATGGACACTCAGAGGATGCGCCACATGGCCAGTCAGTACCGTGCGAGGCTGTAACAGTGCTGGTAAACACATATATCGCCTCACTTGCGGATTACAAAGAGCCAAAGTATGAGCTGTGGAGCGGACATTTTGCTATAAAGTTAGACTTGATTAAATATCTCGAGGGAACGATACTCACCCGGGCATTTAAGACAGGGCTTGAGATGGTAGCACAGGCATATCCGGAGTATATCTCCATGATATAAAAAATGACCAGGCATGGAAGTCATTAAAAGCACATGGATTGACCAGGCATGGATGTCGTAAAAAGCTATGGATAGTGAAGCATTGACACTTAAAACTATGGAAAGGAGATAGCAAATGAAAAACTATCTATTTACACGTAACTATATTAAGCAGATTTTCGCAGATGATCCGGCAGAAACACAGGGGCAGCAGTCAACAGAACAATCCACGGAATCGCAGGGGGAAAAGCCGAAAGAAGCTGATCCACCAAAGTCGGATGATAAGGGTGGAGCAAAGAAGTACACCGATGCGGATGTTGACAAGATCGTTAAGGACAGATTAGCCAGAGAAAAGATCAACCAACAGAAAGCTGTTGACGAGGCTAAGAAACTGGGCGAGATGGGAGCGCAGGAGCGCGCAGAGTATGAGAGAGATCAGCTCAAAAAAGAGCTTGATGCCCTCAAGAAAGAAACTGCTCGTAATGGTATGGCAAAGGAAGCTCGTAAGATGCTTGCAGCCGAGGATATCACAATTCCTGACACTCTTGTTAGTATGTTGATTACTACAGAGGCAGAGAGCACAAAGCAGAATGTAAATGATTTTGCAAAGATATTCAAAGAGGCTGTACAGGATGCCGTTAAGGATGCGCTTAAAGGTAAAGCACCTAGCATGGGTGGTAAATCCACGATCACCAAAGCGGAACTCGATAAGAAGCTTAAGACAATAGCAAGCCCGTATGAGCGTCAGAGGCTTATCGCGGAGCACATCGATTTATATCAGAAAGGAAAATAGTATGAACAGAATCAGAAAATACGCAAAACAGATATTTGCAGCAGAGGCAAATACTACAACATCAGCAGATCTCGAGCCGGTCATCTCCATTGATCACACTAACAGGCTTGTGGAGGGGATTAAGTCTTTACAGACTGTACTTGGTATCGTAGATCTCAAGCCAATGGCTGAGGGTACTACAGTAAAGATGTATAAAACTACTCAGAAGAATACTCCTGATCAGGTAGCAGAGGGCGAGACTATCTTACTTACAAAGTTAGAGAGAAAGCTTGTTAAGACTTTTGAGCTTAAGTTGAATAAGTACAGAAAGCAGACTACAGCCGAGGCTATCCAGAAAGTTGGCAAGCAGAAAGCTATCAATGAGACAGATACAGTATTTATGAGAAATATTCAGAAAGGCATTAAGAATACATTTTTCGTTTTTGTTGCAGCAGGAACCGGAACAGCCGAAAACCTTGCGGAGAAAAAGGCAAAAGCATCTGCTTCAATTCAAGGGGCACTTGCCGGATTATGGGCAAAGCTTTCTGCATATTTTGAAGATATGGATGTAGAGCCTATCTATTTTATCAATCCGCTGGATATTGCTACATATCTTGCAAACGCACAGATCACTATTCAGACAGCATTTGGTTTCCAGTATGTCGAGAACTTCCTTGGACTTGGAACTGTAGTGCTCGATAACAGCCTTCCTGCTGGCTCAGTAGTGGGAACAGTTAAGCAGAACCTTAATGGAGTATTCATTCCAGCAGATGGATCAGTAGGAGAGACATTCGGTCTTACTACAGATGAGACAGGTATGGTTGGAATGAAGCATTATCTCGCTGATGATAGTGCATCTGTTAATACTCTTATAATGGAAGGTGTTACATTTTATGCAGAGGATGCATCCGGTATCTTCAAGGCTCCAATCGCTGTTGAAGCTGCAACAGAGCCTGCATCTTTAAGCACAGAAGAGGCAACAGTGGCAACTGAGGCTAAAAAATAAGCTGGATTGGAGGCAAAGCATGATAGATAGAGTCAAAGAGCGAATCAAGAAAAGAATGTCCGGGGAAAAAATCAATGATGATATCATGGATGAGATCAACCAGACAGTAACAGACCGATTGTGTTTAAGGCTCGGTGTATCTGAAGATGCTTTTCCGACTATCTTTGAATCAATAGTTGTCGATGCATGTGTAAAGATGTGGAGAAAATGCTATCACGAGGGTATTACCTCGGAAAACGTAGCAAACCTCTCCACATCTTTTGTTGATGATGTGCTGGCAGAGTATGCCGAAGAGATTGACTCATGGCTGGCATCTGCTGGTGATGAGACATCAAACAGAAGGGTGGTGCATTTCTATTGATTTGGGAACAGGTCACTCTCTATGGCGAGTCAGAGACAGGAGAAGAGGACGAGCTCGGTAATGTAGTCAAAGAACCTATAGAGATATACAACGGTCGTGCAAGACACACACCTTGGACAGATCAGGATATCTTGGTAAATGGCCGTGATGTAACAATGACCGAGCAGAGGTATGCAATACCAATAGATTATGAGGTTATCAAAAATGCAACCGTACTAGAGATAGATGGTTATGCGCTGGATATCACTCAGATAATCAATCTTGCTCCGAGGTGGACGATTGTGCAGTGTAAGAGGTATGGAGCATGAGCATTACAGTAAAAGGCACCGAAGAGTTGACACGGGCACTAAATAGCATGTCACAGGCAAGATTTGAGGCTGTGGCAAAAGTGAGTGCTGCAGATATATATAACCGTGGAAAGCAGGGCGGTACACCTGTATCGACAGAAAAGACAAGACCGGGTGGTCCTCATGGAGAGCTAAGGCAGTCGCTAAGTATGAATGAGATTGATGGCGGTGCATCGGTCGGTTACACCAAAGATTATGCTCCGCATGTGGAATATGGACATGTGTGTGTTAATGGTGGATATGTGGAAGGTCAGAGGTATCTGCAGCGGAATGTAGAAACCGAAAGACCGGAATACATAAGACTGCTCAAGGAAAATATAGAAAGGTTGATATAAATGCTTAAACAGTTTCCAATTACAGAACTTATAAAGCAAATACAGGCAACGATTAAAGCTGGCACAGGCAAGAAGTGTTATGACCATGTTGAGAAAAATCAGAAAGCACCATTTATATATGCTGAGTTTATCAACAGCCGTCCGGCAAACACCAAAACGATGTACTGCACAGACTACAATGTGAGTTTACATATTGTGGCAGAGCCTAATACATCAAGTGTGCCGATTTACAAGACCATTGAGGAGCTTGAGACTGCGCTTACAGTAGATATCAGCATACCAGAGCCATACAATCTGATAATGCAGACATCAAACGGTGTACAGTCAATTTATACGGACGAGGAGAACAAAGAGAAACACGCAGTATTAAGCTATACATTCAGGATATGTTATGGCTTTATGATCAAATGAAAGGACAGAAGCAATGAAGAAATACTATATGAGACAGATTTTCGCTGATACAAAAGAAGACAGCAAAAGCGGTGTAGCAGTACAGAGCGAGACGGCTCAGGCAGTATCTGGTGAGATATACGATAAAGGTTCGTATTGTGATTTTTCGGCAAATGCAGTAAAGGCAATCGCAGGAAAAGATATCCTGCTTGCTATCTGGGATGCCACAGGCGAAAATCTTTACGCTGTAGCAGGACAGAAGACCCTCAAGATCAACAGATCCGCTGATACTATTGAGGTTACTACAAAGGACACAGAGGGTGGATGGAAATCAAAGATCCCGGGAATGAAAGAATGGAGCATTGATATTGATGGTATTTATATCAAAGACGATGCATCACAGGCAGCTCTTTCAACAGCTTTTGAAAATGGTGATCCAATATGTCTTAAGGTATATAACCAGAAAGAAAAGAAAGGCATGTTCGGAGGACTGGCATGTATCACAGATTTCCCTATTGAGGCATCCTATGATGATACAGTCACATATTCTAATTCTTTTGATGGTATGGGACCTCTTGTAGATCTTTCAAGAAATACACCATCAAAAGATACAATACCGGGGGAGGAATAATAGATGTTAGAGATCAATGGAAAACAGTATGAGCTTAAGTTCAACCTTGAGAGGCTAAAGCTCATCGAGGCAGCTAAGAAAAGCTCCTTGATGGGAGAATATTACACTACAAATGGTATGTTCAGCATTCAGACTTGTGAGCTTGTATTCCAGTTTGCCACAAAAGAGGCTGGATCAGATACATTTATCGGACAGGTCGATGGCTCAAAGCTTTGTGAACAGGCTCTCATGCAGAGAGGATATGCCACTATTGCACTGGAAATCCAGAATGCACTTACAAAAGACATGCCTTTTTTATTCCAGGCCAACTAATCGAATATGAGTACTTCCAAGGTGAGAAAGAAACCGAGGAACACAGAAAAATGGCAAAGCCGTATCTAGAGGATATGGACTTTGCTTTTTTTGTGGTCAATTTTGGGTACACAAAAAAAGATTATTTGGCACTTACTCCACGTGAAAAGGCATTTATTTACAAAGCCTATGAAAATAAGACGATCAGCACATCTACCATGATTCGAGATGCCGTACTCAATGCAGAGGGCAATCTACATCGTAAAAAGGGCAGTCCGTTCCGTAAGCTGTGGAAAAAGAAACAGCAAAAAGCGGACAAGGTCACTGTTCAGCAGAACATGAACGAGATCATGCAGATCGAGAAGAACGAAAAAGGCTGGATAGATGCGATTTATGAGGCTAATGGAATGAAAAAGCCAAAGAGAAAGAAGGTGTAACATGGCTGACTATACATTGAGTGTTGACATCACTGCAAATGACAATGCATCCAAGACATTCCAGCAGATACAGGAAAATGCAAAAAACTTTAAATCAACAGTAGAAAGTGCTGGAGAGGGTATGCAGAATGCCGGAAAGAAAATGACATCGGTAGGAAACACTCTTACAAAGACAGTAACCACACCGATTATTGGAATGGGTACAGCAACAGCCAAACTTGCCTCAGACTTCGAAACGTCAATGGCAAAGGTAAGCACCATCGCAGATACATCACAGGTACCGATAGAGGATTTACAGAGTGCTATCCTTGATCTGTCCAAGGAAACCGGTGTAGCCGCGTCTGATATAGCAGAGAGTGTATACTCGGCAATATCAGCAGGACAGTCAACAGGAGATGCAGTAGCTTTTGTTACTGAGTCAACAAAGCTGGCAAAAGCAGGATTTACAGATGCAGCCACATCAGTGGATGTTCTTACAACCGTCATGAATGCATATGGTAGCTCGGCAGGAACAGCAGAGGAGATAGCCAATAAGCTCATCCAGACACAGAACTTAGGTAAAACCACAGTTAATGAGTTAGGCTCATCAATTGGTAAAGTTATCCCTACTGCGAATATGTTTGGTGTAAGTCTTGACAATATCACATCTGCATACGTTACGACTACTAAAAACGGTATCGCTACAGCCGAATCAACTACATATATCAACTCAATGCTCAATGAATTAGGTAAGGGTGGCAGCACAGTATCAGACATACTCAAGGAAAAGACAGGAAAGTCTTTCAAAGAGTTAATGGATGATGGTAACAGTCTTACAGATGTGCTTGGCATAGTACAACAGCACTGTGATGAGACAGGTATGTCCATAGCGGATGTATTCAGTTCGCAGGAAGCAGGAAAGGGCGCGGCTACATTGATACAGCATGCCGAGGATTTTAACGGAGCAATGACATCAATGCAAAACTCAGCCGGCACACTGCAGACTGCATTTGACAAAATGGACAATACATCAGCGGAGAACTTTGCAAAGGCTCTCAATGAGGTAAAGATAGCTGGTATACAGATTGGCCAGACTGTACTTCCTGCGGTAGCACCTGTGATTACAGAGTTATCAAACTTAGTATCAGGAGCGGCAGAGCAGTTCGGCAAATTATCACCGGAAATGCAGCAAATGATAATAAAAGGTGTTGCCTTGGCAGCAGCCGCAGGACCGATACTCTCTATCGGTGGTAAGATCACCACAGGAGCAGGAAAAGTAGTATCATCATTCGGCAACATTGCCGGAAAGATTGGCAGTTTAGGATCTGCAGCAAGCAGTGCATCGGGACCGGTATCATCTGCCGGAGGTTCGGTTGGAACACTGACAAAGAATGCACTCGGATTGATAGCAGCAGGAGCAGGTATATTATTGGCAACCGCAGGAATTGCCTTACTTGCATATTCTGCTATTCAGTTGGCACAGGCAGGACCTAATGCAGCAGTTGCTATGCTGGGACTTGTGGTGGCACTTGGAGTGCTTGCAGCAGGGGCGGCAGCACTTGCACCTGCGCTTACAGCCGGAGCGGTCGGACTGGTAGCATTTGGAACGGCTATCCTTATGGTAGGAGCCGGTGTGCTGCTTGCGTGTGCAGGTCTTACATTACTTGCCGGACAGTTACCGACTATATCCGAATATGGAGCCAGCGCGGCACTTAATATACTTGCATTGGCAGGAGCACTTACAGCCTTTGCCGGAGGTGCTACTCTTGCCGGAGTTGGTGCATTGGCACTTGGAGCTGGTCTGACAGTAGTTGGAGTCGGAGCAATCGCAGTGGCCGCAGGAATTACACTCATGGCCGCAGGGGTATTATTACTTTCTGCCGGTGTGATTGTATTGGCAGCAGGAGTGCTTGGACTCGGTGCAGGACTTGTAATATGTGGAGCTGGTTTAGTACTTGTGGCAAATCATGCCGGTACAGCAGCCGCAGGAATGGGACAGCTCACACTTGCAGTGGCAGCGGCACTTATTCCGATAGGAGCAGGAGCTGGAACTGTAGCAGTGTTTGATCTGGCACTTGTTGGAATGGCTGGCACGATTACGCTGTCGGCTGGAGGAGCTACACTTCTTGCGGCTGCTCTTTTAGCAGTATCAGCAGAGATGGTTGTGATCGCATCATCAGCAAGATCGGCATCAAGTGACCTTAGAAAGATGGTTAAATCAATAGATACTGTTGACACAGGTCTTGATAATCTGAAAAAGGTTGCAAAAACCGGAATGCAGGAACTTACAAATGCATTCACAAGTGCCACACCAAATGTACAGGCATCAGCAAGCCAGCTTGCCACTGTGATGTCAACTTCAGTAGCAAAAGGTTTTGGCAAGACTGCTACAGACATCAATGTCACTATGACTCTTGCCAACGGATATGTAGCATTACAGTATACTGCAATGAATGTCACTATTGCAGGGCAAATGGCAAAAATGGTGAGCACTGTGAAATCTGGTCTTGCACAGATGAAATCAGCATTTTCAAGCACTAAGTTTAGACTCAACACAGCAATAGCATTGCCGCACTTTAAGATGAGTGGCAGTTTTAATGCAAAGTCAGGAACAGTGCCAAAGGTAAATGTGTCATGGTACAACAAGGCTTATGATG
Source organism: uncultured Lachnospiraceae bacterium (assembly GCA_900317585.1). GTDB lineage: Bacteria > Bacillota > Clostridia > Lachnospirales > Lachnospiraceae > Roseburia. The sequence goes on along the minus strand of ONHG01000012.1, from coordinate 66,977 downwards.
AGGCTATGCTGTTTAACACTCCAACCGTTTTGAGTGGTACTGCAATGGGATTTGGTGATGGACAGGGTACAGAAGTGGTGACTGGAGATAAACATCTTATGGACATGATGCGTGAGGCTGTTAATCAGGGCGGTGGAGATATCATAATACCTATATACATCGGACAGGAGCGTATAGATGAGATGGTAGTGACATCTAATCAGCGGAAGAACTTTAGATCAGGAGGAAGATAATGTTAAAAGACTATTTACCAATTATAAATAATGTAACATTGTATCCATCTGATAAGTGGTCTGAGGATAGCGCGGTGGTTGAGGAAACATATCAGACAGAGGCAGGTACAGATCAGGCCTCTGTCACGCGATATGATAAGTTGACAGTAAGTGCACAATATCGATGCAATTCAGAGTGGTATGGAACATTTAAAGCATGGTCGAAAATTGATACATTGTCAGTGTCAGTTTATGATCCGACTGTAAAAGGGTATAAGAATAGAACAATGAGGATGCGCAATTTCAAAGCTGACCTTATAGAAAACACGGAAGGATTCAAGCACTCTGATGGAATATGGGATGTCAGCTTTGATTTGGAGGAATTTTAATGTACGAGGTTTCAGATGCATATAAGAAATCAATGAAAGAACCCGTGCAAAGGTTCAGAATTGGTGGAACTGTAGCAGCAACTCCATTTACAGATATAAATGTCCTCAAAGGCTCATTCTCAATCACTAACCAGTGCTCAGACGATACAGAGATGAAGATAGGACAGGTGTATGTAGGCGAGCTTAATGCTACATTTATTGATCTTCCTATTGAGAGATACGCTTATCAAAATAAGCTTATTAAACCAACATTCGGAAGAATGCTCCAAAGTGGAGGCTACGAGGATATCCCTCTGGGAGTGTTTAAAATCTCCGAAGCAAACTGGACATCATCCGGTGTAGTAGTCAAGGCTTATGACAATATGGCAGAGCTTGATAAGGCATGTAATGTTGATTCTGCGACTGGTACTCCGTATGAACTGGCTTTGATGGCATGCATGAGATGTAATGTGGAGCTGGGTACTACAAAAGAAGAGTTTCAAGGCTTTGCCAATGGAGCAGATGATCTTTCAATGCTTACAGAGAATGATATAGAGACTTGGAGAGATTTTATCTCGTGGGTAGCTCAAACATGTGCCTGTTTTGTTACCGCTGATCGCACTGGAAAGTTAGTTTTTAGAGAATATAATAAGACTATTGTTGATAGGATTGACTCAAAGCACCGATTTACAGGAGCATCGTTTTCAGATTTTGAGACAAGATACACAGGTCTTTCAGTAGTCAATATTGAAGATAAGACCACACAGTATTATGGCATGGATACAGATGATGCCCTGACATACAATTTAGGCAGCAACCCATTCCTTCAGTATGGAACGGATGATAGAAAAGAGGAAATGAGGAGAGCAATATTAAATGCTCTCCAGAATATCTGTTATGTCCCTTTTAAAATGTCTATGATCGGTGATCCGGTTTATGACCTGGGGGATGTGCTGACGATATCAGACGGAATTGCTGATGGAGATAAGTTTTATTGTATAACAAAGTACACTTTCAGATACAATGGTGCTTACGAGGTTCAGGGTGTCGGTAAAAATCCATCGTTATCAAATGCGAAGAGTAAGACAGATAAAAATATAGCTGGACTTATAAATCAAGCTGATAGTAATGCTATTCGCTTCACTGTGTTTACAAATACAGGACAGATCAAAGTAGGAGATAAATCTAATCAGTCCATATTCGATATGAGGTTTATAACAACAAAGACCACGCATGTAGTTATGAATATGGAAATACTGCTTACTGTTGAGACTACAGAGACAGGTGATGATTTTAACTGGGGAGAAACTGACGCGGTCGCAAAAATCCATTATTATATTGATGGAGAAGAATTATCGCATAGGACCCCTGTAGAGACATGGCAGGATGGACAGCATATACTTACACTACGGTATGATCTGCAAGAAATTGATGCCTCAATACATACATGGGACGTCTGGATAGAACTGGACGGAGGCTCTATCACAATAGAGCCATACGGAATACACGCAGTAGCTCTCGGACAGGGAATGGCTGCGGAAAGCCAGTGGGATGGAACTATAAGCGCATCAGATGATGTTACCAAACTTGACTTTAGTGGAATATTTAAGACGGTGCAGGACAATGCTCAGGCTACGAACAATACTCCGGCAAAGAGTACAGTAAATGAGCTGATAGCTGGTCTTAATTTCTTGAATATGTTCAGAGGTATATCAGATGGATATTCAGCAACCGAAAATGTGATGACATTTACACCATACGTCAATAGTTCACTTATTACTACAGATGCATCCTACAATAATACCACAGGATGGCAGGGTAGCGGCAATATTAAAGCTGGAACAAATAAAACAGTCACAACCTGTGACATCTGTAATGTCACATCAATTGAAGTTTCGTCGCAAAATGCAGTTTATCAAGTATCCTTCGACAGTGGTGTTACATGGCAGGGCTGGACATCAGATGGCTGGATAGATGATGTTACTATGATAAAGAAAGAAATTGAGTCTGTGCCAGAGTCGGCATGGAAAAAGTATGATCAGGTACGCATTAGGGCACTGCTTGAAGCTGGAGCAAACTTGTATATAATTTACGCATATGGAGGTACAGTAAATGATTAAAGGTCATGTGCAGGTAGATCTGCATAATCACAAAACAGGGCTTCGTGATCGGATAGAGGGCGATAACATGATAACCAATGCTATGAATTATGTTATTCCAAACTTAATTGGAGCTGGAATTTCAGCAAGTGAAATTATGCCGTTGTGTGAAAGAGTATTAGGAGGAATTATGCTCTTTGATGGCAAATTAACAGAGGATAAAAATAATATATTTTTTCCATCGGAGGCACATCTTGTTGCATCTGCCGGAAGAAATACTAATACTGAATATGCTGACAGAGGATCATTAAATTATGCAGAAAGTTATGAAACTGATATTGGATTTCAATCAGTATGGGATTTTTCAACATCACAGGCAAATGGCACTATAGGATCGTTGGCACTTACTATGGCAGAAAATCAATATAATTATAGTGATCCGTATAATATAACATGGCAGAGGGGGTATATACACAATGCATTAAATAAAAACAATAGTGATAGTTTTCATTTGTATCCGCTTTGCTACGATAGTGTGAGAGGATATCTATATTATTGTGATCCAACTATAACAACACGATATGATTCGAGTGAAAGAGTTACTTACTATAAAATGACAGTTTGTGTTATGAAGCAGTATATTCCTTCTAGGGTATATGGTCTTTCTGATAGTGTCAATTTACGTAATGTTGCTGAAAAAGTTGCCGAATTCAGTATTGAAAGGAAAAATTCGATAAATTTTTCGTGTTTACATCCCGGATATGATGGTTACGCATACATTATTGTTCCAATGAATGAAACAGCAGAATATTGGAGAGTGAAAACATCAGATTATGACTTTGAACTTTCAGATATGAAAAGTATAAATCTAAAAGGTTGCAAGCTGAAACGAGAGTGGGGTAAAGCTGTAATAGTAAAAGGATATGCATTTTTTGCGGCAGAGGATTTGAAATCAATTTATATTGTAAATTTAGCCAATCCAGCAGATATTCAACAGGCTATTATACCATCAGACGCAACTATAAATACAGATGTAATAGCGTTGAATAATGGTGGTATAAAATTTGGTGTAAAATTATCTGATGGACGTTATTGTGGGGCTTTTGGATATCCTGATTGTAATATTGTACTTCAAGGAAGAAAAGAAAAAAGTGTATTCAAAGGATATGCATCTAGCCCGACATTGATAACAGATAATTTGATGGCATATGGAGATAATGGATACGATACATCAACTTCAAGTTATTCTTCATATGGAAGGCAGGTAATTAATTATTTAGGATCTATATTCAATTTACCACAGCCAATTGTAAAAACGGCTGCTACATCCATGAAAATCACATATACACTTACAAATGCATAGAGGTGGTATCATGCAACAGATAAACATCCTATATAATGGATCATCAAAGATCTTAAAGCGATTATGTCAATCCATTAATTCATTATCAGGAGATTTGAAAGATATATCTGAAAATTCAGTGAAAAAAGATGATTGCGTTAATAACTGTACATCTACAGCAACAGATGTACCTTTGGCAGCAGCACAGGGAAAAGCTTTGCAGGAGCAGATCAATGCGATAAAAGAGCAATTAAATATAACATAGTGACTTGAGAGCCGACACCAAATGAGGTACCGGCTCTTATAATATAAAGAAAGGGGCGCAAGCTTATGAACAACATTAACACAATTAAAGGAGTGGTAACTGCAATAGCAGCTCTCCTGTCAGCATTATTAGGAACACTGTATGTCCCGGTACTACTTATGGTACTTTGCAACATCATCGATTATGCAACGGGTCTTATGGCTGCAAAGAACCGTCTGGACGGAGGCATCAGTTCGTATCGTAGCATAAAGGGTATCAAGAAAAAGGTCTCGATGTGGCTGCTTGTAGTAGTTGGAGCTATATTAGATCAGCTTCTTTTGTATGCTACACATACGATTGGAGTTAATATTCCGATTAATTTTTTAGTGGCAAATATAGTAGATATATGGATTATTTGCAATGAGCTTATTTCAATTTTAGAAAATATCGTAGACATAGGTACACCAATACCGGGTTTTCTTATTCCTTTGGTTAAAAATATCAAATCACAGACAGAACATATTGCAGATCAGAAAGAAAGCGAGGACAAATAAATGAGAATAGGATTAAATGCAGGACATACAATATCAGGACCGGGATACGGCACAAGTGGAGTGATCGTTGAGTCACAGGAGACACGTAAAGTAGTAGCAAGGCTTACAGAAATCTTTAAAAGTATGGGAGTAACAGTAGTACCATGTACGATCGATAAGGCAGCATCACAGTCCGCTTATCTTAAACAGGCTGTAGCGCTTGCAAATCAGGATACCCTTGATTGGTTCATCTCCATTCATTTCAATAATGACTCGGCAAAACAGGGAAAAGGAGTAGAGGTATACACCTACAAGGGCAGACAGTATCAGGATGCTCTTGAAGTATGTGAACATATCTCAGCTCTTGGATTTAATAATCGTGGTGTAAAGGATGGATCAGGATTGTATGTAGTACATAGAACAAAAGCAAAATCTATGTTAATAGAGGTATGCTTTGTAAATGATCCGGATGCATCAAATTACAAAAATAAATTCGATGATGTGTGCAATGCGATAGCATATGCACTTGCTGACTATGTTGCCCCAGCAGCACCAAAGCCACAGGCGCCATCTGTTACTCCGGCAAAACAGAAGTATGTTAAGGTAATATATGATGGAGCTGATGGACTGACTGTGAGAAAATCACCTTCATGGGATGTATCTGCGGCAGCAGGAACAGTAAAGAAGAACGAGGTATTTACTGTGGTTCAGGGTCCTATCAAGGTAGGAAACGGTAGTATGTATAAGCTTAAGTCAGGCTTGTACATTACAGCTTCAAGTAAGTATGTTAGTGTTTTTGAGAAATAATATCTCGGAATTATATGAAAATATTACTATATACGCAAATGCAATTTGGTTGCCTCCAAGAGAGGCATGAGCGTGAATGAATACATTAATTGTCTGATTGACAATGATTTGTTGCAAAACATCGAATAAATGTGCTATACTCACATGAGATTAATTAAGAGAGGAAAAACACATGATTAACTTAGATGACATAGATATCACCCAGACACCGCCAACACACGAGCCTGAGAGACAGTACTACTACATGGCAAAGGCTAGGCAGTATGTCAAGAAAAAGTCCGAAGAACTGGGAAGACCACTAACCTTGTTTTTAAAGACATTCGGGTTTCGGGTGTCAGATGAACGCGCGCGACTCAGAAAAGCTTGTCGGAATACTAGAGCAGATTGGCTATGCGGAAGGAACTGATGAGCACTCTGATTTCATTGTATACAACACCTGTACCGTACGTGAGAATGCCAACAACAAGGTGTACGGCAGACTTGGATATCTGCAGAATTACAAGAAAAAGAATCCTCTGATGAAGATTGCTCTCTGCGGCTGCATGATGCAGGAGCCGGAGGTTGTTGAAAATATCAAAAAGCACTATAAGTTTGTAGATATCGTATTTGGAACCCACAATATATTCAAGTTTGCAGAGATTTTGTGCAACAATATCGAGTCTGGCTCACAGGTTATTGACATATGGAAGGATACCAATCAGATTGTCGAAGATCTGCCGGTGAAGAGAAAGTTCTCTTTCAAATCAGGTGTCAATATCATGTTTGGCTGCAACAATTTCTGCAGCTACTGTATCGTGCCATATGTAAGAGGACGTGAGAGAAGCAGGGAGCCTAAGGATATCATAAGAGAGATAGAAAAGCTTGTTGCAGACGGAGTGTGCGAGATAATGCTTCTCGGACAGAATGTCAACTCATACGGTAAAACTCTTGACAATCCTATAACCTTTGCAGAGCTTCTTTGCGAGGTCAATAAGATTGAGGGACTTAAGAGGATTCGTTTTATGACATCTCATCCAAAGGATTTATCCGATGACCTGATTATGGCGATAAAGGAGTGCGACAAGGTGTGCAAGCATATGCATCTGCCGCTTCAGTCAGGTAGCTCAAGGGTGCTTAAGGAGATGAACAGGCACTATGACAAGGAAAAATATCTCGACGAGGTAAAGAGACTTCGTGAGCAGATTCCTGATATTGCAATCACAACTGATATCATTGTGGGCTTCCCGGGAGAGACTGAGGAGGATTTCCTTGAGACAATGGATGTTGTTAAGCAGGTCAGATATGACAGTGCTTTTACATTTATTTACTCAAAGAGAACAGGCACACGCGCAGCTACCATGGAGAATCAGGTGCCTGATGATGTGGTCAAGGACAGATTTGACAGGCTCTTAAAGGAGGTTCAGACTATCTCATCAGAAAAGGCAAAATGCTATGAGGGCAAAGTGGTGCCGGTGCTTGCAGAGGAAATGGATGACCAGAAGGACGGCTATGTGACCGGACGTATGGACAATAATTCAATCGTACATTTTCCGGGTACCGAGGATATGATTGGAAATATCTACAATGTGAGGCTCAATGAGTGCAGAGGCTTCTACTATATGGGAGAGATAAAAGAGGATGCGTAAGCGTTTTGGCAGAAATGATATAATCCTGATATCGGTTGTTGTAATTATCTCTGTCGCTCTGCTTCTTATATGGAAGCTTGTATATTTAAAGGGGCAGGATACGGATAGCGATGCATGTGTCGAGGTGACTATCGATGGAAGGGCCTATGGCACATATCCGCTTTCAAAGGATGATACAATTGAGATAAAAAACGGCGATGGCGATGTTACTAACACTCTTGTCATAAAGGGCGGTGTGGCGGATATGACCTCTGCCGACTGTCCGGATCATCTGTGTGTGAAGCAGAAGGCAATATCAAAGGAGGGAGAGTCGATTATCTGTCTGCCGAATAAGGTTGTTGTGACGGTAAAAAGCGACACGAAATCCGATATAGATTCGATATCCAAGTGATACCCGAACATTTTTATAGAAAGAATGAGATAAATGAAAACCAGAAAGATTGCATATCTTGGTATGCTTATGGCACTGGCACTGGTGCTAAGCTATGTTGAGTCACTTATACCGTTTGCAGTAGGCATACCGGGAGTGAAGCTTGGGCTTACAAATATAGTGACTGTAATCATGCTTTATATAGCAGCACCCATGGAGACGTTTCTGCTATGTGTATTTCGCGCGGTGCTTTCGGGCTTTATGTTTGGAAATGCGTTCAGCATCATATATTCACTGGCAGGCTGTATACTAAGCTTTATCGTTATGTACCTGCTTAAGAAATCAGATAAATTCAGTTCGGTTTCAATAAGCCTGGTCGGTGGAGTGTGTCACAATATAGGACAGATAATAGTTGCGGCTATAGTTTTGTCAACATACAGCGTGGTGTACTATATTCCGGTGCTTCTTGTGGCAGGATGCATCACGGGACTTGTGATTGGAATAACAGCTTCACAGGTGCTTTTGAGGATTTCTGACAGCTTTCATGTATAGTTTTAATGGGCTGTAATCTACGTATATTTAATAATAAAGGAGATGCTGCTGTTTTATGCCTGTGTGTCAGGCTGCAGTCGAAACAGTAACAAATGGATTCAATGTATGCATATATAAAAGGAGAGCTTGCAGAAAAAAATATAGACAGCATTGTAGTGGAGGCAGCAGGTGTAGGCTATCTCATTTACATACCGACGCAGTATTTTGATATGCTGCCTGACGAGGGAGAGAATGTAAAAATTTACACCTACCTGTGTGTCAGGGAGGATGCCATGATACTTTATGGCTTTTTGAGCAAGGATGATCTTGAAATCTTTAAGCTGCTGATTACAGTCAGCGGAATCGGACCAAAGGGCGGTCTTGCCATTTTGTCAACTCTGCCTGCCGATGATTTGCGTTTTGCGATTCTATCGGGCGACTCAAAGGCTATATCAAAGGCACCGGGAATAGGTGCAAAGACGGCTCAGAGAGTGATACTTGATTTAAAGGACAAGCTGTCGCTTGAGGATGCATTTGAAAAGAAGCTTGAGAATCAGACTTCCGGTGCTGCTGTATCCATGAACAGCACTGTGAAAAATGATGCTGTCATGGCGCTCAATGCGCTTGGATATTCGTCTACTGAGAGTCTTAAGGCAGTGTCCAAGGTTGATATCACAGAGGATATGGATGTAGAGGATGTGCTGAAGCTTGCGCTCAAAAATATGGGCTGATTGGAAAAGCTGTAAGCTTAAAACAGAAACGGGGAACAAAACGTGAAAAGAGTAATTTCCACACAATTGCAGGAAGAGGACATAAAGATAGAGAAATCCCTGCGTCCTATGTATTTTGATGACTATATCGGTCAGCAGAAGATAAAGGACAATTTAAAAATATATATTGAAGCTGCAAAATCAAGGGGCGAGGCGCTCGATCATGTGCTGTTTTACGGACCTCCGGGGCTTGGAAAGACAACACTTGCAGGAATCATTGCAAATGAGATGGGTACAAAGATAAAGGTGACCTCCGGTCCTGCAATAGGTAAGCCGGGAGAGATGGCAGCCATACTCAACGGACTTTCTGAGGGAGATATACTGTTTGTCGATGAGATTCACAGATTAAACCGTCAGGTAGAGGAGGTGCTTTATCCTGCCATGGAGGATTACGCCATTGATATCATGATTGGTAAGGGCGAGTCTGCAAAGTCAATCAGATTCAACCTGCCAAAATTCACACTTGTAGGTGCAACAACGAGGGCGGGTATGCTCTCGGCACCTTTACGCGACAGGTTTGGTGTGGTAAATCACATGGAGTTTTACACTGTCGATGAGCTAAAGCATATTATCGTCAATTCCGCAAAGGTGCTTGGAGTTGAGATAGATGACAAGGGAGCCTACGAGATGGCGCGTCGTTCAAGGGGTACCCCAAGACTTGCAAACAGATTGCTAAAGCGTGTCAGGGATTTTGCGCAGGTTAAGTATGACGGCAAAATCACCTATGATGTGGCAAGCTTTGCACTGGATCTTTTGGAAGTGGACAAGTACGGACTTGATTTAAACGACAGAAATATACTTCTCACCATCATTGACAAGTTTGCGGGAGGACCGGTAGGTCTTGATACGCTTGCAGCGGCAATAGGTGAGGATGCCGGAACCATTGAGGATGTTTACGAGCCGTATCTTGTGAAGAACGGCTTTATAAACCGCACACCAAAGGGACGTGTGGCGACAGAACTTGCCTTTGAGCATTTTGAGAGAAAAAGGGCTTAAAGTTGCAATTTATATCTATAAGGCATATAATAATTAAGTATTTGATATTGAAATTGATATTAATATAGCTGGTTTGAATAAATGTGAAAACGGAGGATGATTAAATGTCTGCAAAAACAAATGCCGAGGTGGTAATAGACGGAAAGGTTTACACACTGTCAGGATATGAGAATGAGGAATACTTACAGAAGGTTGCGGCATACATCAACAACAAGATTGCAGAGTTTGATGATATGGATGAGTATAAGTATCTTCCGGGCAATATGAAGAGCACACTTATCGAGCTCAATATTGCGGATGATTATTTCAAGGCAAAGGCACTTGTCGAAAAGCTCGAGGGTGATATAGAGAATAAGGATAAGGAAATATACGATTTAAAGCATGATTTAATTTCCAATCAGGTAAAGACCGAGAATGCAGAGGCGACCATGAAGGAGCTTGAGGCACAAAACAAAGAGCTTTTACTCAACAAGGCGAGACTTGAGGCAACACTTGAGGAGTCACTTCTTGATGGAAAAAAGCCTGTTAAAAAATCTGCACATGCTTCTAAAGGGGCAAATGACAGTAGCGATAAATAGCAATAAAAGGGGAACAGTTATCGTACACTGTTCCTTATTTTATTGCAGGTTTATATGATATCAAATGAGCATCTATATGAGGAAATATATGAGAAATAAAGATTTTGAACTTCTTGCACCGGCAGGTAACCTTGAGATATTTAAGGGCGTGATAGAAAGCGGCGCCGATGCTGTGTATGTGGGCGGAAGCATGTTTGGAGCCAGGGCATATGCCAATAATTTCACAGAAGAGGAGCTTTTAGAGGCAATTGATTTTGCGCATTTACGAGGAGTAAAGGTGTATCTGACGGTCAATACGCTGATTAAAAACAGTGAGTTTTCAAAGCTATACGACTACCTGCTTGTGTACTACAAAAGAGGGCTTGATGCAGTGATAGTGCAGGATATTGGAGTGGTGAAGGCTATCCATGAGTATTTTCCGTCAATGGAGATACATACGAGTACACAGATGACGGTGACTGGAGCAGACGGAGTGCGTTTTCTTTCACAGTTTGGAGTGACGCGTGTGGTCATGGCAAGGGAGGTTTCTCTTGCCGAGATGAAGCGCATACATGAGGAAACCGGCATGGAGCTTGAAGCCTTTGTGCACGGTGCATTGTGCTATTCGTATTCAGGGCAGTGCCTTTTCAGCAGTATTTTAGGTGGTAGAAGCGGAAACAGAGGCCGCTGTGCACAGCCGTGCAGACTGCCGTATACCGTGGAGGGCAAAAAGGATGAATACATTTTAAGCCTTAAGGATATGTGTGGTATAAAGGCTCTTGACAAGCTGCATGATGCAGGTGTTTATTCGCTCAAGATTGAGGGACGTATGAAGCAGCTTGAGTATGCATGCGGAGTGGTAAAATACTACAGAAGCTATATCGACAGTATGAAGCCTGTTACCGATGCAGATTATGACAGAATAAAGGCTATTGGAAACCGCTGTGGCTTTACAGACAGGTATTATTTCGACCACAATGGCTCTGATATGGTGACTTATGTGAAGCCTAATTTTGTTTCAAATGCTGCAGAGCCTTCGCCTGAAAAAAGAAAGCTTTCGATAGAGGGAGAGCTTGTTTTAAGAGAGGGAGAGCCCGGAAGCCTCACTGTAAAAAGAGGTGATGTGACATACAAAGCCTCAATAGAACCTGTCAGCGCCGCACTTAAGGCACCGCTTGATAAAAAAGCCGCTATCGACAGGATAAACAAAACCGGTGATACAGGCTTTGCGTTTTCACATATTAAAGCTCAAATCGGAGAAAACGTCTTTGTGCCAAACGGAGCACTAAACAAGCTGCGCCGTGATGCAATTTCAGGGCTTTGTGATAAGCTGTTGAAAAAGTATTACAGGAATGATGCACGATACACTGATATGTCAGGACTTACAGCACTCCCTGAGCATGTCGTAAAAAGTGATGCAGCACATGATGAAGCTATAAATGATTACACCACCATATGCTCGTGTATGACACGCGCGCAGCTTGATACACTTATTAGCTATGAATGCTTTGATGTATTTTATCTGGATTTTGACATGTATGACAGGAAGACTCTGATACAGCAGTTTGCAGATGATGTGAAAAGCCTTACAAAGCGAAATAAAAAAGTGTATCTCATGCTGCCTACGATATTCAGGGAGGATTCATCGGATTATTTTGTATCTATCGCAAAAGAGCTTGATAAGGTAAGCTTCGAGGGCTTTGTTGTGAAAAATTACGAGGAGCTTTATCTGACAGAAAATTTGTTTACAGAGAAAAAAGTTATTTTAGACCACAATATGTATACATTTAATGATGTTTCAAAGAGTGCTTTTTTTGAGCACGGAGTAAGTGGTGACACAGTGCCGCTTGAGCTCAATTCAAAGGAGATTATGCATAGAAACAATATAGGCTCGCAGATGATAGTCTATGGATATTATCCGCTTATGACCACCGCCAACTGTGTGCACAAAAACACAAAGGGCTGTGATAAAAAGCAAAAGCTTATATATTTAAAGGACAGATACAATAAATCCTTTGCAGTTTGTAACAACTGTAAGGAGTGCTATAATACAATATATAATTCACTGCCTACCATGCTCACAAAGAACATAAGTAAGCTTAAGGAGGCAGGTATCAGAAGTTTTAGATACAGCTTTACAATCGAGACTCCAAAGCAGATTAAGGCGGTTATGGATGATAAGGTAGCCGAATATACAAACGGACATTACAAAAGAGGAGTAGAATAATATGGTACATCTGATAGTACAGCTTTCCAAGTATATTATGATAATACTTTTTCTCATATATACTTTTTTATGCTTTCATTTATTCAAGTATCCCGACAAGCCGAAAAAGCAGAGGCATATATATAATCTGCAAAGATTTTATATGTTTCTGATTCATTTAGATGGTTTTTTGGTGCTCTTTGTCACGACAATGGATACAAAGATAATAGGCTTTTATATAGCACAGCTTGTGCTTTTTGAATCAATTTACCTGATTTATCATAAGTTTTATAAGAATGCCTCAGAGCTTGTGCTAAACAACATGGTGATGATGCTTTGCATAAGCATGATTATTTTAACAAGAATTTCGTTCGACAAGGCATTAAGGCAGTTCATTTTTGTGCTTGCCGGAACGATATTTGCGTTTTTTATACCGCTTATCATGCAAAAGGGTACGATGTTTCGAAAACTGACATGGACATATGCAGGAGTAGGAATAGTTGGTCTTTTGTCAGTGCTTGTGGTAGGTGTGGCGAGCAGAGGAGCAAAGCTTTCTTTGACATTTGGTCCTGTTTCAATTCAGCCATCGGAGTTTGTAAAGATACTTTTTGTGTTTTTTATAGCATCCATGCTGTATAAATCAACTGATTTAAAGCAGCTGGCCATAACAAGTGGCATATCGGCAGTGTTTGTACTGATACTTGTTGCATCAAACGACCTCGGTGGAGCACTTTTGTATTTCTTTACATATCTGGTCATGATTTATGTTGCGACAAAAAGGTTTTATATTTTTGCCGGAGGTCTTGCATTTGTTGGGCTTGGAATGTACGCAGGCTATCATCTGTTTTCACATGTGAAAAACAGAATTGTTGCATGGCTTGACCCTCTTTCTGTCATAGACAAGGCCGGCTATCAGGTGTGTCAGTCGCTCTTTGCCATAGGTACAGGCGGACTGTTTGGCTTTGGACTGGGACAGGGACTGCCGAATAAGATACCTATTGTGTCAAAGGACTTTATCATAGCGGCTATCTCAGAGGAGATGGGCGGTATATTTGCCATCTGCCTCATCATGGTTTGTGTCAGCTGCTTTCTTATGATATTTAATCTTTCCATGCAGATGAAGGATGCGTTTTACAAGTATGTAGCGCTTGGGCTTGGCAGTGTGTATGCGCTTCAGGTGCTTTTAACTGTCGGCGGCTCAACCAAGTTTATACCGATGACCGGTGTGACGCTGCCGCTTGTGAGCTACGGTGGCAGCTCGCTTCTATCTACGATGATTATTTTTGGAATGATACAGGGCATGTATATTATGCAGGCAGCCCCTGAAAAAAGGAGAAATATAGATGACAAGAGACGAAAGGACCATGAGACAAAAAACAGACAAAAGCAGACAGCTAAAGAGCCAGGGGCGCAGGGCAGTCAACAGAGAAGGAGAAAACCGGCAGCAGGCGGCAAAAACAGCACGAAGACACAGAAATAGAGAGTATGCGGTTGTTACATATTTTTTCCTTATAGTTTTTGTAGGATTGATAGGTTATTTCTTATATTTCCAGTTTGTAAAAAGCGACGAATTCATCAACAGTCCATACAATTCGCTGCAGGATCTTTTCTCTAAGAACGTAGTGAGGGGCGAGATACAGACTAAGGATGGACATGTCATAGCACGGACAAAGGTCAGCTCGGATGCGTCTGAGACAAGGGAATACCCTGACGGCAGGGTGTTTGCGCATGTGGCGGGCTTTGCCGTAAATGGTAAGGCAGGACTTGAAAAGCAGGAGAATTTCTCATTGCTTCGCTCACATGAGTTTTTCCTTGACCAGATAGTAAATGATATAAGCGGCAAGAAAAATACCGGTGATAATGTCATAACCACACTGGATTACGAAGCACAGGCGGCTGCATATAATGCACTTGACGACTATGAAGGTGCTGTCATTGCAATTGAGCCGAAGACAGGAAAGATTGCAGTTATGGTGTCAAAGCCTGATTATGACCCAAATACCATCGCAAGTGACTGGGAGAGCGTAAACGGTGAGGGCAGCACTTCTCTTTACAACAGGGCAACACAGGGACAGTATGCTCCAGGCTCAGTGTTTAAGATTTTTACAGCACTTGAGTATTATAACGAAAATCCGTCTACATACAACGACTATAGCTTTGATTGTGACGGCAGTATTACAAAGGATGGGTTTACAATCCACTGCGCCGGCAATAAATCACACGGACAGGAGGACTTAACAAAGTCGTTTGCAAAGTCATGCAACTCGTCCTTTTCCAATATAGGTCTTTTGGTGGACAACAATAAGCTTAATACCTTATGTGACGATATGCTTTTCAACAAGAATCTGCCTATAGCCTTTGATTCTAAAAAGAGCAGGTTTGCATTGGATAACAATGCTTCGTCAGCTCTGACCATGCAGACCACGATAGGTCAGGGAAACACGCTTGTTTCACCGCTTCACATGTGCATGATTGCCGGTGCAATCTGCAATGATGGAAATCTGATGAGGCCATATCTGGTAGACCATACGGAAAATGCGAGCGGGGCGCTTGTGGAGCAGAATAAACCGGCTTCATACAAGCAGATTATGTCAAAGGATCAGGCAGCTTTTCTTCAGAATCTTATGGCAGCAGTGGTATCTGATGGAACAGGCGCAAAGCTAAGCAATCAGAGCTATGAGGCGTTTGGAAAGACCGGAACTGCCCAGGTATCAGATTCTACAGACCAGACCAATGCATGGTTTGTGGGCTATGGAAAAAAGGATGGCTACAATGATCTGGCAATAGCAGTAATTGTGGAGGATTCGGGTGCCGGAAGCACATATGCGGTGCCGGTGGCAAAAAAAGTATTTGATAAATATTTCAATGAATAGGCTTGTTGCACTTTTTTTAGAAGTAGGTTATACTTAAGTGTAATGACAGACGTTATCGTTCAGATTTTGCTTGAACTGACAGATAGCGTTTAAACCACACTTGGAGGAATGGTAATGATAGAAGCAACGAGCTGTGGCGGTGTGGTAATCTTTCGTGGCAAAATATTACTCTTATACAAGAACTACAGGAACAGGTACGAAGGGTGGGTACTGCCTAAGGGAACTGTGGAGTCTGATGAAGAGTACAAGGACACTGCAATCCGTGAAGTGAAAGAGGAGACTGGTGCCAGTGCAACGATAATCCAATACGTGGGTAAGAGCCACTATTCTTTTACCGTGCCACATGATACAGTGGAAAAGGATGTACACTGGTATCTTATGATGGGCGAAAGTTTTTATAGTAAACCGCAAAGAGAAGAGTATTTCATGGATTCAGGGTTTTACAAGTATCACGAGGCATATCATCTGCTCAAGTTTGCAAATGAGAAGCAGATACTTGAGAAGGCTTACAATGAGTACCTGGATTTAAAGAAAAGCAACTTATGGGGGACACACAAGTATTATTAGTATTATTAAAAAGCAGTTTTAAAAACTGCTTTTTGAGGTTTTGGAATGAAATGGTATGAGGATTTATTTGTAGGAGAGTCTGTTACCGGAAAGATAAAGAAAATCAAGTGGAAGATAGAGCATAATGTCGGCATGCTTCACACATACATCATCACGTTTCCGTCAAATGAGGAAAATCTTTTGGATATCATTCCGACAAGAGAATTGCTGCAAAAGGGATATCCTAAGAAGAATCTGCACATAATCGCAGTAGCGGACAATTATGATGAGGCACTTTTGCTGGCCTGTGATATTGTTAAGGAGACATACGAAAATACAGGTAAAACAGATGTGAAGAGCTATTTAAAGAGCAAACGGAGGAAATAGATAGATGATATTTACGATTTTAAAGGTCATAGGCATCATACTCCTTGTAGTGCTTGCTCTTATACTTACAGCGCTGCTTTGCGTACTGTTTGTGCCGGTCAAGTACAGAGCTGTCGGAATCTTTGACAATACAGACATAAGAGCAAAAGCACATGTGTCATGGCTTTTTCATTTGTTTGCATTGCATATAGAGTATGCACAGGAGACTGCCGGATATATAAGGCTTGCTTTTGTGAAGAAGAAGCTGTTTGATAATTATGAGGCTTTGGATGATGACGATATGGATGAGGCAGCTAAAACTGAAACAGAAGATAAAGTCAGTGAAAACACCGCAGATGAGTCTAAAATACCGGCAGAAGAGTCAGAACATGTCGCAGATGAACAGACAGAGAATGAAAGCACAGCACAGACTCATAACGGGCAAAGGACAGTAAATGATGAGAATCAGCATATAAAACAACAAACTAAGCTCACTCATCAAAAAACGTATAAAAAGCGAAACAAAAAGCCACCCAAAAAGTCACATAAAAAGCAATTTAAAGATAAGTCAGAAAAAATAAAAACCGGTATCGATAAGCTAAAAAGAGAATACAGTGATGAGAGAAATAAAGCTGCTTTTTTACATCTGAAAAAAGAGCTTTTTATCATTCTTAAAAGAATATGCCCAAGGAGGCTTAAGCTTACAATGGTTTATTCAACCGGCTCGCCGGATACAACAGGCATTTCATTAGGTATTTTAGCATGTTTTCCTGTCGGCTATACAAACAGATGGCGGATTACACCCGATTTCGAGAGTGAAAATCCATATGCAAAGGGCAGCTTTGATATAAATGGGCATGTGATAGTAATAAGTATTTTAGCGGCAACACTTAGAATTTTATTTGATAAAAACTGCCGCAGATTATATAATAGGATAAGCAGATAGGAGGAAGATATTATGGCAGATAATAGTTTCAATAACACAGTGGAGTCACTTTTCAAGGGGATGGACAGCTTTATCACTACAAAGACTGTAGTCGGTGATGCGATTCATATAGGGGATACAATCATACTTCCGCTTGTGGATGTGTCGTTTGGAGTGGCAGCAGGAGCATTTTCGGCAGAAAAGAAAAATAACGGAGCCGGAGGTATGGGCGGAAAGATTCAGCCAAGTGCAGTGCTCGTTATCCAGAATGGACAGACGAAGCTTGTCAATGTAAAGAATCAGGACGGCATGACAAAGATACTTGATATGGTGCCGGACATTGTAAGCCGCTTCTCAAAGGGGAAAAATGATGACCTTAATCTCGACGATGTAAAGGTAGACGAGGCAGAGGACGACAAGCAGGATTAATTTCATATATGTGAGCAAATAAAAAGGACATCCAAACGGATGTCCTTTAAAATTCAAAAGATTCAAAAATAAAGACTAAGCTCTCTCAACTTTGCCAGATCTTAAACATGAAGTACATACATATAACTTCTGTGGAACTCCATTGACCTTGCAAGAAACCTTCTTAATGTTTGACTTCCAAACATGATTTGATCTTCTATGAGAATGGCTGACATTATTTCCATAATGAACACCTTTTTCACAAATTGCACATTTTGCCATGATATTGCACCTCCTTGCATTTCACTAAGCTTACCATACTCTTAAGCTCACAACAAATGTATTCTATCAGATTAAAATAAAGAATGCAAGGATAAAATATAAAAATATTTGCTTTTTGTGAAAAAAAAGGTATAATAACATTAGCTACGTCACAATATGATGGAGGTATATATTATGAAGGGACAGATGGATACCCAATATGGACAGATTTTAATTGATACAGATGTTATTGCAACCTATGCAGGCTCTGTAGCTGTAGAGTGCTTTGGAATAGTGGGCATGGCAGCGGTCAACATGAAGGATGGTCTTGTAAAGCTTTTAAAGAGAGATTACCTGAACCATGGAATAAATGTAAAGGTAGATGAGAACAACGAAATTACCATTGATTTTCATGTAATAGTAGCGTATGGTATTTCAATCGGCACTGTTTCGGACAATCTTATCGAGACGGTTAAGTACAAGGTTGAGTCATTTACAGGAATGAAAATTGCAAAGATCAATATTTACGTTGAGGGCGTAAGGGTAATTGATTAAGGAGGACTACAAAAAGTGGAGATCACAAGCATTAATTCAAAGCTCCTTGCAAGGATGTTTCTTGCGGGAGCCAAGAATCTTGAATCAAAAAAGGACTGGATAAATGAGCTGAATGTATTCCCGGTACCGGATGGTGATACCGGAACAAATATGACAATGACAATCATGTCTGCGGCCAAGGAGGTCAGCTCGCTCACAGAGCCTACCATGGCCGAGCTTGCAAAGGCTATTTCATCAGGCTCTTTAAGAGGCGCCAGAGGAAACTCGGGTGTTATCTTATCACAGCTTTTCAGAGGCTTCTGCAAGGTTATAAAGGAATACGATGAGATAGATGTCACTATTCTTTGTGAGGCATGCCAGAAGGCGGTTGAGACAGCTTACAAGGCAGTTATGAAGCCAAAGGAGGGAACTATCCTTACAGTGGCAAAGGGCGCAGCAGAAAAGGCTCTGGAGCTGTCAGACGAAACAGAGGATGTTGTCACATTTGTTGAAGAGGTTATAAAGCAGGCTGAGTATGTGCTTGACCAGACACCGGAGATGCTTCCTGTATTAAAGCAGGCAGGTGTTGTGGATTCGGGCGGACAGGGACTTGTTCAGGTATTAAAGGGAGCATATGATGCCCTTATCGGCAAGGAGATTGATTATACAATAGAGGGCGCACCAACAGGAGCAGCTCCTGCAAAGATTTCGGCTGAGACAGAGGCAGAGATTAAGTTTGGTTATTGCACAGAGTTTATTATTGTACTCAATGCGCCAATGTCAGACAATGAGGAGCACGCATACAAGGCATTTCTCGAGTCAATCGGTGACTCTATAGTCGTTGTAGCTGACGATGAGATCGTAAAGACTCATGTACATACAAACGACCCTGGACTTGCACTGCAGAAGGCGCTTACCTTCGGCTCGCTCAGCAAGATAAAGATCGACAATATGCGTGAGGAACATCAGGAAAAGCTCATCAAGGATTCACAGAAGCTTGCAGCACAGCAGAAGGCTGAGGAAGAGGCTTATGAAGCTGCTCAGGCTGATGAAAAGACAAATAACATGCCTGCAAAGGAAATGGGCTTTGTATCTGTTTCAATCGGAGAAGGCATGAATGAGGTGTTTAGAGGCCTTGGAGTGGACTATCTCATAGAGGGTGGTCAGACCATGAACCCTAGCACAGAGGATATGCTCAACGCTATCGAGCATGTAAATGCAAAGACAGTATTTATCCTGCCAAACAACAAGAATATCATCATGGCTGCAAACCAGGCAGTAGACCTTGTTGAGGATAAACAGATTATTGTCATCCCTACAAAGACTATCCCACAGGGTATCACAGCGCTTGTAAATTATATACCTGACCACAGTGTCGAGGAGAATAAAGAGCAGATGATGGCTGAGATAGAAAATGTCAAGACAGGACAGGTGACATATGCAGTCCGCGATACTGAGATTGACGGAAAAACTATCAAGCAGAACGACTTTATGGGAATCGGAGACAAGAGCATCCTTTCTGTTGGAACAGACTTAATGGCTACCACACTTGAGATGGTAGATGCCATGGTAGATGAGGATTCAGCGATTGTCAGCATCTATTTCGGAAGTGATTCTGATGAGGACTCAGCTAATGAGCTTGCGGCAGCAATCGAAGAGAAATATCCTGATGTAGAGGTTGAGGTCAACGATGGCGGACAGCCAATCTACTATTATGTTATTTCTGTAGAGTAAAGCCTTTTAAAGAATATAAAAGATATTTATTATATTTAGGAGCAAATATGGATATAGCTTCACCGATTACCTCGGTTAAGGGAATCGGGGAAAAAACACAAAAAGCATTTGCTAAAATGGGAGTATACACCGTTGGTGATATACTCCTTCATTTTCCCCGGGATTATGTAAAGTTTCCGGAAATAACGGATATTGATGAACTGAATAATGTAAACGTAAGCAGCACCTATGCCATTCATGCTGTGATTAAAAAGGCACCTGTAGTGAAAAATACAGCAAGAATGCAGATTACATTGCAGGATATCGGCTCGCCCGGGCATATGATACAGCTGGTATGGTACCGTATGCCATACCTTAAGGCACAGCTTGTGCAGGGGAGACATCTTATATTTTACGGACATATTAAGCCAAAGGGTGGCAGATATGTCATGGAGCAGCCTGTGGTGTATGAGGTGCAAAAGTATGAGGCTATACGCGATACACTGCAGCCTGTGTATTCCGTGACAAGCGGTGTGACAAACAATCTGATAGTGAAGACGATAAAGGAGACTCTGTCACATGATACACTGCTGTCAGATTATCTGCCTAAGGATATAAGGCACAGATACGGCTTTTGCGAGTACAATTATGCCATGAAGCAGATACATTTCCCTGATGACTTTGACGCTCTTGTGGAGGCAAGAAGACGGCTTGTTTTTGATGAGTTTTTTCTATTTATCATGGGCATGCGGTATCAGAATAAAAAGCAGCAGAAGGACAAAAATGAGTTTGAGTTTACGGATGATGCTTTTATAGACGGACTGATTGATAAGCTTCCGTATGAGCTGACAGGCGCGCAGAAGAAGACAATAGATGAGATAAAGCAGGATATTAAAAGTCCTTATGTGATGCAGAGGCTTATTCAGGGTGATGTGGGCTCAGGAAAGACGATTGTTGCTTTTCTTCTTATGGCGTGGGCGTCAAAATGTGGCTTTCAGTCTGCCATAATGGCTCCGACAGAGGTGCTTGCAAACCAGCATTATGAGACGTTTTGCTCACTGGTTGGTCAGTTTGGACTTGACAGTCCTGTTGTGCTTCTTACCGGCTCCATGACGGCAAAGCAGAAAAGAGAAGCCTATGCGCGCCTTGAAAACGAGAAAAATGCGCTTATTATAGGCACTCATGCGCTCATACAGGAGAAAGCGGATTTTTCCAATCTGTCGCTTGTTATCACAGATGAGCAGCACAGATTTGGCGTGAAGCAGAGAGAGAGCTTCTCAGATAAGGGAAGAAAGCCACATATACTTGTGATGAGTGCCACTCCGATACCGCGTACGTTAGCAATAATCATATACGGTGATATGGATATCTCTGTCATAAATGAGGTGCCGGCAAAGAGGCTTCCAATCAAGAACTGTGTGGTTGGCACTGCATTCAGGCCAAAGGCCTACAGCTTTATTGCTGAGCAGGTGAGAGCCGGCCATCAGGCGTATGTTATATGCCCTCTTGTGGAGGAAACCGAAAACTCGGAAGGGGAAAATGTCACAGACTATGCAAATGTGCTTAAAGCGGCATTGCCAAAGGATATCACGGTAGATGTGCTTAACGGCAGGATGAAGAGTAAGGCAAAGGATGAGGTGATGCAGCGCTTTGCAAATAATGAGTCGCAGGTGCTTGTGTCCACAACAGTCGTGGAGGTTGGTGTAAATGTGCCCAATGCAACTGTCATGATGATAGAAAATGCAGACAGGTTTGGACTTGCACAGCTTCATCAGCTAAGAGGCCGTGTAGGCAGGGGGGATGCACAGTCGTATTGCATTTTCATCAATTCGTCAAATTCAAAGAAATCAAAAAAACGTCTGGAGATACTAAATAAATCAAATGATGGCTTTTTTATAGCAAGTGAGGATTTAAAGCTCAGAGGTCCCGGGGATTTCTTTGGAATCAGGCAGAGTGGAGACCTTGCGTTTGCACTTGCGGATGTGTATCAGGACAGCGATGTGCTAAAGGAAGCATCTGAGATGGTGGATGAGGTGCTTGAAGCAGATCCGGCGCTTTGTACAGCGGAAAACAGAATACTGAAAAAGAAAATGGACGAATTTGCAAAAGAACAGTTAAAGAGGATGAATCTGTGATGAGCTTAAATGGCTAAAATAAAAGCTGATATAGCATGCATGTGTATATCAGCTTTTTACTTTAAGCGTTTTGGAATGGTTATGAAATTGTTATGAAATAAGTATAATCTGCTTACTCAATCTGCCTGATATCGGATATATCCGGGTGAATCGTGAGAGAATAGTTTGTGTAATACACGACAAAGCCGGCTGCGGCACCGTTTGGCTTTTTGATATTTTTCTTTTGCAGATAGTCTATCTCTACCTTGTCGGCATTTTTTCCCTTTGAGTAGTAGCCTGCGAGCTTGCCGGCCTCCTCAAAGGTGCTGTCCGGCAGCTCTTTGTTTTCGGCTTTTACGATGACATGTGAGCCGGGCATGCCCTTGGCATGGAACCACCAGTCGTTTCCGGTTGCCTGCTTGAAGGTGAGCTCATCGTTCTGGTAGTTGTTTTTGCCAACGTACATATCAAAGCCGTCTGATGAGATATAGTGGAAGGGTTTGCTCTTTACCTTCTGTTTCCTTGAACCCTTTCCTTTTTTGATAAAACCGTATTCTATCAGCTCATCCTTTATCTGGACGAGGTCGTCAGCGCTTAAAGCAATATCCAGTGAATTCTGAATTGATTCGAGATGGTCTATCTGACCTTTTGTTTCAAGAATCAGCTCGTTCAATGCTTCGGCAGTACGTTTCATCTTTCCGTATTTGTCAAAGTATTTCTGCGCGTTCTCGGCAGGAGTTTTTGTGTTGTCGATAGGGATTTTGATGATTTTGTTGTCATCATAATAGTTTGCAGCTTCAAGAAACTTGTCGTCCGGTGTAAGTCCGTAGCCGAATGCGTTGATAAGCTCGCCGTACACCTTGTACTTTTCGCGTTTTTCGGAGTCCTTAAGCTGCTTCATCTGCAGGGAATATTTCTTCTGGTTTCGCTCCAGGAGGGTATTTACATGTTTTCTCAGGTCGGCTGACTTCTGGCGTATACGTGTATAGGTGTTTCTCTCAGAGTAGTAAAGCTCTAAAACCTCTGATATAGATTCATATTTTGTGACCGTTAAATCGCTATACTGAGTCAGCTCTATTGAAGAAAATTCCTTTGGTTCATTGCCGTCACGCACGATATTCGGCGTAAAACGATTATTTTTTATGTCCTCCATCATCCATGTGAAGTTGCTTCCCAGGTGCAAAAGCTCATCGTGTGAGTAGGCAGCTACAGGGGAGTCCGCGTCAAGGCCTGCCCGGTGAGCCAGCTCATTTGCCACAAGGGGGCTGATGCCGGAAAAGGATGAGTAGATAGCCTTTGAAACAGTAAGCGGCTTTGCTGATATAATATCCACAAACTGTTTCGAATCTACAGTCAGAGGATTATATTTATCCTCCTGTGTCGCGGGGATGGTGTAGGCTCTGCCCGGAAGCACTTCACGCACAGAGCTTACGGATGCGGGAATACGCTTGGCACTGTCTATTATCGTACCATCGGAGTCGGTAAAGATGATGTTTGAATATTTGCCCATCAGCTCGATAATAAGCACCTTGTGGCATAGATCGCCCATCTCGTTTAAGTGCTCGATTTCAAAGTTTATGATACGCTCCATGCCCGGCTGGTAAATCTTTGTGATGCGTCCGTTTGCTATATGCTTTCTTAAAACCATGCAAAATGTAGGGGCAGTGAGAGGGCTTACCTTATTTGTGGGTGTCAGGTAGATGAATGGAAGCGATGCACTTGCAGACATCGAAAGCCTGAACGAGCCGTTTGGTCCCTTTAGGGTAAGAAGCAGCTCATCTGCCTCAGGTTCTGCGATTTTACTGATTTTTGAGTTTAGTATCGTGCTGTTTAGCTCTGCAACTATATTTGAAATGACTATTCCGTCTAAAGCCATGATGTTCCTCCTTATTTCCTGTAAATATTCTAAATTGCTGAATATTTATAATCATGAATATTTATATTATAATATATTTGACGAAAATCTCAAGGAGTTATATAATAAACTCATCTATGCATATGCGAAAGGAAAAATTATGATTAAAAGTATGACCGGCTTTGGCAGATACGAGTACGCAGATGCAAGCCGTAAGATTACAGTTGAGGTAAAATCTGTAAATCACAGATATCTGGATGTCAATATCAAGATGCCTAAAAAGCTCAATTTCTTCGAGAGTGCAATAAGGACTCTGCTTAAGGAGTACATAGAGCGTGGCAAGGTTGATATTTATATCACATATGAGGATTTTACAGAAAATAATCTCTCATTGCAGTATAATAAGGCTCTCGCGGGAGAATATCTTAAGTACCTGAATCAGATGGCGGAGGAATTCGGACTGGAGAATGATATAAGAGTGAGCACGCTGTCGAGATATCCGGAGGTATTTGCGATGGAGGAGCAGCCTGTAGATGAGGATGAGCTGTGGAGCTGTCTTGAGAAGGCTCTTCGCGGTGCATTTGAGCCATTTGTTGAAAGCCGCGTGCGCGAGGGAGAAAATCTTAAAAAAGACCTTTGCGAAAAGCTCGATAATATGGTATCATATGTTGATTTCATTGAGGAGCGTTCGCCACAGATTATTGTCGAATACCGTGCGCGTCTTGAGGAAAAACTAAGAGAGCTGCTTGCAGACAATCAGCTTGATGATTCAAGAATAGCCCAGGAGGTCACTATTTTTGCGGACAAGATCTGTGTGGATGAGGAGACAGTCAGGCTCAAAAGCCATATCCTTTCCATGAAGGATTCGCTAAATGCCGGTGGCAGTGTGGGAAGAAAGCTTGATTTCCTCGCACAGGAGATGAACCGTGAGGCGAATACCATCCTTTCAAAGTCCAATGATCTTAAGATTTCTGACACAGGCATCAGTCTTAAAACTGATATAGAAAAAGTCAGGGAACAGATTCAAAATATTGAGTAATTTTAGGAGATTGTGATGAGTAACACAGGAAAATTAGTTGTTTTTTCAGGCTTTTCGGGTTCCGGAAAGGGTACTATCATGAAGGAGCTTATGGCAAAGCATGGTGATGATTATGCACTGAGCGTATCAGCCACGACCAGAGGTCCAAGGCCGGGTGAGGAGCATGGCAGAGAGTATTTTTTTATCTCAGAGGAAGAATTTGAACAGATGATAAAGGCAGATGGACTGCTTGAGTATGCCAGGTATGTAGATCATTACTACGGCACACCAAAGTCATATGTCAATGAGCAGCTTAGCGCCGGAAAGAATGTGATTCTTGAGATAGAAATCCAGGGAGCTTTAAAGATAAAGAAGCAGTTTCCTGATACGGTGCTTATGTTTGTGTCAGCGCCGAGTGCAGATGAGCTTAAGGACCGGCTTGTAGGAAGAGGCACAGAGACAAAAGAGGTCTGTGCACAGAGACTTTCAAGAGCATATGAGGAGTCTTTAGGCATAGAGAAATATGATTATTTAGTGGTAAATGATAAGCTTGACGATTGTGTAGAGCTTGTGAATGACATCATCCACAGCTCTGACGACACAAAAAAGAATCAGGATTATCTGGTATCATCAAATATAGATTTTATAAATAAAATGAGAAAAGAGCTTTTAAGCTTTTCGAAAGGAGATAAATAATATGATACATCCATCGTATGTAGAGTTAATGAAGGTAGTAAATAACAATGTAGAGATAGGTGAAGAGCCGGTAGTAAACAGCCGTTATTCTATCGTTATTGCTGCAGCAAAGCGTGCACGCCAGATTATTGATGGTGCAGAACCACTTATCGCACGCCCTAAGTGCAATAAGTCATTATCTATTGCTGTAGAGGAGCTGTACACGGGAGCTGTCAGAATCGTCTCAGATGATGAGGATTTAGACGAAGGCGAAGAGGCTTAATCTAGGAGGGGAAAGGCTGTTTTGTCTTTCCCTTTTAATTGTAAATACTTACATTTGAGAGGTACTATGAAATTATTATTTATTTCGCTTGGATGCGATAAAAACCTTGTGGATTCAGAGTATATGATAGGCATGCTTGCAAATGACGGCATTGAGATGACCGATGATGAGACGCAGGCTGATATCATTATCGTAAACAGCTGCTGCTTCATAGGTGATGCAAAGGAGGAGAGTATCAATACAATTCTCGAGATGGCTCAGTATAAGGAGACAGGCAAATGCAAATCACTTATTGTGACAGGCTGTCTGGCACAAAGATACAAGGATGAGATTTTTAAGGAAATCCCAGAGGTTGATGCCATACTTGGCACCAATTCATATGATACTATAGTTGAAGCTGTCCATGAGACACTTGAAAAACACAGATACAGCAATCTGCACACCTTAGAGGGGCTTCCCAGCATAAAGACAAAGCGTATTGTCACCACAGGAGGACATTTTGCTTACCTTAAGATAGCAGAGGGGTGCAATAAAAACTGTACCTACTGTGTCATTCCATCTGTCAGAGGCCGTTACAGAAGTGTGCCGATGGAGGATTTGATTGAGCAGGCGAAGAGCCTTGTGGAGCAGGGAGCAAAAGAGCTTATACTTGTTGCCCAGGAGACCACACTTTACGGAGTGGATTTGTATGGTGAGAAGTCACTTCATAAGCTTTTAGATGAGCTCAACAAGATAAGCGGGCTGTTCTGGATAAGGATTATGTACTGCTATCCCGAGGAGATATACGATGAGCTTATAGAGTCCATGATAAAGGATGAGAAGGTATGCCATTATCTGGATATGCCAATCCAGCACTGCAATGACGATATTTTAAGGCGTATGGGCAGAAAAACAACAAAGTCTGAGCTTATGGAGCGTATCAGAATGCTGCGTGAGAGAATACCTGATATCACATTAAGAACCACACTCATATGTGGCTTCCCGGGTGAGACACAGGATAATCACGAGGAACTTATGAAGTTTGTAAATGATATGGAGTTTGACCGTCTGGGAGCCTTTACGTATTCTCCGGAGGAGGGCACAAAGGCAGCTGCAATGCCTGACCAGATAGATGAGGATATAAAGGCTGAATGGCAGGCTGATGTCATGGAGCTTGAGGAAGAGGTCATTTTTGATAAAAATGAGACACTAAAAGGTAAAGAATTATATGTTTTCATAGAGGGCAAGGTGGCTGATGAAAATGCTTATATCGGCCGTACATACAGAGATGCACCGAATGTTGACGGATATATATTCATCAACACTGATGAGACACTTATGACCGGCGATATATGCAAGGTTATGGTGACCGGTGCGTATGAATATGATTTGATAGGAGAACTTGTAAAATGAGTTTACCAAACAAACTTACAATCTTAAGAGTGATACTTATTCCGTTTTTTGTATTTTTCCTTATTTCACCGTTTTTTGACGGATACGGAAATTATATAGCACTTGCGATATTTATCATTGCAAGTCTGACCGATATGGCTGACGGAAAAATTGCAAGAAAATACAATCTTGTTACCAATTTCGGCAAATTTATGGATCCGCTTGCAGACAAGCTGCTTGTATGCTCTGCAATGATATGCCTTGTTGATTTAAAGCTTATCCCTGTATGGGTTGTGCTTATTATCATTGCAAGAGAGTTTATCATAAGCGGTTTCAGACTCGTTGCATCAGACAATGGAATTGTCATTGCAGCAAGCTATTGGGGAAAGTTTAAGACAACCTTCCAGATGCTTATGGTTATTGTTATTATTTTTAATATCAATCTACAGCTTGGCTGGTTAAATATCCTTGGAACACTCCTCATATATGTGGCACTTGTGCTCACAGTTGTTTCACTTATTGACTATATCGCAAAGAACAAGGATGTTTTAAAGGACCAGAAATAGACTATAACAGGGAGAAAAGTATGAGAATAATAGCAGGAACGGCGAGAAGCCTCCCTCTAAAGACTATTGAGGGAAAAGATACAAGACCGACTACTGACAAGACGAAGGAGACTCTTTTTAATGTCATGCAGTTTGATGTTCCCGGAGCATATTTTTTAGATCTGTTTGCCGGAAGCGGACAGATAGGACTTGAAGCGTTAAGCCGCGGTGCAGCTTATGCTGTATTTGTGGAGAATTCAAGAAAAGCTGCTTCATGCATCGAGGACAATATCCGTTTTACAAAGTTTGATAAGGTCTCAAAGCTTATGATGACGGATGCTGTCACGGCAGTACGTACTCTTGAGGGCAAATACAAATTTGATATCGTGTTTATGGATCCGCCATACAATAAGGAGCTTGAAAAGGAAGTGCTTATTGCACTTTCTGACAGTGACATTCTTAAAGATGATACGCTTATTGTGGTTGAGGCTTCAAACGATACTGATTTTGATTATCTCACAGAACTTGGCTATGAGATAGTCAAAGAAAAAATCTATAAGACAAACAAGCATGTTTTCATAAAGCGTGCATAGGAGATACAATATGAAGGTAGGAATTTATCCGGGAAGCTTTGATCCGGTGACATTTGGACACCTGGATATAATAGAGCGTTCAGCCAAGATAGTGGACGAGCTGGTTGTCGGAGTACTCAATAATAGTGCAAAAAACTCGTTGTTTTCTTTGGAAGAACGTGTTAGTATGATAAAGGAAATGACAGCACATATACCAAACGTCAGGGTAGGGTGCTTCGAAGGACTTTTAGTTGACTACATGAAGGAAATCAATGCAACAATCATAATAAGAGGATTGCGTGCAGTGACAGATTTTGAGTATGAGCTGCAGATTGCACAGGCTAACGGAGTGCAGAATTCGGAAATAGAGACGATTTTTCTCACCTCTAGCCTCAATTATTCATATTTAAGTTCTACAATTGTCAAGGAATTTGCATCATACGGAGGGGATATATCAAAGTTCGTACCTGAACAGTTCATTGATAGAATTTATGCTAAATACAATATTACCAGGTAAGGAGACAGTATTTCATGAGCAGTAAAATGGAACAGATTATTGAAGAAATCGAAGATTATATTGATGGCTGCAAGCCGTCACCTATTTCAAGAAACAAGATCCTTGTCAATCGTGAGCAGTTAGAGGAGCTGCTTTCTGAGCTTCGGACAAAGACGCCTGAGGAGGTCAAGAGATATCAGAAGATTATCAGCAATAAGGAGGCTATCCTTGCTGATGCACAGGCGAAGGCTGATCAGATAATCGCGCAGGCACAGATCCAGACAAATGAGCTTGTCAGTGAGCATCAGATTATGCAGCAGGCATATGAACAGGCCAATGAAGTAGTATCGATTGCCACAAAGCAGGCACAGGAGATTCTTGACAATGCCACAAACGAGGCCAATAACCTCAGGATGAGTGCTATGGCATATACAGACAGCCAGCTTAAGAGCATTGAGGATATACTTACGGGATCCATAGAGGCATCAAAGACAAATTATGAGAGCCTGATTAATTCATTACAGCATTTTGAGGATGTTGTCGCATCAAACAGGGCAGAGCTATTCCCACCGGAAGAGGATAAGGCAGCGGAGCCTGAGACAGAGGACAATGAACCTTTGACACAGGAAGCTTATGAGGCACAGGAAACAGCAGATGATTCAGAAACAGATATTGAGATTACGAATATTTCAGGTTCTGACTCAGACGAGGATGCAAAATAACATAATAAATATCAGGCATGAAGAAATGCTCATTATGGATTTGAGCAGTATATAATTTTTCAGGTTATATTGTTGGCCCTGAAAAATTGATTTTGTCTGGACTATACATGATATGCCACCAAATGACAGCAGTGCAATACATAGCATCCGTGTTAAGATGTGTGATACAGGTATTTCACAGATTATACTTATACCGTTTGTCGCCTCTAGAAACGAGCTGATTATGTCGATAAATACAGGCTTTTGAATAATAGCTTTATCTGCTATAATCCGTGGCATGCGTGCAATTATAGAGAATAATACAATATATCCACAGAGTTTTATGAGGGTTTCAAATCCTTTCATTATTCCGGCATCAACGATTTGCATGTTAAGCTTAAATCCTTGAGCCGGAATTTTTTGTGTGAGACAATCTGTATTGCTTAAATTATGTGATTGGAAATCTGAACCGTTTTTTGTTAGTGAAAGCATAATTAATACACCAAATACAGAGGGCAGGTAGAGGGATACGAGATAAATACTGTAGTGGTTATGTATGCCTAACTGGTCTGACAATGCATATGTTATGATAAAAGGCAGGCTGAAGTGATTGGACAGGGCACTTAATATTTCTGCGTGTTTTTGGTCTATATATCCAATATAGTAAAAATCGGCTGTCAGCTTTGCTCCTATAGGAAATCCAAAAATCAGTCCTATAAAGTATGTAAGCAGCATGATATATTTATTAGGGACAGATTGCAGCACATTTGTAGATATAATCAGATTGGATAAAATCGTAAATATAAAAAGCAGAGGGAATATCTGGTTGAACCATAGCATTATGCCTGCTTTAGCGCACGCACTCACCTGTGCCGGAAACAATATGTAATAAATGCAAAAGAGCAGTATAAATGCGATGAACAGCGATTTTTTTAGTTTGTTTTTACTCATGTGACAGTATATGTGGAGAGAGATATCAATATGATTCGATTAGATAAATTTTTATCAGAAATGGGGCTTGGAACGCGCTCCGAGGTAAAAAAACTTATAAAAACCGGGCAGATAGCGGTAAATGGCACTGTGGCCGTAAAGCCTGAGACTAAGGTAAATCCTGATACAGATGAGGTCTGCTTAAACGGCAGCAAAATAGAATACAAGAAATATGAATACTATCTGTTTAATAAGCCCTCAGGCTGTGTCTCTGCTACAAAGGACAATTTGCATGAGACCGTCATGGACTATATCACGGATGCTGTGCATGATGATCTGTTTCCTGTCGGAAGGCTTGATATAGACACGGAGGGGCTTTTACTTATCACAAATGATGGAGCACTTTCGCACGAGCTCTTAAGTCCTTCAAAGCACGTGGCAAAGACTTACTACGCACGTATTGATGGTGAGGTGACTTGGGATGATATCATCAGGTTTAAAGAGGGCATTGATATAGGCGAGGAAAGACCTACAAAGCCTGCGGAGCTTGTCATTAAAAAAAGCGGCAGCGTATCCGAGATTGAGCTTACGATAACAGAGGGAAAATTCCATCAGGTCAAGCGGATGTTTGAGGCGCTTGGAAAGAGGGTAATCTATTTAAAGAGAATATCCATGGGACCGCTTAAGCTGCCTGATGACCTTAAAACAGGGACTTACAGAGCTTTGACACAGGCTGAAACGGATGCGCTTATGCAGATAAATTCCGGCAAATAAATTTTTAAGTATGAGGTATGATATGAGTAATGGTTTTTTACCAATTTCAAAACAGGATATGATAGATCAGGGCATTGAGCAGCTTGATTTTGTGTATGTCTGCGGTGATGCATATGTGGATCATCCGTCCTTTGGACATGCAATAATCGCAAGACTGCTGCAGGCACATGGCTATACGGTCGGCATCATTTCACAGCCCGACTGGAAGGATGATGAGTCTATATCAATACTCGGAGTGCCGCGTCTTGGTTTTTTGGTATCAGCGGGCAATATGGACTCCATGGTAAACCATTATTCGGTTTCAAAGAAAAGAAGAGCAAAGGATTCATTTACACCGGGTGGCGTGATGGGAAAGAGACCTGATTATGCGACCGTTGTGTACTGTAACCTGATACGCCATACTTATAAAAAAATCCCTATCATAATAGGCGGCATAGAGGCGAGCCTTAGGCGCATGGCACATTATGATTATTGGTCAAATAAGGTCAAGCGCTCGATTCTTCTGGATTCCGGTGCGGATATCATCTCATATGGCATGGGAGAAAGAAGCATCATCGAGATAGCGGATGCGCTTGCCAGTGGTATGGATGTAAAGGATATTACGTTTATAGATGGCACAGTTTTCAAGACGAAGGACAGGGATATCATATATGATGCGATTGAGCTTCCTGACTATGACGTTATAAAAGAGGACAAGAGGGAGTTTGCAAGAAGCTTTTACATACAGTACTGCAATACTGATCCTTTCTGCGCAAAGAGGCTCGTAGAGCCATATGACAACTCTACGCTTGTGGTGCAGAATCCACCGCAGAAGCCGTTGTCTCAGGAGGAGATGGATGAGGTATATGCACTTCCTTATATGAGGACTTATCACCCAAGCTACGAGGAGGCAGGCGGAGTGCCTGCGATAAGCGAGGTGAAGTTTTCTCTTATCAGCAACAGAGGCTGCTTTGGAGGCTGTAATTTCTGTGCATTGACCTTCCATCAGGGCAGGATAATCCAGACAAGAAGTCATGAGTCAATCATAGAAGAGGCAAAGCTTATCACGCAGGATAAGGACTTTAAGGGCTATATCCATGATGTTGGAGGCCCTACAGCCAATTTCAGGCAGCCGGCATGTAAAAAGCAGCTCACAAGGGGAGCGTGCCCTACAAAGCAGTGTCTGTTTCCTAAGCCGTGCAATAACCTGATTGTTGACCACAGCGACTATATACAGCTGCTTAGAGAGCTTCGTGCACTGCCAAAGGTAAAAAAGGTGTTTATCCGCTCAGGCATCAGGTTTGACTATCTGATGTATGACAAAGACAAGACGTTTCTTCGTGAGCTGTGCGAGTATCATGTCAGCGGACAGCTTAAGGTGGCTCCGGAGCACATCTCCAATGCTGTTTTGAGCAGGCTTGGAAAGCCGAGTGTAGAGGTGTACAACAGCTTTGTGAAAGCATACAAGGATATGAACAAAAAGATAGGTAAGGAGCAGTATCTTGTGCCGTATCTCATGTCATCACACCCGGGCTCAACACTTAAAGAGGCGATAGAGCTTGCAGAGTATCTGCGAGATCTGGGATATATGCCGGAGCAGGTGCAGGATTTCTATCCGACACCGTCTACCATCTCTACATGCATGTACTATACAGGACTTGACCCGGCAACACTTAAGCCAGTGTATGTCACAACTAACCCACATGAGAAGGCTATGCAGAGGGCGCTCATCCAGTACCGAAATCCAAAGAACTATGATCTCGTGCACGAGGCACTTGTGAAGGCCGGCAGGGAGGACTTAATCGGATTTGACAAAAAGTGCCTGATAAAGCCCAGGAAAATGCATACTGATGGCGGCTGGGACAGAAAACGTTCCAAGTCTGATAAAAATTCAAACA
This sequence comes from uncultured Lachnospiraceae bacterium, assembly GCA_900317585.1. Classification (GTDB taxonomy): domain Bacteria; phylum Bacillota; class Clostridia; order Lachnospirales; family Lachnospiraceae; genus Roseburia. Next base: position 33,480 of record ONHG01000012.1, on the reverse strand, counting down.
GCAGCTATGGCAGTGGCAAGAATGCAGGTGTAAGGAAAAACCTGAAAAATGCAACAGAGCGAGGGAAAAACGGAAGCGGAAGTAACACCGCAGGCACAGCGCACAAAAAGAAAACAATCAGAAACGTCCACAAGAAGAAAAGATAGATATACAAGATAAAGGTTATGAAAGAATTTAAAGCAGGTAAAAACGAGGCAGGCCAGAGGCTTGACAAATACCTTAAAAAGATACTTCCAAACGCATCCATGGGCTTTATTTACAAGATGCTTAGGAAGAAGAACATAAAACTGAATGATAAGAAAGCGTCAGGCACAGAAATTGTGTCAGTTGACGACAAAATCAAGATTTTTCTGTCAGATGATACATTTGCTAAGTTTTCCGTCAATGAGGACAGACTGATGAAGGATTTTAAGGCACTTGGTGCACTAAAGCCGGACGGACTTGGTGTGGTATATGAGGATGATGATATACTGGCCGCAAACAAGCCAGTCAATATGTTGTCGCAGAAATCAAAGGAGACTGATATTTCTGCAAACGAAAGGCTTATCGGATATCTGATAAAAGAGGGAAAGCTTGGTTTTGACACATATAAGAGCTTTAAGCCATCGGTGTGCAACCGCCTGGACAGAAACACATCTGGGCTGATTCTGATGGGTAAATCGCTTCATGGACTGCAGTACCTGTCACAGGTGCTTAAGGACAGAACCGCAGAAAAGTATTATATGGCGCTTGTTGCAGGAGAGGTTGATGAGCCTATGACCATAGAGGGCTTTCTGACAAAGGATGAGAGCGAAAACAAGGTACAGATAACCAAGGAACCAATAAGTGATGAATCACTGCCAGTAAAGACTGCTTACAGGCCTCTTAAGACAATTGAGATGAGTGCTTCGTGCCATAAAGCAACTCTTCTTGAGGTGCATCTCATTACCGGAAGAAGCCATCAGATCAGGGCACATCTTTCATCTATCGGACACCCAATCATAGGTGATATGAAGTATGGGGATAAAAGGATTAATGCTTTTTACAAAGAAAATTATCATGTGACCAGCCAGCTTTTGCATGCGCACCATGTGATTTTGCCTGATGGCAGATATATAGAGGCGGCTTTGCCCGACATATGGAGCAGGGTGGGGCTTTAATCCCGTCATTATTTACTTTACGTCGCATAGCTTACAGTATTAAGGAAGATAGAAACGATATGGCAACCTGGAATTCAAGAGGCTTAAGAGGCTCGACCTTAGAGGATATGATAAACAAGACAAATGAAAAATACAGGGAGAACGGCCTGGCGCTCATACAAAAGATTCCCACTCCGATTACACCTATAAAGATGGAGCCGGAAACCCGACACATTACACTGGCTTATTTCGAGCAGAAGAGTACGGTCGACTATATTGGTGCTGTACAGGGAATCCCGGTATGCTTTGATGCAAAGGAATGTAATACCGACACGTTTCCCCTTGCCAATATACATGAGCATCAGGTAGAGTTTATGAGATGCTTTGAAAAACAGGATGGTGTTGCATTTATCCTTATATCGTACACACACAGGAACGAATACTATTATCTCACGTTTAAAAAGCTGACAGAATTCTGGGATAGAGCTGCAGAGGGCGGCAGAAAGAGCTTCCGCTATGAGGAGCTTGAGCCGGCATTTTTCCTTCCGGAGGTGCCCGGAATACTTGTGCCGTATCTGAACACACTTCAGCTTGACTTAAATTGCAGGGCTTGACAGTATTACTATCGTATGGTAGCATATTACCACGATAACACTTTACTACATGAAAGCGAGATTCTACATATTATGGAAAATCAATTATTACACACTCCGGACGGAGTAAGAGACATATATAACGGGGAATGCAAAAAAAAGCTGTATTTGCAGGATAAGCTGCATCGTACACTTTTAAAATACGGATATCATGATATCATGACACCTACGTTTGAGTTTTTTAATATTTTTGGAAGCGATGTCGGAACAACCCCTTCAAAGGATTTATACAAGTTTTTTGACAAGGAGGGCAATACGCTTGTTCTTCGTCCTGATTTCACACCTTCTATTGCAAGAAGTGCGGCTAAGTACTATATAGAGGACGATATGCCTGTCAAGCTGTGTTATCTTGGCAATACTTTTATCAATTCATCGGATTATCAGGGCAGGCTCAAGGAAAGCACACAGTGCGGTGCAGAGCTGATAGGTGATGGCTCTATCTCTGCAGATGCCGAGATACTTTCGATGACAGTTGAGTCGATGCTTGAGAGCGGACTTAAGAATTTCCAGATTTCAGTCGGACATTCGCAGTTCTTTTACGGTCTCACAAAGGCAGCAGGGCTGTCATGGGAGCAGGAGGAAAACCTAAGAGAGCTCATAGCAAATAAGAATTTCTTCGGTGTGGAGGAGTTTGTTGACAGTCTTTCAATGAACGACAAGCTAAGGAAGCTGTTTGGACTATTAGACAATTTCGATTTACAGGATGAGCAGCTTATAGAGGCTTTAAAGCTTGCGAAGGGATATGATGAGATATTATCATCTATTGATAGTCTGCTTAAGCTTCGAGAATACTTAAAGGCATATGGCATCGAGAAATATATTTCGTATGAGCTTGGACTTATCAGTGACTACACATATTACACAGGTATCATTTTCCAGGGCTACACATATGGTACAGGAGAACCTATTGTAAAGGGAGGCCGTTATGACAAGCTGCTTTCACACTTTGGAAAGGACGCTGCGGCAATCGGCTTTGCAATTGTTGTGGATCAGCTCATGGCAGCATTAAGCCGTCAGGATATTGATGTGCCTGTTATTGAGAATTCCTCACTTATAGTATTTGAGGAGGCTGCATACCATGCGGCAATCAAGCGCTCTATGGAGCTTCGAAGAGATGGAGTAAATATACAGATGGTGCTTAAGGATAAAAATAAAACGAAAGAGGACTATGCTTCATATGCGGTAGACAACCGTATAAACAGAGTAGAGTTTATAGAGGAATAAAAGATGAGTGATGACAGATATTTAACCTTTGCCCTGGGAAAGGGCAGACTTGCAAAGAAGACCCTGCAGCTTTTTGAGCAGATAGGCATCACCTGTGAGGAGATGAAGGATCCGGATACAAGAAAGCTGATTTTCGTAAATGAGGAGCTTAAGCTTAGATTTTTCCTGGCAAAGGGACCTGATGTGCCTACATACGTGGAGTATGGCGCTGCCGATATTGGTGTGGTAGGAAAGGATACCATCCTCGAGGAGGGCAGAAATATATACGAGGTGCTTGATTTAGGCTTTGGAAAATGCCGCATGTGCATATGCGGACCGGAGAGCGCAAGGGAGCTTTTGCAGCATCATGAGCAGATAAGAGTTGCCACCAAGTATCCTCATATCGCAAAGGATTATTTCTACAATAAAAAGCATCAGACAGTAGAGATTATAAAGTTAAACGGCTCAATAGAGCTTGCTCCGATTGTTGGACTTTCAGAGGTGATTTGTGATATAGTAGAGACCGGAACTACACTTAAGGAGAACGGACTTACCGTGCTTGAGGAGGTCTGTCCGCTGTCTGCGAGGGTTGTGGTAAACCAGGTCAGCATGAAGATGGACAATGAGCGTATCACAAGGCTCATAAGTGATTTGAAGACTGTTATCAAATAGCGTATAATTTATATGAATACATGATTTTAGACGGAGGCTGTAATGAGAACTTTAAAACTTACAAAGGATTCACAGAAGAACATATTGGAGAGCCTGCTTAAGAGAAGCCCTAACAACTATACAGAGTATGAGAGCACGGTAAATGAGATTATAAACAATGTAAAGGAAAACCGTGACAAGGCTGTTTTTGAATACACAAAGAAATTTGATAAAGCGGATGTGGATGCATCAAATATCCGTGTCACAGAGGAAGAAATAAAGGAAGCATATGAGCTGGTTGATGAGAAGCTTCTTGCCGTTATAAAAAAGGCTCTTGTAAATATCAGAAAATATCACGAGAAGCAGCTGCAGAACTCATGGTTTACAACAGAGGACGGCATCATTTTAGGACAGAAGGTCACACCTATAGCAAAGGCAGGAGTATATGTACCGGGCGGCAAGGCTGTCTATCCTTCATCCGTACTGATGAACGTGCTTCCAGCAAAGGTAGCAGGCGTTGAAAAGATAGTTATGTGTACACCATGTGGAGCTGACGGCAAGGTATATCCTTCCACACTTGTAGCCGCAAACGAGGCCGGAGTAGATGAAATCTACAAGGTAGGAGGTGCACAGGCTATCGCTGCAATGGCATTTGGTACAGAGAGTGTGCCAAAGGTAGACAAGATTGTTGGACCTGGAAATATCTTTGTTGCTCTTGCCAAAAAGGCTGTGTTTGGATATGTCAGCATTGATTCAATCGCAGGACCTAGCGAGATTTTGGTGCTTGCAGATGAGACTGCAAATCCACGCTATGTGGCAGCAGATTTACTTTCACAGGCCGAGCATGATGAGATGGCATCAGCTATCTTGATCACAACAAGTGAGGAGCTTGCAAAGAAAGTATCAGAGGAAGTTGATAAGTTTGTTGAGGTTCTCTCAAGAAAAGAAATCATTGAGAAATCTCTTGAAAACTACGGATATATACTTGTTGCAGAGGATATGGATGAGGCAATTGATGCAGTAAACGATATCGCTTCAGAGCATATGGAGATTGTCACAAGAGATCCTTTCTCAGTCATGACAAAAATCAAAAATGCAGGAGCAATCTTTATTGGAGAGTACTCATCAGAGCCTTTGGGAGACTATTTTGCAGGACCAAACCATGTTCTGCCTACAAACGGAACAGCAAAATTCTTCTCAGCCTTATCTGTAGATGACTTTATCAAAAAGTCAAGCATCATCTCATATTCAAGAGAAGCACTTGAGAGAATACATACAGATATTGAGCAGTTTGCAGAGTGTGAGAAGCTTACGGCACATGCAAATTCAATCAAGGTTAGATTTGAGGATTAGTCAAAGGAGTAAGAAATGGCAGATAGATGCGCTAAGCTTAGCAGAAAAACAAAAGAGACTGATATTTCGGTCGGTTTAAATATAGACGGAACCGGAAAATCAAATATAGACACAGGCATAGGCTTTTTTAACCATATGCTGGAGGGCTTTTCAAAGCATGGTTTTTTTGACCTCGATATGACATGCGACGGTGACTTAAATGTGGACTGTCATCATACTATAGAGGACTGCGGCATAGTGCTTGGCAATGCCATAGCACAGGCTGTCGGAGACAAAAAGGGCATAAAGAGATTTGGAAGCTTTATTTTACCGATGGATGAGGTGCTTGTACTATGTGCCATTGATTTGTCAGGCAGACCGTACCTGCAGTTTGACGGCGAGTTTACCTGCGAGAGAGTCGGAGATATGGATACAGAGATGGTGAGAGAGTTTTTCTACGCTGTTTCTTACTCTGCTGCGATGAACCTGCATATAAAGGTTTTGACACCGGGAAATAATCATCATATGATAGAAGCTATGTTTAAGGCATTTGCCAAGGCGCTTGACGATGCCTGCACCTATGATAGCAGAATAAAGGACGTGATGTCCACGAAAGGAAGTTTGTAATTTGATTGGTTTTAAGAACATCGTTGCTACACTGTATTTAAAGAACGGCCAGGCCGTGAAATCAGCGTCAGATATGACAGTAATGGGCGACGTCTACAATCTGTGTCAGCTCTACAATGACAGTGGCATAGACAAGATTATTATTTTTGATCTTTCAACTGATGATGACGAGCATGAGAAAAACATACATACGATAGAAAATATCAACAGAAATATCGACATAAAGGTGTGCGCAGGAGGCAATATCAACCGCATAGAGGACGTGAAAAAGCTGCTGTATGCAGGCTGTTTACAGGTCATCTTCAATGCCACAAAGGATTCAAGCCTTGAGCTTGCAAATGCAGCAAGCGAGAAGTTTGGCAAGGATAAAATTCTTTTGTCAATCAGCAATGTAGACTATATTTTCAAGCATCAGGAGGAGATAGAGGATACCTTTCATGAGCTTTTGGTCTTGAATATAGATATAATAGATGCGCTTGAGAATCTCACATCCACACCGTATGTGGTCTATATGCCACAGTTTGACATGGATAAAATAATTGATGTCATGAAGCGTGAAACACTAAGAGGCATTGCCGGAGAGTTTATCAATGATCCTGAAAATGATATCATGGCGTTAAAGACAAAGCTTTCTGACGAAGGAATACTTGTTGATAATTTTACTCCCGACTTAAAATGGTCTGATTTAAAGCTTAATTCTGACGGCATGGTGCCTGTCATAGTGCAGGATTACCGCAATGAGCAGGTGCTCATGCTTGCCTATATGAATGAGGAGGCCTTCAATGTCACGATAAACAGCGGACGCATGACCTACTGGAGCAGAAGCCGCAATGAGCTTTGGACCAAAGGACTTACATCAGGACATTTACAGTACGTAAAGTCTTTGACAGCGGACTGTGATTATGATACTATCCTTGCGAAGGTTTCGCAGGTGGGAGCTGCATGTCACACAGGTAACAGGACCTGCTTTTTCAATAATATCGTGAAAAAGGAGTATGTGGAGAAGAATCCACTTACAGTGCTTGAATCAGTCTATGCGGTGATAGTTGACCGTATGAAGAATCCAAAGGAGGACTCGTACACCAATGCTGTCATGGAAAAGGGCATAGATGAGATATTAAAAAAGCTCGGACACGAGTGCACTGAGATTATTCTGGCAGCCAAAAATCCGGACAGTGATGATTTGAAGTTTGAGATATCGGACTTTATGTACCACTGCATGATTCTTATGGCTCAGAAAAATATCACATGGGCAGAAATCGCAGGGGAGCTGGCACAGCGATAGCCTTAAAACACAATAATTATTTAGAGGAAATTATATGAGAAAACTAGCTTTAAGTGATGAGATACTTATGAAGGTAGACAAACCGGCTAGATATATCGGGAATGAGTTCAACTCAGTAATGAAAGACACATCGCAGGTAAATATACGTTTTGCGATGTGTTTTCCTGATGTTTATGAGATTGGTATGTCACATCTGGGAATCCAGATATTATATGATATGTTCAACCGCATGGATGACGTGTGGTGCGAGAGAGTTTATTCTCCGTGGCCTGATCTGCATGAAATCATGAAGCAGGAGAATATACCGCTTTTCGGACTTGAGTCTCAGGAGCCTATAAAGGACTTTGACTTTGTAGCCATGACTCTGCAGTACGAGATGTGCTACACGAATATTTTGCAGATACTTGACCTCGCACAGATACCGCTTCGTTCAAGGGACAGAGCGGAAGGATGCCCTATTGTGATTGCAGGCGGTCCTTGTACCTACAATCCGGAGCCGATTGCAGACTTCTTTGATATATTTTATATCGGAGAGGGAGAGACACAGTATGGCAATCTCTTTGAGCTTTATAAGAAGGCAAAGGCTGATGGTCTTTCAAGGGAAGAGTTTTTACATGAGGCTGCAAAGATTGAGGGTCTTTATGTACCTGCTTTGTATGAGGTGGAGTACAATGAGGATGGAACAATTTGCTGTATGAAGCCTAAGTATGATGATATTCCTGTAAAGATAAAAAAACAGGTGCAGGTAGATTTAACGAACTCAACTTACCCGGAGGCACCGGTTGTGCCTTTTATCAAGGCTACGCAGGATAGAATGGTGCTTGAAATACAGCGTGGATGTATAAGAGGCTGTCGTTTCTGTCAGGCCGGTATGATTTACCGCCCAAACCGTGAGAAAAAGGTTGACCACCTAAAGGACGTTGCAGCGGCTCTTATCAAAAATACAGGACACGAGGAGATTTCTTTAAGCTCCTTAAGCTCATCCGATTACAAGGAGCTTGACGAGCTCATCACATTTTTGCTTGATATCTGCAAGGAAAAGAAGATAAATATCTCCCTGCCTTCACTCAGAATTGATGCGTTTTCGCTCGATATCATGCAGAAGGTGCAGGATGTGAAAAAAAGCAGTCTGACCTTTGCGCCTGAGGCCGGTACACAGCGCCTTAGAAATGTCATTAACAAGGGACTTACCGTGGATGATATCATGAACGGCTCAAGACAGGCATTTGAGGGAGGCTGGAACAAGGTGAAGTTTTATTTCATGCTCGGTCTGCCTACAGAGACAGAGGAAGATATGAGGGGCATTCCTGAGCTTGCAAACGATGTTGCGGCATTATACTATGATACCGTTCCAAAGGAAAAGAGAGCCGGAAAATGCCAGATTACGATAAGTACATCATTTTTCGTGCCAAAGCCGTTTACACCATTCCAGTGGGCGAGAATGTATGAGCCTTCTGAGTATCTGGGCAGAGCCAAAATAGTTAATGACCATGTCAAGGAGCAGCTCAACAGAAAGAGCATCAGATACAACTGGCATGAGGCATACGTCACTGTGATTGAGGGTATACTGGCAAGAGGCGACAGAAGGCTTTGCGATGCGATAGTAAAGGTATACGAAAAGGGCGGATATTATGATGCCTGGACAGAGTATTTTGACTATGACAGATGGATTGATTCGATAAAGGAATGCGGGCTGGATCCTGATTTCTACACGATGAGAGAAAGGCCTTTAGATGAAATATTCCCATGGGATTTTATCGATATAGGTGTGACAAAGCAGTTTATGATAAGAGAGTGGGAGACAGCCCATAAGGAGACAGTCACTCCTAACTGCCGCATGAGGTGCTCTGCCTGCGGTGCAAAGAGCTATGGAGGAGGTGTCTGCTATGAAAATTAGAGTGAAGTTTAAAAAATGGGGCTGCATGAAGTTTATAGGACATCTCGATATGATGAGATACTTCCAGAAGGCGGTCAGAAGGGCAGATATTGATATCCGCTACTCAGAGGGGTATTCTGCTCACCAGATTATGTCGTTTGCGGCTCCGCTTGGAGTGGGCATTACAAGTGATGGTGAGTACTTTGACATAGATGTAAATACAACAGAGTCTACAGAAAAAAGCATAGCGGCTTTAAATGCCCAGATGGTGGACGGAGTAGAGGTGACAGGCTATGTGCTTTTACCGGATGATGCAAAGAAGGCTATGTCGCTTGTTGCGGCTGCAGACTATGTGCTTAGCTTCAAGGATGGCTATGAGAGCCCATACACCATAGAGGAGTGGAAGGAAGCGATAGATAAGCACTTTTTTGACGAGCCATCCTTTGTTGTGATGAAAAATACTAAAAAGAGTGAGAGAGAGGTAGATATAAAGCCTCTTGTATACAAGCTTACAGTCATGGAAAATAACAAAAAGCCTGAGTTTTTCATGCAGGTATCAACAGGAAGCATTGACAATATAAAGCCTGAGTTTGTGCTTCACGCCATATACGAAAAGTGTGGACTTGATTATAATCCGCTTGCCATACAAATCCACAGGCAGGAAGTGTATGCAAGAAAAGACGATGGAACACTTATTTGTCTGCTTGACATGGGAGAAGAAATCTCATAATGAACAGAATTATTCTGACTAAAACAGTAAAAAATAATAAGACCTACACAGTGTATGCACTGATGGACGAAAACGGAAATTATAAGGATTTCCAGCTCCTTCCCGAGAAGGATACGATAATAAACAATATATACGTGGCAAGGGTAAATAAGATACTGCCGGGCATAAATGCGGCGTTTGTGACCATTGCGCAGAATAAAAGCTGTTATCTGTCGCTAAATGATGCAAAAAATCCTATATACACAAACAAAAAATCAAAAAAAGAAGGATTGTGTGAGGGCGATGAGATACTTGTGCAGGTCATAAAGGATGCGCTAAAGACAAAGGATCCGGTGGTCACAACAAAGCTTTCTATATTCGGAAGCAATGTGATTCTCACCAATTTTGATACACAGATAGGTGTTTCATCGAAGCTGGATAAGGAAAGGGCGGCTCTTTTACGTAAGGCTGTGCTTTCAAAGTGTGCAGACCACGAAAAAGAGGGCTATGGCATCATAGTCAGAACCAATGCCAAAAATGTGGAGGATAAAGCGGTTTCGCAAGATGCATATTCGGTAGCACAGAAATACAATCAGATAATAAAAAAGGCTCCGCATCAGGCGCTCTATTCATGCGTATACCGGGGGATGAGCGATTATCTGCTTTTAATGAAGACAATTGATTTTGCCACGGTGGAGTGGATAAAGACTGACTGCGATGACATATATGACAGTCTTCTTACAGAGTACGGCATATATGACCATGCTCCTGAAAAGATAATGAGATATGACGATTCAGCTATCAGCCTGTCAACACTCTATGGTATAAGAGGGCTGATTGATAATCTGACCTCGCGCAGGGTATGGCTGGACTGTGGTGGCAACATCATAATAGAACAGCTTGAGACACTTACCTTTATAGATGTAAACAGTGCAAAGAATATATCGTCGGGGAGCAATAGCATATTAAAGACCAATATGGAGGCCGCAAAGGAGATAGCCAGGCAGCTTCGGCTCAGAAATATCTCCGGCATGATAATAATTGATTTCATCAATATGAAGTCTGAGGCATCAAAGGATACGCTTATTGAAGCTCTCAAACGGTATATAAAGGACGATAATACAGTCTGTACCTTTGTGGATATCACGAAGCTTGGACTGGTGGAGCTGACAAGAAAAAAGGTCCACAAATCTCTTAAACAAATTTTAGAAAAAACACTTGACGAATAGATGGCTCTATGCTAATATACTGAAGTATGCCGCACAGTGAGGTATAAGTTTGCGACTTTCGCAACACCGTAACTGGCGAGTAATGATAAATAGGAGGTGCCATATGTACGCAATTATAGCAACAGGTGGTAAGCAGTACAAAGTATCTGAAGGCGATATCATTACCATTGAGAAGCTTGGCGTTGAAGCTGGTGAGAAGGTTACTTTTGATCAGGTTTTAGTTGTAGGCGGAGATGATCTCAAGGTTGGAGATCCAACAGTTGCAGGTGCAACAGTTGAGGCTTCTGTAGTTAAAGAAGGCAGAGCTAAAAAGGTTATCGTTTACAAGTACAAGAGAAAAACCGGATATCACAAAAAGAACGGACACAGACAGGCTTTCACACAGGTTAAGATTGAAAAAATTAACGGATAATGATAGCTATAACCGTTTATCAGAATTCAAAAGGACATAAGATGGGCTTTAAGTCAAAGGGACATGCAGGTTTTGCGGATTCCGGTTATGATATAATCTGTGCCGGGGTTTCAGCGCTGGTGATTAATTTCATCAATTCCGCTGAAGAGCTGTGTCATGCTGAGTACAGCCTTGATACAGATGAAGAGACAGGTATGATTGACTACAGACTTGACAAGCCGGCAACAGGTGATGTTGCACTGCTTATGGATTCTATGATTCTGGGACTAAAAGGAATACAAAGAGACTATGGGAATGAGTACATCATTCTAGACTTCAAGGAGGTGTAAGACATGTTGAATATGAACCTTCAGTTTTTTGCTCATAAAAAGGGAGTTGGTTCTACAAAGAACGGACGTGACTCTGAGTCTAAGAGATTAGGCGCTAAGAGAGCAGACGGACAATTCGTAAAAGCTGGTAATATTCTTTACAGACAGCGTGGTACAAAGATTCACCCTGGTACAAACGTTGGTATCGGTGGAGATGATACATTATATGCTAAGGTTGATGGCGTATTAAGATTTGAGAGAGTTGGAAGAGATAAGAAACAGGCTTCCGTATATCCAGTAGTGAACGAATAAGATTTAAACCCCGACTTTTATTAGCCGGGGTTTTTATGTTGTAAATTAGCAGCATGTAGTAATCTGATTAATCATAAATGAGGGGCAAAATACCTTTTGACCCTCATATCATTTTGTTGTTACTGTGTCTTATATAGATATAGTATAACAGATGTAGCATAGTAATGATTTGTCATAAAGTATACTGAGTGTTTTATGCAGACATTCAGCATGAGGTGGAAAATTATGTTTGCAGATCGTGCAAAAATTATCATAAAATCAGGAAAAGGCGGAGATGGTCATGTATCATTCCGCCGTGAAAAATACATGCCGAATGGTGGTCCGGACGGCGGTGACGGAGGAAAGGGCGGAGACGTTATATTCCTCGTGGATAAGGGAATCAACACCCTGACAGATTATCGTCACAGAAGAAAGTTTGCAGCAGAGCCCGGACAGGAGGGCGGCAAAAAGAACTGCCACGGAAAGAATGGTGAGGATCTTATACTTAAGGTGCCGGAGGGGACACTTATAAAGGATGCAGCAAGCGGAAAGGTCATAGCTGATATGTCCGGTGACAATACAAGGCAGGTGATCCTGCGCGGAGGAAAAGGCGGTCAGGGCAACCAGCACTATGCCACATCCACCATGCAGGCTCCTAAATATGCACAGCCGGGACAGGATGCAATAGAAATTGAGGTACAGCTTGAGCTAAAGGTGATAGCGGATGTAGGGCTTGTAGGCTTTCCAAACGTAGGAAAATCAACACTTCTGTCACGAGTTACCAATGCACAGCCAAAGATTGCCAACTATCATTTCACCACATTACAGCCAAATCTTGGTGTGGTTGATATGGATGAGGGCTTTGGTTTCGTAATCGCTGATATCCCGGGACTTATCGAGGGAGCATCAGAGGGCATAGGACTCGGTCATGAGTTTTTGCGTCATATAGAGCGTACCAAGGTGATGATACACATGGTTGATGCGGCTGGTACTGAAGGCCGTGATCCGGTTGCTGACATCAAGGCGATAAACAAGGAGCTTGAAGCATACAATCCACAGCTTCTCAAAAAGCCACAGGTCATTGCAGCCAACAAAATAGATGCCATAGCAGGAGACGAGAATGAGGTGATTTCAGCCTTAAGAGCTGAATTCGAGCCACAGGGCATAAAGGTATTCCCGATATCCGCAGTAAGCGGTAAAGGTCTTAAGGAGCTTTTGTACGAGGTAAAGAATCTGCTTGCAAATTGTCCTAAAGAGGTTACTGTATATGAGCCGGAGATTGATCCTGCACTTTCATTCTTTAAGGATGAGCCCTACGCGGTTGAGGTGGCAGCCGATGGTGCATATGAGATATCAGGTCCAAAGATTGAGAAAATGCTCGGATATACAAATATGGACTCGGAGAAGGGCTTTGCCTTCTTCCAGAGATTCTTGCGTGAGCAGGGTATCATCAAGGAGCTTGAAAATATGGGCATCGAGGATGGAGATACTGTCCGCATGTATGATTTCGAGTTTGATTATTACAAGTAAGGAGAAGAGTATATATGAATTTATCAAGTAAACAGCGTGCATATTTAAGTAGCCTTGCAAGCACAATTAACCCTATTTTCAATATTGGAAAGGCATCGCTTACTCCGGAAATCATCGAGGCTCTTGATGCAGCACTTGAAAAGAGGGAGCTGATCAAGGTTGCAGTTCTTAAAAACTGTATAGATGATCCAAGTGAGATTGCAAGTGTAATCGGTGAGAGAACGCACTCTGCAGTGGTTAAGGTAATAGGCAAAAAAATGATTTTTTACCGTCCTGCGAAGAAAAATCCAAAGATTAAGCTTCCGGAATAAGCCATGAAAACAGGGATTTTTGGTGGGGCATTTGACCCGATACACAAAGGTCATATATACATGGCACAAAAGGCGATGGAAGAGTATTCTCTTGACAGGATTCTGCTTGTTCCGTCAGGTCACTCGCCGAACAAGACTGAGAATGCAATGACAGCATTTAGTCACCGGTACAATATGTGTAAGCTGGCATCAGAAGCAGTGCCCGGCATTGAGGTGTCTGATATTGAGATAAAGGATGAGTCCACCAGCTATACGTATGTGACACTCCAAAAGCTAAAGGCGCTTTATCCGGAGGATGAACTGTATTTCATCATGGGTGGAGATTCGCTTGACTATTTTGAAACATGGATGAGACCTGATGTCATAGCCCGGACAGCAATTATTCTTGTTATGGTGAGGGAAAATTTTCCAAAGCAGCAGATGGAGGAAAAGATTGCTCATATCAAAAATCTGTTTCCTGCTGATATAAGACTTTTGAGCTGTGACAGGATAGATGTGTCGTCTACGCAGGTCAGGAGCTTGTTACGTGCCAATTCGCAGGCAGACGGGGATAGGAGTCCTAAAGGAGCGGAAATGTTTCTGGATGCTGCAGTTATGTCATATATACAGGCTAATAATTTATACAGGTGATAGAGTATGGAAGTAAAAGAAATAAAGAAAAAGCTAAAGAAGAGCCTTGATAAACAAAGGTATCAGCATACGCTCGGAGTGATGTATACTGCCGGCTGTCTTGCCATGGCAAACGGCTATTCGATAGAAAAGGCAATGCTTGCAGGCCTGCTTCATGACTGTGCCAAGTGTCTTTCGACTGAAAAGAAAATCGGACTCTGTGTAAAGAAAAATATAGACATAACAGAGGTAGAGATATCAAACCCGGGGCTGTTACATGCAAAGGCAGGCATGGTGCTGGCTGAGGAAGAGTATGGCATTAAGGATGCGCAGATACTGCATGCCATAAGAGTGCATACTACAGGAGAAGCAGATATGGGGCTCCTTGACAAAATACTCTTTGTGGCAGATTATATTGAGCCAAACAGATGTGAAGCACCTAGGCTTGAAGAGATAAGAAAGCTTGCCTTTTGTGATCTCAACAGGACTGTTGCAGAGATATTGTATGATACAATCAATTTTCTTAATACAAAGAGTGGGGCAATAGATCCGACTACCCAGATTACTTACAATTATTATGCTAAATACAGAGACAACAGGGAGGAATAACTGCTATGCAGACAATCGATTTAGTTAAAAAGATAGTGGAAGCACTTGAAGACAAAAAGGCAGAGGATATCACAGTTCTCGACATAGGAGAGGTTTCTTCTATAGCAGACTATTTTATCATTGCAAACGGAAACAATGCAAATCAGCTTACAGCCATGGAGGATGCTGTGGATGAGGCTATGTATACAAACGGAGTGCATCAGAAGCAGGTAGAGGGAACAGGCAACTCTACATGGATTCTCATGGACTATCAGGATATTATCGTGCATCTGTTCTCTAAAGAAGACAGACAGTTCTATGATCTCGACAGAATATGGAGAGATGGAAAAGTGGTGGATGTACATTCACTGTAGTATTTATTCTATGATTAAGGAATTATAAATCGAAAATATCGCACCCATATGCTGTGCTGTTTAGCATGGCATATGGGTGCGATATTTTTGCTATACTAGAAGAACCGGAATACTCCAAACACTTTGCCAAGTATTTCGCATTCAGGAACTATGATTGGATCCATTGTGTCATTCTCCGGCTGGAGGCGAATGTGACCATTCTCTTTATAGTAGGTCTTTACGGTAGCGGAATCATCTATAAGTGCTACAACCATGTCTCCGTTTGAAGCATAACTCTGCTGCTCGACGAGGATATTATCACCGTCGAAGATACCGGCATTAATCATGCTCTCGCCCTTGACTTTAAGCATAAATGACTGCTTATTTGGCATATATTCAGCAGGAACGGGAAAATAGGTTTCGATATTTTCCACTGCGAGTATCGGCTCACCTGCAGCTACACGACCGACCAGAGGGACATTAACCATCTCGCGGCGCTGTAAACCAAAGCTGTCATCTATAATTTCTATAGCCCTGTTTTTGGCAGGATCTCTTCTTATGTAGCCCTTTCGCTCCAGTGTCTCGAGATGAGCATGGACGCTGGATGTGGACTTTAAATGTACACCTTCGCAGATATCACGCACTGATGGCGGATAGCCCCTGTTTAAAATCTCACTCTTGATAAACTCCAGTATCTCTTTCTGCTTGTCTGAAATCTTTTCTAATGCCATAGTTAAATCCTCCGTCTGAATATTAAAATATATAATGATATGGGGAAAAAGGAATTTTGCACCCCATGAATGATTGTAAAATAAAAATTATATCTCAGAAAAAGTATATCATAAAACCCAAACAAACGCAAACATATATTCCGAAATTTTGTTCGTTTTTCTATTGACAAACGATTGTTCGAGATGTATTATGTAACCACAATAACAACAAACACATGTTCGAAAATACAAGAGGTGGTTTTATGAGAGGAAATACTTTATCAGGTAGAAGAAAAATGTTTGGATGGACTGCTGTTGCATTTATAGCAGCTGTCATTATATTGTGTGGCACTATTCATATTTTTGCCAGTTCTGGTGACAGCAGGCCTTATAACAAGTATTATACCAGCGTCAGGGTTGAGGAGGGTGACACTGTCTGGAGCATTGCCGATAGATATATTGCCGACAGTCAGGTGAGCAAAAGAGATTATGTAGATGAGATCTGCAGGCTCAATAGCCTTACAGATGGCAATGTTCGTAGTGGCGATTATATAGTTGTTTCATATTATTCACAGGACATAAAGTGATGCAATCTTGCTAAAATTTCCTGTTTCTTATATAATATAGGTCAGATGCAGCGAAGTAGACTATATCGTTATTGTATTCGCTTTCGTTGAACAGGAGATTGAATATTTATGTTAAAACTATTTTATGTTATATTTGCAAATTTTCACAGAGCGCCGTATATTGTTCCTAAAATGAGATACATGGCTGATCATCCGCAGAAATATTCGGAAACTGAGAGATATGATATGATGCGGCACTGCATTGATTTGATGAACAAATCAGGAAAGATTACAACAGAGGCATATGGTCTTGAGAAACTTCCTGAAACAGGTGGATATATCATGTATCCCAACCATCAGGGGAAGTATGATTTATTGGGGATTATTACTACACATGACAGAGTACTGTCGTTTGTTATGGATAAGCAGAAGTCTCATACAATGCTTGTCAGGGAATTTGTGGATCTGGTTCAGGCAAAGCGTTTAGAGAAAGATAATCCAAGGCAGGGTCTTACTATAATCAATGAGGTAGCTAAGGAGGTGAAAAACGGCAAGAGATACGTTCTGTTTCCGGAGGGCGGCTATAAGTTCAATAATAAGAATAAAGTGCAGGATTTTAAAGCAGGAAGCTTTAAGATTGCGTTGAAATCACATGTTCCTATTATTCCTATAGCTCTCATAGATTCATATAAGGTGTTCAATAGCTTTCATTTCGGCCCTGTTACAACGCAGGTTCACTATTTAAAGCCTATTGAGTATGATGAGTACAAGGACATGAAGACGAAGGATATAGCTGCACTGGTCAAGGAGCGGATAGAGGAGAAAATCAAAGAAATACTTGGTTAGAGTCAGCTTTGATTATTATATAATATTATTATGAAAGAAAAAGCTTATTACGAAGATGTAAATATAAAAAATGAATTAAAGCTAAGAGATATGATACAGAAGCTTCCGAAGTTCTGCATGGATTTTTTTATCGGAATAGATGCAGATAAATCGTCAAGAACCAAGATAGCGTATGCATATGATCTACAGACCTTTTTCGAGTACATGAAGAGTGCCAATCCATCACTTAAGAAATATGATATAAGGGACTATCCTATATCATTGCTGGATCAGATCAGCCCTTCCGATATTGAGGAATACCTGTTTTATCTCAAGTATTATGAGAAAGATGGTGTCGTACATACCAATGATGAGAGAGGAATCAAGAGAAAGCTTGCATCACTGCGCACCTTTTATAATTTTTATTTCAGGAAAGAGTTTATAGATACCAATCCTGCGAGCAAGGTAACCCTTCCCAAAATACATGAGAAGAATATCATTCGTCTTGATACGGATGAGGTCGCACAGCTTCTTGATGAGGTTGAGTCAGGAGACAGTCTGTCCAAGAATCAGCAGCGTTTCCATGAGAAAACAAAGGTACGTGACCTGGCGCTTATGACATTGCTTCTTGGAACCGGCATCCGTGTATCTGAGTGCGTGGGGCTGGATATGGATGATGTGGATTTCAAGAACAACGGAATCAAGGTGCACCGAAAGGGTGGTGCCGATGTGATTGTTTATTTTGGTGATGAGGTACGTGATGCACTTCTTTCGTACTGGGAGGATAGAAGCATCATTACACCTGCTGAGGGACATGCTAATGCGCTTTTTCTCTCTTTACAGAGGAAGCGTATATCTGTACGCTCTGTTGAGAATCTGGTAAAAAAGTATTCTAGGCTCGTAACAACCGTTAAGAATATTACTCCTCATAAGCTTCGAAGTACGTATGGCACCACACTTTATCAGGAAACAGGCGATATCTATCTTGTGGCAGATGTTCTTGGGCACAAGGATGTAAATACCACACGTAAGCATTATGCTGCCCAGGAGGACAGCAGGCGTCGTGCGGCAGCCAGGGTAGTACATCTAAGGGAGGATTGATTATATGGCTGACAATATAATCACAATTACAGATTTTATGGATCCTAATCTGGATGTGTATGCCAGATTAACGGAGAATCAGCTTTTAAACAGAGCCAATCCAAAAGAGGGAATGTTTATAGCTGAAAGTCCCAAGGTGATAGAGAGGGCGCTTGATGCGGGATGTGAACCGGTTTCTCTTCTTATGGAGACAAAGCATGTAAATGGCGAGGCAAGAGGTATTATTGAAAGATGTCAGAATATACCTGTATATACTGCGGAGTTTGATTTGCTTACAAAGCTGACAGGCTTTGCTTTGACCAGAGGCACACTCTGTGCTATGTACAGGCCTAAGCCAAGAACCGTAGAAGAGGTGTGCAGGGATGCAAGAAGAGTTGCTGTGCTTGAGGATGTGGTAAATCCAACCAATGTAGGAGCTATATTCAGGTCAGCGGCAGCACTGCATATGGATGCTGTGCTGCTCACTTGTGCCTGCAGTAATCCCTTGTACAGGCGTGCGATAAGGGTGAGCATGGGAACTGTGTTTCAGGTGCCGTGGGCATATTTTCCCAGGTACAATGTCGGCAGTGACAATACTTTTTCAGATGCTTCACTGCATGATAAGTGTGATAGCCGTGACCAAAATTGCAGTGATAGAAATAGCAGTGTTTATAAATACAATATTGAGCTGCTTCATAAGCTTGGATTTAAGACCTGTGCTATGGCTCTGACCGATGATTCTGTGGGGATAGATGATCCTATACTTCACTCAGAGGAAAGACTTGCAATAGTGCTCGGCACTGAGGGAGATGGTCTTCATGAGCAGACAATTGCCTCCTGCGACTACACCGTAAAAATACCTATGTCACATGGCGTGGATTCGTTAAATGTGGCTGCTGCAAGTGCAGTGGCATTCTGGGAGCTGTCTAAATAGGCTGATGAGAGTGTTTTATATTGTATATTTTGATATTTTCATCAGCACTGTTTCTGACTTCAGTTCCTTCGCATACACATCCAAGAGGTAAATCGGCATAGTTTGTGCCATCGCAGAAGGCACTTTGGCGGCTGCAGTCGGTTTTATCATCTGATATGCTACAGGTGTTGGATTGATTGGTATGATGCTGCTTAAAGTTTTGCCGGCTGTAGATATTCTGGTCAGTATTATGTGTATTGGCATTATATATCCTTGTATTATTCATGAATAGTCCTCCTAATTGATGCTTGGTTTATTTGATCTTTGTTTTATTTGATGTTTGTTTTAATTGATTTTTAAATTCATTTGTTATTTATAATTACCCTTTGAAATTATTCTTAATAGTTAATGTTTTTTTGTTTTTTATTCTGAGTATGAAGTTATGATGTGCTATGTAAAGTTATTTTATGTATCTTAAGTCTAATTTCAGGCAGACTCATTATAAATAAATACTGTAATCATAAATATAATTTACATCTTTGTACATAATAATGCTGACAGGAGGTGTCTATTAAATGATTCTAACAGAAAAAGAAACAAACGCTATTGAGGACTTAAAAACACAGGAACAGGCATGCATAGAGAAGTATACCAAATACAGCAATCAGGCAAAGGATCCGGTGCTTAAGGAGCTTTTTGAAGAAATAGCAAAGGATGAGCAAAAGCATTTTGACTCTTTGGATCAGGTGATTAATGGAAAGGTTCCGTCAGTTGACTGCAATGATTCTAAGGGGAAGAATTATAACCCTGCTGCAACATACGATTCGCTTGGCAATTCTGAGGACAAGAAAGCTGACTGTTATCTGGCTACAGACTGTATAGGAACAGAAAAGTTAGTATCCGGCGAGTACAATTCCGATGTATTTGTATTCGGAAATTCGGATATCAGAAAGCTATTGGCAGATATACAGATAGAAGAGCAGAATCACGCTGAGATGCTCTGGAAGTACAAGACTGCAAATGGTATGGCTTAGACAAGTCAGTACAAAGTGTAAAACAGGACTGCCTGAATAGTGACAGTCCTGTTTTATTTGATAGATTATTATTTTTCTTATGCCTTTGATTGTGATTTGGTTGTAAATGGTTAGGAATTATCCTGTTATTTACACACCACATGGCATATGTTTAGTTGCCTGTTGGAATAAAAGGTCTGATAGCACCTGCAAGCTGGGAAACCGGCATACTCTGGAGCCATACATGACCTGGACCGGTGACAACTGTGTTGAACAAGCCCTCGCCGCCGAATACGGCATTTTTGATACCAGGGACAGTCTGAATCTCAAGCTGGCAGTTTCCTGTCATGGCTGCTAAATAGCCGGTATCAATCACCAGCTGCTGACCGGGTGCAAGCTCATATTCCTTTATATAGCCGTCAAACTCTAAAAATACCAATCCATTTCCGGACAGACGCTGCATGATAAAGCCCTCACCGCCAAAGAAACCGGCTCCTATTCTTTTTTGGAAAAATACGGACAGCTCAACTCCGGAGGTTGAAGCAAGAAATGCTGATTTCTGAGCAATTATTTCCTGTCCTGGTGCAATCTGGAAGGGTCTGATGCATCCTGGAAAGCATGATGCAAATGCTATCATTCCAGGACCACCCATAGATGTGTAGCGGTTTTGAAACATGCTCTCACCGGAAAAAGCGCGGCCAAACATTTTGCCGATGCCTCCATTTGATGTGGTCTCCATCTTCATGTTTGGCGTCATCCACGACATGGCACCTTTTTCGGTAATCATAGTCTCGTTTGCTTCAAGGTTGCAGATTACAACCGGTAATGGCTCTCCCTCGATATTGTAGTTCATAAGTATCCTCCTTATGGTTTAATACGATAATGGTTTATAGAGATTTTATATTCATGATTTTAACATAATAGTATCTTTCTTGACAATATAATTCATAAAAGACCGAGATTAAGTTTCGGGCTGTTATAATCCAGCTAAAAAATCCGGTAAAAATGGTCTGGCGAAAATGTCACGGCCAGACTTGTTTATTTTATAAATATGGTTTAGAATAATATGGTTATTGTTGGATAAAAATGGTAGTAAAACCATATGCCAATATTAATTGTAATAATATAATTATGTCCGATTTATAACAGGTAAATAACGGATTTAAGGAGACTACATAATAATGAGATTTGTAATACAGCGTGTAAACCATGCAAAATGCACTATAGATGGAAATATAACCGGCAGCATAGAAAAAGGGCTGTGCGTTTTAATAGGTGTAGCAGAGACAGATACTAAAGAGATTGCTGATAAGATGATTAAAAAGCTGGTAAATATGAGAATTTTTGCCGATGAGAATGATAAGACAAATCTTTCGATAAATGATGTAAACGGAAAGCTGCTTCTTATATCGCAGTTTACGCTTTATGCAAACTGTAAGAAGGGCAATCGTCCATCTTTTGTGGAGGCTGGCAGTCCTGATATGGCAAACGAGCTGTATGAATATTGTATCAGCGAGTGCGAGAAGAAAGTTGCCGGAGTTCAAAGAGGAGTATTTGGAGCTGACATGAAGATAGAGCTGGAGAATGACGGGCCGTTCACAATTGTATTAGATTCGGACAAGCTGTAATATGGCTGTAATTTTCCCTGTGGCACATAGCTTGAAAGCGTGGTGTCGCGCTTAAGTATAAGCAGTGACATAAGTGTCGCGAAGTTTTACGAAAATTTTTGGTTGACTTAAGTAGATAAAGATTGCATAATGGTATTGAAGTACTAGTGCGTAGTGCGGTTGTTGGGTACATTAGCTGCGTGCATTTGAAATATATATTTTTGTGAGGAATACTTATGGCTGCATATATATGGTTGGGAATACATATTTTCGGCGTGTGCGTAACGATATATCTGTTACTGTTGGTAGCTGAAAAGGATGAGACAGATTATAAGAGTGCATTGCTTATTTCTGTGGCATGCTGTCTTGTTGCACTTATGTCAAGATGTATATATATACTGGGTGGTTCAGAGGAAACACTTGTTGCGATAGGCAAAATAGAGTATCTGGGAAAATGTTTTGCAAATTACTGTATACTGACCTTCCTTATGAGGTGGAGAAATATAAAACCACCTAGATGGTTGATGCATATAGTGCTCTTTATTAATATTGCATTTTATATTATTATTGTAACGTTGAATTACCATACACTTTATTATAAGTCATATTATTTGAAGCCGTCAAATCTAATAGTGGGTGGATATAGTCTGGAAATAGAGCCGGCACCGTTGTATTATATTTATATGTTATTTATTTTGACAGAAACAGTAGTGTCTGTTGCCATTATAGTATCTTCGTACCGGTCTAAACGAAGCATGCCACATAGACTGATGCTGCATGTGCTGCTTATCGCTGCAATGATAGCACCATTGTTTTTGCTTTTGACAAGAGTGTTGGGACTGTTTAAGGGCGATGATCCAACACCGATAGGTATGCTGTTAGCCTGTGTTTTTACAAGTATTTCTGTTGTACGATATGGATTATTTGACCCTGTCAGAACAGCTAAAAGACATGTTATTGAGCAGCTAAAAGAGGGAATTATTGTTACAGATGATGTGAGAAATATACTCTATTGCAATCCGATGGCGCAGCTAATTCTTCTTAGTATGAAAAAAACGGAAAACCTCAGTAAAAAAGACTTATATAATAGAATTAATACTAAGGATGGACATTTTGACTGGCTTGAGCATCATTATCAGGTAGAGGAGATAGCGCTTAAAAATGATGGGATTATACAGGGATATATGCTGACGATTTTTGATATTACAAGTCTTATAGAGCAGAATAACAAGATGAAAAGACTGGTCGAACAGGCCGAGGTTGCAAATCAGGCAAAGTCGGCATTTGTGTCAAATATATCTCATGAAATCAGAACACCTATGAATTCAATTATAGGAATGACCGAGGTGATGCTTCGTTCAAGCCATGAAAAAAAGGAAAAAGAGTATCTGAATAATATTTACCGTTCAGGTCAGTCATTGTTAAATATTATTAATGATGTGCTTGATTATTCTAAGATAGAATCGGGAAAGCTGCAGCTTGTTAACGAAAATTACAGTGTGTTCTCTTTGTTTCACGATCTTAAGGTGACCATGCAGAATCTTGTAGAAAAAAACCGGTTGAGCTTATTTATGATATTTCGGATGATATACCATGTACACTTTGTGGAGATCCGGGGCGTATACGTCAGATTGTCATGAATCTTATTAACAATGCAATCAAATATACTGAAAAAGGTTCTATTAGATTTTCCGTAAAAATACAGGAATGCAATGCAGAGAGAGTAAATCTTTTATTTTCAGTCAAGGACACAGGTATAGGAATAAAAGAAGAGGATCAAAAGAAGCTTTTTAATTCTTTTCAGCGCGTCGATTTAAAGAGAAACAGAAAGATAGAAGGCTCAGGTCTTGGACTTGTTATCTGTAAGAATCTTGTGAAGCTGATGGGGGGAAGCATTGCGGTTGAGAGTGAATATGGAAAAGGCAGTGAGTTCAGTTTTACTGTTTTACAGGATGTCGTAGATGCGACACCTATTTCACAGACAGTGCATGATATGGATGAAAACAGCACAATCGCAAAAGAAATTGATAATATGTTTACTGCACCTGAGGCGAGAATTTTACTTGTTGATGATAATAAGCCAAATCAGTTTGTAGCCCAGGAACTTCTCAAACCACTGCAGTTTCACATAGATACTGCGGATGATGGCAGGCAGGCACTTGAAATGGTTCAAATGAACGATTATGATATGGTTTTAATGGATCATATGATGCCTGTGATGGACGGTATAGAGGCAACGATTGCGATTCGTAAGCTCGGCGGGGATAAATATAAAAAGCTTCCGATCATAGCACTGACAGCTAATGCGATGGTCGATGCAAGGAATGATTTTGAACAGGCCGGAATGAATGGCTTTGTGGCAAAGCCTATTGATTTTTGTGTTATATGTGAGCAGTTTCTCAAATGGCTGCCGGCAGAGAAGATACACAGATTGTCAAAGCAGGAGGCTAAAAATATACTTGCAGGCGTTGAAAGTACATCAGATCAGAAAAAAATATATGATGAGCATCATGATAAACAAGATAATAAATCACAAAATAAGACTTTCTCTTATGAGATTGCTGTAAAGAACTGTGGCTCCAGGGAGAATTTTAAAAAGCTTGTACCTACATTTTACAGGTCAATTGACAGCAAGTCGGTTAAACTTTGCCAATTGTTAAAGGAAGACCTTATCAATGATTATGTGATAGAGGTTCACGCGTTAAAGAGTTCGGCCCTGCTTGTCGGGGCAATTGACCTTTCGGAGATGGCAAAGGAGCTTGAAAGGCTTGGAAGAATTGGTGATGTTGAAGCACTGGAAAACAAAACGCCGGCTTTAATTGATAAATATAAAGCCCTAAAGCCTATACTTGCAGAATATATAGACGAAAGTGATAAGACAAAGGCTAAAGTCTCTGCGGATGAAATAATCGGAGTGCTTAAAAGACTTCACGATTGTGTGGATGCGTTCGATATTGATGGAATGGATGAGTGTATGAAAGAGCTTGATAATTTTTACATGCCCGATAATATATGCGGGATGCAGGAAAAACTCCGATTGTATGTGGATGATGTTGCCATGGAGGATATTATGAGAATGACCAAAGAAATGATAGATTGTTTAGAATAGGATATGCGGAGAATGAATTATGAGTTCGGATAATAAAAAAATACAAATAATAATGGAAGATTTGAGTTATCTGGCAAGATCCTTTGAGAATGCATTTCGTGACAGTGGTGTTCAAGCAGAGGTGGTTGATGTTTCGGATGCCAGTATACACATAACAGAAGAAAAAAAATATGCATATATTATTTTTACCGGGAAACAGCTTTTGAGAAACAGTGTTAATTTAAAGATGTTTGTGGATCTGGCTATAAAAGCTCATATACCGTTATTTGCCATCGGAAATACGGAAGAGCTTGATATGCTTTGGAATATTGTGCCAAAGAATATGGTCATTACCTCATTTGTACGTCCTATCAAGGTATTGGATATTGCCAAAAATATTGTTGTACAGCTTGATATATTTTACAGCAATAAAAGAAAAACAATCCTGTGCATAGATGATTCAGGGGTCCTTTTAAGAAAAATGAAAGCATTATTTGAAGATAAATATGAGGTCGTTTTGGTAAATTCCGGTGCAATGGCTATAAAATTCCTGACATTAAGACGGCCGGATCTGATACTGCTGGATTATGAGATGCCGATTGTTAATGGTGCTCAGGTTATGCAGATGATAAGAGAAGACAATGATTTCAAAGATATTCCGATTGTATTTCTGACAGGAAAAAATGATTTACATACTGTTCAGAATATAGTAAGTCTGAAACCGGAGGGATATATTTTAAAGGATACGAAACCAAAAGAGCTTCATGAAACAATTGACAGGTATCTTTTGGATTAATAAAGAAGGTGGGAAATTTATGCAGATAATTTTTATACATCACAGCTGTTTTCTTGTGGAGCTGGATGATAAGGTACTTATATTCGATTATTTTGATGGAAACAAGGTAGAGGGTATGCATTTTACAGGAAAGCTGCCGTCGTATGAGCCGGATACAAAAATCTATATGTTTGCAAGCCACAGCCATAAGGATCATTATGATATGGATATTTTGCGTCTGGCTGGTAAATATTCAAATATACATTATATTTTTTCAAAGGATATCCGTATCAGTCCGCATTTTCTGTCAAAGCATGGCATTGATCCGACTGTGAGGGACAGAGTGACATTTGTTTCACCTGACAATACATATCATGTGGATGATATGGACATAATGACACTTAGATCTACCGATGCCGGTGTGGCGTTTTACGTCACTTCTAACGGAGTGAGCCTGTTTCATGCCGGTGATTTAAACGACTGGGAGTGGGATGGCGCAGGCGATCTGATAAACGGCAGAGTGCGCAGAGCCTTCAGACATGAGATAAAAAAGCTTTCGGAAAAACCAATAAACGTGGCATTTTTCCCGATGGATCCAAAGCTTATGGAGTATCAGTTCAAGGGTTTTGATTTCTTTTTACAAAATACCTCGGCAGAGTTTGTTTTCCCTATGCACATGTGGCAGGACTACAGCGGTATCATTGAATACAAGAAGAGACTCAGCAATAAGGACAAGGCTGACAGGGTTATTGAGATTGAACGTGAAAATCAGACGTTCGCTTTTGGAGAGAACTATTGAATTATTTCACAAATTCATTTATAATAAATTAGTTCAATAAATTTTAGGAGGGTAATTATGGGGGACTTTTTCATGTGCGTAGCACAATATGTTATTATTATGATTGTTTTGGCGGCCATAGGCCTTTGCGGAGCACTAATAGGGGTAAAGCTTCGTAAAATGAAGGACGCAAAGACAAAAGAATAGGAGATTCAAGTAATGAAGAAGAGTTATGGCGTTAACGAATTACGTCGTATGTACCTTGAGTTCTTTGAGAGCAAGGGACATCTCGCAATGAAGAGTTTTTCACTGGTGCCTCACAATGACAACAGTCTGCTTCTTATTAATGCAGGTATGGCACCGCTTAAACCATATTTCACAGGACAGGAGGTTCCACCGAGACGTCGTGTGACTACATGTCAGAAGTGCGTCAGAACAGGTGATATTGAGAATGTAGGTAAGACAGCGCGTCATCTTACATTTTTTGAGATGCTCGGAAACTTCTCATTTGGCGATTATTTCAAGCATGAGGCAATCGCATGGTCATGGGAGTTTTTGACAGAGGTGCTCGGTCTTGAGAAGGACAGGCTTTATCCTTCCATCTACGGTGAGGATGATGAGGCATTTGATATCTGGACCAAGGAAGTAGGGGTGCCTGGAGATCGTATTACACGTTTCTACAGAGATCCAAAGACCGGTGAGTGTGACAACTTCTGGGAGCATGGCGCAGGTCCTTGCGGTCCTTGCTCTGAGATTTACTACGACCGCGGTGAGAAGTACGGCTGTGGCAAGCCTGATTGTAAGGTAGGCTGTGACTGTGACCGTTTCATGGAGGTGTGGAACAACGTATTCACACAGTTTAACGGTGACGGACACGGTGGATACACTGAACTTGAGCACAAGAACATTGATACAGGTATGGGACTTGAGCGTCTTGCTGTTGTAATGCAGGATGTTGATTCGGTATTCGACATTGATACCATGAAGGCTATCCGCGACAAGGTCTGCGGGCTTTCAGGCAAGAAATACCATGTCGATGAGATGGACGATGTTTCTATCCGTCTTATCACAGACCATATCCGTTCGTCTACATTCCTTATCTCTGACGGAGTTATGCCATCTAACGAGGGCAGAGGATATGTGCTTCGCCGTATCATCAGACGTGCCGCTATGCACGGACGTACACTTGGCATACAGGGAGCATTCCTTGGCAAAATCGCACAGGTTGTCATCGATGAGAGTAAGGACGGTTATCCGGAGCTTGAGGAGAGAAAGGATTTCATCCTTAAGGTACTCACTCAGGAGGAGGAGAAG
This sequence comes from uncultured Lachnospiraceae bacterium, assembly GCA_900317585.1. GTDB lineage: Bacteria > Bacillota > Clostridia > Lachnospirales > Lachnospiraceae > Roseburia. The sequence goes on along the minus strand of ONHG01000012.1, from coordinate 5,726 downwards.
TTCGCAAAGACCATCGACCAGGGACTTGGTATCCTTGCAGATATGGAAGAGCATATGAAGGCTGACGGCGTCAAGGTTCTCTCAGGAGAGGATGCATTCAAGCTTTACGATACATACGGCTTTCCTGTAGACCTCACGGCAGAGATTCTCGAGGAGAAGGGCTTCACATATGATGAGGCTGGCTTTGAGAGTTGTATGGAGGCTCAGAGACAGAAGGCAAGAGGAGCCCGCAAGGAAACAAACTATATGGGTGCTGATGCCAATGTTTACAATGATATAGATTCTGAAATTACTACAGAGTTCACAGGCTATGACAAGCTTACTGATACAGCTGCGATAGCTTTCCTTACCACATCGGATGATGTTGTTGAGGCACTTTCAGATGGTGATAAGGGCTCTGTGATCGTGCCAAACACACCTTTCTATGCCACAATGGGTGGTCAGCAGGGTGACAAGGGTATCATAAAGACTGAGAGCGGTACATTTGTTGTTGAGGATACTGTAAAGGTTGTCGGCAACAGATATGCACATGTAGGTTATGTATCAGAGGGTATGATCCGCACAGGCGAGAAGGCTACACTTTCTGTTGATACAAAAACAAGAACAAACACATGCAGAAATCACTCTGCCACTCATCTGCTTCAGAAGGCACTGCGTGAGGTACTCGGCACACATGTAGAGCAGGCTGGTTCTTACCAGGATGCTGAGAGAACACGTTTTGATTTCTCTCATTTTTCTGCTATGACTGCTGAGGAGCTTAAAAGGGTTGAGGATATCGTAAACGAGAAAATCAACGAAGCTATTGAAGTCCGCACAGATATCATGACTGTCGATGAGGCTAAAAAGACAGGTGCCATGGCTCTTTTCGGCGAGAAATACGGTGAAAAGGTACGTGTCGTATCAATGGGCGATTTTTCTAAGGAGTTCTGCGGTGGTACACATGTAAAGAATACATCTGATATCAAAGTATTCAAGATTCTTTCAGAGAGCGGTGTAGCTGCTGGCGTCAGACGTATCGAGGCTATTACAGGTGACAATGTATTCGCTTACTACAGCAATATGGAGAGGGAGCTTGAGGAGGCTGCCAAGGTTGTTAAATCAACTCCTGCAAACCTCAAAGAGAGACTTGAGCACCTGATGGCTGAGCTGAAGGCACTTCAGAGTGAGAACGAGTCTCTTAAGAGCAAGGCCGCAAAGGATGCGCTCGGCGATGTTATGGATCAGGTAGTTGATATAAACGGTATCAAGCTTCTTGCAACAAGCGTTGACGGTGTTGATATGAACGGACTCCGTGATCTGGGTGATTCACTCAAGGAAAAGCTTGGCGAGGGAGTTATTGTGCTCGCTTCTTCAAATGAAGGCAAGGTAAATCTTGTTGCTATGGCAACAGATGCGGCTATAAAGAGCGGTGCACATGCCGGAAACCTCATTAAGGCAATCGCTTCAAAGGTAGGCGGTGGCGGCGGTGGACGCCCTAACATGGCTCAGGCCGGAGGAAAGAACCCTGCAGGTATTCCTGATGCTATTGCTTCAGTAAAGGACGCACTTTCAGATATGATTAAGTAGTATTTGATTATTTAGTAAATAAATATGCAATTAATTAAAAAATGGACCTTGATTTGTGAAAAATGCAAATTGGGTCTATTTTTTTGGGTAAAACTATGGTAATATTGTACTAAGAGATTATACTAATATATTGAAATAAGTAAAATTGAAAGGATGTATTTTGTATGAAGAGGTTAATGGCTACAGCACTTGTGGCTGCTATGGGACTTACAATGCTTGGCGGATGCGGGGTATCTAAAGATGATACAACTGAGATACAGGCATCAAAGACTGATAAAACAGACACTGATAAGAATGAAGAGGTGAAGCTTAGGGTATGGTCGTCTTCTTCTGATATGGATTTAGTAAATCAGATGATAGACAGCTTTAAGGCGGCAAACAGCGGTACAAAGTTTAATATCACAGTTGAGGAGGCTGAGGATGCCGATGCCAGAGATAATCTGCTGGGAAATGTACATGGAGCTGCAGATGTTTTTCCGGTTGCTGATGACCAGCTCAATTCAATGGTTGCAGGTGGAGCGCTTTATCAGGTACCGAATGCTGATGAGATAGCAGCAGCGAGTGATGAGGGCGCAGTTGAGGCAGCAACAATTGACGACAATCTGTATGCTTATCCGATGACAGCCGATAATGGCTACTTTTTGTATTACAATAAAAATTATTTATCAGACAACGATGTTGCTACACTTGACAGCATACTCAATGTTGCCGGTACAAATGGCAAATATTTTACAATGGACTGGACATCAGGCTGGTATCTATATTCATTTTTTGGAAATACCGGACTTGAGTTTGGTGTAAACGATGACGGTGTTACAAATCATTGTAACTGGAATGCAATAATCACAAGCATTAAAGGTGTGGATGTTGCGCAGGCAATGCTTGATATTTCATCAAAGCCGGGATTTAAGAATTGCACAGATAAAGATTTTCTTGCCGGAGTAAAGGACGGAAGCGTGATTGCCGGAGTCAGCGGCTGCTGGGATGCCACAGCAATTCAGGAAGCCTGGGGCGATGGCTATGGTGCAGTGAAGCTTCCTACATACACTTGTGCAGGACAGCAGGTACAGATGGCATCATTTAAGGGATACAAATATATGGCAGTAAATGCTTATACGGAATATCCTGAATGGGCAACCAAGCTTGCAGAGTGGTTTACGAATGAGGATAACCAGAAGCTTCGCTTTGAACAGAAAAATGCAGGCCCGGCAAATAAGAATGCAGCAGCAGATGATGCTGTAGCAAAGGTGCCTTCAATTGCTGCTGTAATGGATCAGGCACAGTACGGTAAGCTTCAAAGAGTAGGTAATTCTTTCTGGGATGCCACAACGAAATTTGGTGAGAATATGGCAGCGGGTAATCCAAACAATATGGATTTGCAGGAGATTATGGATAATCTTGTTACTGAAATCACCAAATCAGCAGCAAATTAAAGGGGTGAACATAATGGAACAAAAAAATGTTAACAAAAATGCGAGTAAAAAAAATGTGGCAAAGAGTAACAAAAATTCAAAAAAGGTTATAGCGAAAAAAGCTGTAAATAAAAAAACAACCAACAAAAAGGCAGTTGGGCAAAAGGGCAGGAAAAAGCTCAGTACCAAAATGATACTTATACCTGTGTTTGTAGTTGGCTTTGTCAGTGTGATATCAAGTGTATGGTCCTTGAGAAATCTATCAAAGGTCAACAGTGCGGCCTCGCAGATAGTTGACAATTCAATGGTTGGAACACAGATATTAAACAATATTGAGCTTGAGACATTAGATTTGCATACACTGGCTTTGTCACATATTGCATCCACAAAATTATCATCTATGATAGATATTGCCTCTGATGTACATACGCATGAGGATAGTATGAAAAAGCTGTTGGATGAATATGCTCCTTACGTGAATCTTGAAACAAAGAGAAACTATAGTATTGTATGTGATAATTATACAAGCCTTGTCGAAGAATGCGGAAACGTAATGGCATTCAGTGCCGCCGGTAAAAGCGTAGAAGCCTACAGTGTTGCAAACGGTTCGATAGCCAAATATACAAACAATATAGAAAAGGCTCTTTCACAGATGAGAGATAAAGTGACCGAGAAGACTAAGAATGAAAGACAAGGCCTTGAGAGCACATATAGGACTTCTGTTGTCACATGTGTGATTACAATAATTGTCAGTGTTGCAGCACTTTTAGCCGTAGTAATCTCTGTCATTTCAATGGTTATCAAGCCTCTTTCCAAGACACAGAAGGAGATTGACGGAATTATTGTAAATATTGACAATAAAAAGGGTGATCTTACGCAGAGAGTGGGATATATGTCTAATGCCGAGGTTGACGCTGTAGCAAAGGGAATAAATGTATTTATGACAAAGCTGCAGACCATCTTTAAGGCTGTGGTTACAAACTCTGCCAGGATGGAAAGGGTTGTTGATGATGTACGACAGAGTGTACAGACCAGCAACAGCAGTGTTTCAGAACTTTCAGCCCTTACAGAGGAGCTTTCAGCTACAATGCAGGATATTTCAGAAAATGCTTCTGTTATCAATGAGAACACTGAAAATGTAGCCAAAGAGGTCGAGACCATCGCAGAAAAAACAGATGAACTGAGTGATTATACGAAAGAAATGAAGACTCATGCACAGTCAATGGAATCAGTTGCCCGTACCAATATGGAGTCTACAGACAAGAAGGTAAGTGAGATTCTTGATGTTTTACAGCAGGCTATAGAAGAAAGTAACAGCGTAAAGCAGGTTAATACACTTACAAATGACATTCTAAACATTGCGAGTCAGACAAATCTGCTTGCATTAAATGCTTCGATTGAGGCAGCAAGAGCAGGCGAAGCAGGAAAAGGCTTTGCTGTGGTTGCAACGGAAATCAGTCAGCTTGCGGCTGCCAGCCAGGAGGCTGCCAATAATATCCAGCGTATCAATGGTGTTGTTACAAATGCGGTTAATAACCTTGCTGAAAATGCCAATGGCCTTGTTGGATATATGAATGACTCAATTCTCCCGGAATTTGAACGTTTCGTAGAGTCAGGAGGAGAGTATAAGGATAAGGCTTCATATATAGAGGAAACCATGACAGATTTCAAGGATAAAACAGATTCTCTCAAGAAGTCCATGACTGAAATTTCGGCATCTATCAATACTATTTCACATGCTATCAGTGAGGGTGTTAATGGAGTTGTTTCGGCAGCAGACAGTACACAGCTTATTGTTGAGGATATGGATAATATTTCTCATAAGATGGATGAAAACTATGAGATTGCCGATTCATTAAAGAAAGAGACATCAATATTTGTAAAGCTTGATTAGTATATTATAATATGACTAAAGAATCCGGATTTATTAAAATAAAGCCGGGTTCTTTTATATTTCCCAAAACCTGCTAAATTTTACCGTATATAAATACACCCAAGGATTATGAAGACTTCTTCGCAACAAGGCTTACAGAGGCAAAGGAGCTTATTCATATATCAGTGGCGATGAATTTTGGCAAAAGCTACTATAATGCGTCGAATGCTGCTAAATGCTTTGGCAGTGTAAATGTTGTTAATTCGGGACAGCTGTCTTGTGGAATGAGAATTGTATTAAAGTATGCGGCACAGAAATTAAGTGAATGTGCCACCGCGAAGGAAGTTATTACAACGATCAACTTTGTAAAAATATTACAAATTTTATTTATCCGGAAAAAATCTGGAAAAAATATCCGGATTTATCTTGACAAATCCGGATATTTTGATAAAATACATATTAGTGCAATTAAGTATAGATACCTAACAGTTGATGCACAATACACAACTGGAGGGAGGTTAGGTTTTAGGTTATGTCTAGTGTAATAGTTAAAGAAAACGAGACTTTAGATAGCGCATTACGCAGATTCAAGAGAAACTGTGCAAAAGCAGGCATCCAGCAGGAGATCCGTAAGCGCGAGCATTACGAGAAACCAAGCGTAAAGCGTAAGAAGAAATCTGAAGCAGCTAGAAAAAGAAAATACAATTAATGTATTAGAGGGGACTACCGCGTGCGGTAGTTCTTTTGTTATGTGTCAACATAATTTAATAATAAAAATTCAATGTCATTTAGATAAAGTTTTTTATGATGAAAACAGTATATCATATGCTGTCATGCATTGAAAATACAGTTCAGTTAAGAAATGCCGAATTTAT
>ONHG01000044.1:1347-20745 GCA_900317585.1 uncultured Lachnospiraceae bacterium | reverse complement strand
ACTTAATGTCGCTATAATTAATGTCGTTTTTGAAACAAAGTTTAGATAATATTAAGGTTTGGATAAATGAGATAATCGAGAATTCTCGATTATCTCATGAATGTTGGTATTATACAGCCTGTACAAATCCGTATCCTTGCTGATCTGATTATCAAAGGGAATTACTACCGAACCACACTTAATAAGTCCCATTCCAGAGGCGGTATTAGTTACGAACCGAAGCTGTGCCTCTGATACCCCGATAACCTCCGCCATCTTTGAACTATCTGTATTTGCCTGCTTCAAGAGTGCCACAAACTCAGAGTTTGCAAGCATTGTGGTTGCTGTGTAATTCTGCAACAGATCGTAGGGTAGGACAAAGGCGCCTTATTGCATAAGCAACAGGTTTCCTACACCCTCCCTCGGAACCGGACTTACACGTCTCCATGTATCCGGCTCCCCATTAGTAATTCACATATCGCTTATTTATGGATTCTTCTATGACAATCACTACAAACCACTAACGTTTTTCTACGCTTAGCTTTCATAGCCAATTCCCAATCAGAATTACCCAATTCATTTAGATTTCTTACTACATGCACTTCATATAAATCTGCATGCTTTTTCCCACATAGTTCACAAACGCCAGCATTTAACCTTTGTCTGATTGTGGATTTCCAATTAAATTTTATTCTTTGGAACACGATGTCACTAGCCTCGCCTCTTTTGCAGTCAGCGATTTTTACAGGTCGCACTCTTTTTGTTCCGTCTTTGGTTTCGTAAGGAACAGACCATGTTTTTCCGTCCTTGTACTGTCTGATGATTTTATGAATTGTAGATTTATGCTTATTGGCTATCGTTTTCAAACAGCTATATTCCATTAAATAGCAAAAATAATCAAGGGTATGGTAATCAACCGCTAAATTATAATAATTCAGCAATCCTCTCATTTCCGCATTGTACTGTTCTACAATTTCACTGTCAGACTGATTTAAAAGTGCTGTCCTGTGGACTGGTTGAAATCTGCCATCTTCTGTCTGAATAATGGCTTTCTTTGCAAACATGAATTTCTCTATCTTTTCCATATGAGGAATTGTAAGAGCAACTTTGAGGTGTAAAGAACGTGACTTACGCCACTTTCCGTTTTTCATCTTATAGCCTTTTATTTCCTGACTTCTTCGGACGCAAATATCATATCCTAAGAAACGTACTTTTTCAGAGCTATGCGTTATCAGCGTTTTTTCTTCACTAAGCGTTAGTTTCAGCCCATTATTCAGATATTCCGCTATTTCCGCTTTAAGAGCAATACACTCTTCCTTTGTTCCACACACTCCCACCAGCCAATCGTCGGCATAGCGTACAAACGTAAATTTCTTGTTTGTCTGTGGATGGCATGGTATCTTGTGGATTTCCTTTTTCAGATGTTTATACTTGTCAATTAATTCTCGTCTTTCATTAACATCTTCTGTATGGTCAATCCAGTAAGATATTTTCTTCATCTCATTATCCACTTCCCTATATTCGGGTGTTTTCTCATGTCGGATGTCTCTTGGCTTGTCAAATCTCTTCTTGATTTCCTCAAACTTTTGGTCTAATTCATTCAGATATATATTTGCAAGTATCGGAGAACAGATACCGCCCTGTGGAGTACCGCTATACGTTTTATTGTATCTCCAGTTCTCCACATATCCCGCTTTCAGAAATTGTCGGATAATGTTCAGAAATTTGCTGTCTTTGATTTTTCTTGCAAGAATATCAATCAATATTTCATGGTCGATATTATCAAAACAACCTGTTATATCGCCCTCTATAAACCATACAACGCCTGTGAAGTCAGAAGAAATCTGACGTAGTGCTGTGTGACAGCTCCTATTAGGTCTGAAACCGTGGGAGTGGTCGTGAAAAACTGGCTCATAGATTGCTTCCAGTATCATTCTGACAGCTTCCTGCAAAAGCTTGTCCCTAAAGGACGGTATTCCCAATGGACGCTTTTTCCCATTTTTCTTCGGGATATATTCACGTCTTACAGGGTTCGCCCTATAAGTTCCGTTCTGTAAATCCTGGATAAGTTCCTTAATATATAATTCACTAAATCCGTCTGCGGTATCGTCATCAATACCTTTTGTTGTTGCACCTCTGTTTGCATAAAGTTTTTGATAGGCAGCGTAATAAATATCTTCGCGCAACAAATATCTGTAAAGTCTTGTGAATACGCCGTCCTTGTGTTCTTTAGAACTTTTTGCGATACGCTCTAAAATCTCTGATGTTGGTTTCATTGAGGTTTCTCCTCCCTTTCATTCTTACAATTTTAGATGTTACTAACTAGCTCCCTTCGCCATGTAGACGCCATTAACGCCCTCGGACTACTACGGAGCTTCCGTTGCCATATCAGACAAATGAGTCTGACTTAGGCAATCCCCAGTTAACACTGTGTATAGGTTTGTGAAGATTGTCGGACCTGCTTTCGGTTCTTTGTGACGTGTTCTCACGCCTGTTCCATATCATAATGATAGTTGTCTTACCGTCGAAGATGATAAAACAGTGTTATGGCATGGGTTTCAAGGCTTATTCCCATATCTGCAAAAAACAGAAACTCGAACCTCACATTCGATAAACACAATCTAGTCCTCATATCTTCTTATCATTGGGGTGCAGTCGCACCTAAAGCCTTTTGGTGACTAACCCCTTTCTCACCATGCGATGTTTCCGTATGGTGTTTCCACCAAGTCGGTAAGGTGAGTTGATTCGCTCACTATCGTAAGCGGTAGCACCTACGCTACTTTACACAATGCCCTATCTGGGCGCACGACAACATTCTGCGTGATACCGGTACAAAGACCTCCCTGCTTTCTTACCTTCTTCCAGAGCTGCTGCAAGTATTTTGCAGAATACTCGGAATTAAGCAGAACATGGAACTCATCAATATAGAGCCATGTTGCCTTGCCTCTCTTGCCATTCTCAACAATCCTGTTCTGAATGGATTCCATCATAACAAGCATTGTGATAGGACTAAGTTCTGTACCCAAGTCCCTGATGCCATATACTGTAAATCTGTTATCCACATCCACATTTGTCTGGTGATTGAAGATGTTAAGCGAACCATTTACGAAAAGCTCTAGTGACAGTGCAATGTCCTTTGCTTCCTCCTCCGGCTGCGCCATAAGGATATCGTAAAAATCACTCATCACCGGGATATACTTCTCTTTGCTTCTTGCAATGTCGATATACAGCAGCATAAACTCGCCTTTTTCTCTTACCATTCCCTTGGAATCATTCGGATCAAGGCTCCATACATCCATCTCCAGCGGATTCACATAGTTATCCGTGTAAGTGGACATATTTACCACTGTTCCACCATAAGTCTCAGCAATATCAAAGTATTCGTTCATTGGATCTATGACGATTATCTCATCATCTCCCGACAAGAATACGCTGCCCATTTCCATCTTACAGAAGAAGGATTTACCGGAACCCGGCACTCCGAAAACGAAGCCATTTCCGTTTATCAGCTTCTTTCTGTTACCGATATTCACATTCTTGCTGATCTGATTGATACCATAATAGTTCCCTGTGCTGTCATTTAATTCCTGCACATTGAATGGCATAAGCACCGCAAGTGACTGGGTAAGAAGGGTACGCATTGTCTCCACCTGTCTTACACCAATCGGAAGCGCTGTGTTGAGTGCCTCCCTCTGCTTTAAGTAGTGTGTATCAATCGTACAGCTGTTACGCTTTCCGATAGTCTCCACTGTCTCACAGACGCTATCAAGCTCTTTTTTGCTCTCTGCCATAAGAATAATAGTAACTCCCACGAAGAAAAGGCACTGGTCATTCTCACGAACATCATCCATGATTTCCTCAATCTCCTTTTTCTCCGTTCTCTTGGCATATGAAATTTCCGTAGAAAAGTCGTTATTCTTATTACGGACTCTCTGCTGCTTAATGATATCCGACTCAATACCAAGGTATTTCTTCTGAAGCACCTTTGTAGTCAAATCCTTAGGAACAGGCACCACATCAATGCTCGTGATGGAATGAACCGGAAGGGAAGTAATCTCATTGATAAATCTGTCTGACAAACTGCTCGGATACTTTTTGATAAAAAGTGCCTTGCAGAATTTACTCTCATCCTCAAAATGGTCCGGGAAATATTTCACCATCCCATTGCACAGATCATTTCTAAAATCTGCTCCGACCTTCTTTGCCTTTTTGATATCAAAATCAAAGCTGCCCTCATCTCCAAGATGATAATAATCATAGAGCACTTTCAGTCTCTCATTGCCATTAAGCGGAACAATCTCTGCCCCAAGCTCAATGAAAGCCTTGTGTATCGTTGCCTCAAGGGTAGCAAACTGTGCCTTTGCCTCCTCGAAGTTCTTTCTCTCAATCGTGATTGTCAGGTATCTCTCCTGCTCAATCCCCTGTCTGCCCTCAATAATCTTCTCCTCAATGATGTCATTGTAGATTCTTCTATAATTATTGAAGCCATCGTTTTTCTCAGCAATCAGAACCTTGTCACGGAGTTCATCCATGTTTTTGTTCTTATTGTTGATCGTAATCTTATAATTACAGTCCAGCGAATTTAGGAACTTGCAATACCTCTCGAAAATACCGATCTGCTCATCCTCCGTTGCTGTCGTGTAATTGATGTCCTGAAAGCGGTAGCATTTGGAATACTTATTTTTGCTCACTTCAAAAATGCCGTTTTCAGCCACCGCCATAATCTCTATGGTTTCCTGAATGGATTTAGGTGTCTTATACAAAGGCTCACTCGCCTTCTTTAATAACTTAAATCCGTCTGTAAATAAACCCATGTCTCTAACCTCGCTTTCTTATAATGAAAGCCCGCCGGGAACTTCACCCTGCGGGCTGTGTTCCCGACCTTGCGGTCAGATACTATTCGTTTCTAATGCATTGCCTTATATGCTGCAATGCCTGCTGCTGCCGCCACAATGACTGCGACAAGTCCAAGCAGCATGTTTCTCGTCTTTTTCTTCATTGCTTCAAACTCCTCCTGCTTCTTTACAGCCGAATCAGCTGTTACAGTCTCCGGTTCAGCCTTTCTGCCTTTCTTCTTTACCTGTTCATTCTGTTCTGCTTCTAACTGCTTTATTGCAGGCTCTCCCTCTGTTGATACATAGGTAAGTGTCCTGTTCCCAAACATAAAATGCAGCTTCTTTCCCATATACTCGTAGAAATTCATCCCGTTAAAGGAATAGAATCCGCCAAGTGCAATCGGTGCCACACAGGGAATTGCCACATAAGCAGAACCCGTAAGACCGATATACTTGTAAAGAAGAAGGACGATACCGCCACCGACTACTACGCTTGCAATGGAAAATATAAGCTGCCTTGCAGTAAGTCCCATCGCAACCGATTCCTGATAGCGGTCAATATCCTTGTTTACTTCGATTACCATTGTCCCTGCCTCCTATCTTGATAAATCCTTTGTCTCCGGCTTTCTTGTCATTCCAATATTCGCCTCATACTTATCCATTCCATCCGGACACAGTTCTCTAAGCTTATCTACATTGAACAGATAAAGCGGATATTCGCAGAAACCACTCCTTTGCGTGAATCCTGTAAACTCTCCAATGTCATTGTCTGTAATAAACTTTTCAATATCCGGCATGTCATTCACATTCAGATATCCGCAGTAATTTGGTGCTGCAACCGACAAATTCACAGTCACATCCCCAAAATGCTCCTCATGTCCATCTTCATTACACATAAGACCAATAAACATTGCCCTGTTATTCATATACTGCTGGATATCAAATGTCACCTGCGTTTCTCCGGTTATGCTTGAATTATAAGTAACCTGTTTCTTTTCATTATCCATTTCTGCCTCCTTCTATAATCCAAATGCCTTGCTTGTAAGTGTCTGTGCTCCCTTCACACTTCCAACAGTCATTGCTATCGTAAATGTCATTTCACACAGATAGATAAGTGTCTGTGCCCAGTCAGCGTAACTTCCTGTAAATGCCGGAAGTCCTGCATTGATAAATGCATTACATACCACAATTGCAAGTGCCATCGTTACTGCCTCGAATACACACGAAAGAAAATATTTGCAGTAGGTAGCCATTGTATGACTGACCATTCTGTTTCCTGCCATTGTGGAGCATGCAATCGCACCAAGCGGCACAATAATCAGTATCTTTAAGAACCTGAAATACACTGTGTAAATGATAAAGAATCCACAGATAATAATGATGATTGCAAGCAAAGCTGTAAGTATCAGCATTACCAGACTTTCACCAAATCCAAGTCCCTTAATGATGTCTGCCTGTGTACTGTCAATGGCAAGCTGCGTCGTTGTCCCGGCAGATATAAGTCCCACCAGATTTCCTATGGAAGTAAAAAACGCTTTCATAATCGTGACATTATTTGCAACAAACCATTCTGCAAGTCCCAGTCGGATAAGCATACGCAGGATTGATTCAAACCTCATCTCATCTTTTACATCTATGCTTTCCGAGCAGAAACCGATAACAAAGAACAGCACAACGAGGGAAGATCCGACCGCTACAAAGACCGGCTCTATCCCCTCAATGACTGCCCAGGGACCTCCGCCCTTGAAACTGACCGGTGACTGTCCAAGCATTGCAAAGACCAGGGATATCTGATTGTTCCAAAATCCAAACACCGCCTCAAGAAGTGCAAGGATCTTGTCTCCAAGCTTAAAAATATCCATACTTGTTATTCACCTCTTTCCTTTTACTAAAAGGGGAACTCTTTTTCCCCATCTTAGAAGCCTAAGAATGTCAGAACTGTTGAAATACCAGCCATCATGACACCTGCTACAATTCCTTTCAGAGCGGAGTTCATGGTAGATGAATCCTGCTGCTGATATGCTTGTGCGAACTCCATGACATTCTTTGCAAGAATGATGACACCGACCGCACCAATGACTGCAATGATAAGTGTCTTTAAGTTCTCAAGCGGCTGTGTTACTGCGGAAGTACCTGTACCTGCTGCAAAACAAGTAGTGCTCATAAGCATTACTCCCATAAGTGCTCCGGATAATGCCGGAACGAATCTCTTTTTTAAGTGAATGAATCTACTCTTCATGCCTTTCTCCTCCATCTGATTGTTGTTTGTTGTTGAAATAACCTGTTCTTTTCTCATGTTGTTTGTCTCCTTTTTGATAAAAAAATAAGCCAGCAGGGATAATCCCTAACTGGCTGTTAAAAGTTACTCTATATGATCAGGCAATGCCTGTTGTAATGATTAAATCGGGCTTTTCCCGATGTGTTTAGCTGTAACCACCTCCTTTCAAGGCGCAAAAAAAGCACCTTAACCTTTATTGGCTAAAGTGCTTGTATTAGTTTGATATTAAATTGTTGTGAGTCAGACAAACTTGAATTTGTATGGCTCAACTCCTTATCGACCGGCCATAGCTCGTTTATAAAGTAGACCTCCTTTTATAAGTAACAACAGAAAAGCCACTGTTACTGCATATGGTTCTCTCGCATTCGCCAGATACAAAACAGTAATAATACTAAGCCCTACAGACAAAAAAGTAATCACCTTTTTTCCCTTTTCAAATTTGAAATTGACCATTAAAATATTCACAATTCCAATAATCGTTAATGCGATAAAAAGACCCCAGTATGTAATACGAATCCAAATTGCATTATCTACATACTCAATAAGACTTACTGAATAGATATATCCATCAACCGGTTTGGGATACAATGGAAGAAAAATAAGCATCAAAGAGAGCAAATCGGTAAATCCAAATAACAAGTCACATAGACCATTGAGATTTGACTTGTTTTCTTTTTCAGCAATCAAAACCAACTGATTTCCGGATAACAGCTCATCAATGGACACAGAGAAATATCTGGATATTTCCTTTAATGAATCTATGCTCGGATATCCTCTTCCGGATTCCCATTTTGAAATTGCAGTTCTTGAAACAAATAATGCCTCGGCTAGTTCTTCTTGTGTCAAACCTCGGCTCTTTCTTAATTCCTGAAGCTTTTCATGGAATTCCACCTCCTGCACCTCCTTTTTTATTTCACTTTTTTATTGTTAGCATAACTACTGCCTTATAAACAGTAAATAATCCGGCACTTAACAATACACCACCCACAATATCCGTAAACCAATGTACTCCGGAAATCAATCTGCCGATAACCATGAATGCAGAAAAAGCGATTGCTAGAATCGTTATGATTCTTTTCAATGTAGAACATGACATTCTTCGCTGGATCTGTTCAACCAAAGTCGGCATCACGCACAATACCAGTAGAGTCGTTGAAGAAGGATAAGAAGCCTCCATAATTCCATTGATTAAAATTGGTCTGTAATTGATTGGGATGATCTCAAAAATGAAGTATGCCAGTATCACTATAACATAATAAACTCCCAGGATAATGATATCGGGATCCACTTTGAAGAGACTTCTTCTCTTTATTAACTGAACCAGTCCAATACCTGCAAAAATCAGGCATACAACTAAAGGAATCAGACCCATCCAATCGGTAATCGTATAAATTGTCATATTAACATTTGTTAAACGATGAAACCAGCAATTGAATGTTGCAAATCCAATATTCGTTGCATTCTGCCCCAGTGGCTGCACGTCTACCATCTGGATCAAAGCTGTCCATATTGCAAACGCTATAATAAATATACCTCCAAAAAATAAAACTTGTTTTCCATTCTTTTTCATCATTATACGTCCTTTCTATATTGGTTTGTCTTTTCGACGGTTTCACCTTATCAAAAAGCGTAAAATGACGTAAGAATCGCTCTTTCACATGTATGACACGATTCGTATCATCCCCACAAATGCGTGATTTTCTGTATATTTTCCTGAATACCTATTCCTACAAATTCCGATTTGTAAAACACATTCATTTCACATAGACACAGTATACCACAGTTTCTGTGCCTATGCGATAACATTTACTGCTTCTTCCGATATGAACTCATCTTCTCCACAGTAACCTCCGGATAAAAGTAAGTAAGAATTGTTGCTTTGGGAACGCCTGCAGCCAGTGCTTTCTTCACCTCTTCTTTCTGCTCCGGTGTATATGACCAGTGTAGCATTCGATTTGTGATAGTATCTTCCCACTTAGGCTTTTCCCTCTCAGGATTCCTTACAGGCTTAGCACCAGCACTTCCACTAGAAGCATTGGCACTTTCTGTTGCTTCCGACTTCTGCGATTCATCGACATACTCAAGCTCATTTGCCTGTTCTCTGTCTATCTTTGCTTTCTGCTCTGCTTCATCCTGCATGGAGAATCTTCTGCTTAATTCCGCATCACCAAGCATCATAAACTGCTCATAGGTAAGAGAATCTATATACACATTCTCGCCCTTGTCCTTCAGTTTTTCATAATACTTAACTGCCTTGTCCGACAAAATCTCAAATGGCGGACCGATAAGATTGTCTGCTCCTCTTATCTGATGAACATAAGGCTCTCCCTTGCCATCTGCTGTCTGGTTAAACATCGGATGATTGAATGGTATGAACTTATTATCCATGATAGGATCAAAACCACGGATAAAGATAATACACTTTTTGTTATCCAGCTTTCTGACCTCATCGGGTGTAAACAGTTCTCTTCCTAACACATCATAATTCCTAGAAGAGCTTCCCTGTCTGCCCTTTGTCTCTCCGCTTGACTTCTTATCAATCGTTCCTTTTCCTAGCAGCTCTGACACATACTTGTGCGTACTCTGCTCGTTTCCACCGAGATAGATGAACGTATCGCAGTTGCCTGGAATTGTCTCCCAGGTATCTTTGAAAAGTGCCTTTAGCTGTGCAAAGTTCTGAATGATGATAATACTTGAAATCTCACGGCTTCGCATTGTCGATAACAGGGAACAGAAGTCATCCGGCAATGCGACATTCGCAAATTCATCTAACATAAAAGTCACATGGATTGGCAGCCTGCCTCCGCAGTTAAAGTCTGCCTGATAGTACAATTCCTGAAATATCTGCGTGTATAACATACCGATAATGAAGTTATAGGATTTGTCACTATCCGGGATTACACAAAAGAGTGCTGTCTTTGTCTCTCCATCCCCATTCACTCCAATACCGATATCGGACAGATTAAGCTCATCTTTTGAGAGTAATCGTAAAACCTGCTTGTTCTCAAGAAATGCAAGTCTTGAGTTGGCACTGATGATAATGGAACGGACGGTGTCTCCTGCACCTCTCATACATTTGTTGTACTGCTTTACTGCCGGATGATTGGCTCCAAGCGGAGAACTTTCCTCTAAAAACTTCATACGCACATCCAGCTTTGATGCCTTCCCCTGCTCTGTAACCTCTGCCTCTCCAAGAAGCTTCAGTACTGTCTGATAGCCTGTAAGAACAATCCTTCCGCTTTTTCCCAGAACGGATCACTTGGTGTCGCTCCCTTTGGTGTCGTATTGCTGATAAGGTTTGTAATCAGCTTCACCACATCAGTTTCCTCTCTGATATAGGAAAATGGATTGTAACAGTCTGATTTATCCATCTCTAACAGATTAATGACTTTCAGGTTATATCCGTTATTTTTTAACATCTGCCCGCAGCTTCTAAGGATTTCTCCCTTTGGATCGGTACAGATAAAAGAACAGTTATGCGGCATCTGCATCAGATTCGGCTTTACTTCATAAAATGTTTTTCCTGCTCCGGAACCACCACAGATAAGGATATTTCCATTGAGCTTGAGCCTTCTGAAATCCAGCGACATTTTCACATTCTGGCTGAGTATCCGATTAAAATTCTCATCCTTATCCGCAAGTATCTTATTGACCTGCTTCGGATTTTCAAATCTTGCCGTACCAAACTCCTTACCAGGCATATAGTTTCTCTGACTGGTGTAATACATGACAATAGCCATCGCATAGATACCTAATGCAATGGCTACTGCTTTTACTGTATTGGAATTGTAATAGTTGGCAAAGGGAACAGCACATGCTTCATTGAATCTGTCCATAAATTCATTAAAAGCAATCCCTTCCGTCCACGCACCATTTATCAGATAACCAAGATACCCTGCTAACACTGCACCCACAAGAATGAATATCAGTGACGGCGTTTTCTTTGTTGTCTGCATAGGCTGCTACCTCGCTTTCTTTGTGGTAACAGTTTTCTTCTGTGTGGTCTTTTTCTGCTGCTTCTGCACTTTCTCGTAACGCTCCCTGACAGATGACTCCACCTTGTCGTAGTGAGTATAAAGCTCGGTTCCTTTCTGGGTTGTCACCACACGATTCTGCTCATCGTAAAGCTTATAATCCTTGGTTGAATCAAGAAAGGTAAGCATTGTCTTTCCACCATGAATCTCCATGATGTTTTCCTTACGGAGCCATACATATCTTGCCTCTTCTCCCCATGTGCCGGGAACTCTGGTCTTAACAGCATGATCATTCTCTTCGATAATCAGCTTCTTACTGATAGTCACATCTGATAAGTTCGCATTCTTTGATGCTGCAACTGCCCTCATTCTCTCAGCAAGGTCCTGATAACCTCTGACACGATTGATAAATGCATCCTTGTCCATCATTACTGTATGGGTGCCATCTTCATTCTTGCCGCCAAGCACACCGATTGTCTCTAGCTGTTTGATAACACTTTCAGCCTGCTCACCATTGATACTGAAATTCTCCTTGACCTGATCCACACTGATAGCTTTCTTTTCCATTGCAAACATTCCGACCTTTTCGATCAGTCCGTCAATAGCGGTATTAACCCTATCCCCTTCTATCGTGTGGCTTTTCTCGTTTCCCTGCTGTTTCTTCAAAAAATCCATCAGCTTTCCAAGGGACTTTTCATCTCCATTCTTCAGATAATCATCAAATGTGGCAATCTTGCCAAACTTGAGCTTCTGTATCATCATATTCACACGTGGAACTGCCTCTGTATGAAAGATTACCTCACTCAGTCCGTCTTTCCTATTGCAGTCCGGAAGTACTGAATAGAGTATTCCATACTTCTTTGCCATCTTTTCAACCTTTTTCATATCTTCGGTATTAAACTGTAACACCTGTAAATCACCGCCCTTTAAGAGCAGCTTTCTCATGGATGTTTTGCCAAGTGACTTCTCATAATCAAGCATCCCTTTTAAGAAATCTATTGCCTTCTGCATGGCAGCTATTCCGCCACTTCCTACCTTCATGGCAATCTCAATGCCATCATAAGCAACACGGATGATCTGCACCGCTTCCTGAATCTCTTCTGCCATTATCGCACCTCCACTTTCTCTCTGACTGTTGTTTTAAGTGTTTCTGTCTCTGTAGTACGGATTTCCTCGGCTGATACATCAATACCATAAGCAGTCAAAATATCTGCCAGATGATTGATTGCTTTTTCCTCCTCGATACGGTACATTTCAAGTGCCACAAGCAGGTTTTCCACCTGTTCCACCCATGCAGGCTTCATATCATATTTAGCCCTGTATGTGACCATAATCTCGTCCGACTCAGCCTTATCCGCTGAATGTGCCAAAGCTTCAATAAGAGAAATCGTATCTTCCTTGCTGCCGCTTCTGAATGCGAACTGAACAACAAAGTTTTTCTCTTCCTCTGTAAACTGATGCTCCACACCATTCATCTCTGTTACTGCTTCATTTACTACTGCTAAATTCATAAGTTCCTCCTAATCTGCCATGCTGTTTTCAAGCACAGCAATCTCAATGATCTCCTTCATCTTTTCCGCTGAAATGTTGTTGTTTATAAGTTCTACAAGCTGTGACTCAGTAAGTCCCTTTTCTATTGCACTCTTAATCTGCACAAGCTGCGCCGGAACAAGGTCTCCCGATACAACCAGCTTTACAATGTCTGCTCTTGACTTTTTCTTAAAAGAAAGTCTTGCAAAAAGGCTTGCCACTCCATTGTTGCTGCTCTTTCTCACACTTCGCTCAATCGGAAGTCTCTGCACCACATTTCCGGTACCATCAACTACCGGAATCTGATAATAGACCGGAATCCCGTTTGCCACAGCCTGCATATTCTGCGGAACTGCAACTGTATCAACCATCTTTTTTTCTGCCTGTGGTACGGACTGGCTTTCCTGCGGCTCTGCCTTACTTTCTGCCTCTTTCTTATTCTCTGTGGCAACACTTATGATCTTATCTTCCAATGACTCTATTCTGTCTCCCATACGCTTCATCTCCTTATCCTTTTTCTCAATATCATCCCTGAGTCTTGCAATCGTACTGCTTGCCTTATTCAGTTCATTCTGCTGACTGTTGATAAGAGCGTCCTTATCCTGGTTCTCCTTGACCAGACGCTCCCTGACTCCCTCATCATCTTTGGAAGTCTCTATTTCAGAAAGCTTCTTATTCAGGGCATCATACCTTTCATTCTGATGATTGATCTTTACAACCACTTCATCCATCTGAGAAATGAGTGCTTTCACATACTCAGACTCTTCCGGAATCTGTTTCTTGACTTTATTCAGCTGTTCCAAAACTTCCTCATATAATCGTCGCATGGTAATAGGTTTTTCCCCTTTGTCCATAACCTCCTTAATTGTCTGAACAGGTACACCCTTTTCATAAAATTCAAGGGACACCTGCATCTGATGAACCGAATACTTGGTATTCTTGATAATATCAATCATATCTTTTGGAACATCCTTGTGCAGACATTCCGATAAAATCTTCATCTGTTCAATGTCGTATGACTTATTGAGATAAAGGCTGATCTCCTCCTCTTTCAGTCCATATTCATAATCACTTTTTACAAGAGCAATCGTATCTTCACTAAAATGCTTATTTCGGAGAAGCTGCAATTTTTTCTCGATTGCTATCGCACTAAGCGGTTCTCTGTTTTCTTCCATATATGCCTCCTAACTACTAAAAAAACAGCCTAACGTTCTGGCTGCTCTTTCCTGTCTCGTATTGTCTCTTTGTTGTACTGTGCATCTTTTCCATCTGATACGCTGTCTGGAATAAGACTCTTCCATATAGATTTACCAATATTCAACTCTTTGAATACTGCCCTTTCTTTTGCACATGCTTTGGAATACTCCTCTTTATAATGTTTACGCAGTGCTTCCACCTCTTCAAGGCTATATCCCTGTGATAAAAGCTTCTGTTTCAAAGTTTCCCATTGCAGATGCTCATCCGTAAAAAATTCATCTCCCTGGAGGAAAGACTTCTCAGCAGGTTCTAACTCTTTCATATCATCTGCTATATCAAAAAGTTCTCGACTTCTCTCCCTAGCTTTATAAATGCGGCTTTTCTCTGCTGAAACTTCTTTTCTTTTATCTGTCAATGAGCTGATTACACTGACAAGCTCCTCTGCTGAATGAATGTCATGATTGACAAGGAACAAATACTCCTCCTGCAGTTTATGCATCTTACGGATATCTTCCTTATACTTCCATACCTGACTGTATGGCTTCTTTTTCAGCTTTCCTATCCTGTATAGCTTTGCATAGTATCTCTTTTGAAGCCCCGACATCTTTGCCCTTCGGTATCTTCTCACCTTACACTTACACAGAACCGGTTGTACCTCTTTCTGCTGTTCCCGGTAAAATGAAATATCCTCTTTTTCTATCCTTTCCCGGATTGCCTCATCAGAATACATGTCACCTAATGTCTTACATCTGCGAAATCTCGTCATTCCTTGTGGCTTTACTGCCAGATACTTTCCCTGCTTGACCTCATATCCTTTGTCAGATAACAGCTCCAGAAACTGCTCATTATTTCCTGCCTGCAGTATGCAGGAATCCAGGTCTCTCTTAATCATATCTGCCCATACAAAACTGCCTTCACGATATTCGCTCCAGTCCTTATAGCTTTCATACTCTTTTTCCTTACTGCCATCATCAACATCAATGATTGAAAGACCATATTCCTGACACAACTGATTCGTGATTGGCTGGATATACTTTGCCCAGTCTCCTTTTTCATAGCGATACTTTTTCCCATCCACAAAACTCACACTGTTAAATACAATGTGTGAATGAACATGTGCTGTATTATCATGCACCACATATACTGCCTCATATGATTTTCCAAGATACTCTTCCACGAATCTGCGGGTTATCTCAAATGCCATATCAGGATTCACTTCATCTTCCTTAAATGAGAGAATGATATGATATCCCTGCCTTTTATCAACTTTTCCAAACTTCCGTTTTGTAGCTTTCATCTGTTCAAAAGCAGAATCGACCTGACAGTTGATTGCACCAACGAGCCTTCCATCCTGTGTTTTCTCCGGATTCATCACATAATCAAGAGATCTCTTCAGATGTTTTCCGTGAAAATGCCCACCACAATCCTTCATATTAAGGATTTTACTGATTGCCAATCTTTACCACCGCCTCATCTATCTTCTGATTCAGTTTTCGCATATAAGCTATCAGCTGTGTCTTATCTTCCTTGGAATACAGCCCGGCATTATTGTTAAATACTATCTGATTGATATTTATTCCAATTCTGTTGACTTCATTAATGAGTTCCTTCAGAATCTTCCTTACTTCCGGATAATCATTTGGTTTCTGACTGATAAGAAGACGGATATACTCAGCCTCATTCATTCCATTATCACATGCCTTTTTTGCAAGCATCTTGGCTTCCTCTGGCATTAGTCTTAGTGTTTTCCTAATACAATGAACTTTATCTGCCATAGACTCACCTTCCTCTCTTACCCGTACTATAATCCTTAATTTCTTCTGCAACTGTCACCGCAGCTTTTTCCAAATCATCCCTGCTACTTAGATGACTAATGAATGATTCCACCAAAGCAGCTGCCATTTCATCAATCTCCTTTGCATAACAGGTCTTTTCAAACAACCTGTCCAGCCTCTTTTCATCTGCTTTCAAACTGTCATACTTATCCTGAAACTCACTGTAATCTTTAAAATCCTTTGGATCATTCCTGTGTGCATCAGCATCAAGTATCAGTTCATAGTTCCATTCACAAACAGTATCTATAACATCATCTATCGGGTATGGTTCAATTTCACCATTCTCCTCAGCTACATCCTGTCTGTACATCTTTCCATCAGAATCTATGCCAATAGCATAATCATGACCTTCCATATAGTTAAGCAATATTGCAGCATCTTCTATCGAAGGGTTAAGTAAGATATCAAATGTGTCTGCCCAGGCAATCAGTTCTTCTGGTTTTGAAAATAGCGTAACTTCTGCATCCATTGCTTCCTTGCACCTCCTTATCCGTGTTTAGTAAATATTCACCAAAGCTCCAGTCTCCAGTTAGTCCCCGGCGACTGCTAGATACGCATTAGAGACATCTCTGTCCTAATGCCATCTAGTTAGGGAGAAAATCTCCCTAAAACCCTCTGTTTATGAAAGTGGGGGCGCTTTTTGCCCCCACTTTGCTACTTTGGGGGCGCTTTCTGCCCCCACTTTGTTATTTTGGGGGCGCTTTCTGCCCCCACTTTTATACTGAATTCAATCCGGTTTTTATCGTGTCCGAATTGCGGGGGCGCTTTTTGCCCCCACATTGACATTTTGGGGGCACTTTCTGCCCCCACTTTGCTGTTTTGGGGGCGCTTTCTGCCCCCACACATCAAAATCCAAGTTCTCATGCCCTGACCGGTTCATCTGCTCTCTGATTCATTTGATTAAGATTAAGCTTTGCCGCCACAAGCCACTCGTTGTAATCCTTATATCCGGCTGGAGGCGGACAGTCTTCTACCTCATATCCAAGCTCATAATACTTTCTCATAAGTTCAGCTGCTGCTTTTCTCCCCGGCTCATCTCTATCAAGGCAGAACCGGATGGAAGTAATCTGCGGATGTTCCCGAAGAAAAGTCTCAAGTGGTGCATCTGCAAGCATCCCAAGTGCCAGCTTATTTGATTCATAATCCGTGAAGATATCCACATAACTCATAAGGTCGATTGCAGCCTCAAATACTACAAGCTCTGTACTGTTAACATTTACTACATTAAATCCATAGTTTTTATCATTGCCTGTGACATCACACTTGAATGGCTTGCCCTGCTTATCAAACACGCCTCTCATACTTGCAAATCTTGTCACTCCATTTTTATCATTTCCCTTGAAAACAACATTGTGGTAATGCCTGCTCTCATAAATCAATCCATCTTTTAAAAACAGATCTATGACTGCTCTGCTGATTCCTCTCTCCTGATTCAGATATGAAATAAGATAGGAATTATCTCCTGCCGGTTCCGGTAGGACAAACGGCTTTCTCTCCTCTGCCTGCTTCTGCGATACCTGATGAACAAGTGGCTGCTTTACAGGATTCTCGATTCTTCTGTATCCTGCAAAGTCCAAAAGCCAGAACACAGCCTCTTTTACACTCATTCCACAAAATACCCGTAAGAAATCTATCTGTGAGCCGCCATTGTTGCCTTTGTCAAACTGCCTTGACCATCTGTACCAATGGCTTCTGTTATAGATACGGATGGAATCCATCTCCTTTAAAGTGTGGTATTTGCCAATCCTCTTTACTGTATACCCAAGGCTTTCAGCAACTGCACACAGGTCAACACTCTTTGCTATGGCAAGCTCTTCATCCGTAAATCTTCCATCCATGCTTTCACCTTGCCTTTCCCTGCTCTGCTACAAGCGGTGACTTGATATCAAGTGTCCGGTAATCTGTGCTCAGGGTAATCTTAGGATTATCAATCATGCCTTTTTCCCTGAAACTGAAAAATTCACGATTGTCTCCACCGACTATGATATGGTCAATGAGCGGTATTCCCATCAGTTCACACAGCTTGTTCATACGGTCTGTCATCATCGTGTCTGCCTTGCTTGGGAATACATTCCCGGATGGATGACAATGGATTAACATCATGCTTGCCGCATTGCTTAGGATACTTGATTTAAACAGCTCTCTCGGATGTGCCATTGCCTCATTTAAAGAACCAACACTTGCAAAATGCACATTGATAGGTTTTAAATCTGACCTTAGATTGACCACACACACTACTTCCCTGTCAAACTGGCACATACAGTCTCCCATGACAGCAGCTATATCCGCCGGATTGTTAAAGGTGTGCTCCGAATAAATCGGAGCATCCTTTACAAGTCTTACCGAAACCACATCAAGCTTGAAGTCATTCTTCTTTGGCATCAGACACCGCCTCCTCTCCAAACTCGACACGGATAACAAAGTCACCTTTCTGGCTGTTTATGAGAGCAATGAGTTCTTCCATTGTAAGTTCCTGCTCCATAACTGCCTCCTATCTGGACTTTTCCTTCGCATCATATACAAGGGGAGGTTCTGCAACGATACCATCAAGTCTCTTGTTTGGTGTATCAGTTGCAAGGGTGAGTTTTCTTAAATCCTTATCATAGTGATATACCTGATTAGAAAGTCTCTCGTCCAAAGACACCTCCTGCATATTTACCTCGACTACCATTTGTGCTAGCATCTCAGGGCTTCCCATATCTGAAGATACTGCAATAACCTCATGCACGCTCGAAGGGAGAATATAAAGGTCACTCTCTAAACTCTCTGCCAGCTCATGAAGCTCATTCTCATAAAGCATGGATGCTGCACCATTGATACCCTTTTCATTGGAAATCACCCACATCGTCTGCTCCGGTGGAATCTCAGCTATCATCATCTCTGCGATCTCCTGTGGCATCCCATCCCTTGCGAACATTTCTTTCATAATGTCATTCATGCTTCGTACTACAGGTGGGAAGAGTCTTCTTGTGTTTTCCGCTGCACACTTAAAGAGCTGTTCCTCGCTCATACCAAGTCTTTTCGCAAATTCATTTGTAATTTTTGAACTCTGCACCGCATCCTTATCTGCACTGATTATTACCTTATACACAATAGAAAGATCCTGAAACTCCCTGTGAGGCACCTGTTCCAAAAATGTCTTATTCTGCTCTGTATTGATGAGCTGGAATACAATCTTCTCGTTAGCATCCCTCATAATGCTGTCCACATCAACAACCGGAGCCTGCTCATATGCCCTTTCCATGAAGTCACATGCAGCCATAAGTGTTTCCTCAAGATCGCCACAGTCCTGATACTTCTTATACATGTCATTGATATAAATCGTAGGCGAAATATTCCTACCTTCCTCTCTTAAGATGATGCCATCAAGAGTCACATTCACCTTTTCCACTGGCTCTGCCACAAGCTCCATTCCTTTGAACTTCTCTGGCATATAATCCATAAACTTTTCTTTTACTACTTCCTTAAAAATCTCGTAATTCATCATATTACGGTTCCTCCTTAATCTAAAAAAGCTGGGAACATAAGTCACTGGCTTACATTCCCCGCAAGGTTAATTATTACTGTTTATTCTTTTTCTTTCTTCCACGAAGTCCGACTCCAACACCTGTAATAAGTGCAAGTGCACCGATTCCAAGATAAAGAAGCGGATTTGCATTGTCGCCTGTCTGTGGAAGCTTAGGCTCTGTCGGTACATTGACAAGCTTAAGAGTTGCTACAACAACATCCGGTGCATTGTCATCATATCGAAGAGTTACATCGTGAGCTGT
>ONHG01000044.1:0-1302 GCA_900317585.1 uncultured Lachnospiraceae bacterium | reverse complement strand
CTTACTTCAAATACAACACCCTCGATCGGCTTTCCGGTTACTTTGTCAGTTTTCTCAATGACAATCTTACCTACAGCCTGCTCGTCCTTCATGGATACCTTCTGGATTTCTGCTGTCTCCTTTACTTCAAAGGTTACATCTCTTGCCATCTTATATCCATATGGTGCAGATTCCTCTCTGAGTGTGTACTTTCCGACAGGAAGTCTCTCAATCATATGAGTCTTTCCTGCCTCTGATGTCCAGCTCTCAACAAGCTTTCCATCAGCATCAATTACTGAAAGCTTTGCTCCAGGTAATTCTTTCTCGCCTGTGATATCAGTCTTTGAAATTTCTACCTTGATCGGTGCATTTTCAAATGCTGCCTCAAACTCGATAACCTTTACCTTATCTCCCTGATATGAAGCATCCACATCAAATGTCTTATCTGACTTCACATAGCCCTTTGGTGCCTCAAGTTCTTTGACATAATACTGTCCAAGTGGAAGGTCAGAAGTAAATGTTACTTTGCCATCCTTTCCAGTAACACCTCTCTCAATCTGGGTATCTGCTTTGACAATAACCTTTCCATCCTTATTTACGATATCTTCTTTCGCAAACAAACCAAATACAGCACCTTCCAGCTCTTTCTTTGTCTCTGAATCAGTCTTGGTTACAGTAATCTGCACTTTCTGACGCTCATTTGTCACATCCATTCCTGCGAAAACAACCTTTGTATTCTGGTCGATATAGGAAAGGTCTGCCTCAATCGGTGTATCATCTAATACAAATCCATCAATGGTCTTTGTCTCAACAAGATAATACTTGCCAAGTGGAAGGTCATCAACTCTTGCGATACCCTTATCATTTGTCACGATGGTTGCCACCTTGTCTCCTGCCTTGTGATATACAGTGTCAAGTCCGTCAGCACTTACGATATCCTCTTTTGCATATACATCAAAAGTTACTCCTGCAAGGCTGTCCTTGAAGAAATTGAAGATAAAGTCATACCAGTAACCCTTCATAAGAGTAGTGTCTGTTACAAATTCGCCGTCCTTATTGATAACGATGGAACCTGTAGGAACTTCATCCTTCATCTCTACATGTTGCACTTTGCCTGTGTCCTCAACTGTAAACTGGATATCTGCTGCCTTGAGATATCCGTAAGGAGCAAATTCCTCACGAAGAGTGTAAGTCTCTCCAACTACAAGTCTCTTGATTACATGTGCTTCCTTAGCATCAGATGTCCATGTGTCTACCACATTTCCATCCTTATCAAGTACAGTAAGTGTTGCACCTGTAAGCTCTGCACCGCTTGTGATATCT
>ONHG01000039.1 GCA_900317585.1 uncultured Lachnospiraceae bacterium | reverse complement strand
TCAATTGGCTTTTCTCCGCTGATTGTTCTGTTCTTCAACTGCTGCCTCTCTTTCTGTATACACGCTCATTAGTTATCTGCGCTTTACCGGGAATCTCCTCACGAGTTCCTTGGTTGCCACGTTAAAAGCCTGCTCACGGCTTTCCTCCGTGACTTTGATTATCTCCCGACCGTTCTGGGTGATTCTTATGGTGTGTTCGTTTTCGCTTTCATTGAGCCTCATTGAAAGCTTGTAATGCTTCTGGCGTGGCTCGTACGCTTCGTAAAATAAACTTGATAGTGGTTTCATTTTGGTCCTTTCTTTTCACACTGGTTTTTGAGCCAGTTGCTGTATTCATGGGTATCCTGGATGTATGCCATAGTTTTTTCTAACTTTAATACTTTAGAATGTTTTAAATCAGCCTCTGTTCGAGGCCTTGAGCTTTGCTATTTCTGCCTGCAAAACAGCATCAAATGACTTTTCTCTCCTGCGTTTTCTCTTTGTCGCTGTCTCTGTTATGTATGCGGCCGCGCTCTGTCTTTCTAACTGGGAGCGTACTTTTTGTATCCTCTGCAGCAATCTTGCCCGCCCTCCTTATTTCCATTGTCCTTTGGATGCTCTCGCGCTGTCCTTTTTCGATCCATTCAAACCAGAATCCCAAAAGCGTCACACACACTGATATGAGCATCCCTCCGATAACAAGCATCTGTCCCTGTGGCTCCGGGCTGTCTATGCCCATGCTACACAGAAGAAAGAAGCTGATGCCTGTCGTTATTAAAATTTCACCTTTTTTCATGTCCTGTCCTTTTTCGTTTCCGGGCTTGACGGAGCACCGATTTGTATGTACAAAATAGGTTTACGTATGTATAGATGGAAGTATTAGTTTAATTTACAGGAGTTAAATAGCATTTTCGGTGCTCCATCAAGCCCAGAAGTATATTATTTAATTTGTCATTTTTAAGCTTGTCCACTGAGACTGCAGATGCAGTCTATGCCTCCTCCGCAAGTCTCAATGGCACATTTTCTACTTGTTCTATTAGTTTTTGTTCCAATTTTTGCTTCTGTTCCTGTGTCAGATCGTCAAAACGATATATCTGATCATCTTCCAGAGTGTGAACGAATATCCTATATTTGAGTGCTATGGTTATCACCTCCGGTAAATACTATGCTTATACTGCATGTTCGCTTGCCTTTCTCTTCTTTCCGGTCGTATACCCTCTACAGGATTTAATAGAAAAGCAGTTATAACTCGATTCGTTTTTCTTTCACTCTCTCTTTAATCCGATCTGTTATAAATTCAAGTACTTCTACTGTTTGGGCTTCCTCTGGGAGTCCTTCTTTTATGGTTTCAATTACACTTTCTACAACCAGATTGACTTTATCCTCATCCAAATATGTTGTATTTGCAGGTTCAAAATCATTTTGAATTATGTTTAGCATTTCTCACTCTCCTCTCTTGGGTATAAAATTAGTATCTTTTAAGGTTACTTACGTGCAAAAAAAATTGACATTGGATCTTCAATATGAAGCTTATTAATCATTATTTCAATTTCATCACTCCCAAAAACTCCAATTTTCATTTTTTCATAGAATGTTTTCGGTGTCACCCCTATCATACTGGCAACATCCTTTTGCGAGTATCCGTTTTTTGCAATTGCACCTCGTAACTCGTCAACCTTTATCACTTTATCACCTCCGTATCTTTTTAAGTTACTTTCACTATATCACCTTTTTGTAACTTGTCAAGTCATTTTTTATTGCATAACTAACATTTTTGTGCTATTATCAAGTTACAACATATAAGAGGGGAGGAATCACTATTGACAATTGGCGAAAGAATAAAGGAATTGCGCAATTCTCTTGGATATAGTCAAGTTGATTTTGCCGATAAAATAGATGTTTCAAAACAAACATTATATAAATACGAAAATAATATTATAACAAATATTCCATCTGATAAAATTGAAGCTATTGCACATATATGCAAAGTTTCTCCTGCATATATTATGGGATGGGTTACCGAAAAAGATGATAATGGTATAGATACTGTACCAATAGAATCCGGCTACACTATCCCAGTACTCGGTCGTGTGGCTGCTGGATATGGAAAAGAGGCTGTTGAGGAAGTGATCGGTCAAATAGAAATTTCTCCCGCTTTAGCTGCAAAGGGTGATTACTTCGGTCTGCTGATTAAGGGTGACAGCATGATACCTACTCTGTATGATGGTGATACCGTTATCGTACAACGTGTCGATGATGCCGAATCAGGTGATCTTGTGATTGCTCTCGTCAATGGACATGATGCAACTTGCAAACGATTGCAGAAATATGCAGAAGGGATTGCTCTCATACCACAGAATCCTGTATATGAGCCTATGCGATTTACTGAATCTGAAATAGACACTACACCAGTAAAGATACTTGGTAAAGTCGTTGAAATGAGAAGAAAATTTTAATGAGGTTTTATCCCATGCATCCTGCCCATATATATGTTAAATCTATGAAATTAAGTAGAAGGGAGTTCCAATGCGAAAGAAAATATATAATATTTTTAACCAAAATGCCATTTATGATACATTTATGTTTACAGTCATCATTATGAGCATTATTCCATTGGCTTTTGTTAAACAACAATCCTGGATGACATTAATTGACAGGATAACTGTTATCATTTTTATTGTTGATTATATTTTACGGTGGTTCGTAGCTGATAAGCTTAGTAATAAGCTTAATAAATTTATACTATATCCACTAACTCCAATGGCGATAATTGATTTATTGTCCATTCTTCCATCAATAACATTATTGAATAGCAGCTTTAAGTTACTAAAAATTTTTAGATTATTTAGATCTCTGCGATTACTTAAGATTTTAAAGTTAGTTAGATATTCTAAAAGCATAACTATGATTTGTAATGTTTTCAAAAAGCAAAAAGAGACATTTATTACCATATTGGTCATGGCTATTACATATATTCTGGTTTCAGCTCTGGTAATCATCAATGTTGAGCCAGAAACATTCCCAACA
Source organism: uncultured Lachnospiraceae bacterium (assembly GCA_900317585.1). Taxonomy (GTDB): domain Bacteria; phylum Bacillota; class Clostridia; order Lachnospirales; family Lachnospiraceae; genus Roseburia. The sequence continues at coordinate 13,388 of ONHG01000039.1, read as the reverse complement.
TATTTTGATGCTCTATATTGGGCTACGATATCATTAACCACTGTTGGTTATGGTGATGTGTATGCAGTAACTACAATCGGAAAAATTATTACTATGATTTCATCTTTCCTAGGAATTGCTGTTGTAGCCTTACCGGCCGGTATAATAACGTCAGGTTTAATGGATGAATTAAGCAAATCACATGATGAATAGCATATTTAAGGAGGAATTTATATGGCAATGATTAAATGCCCTGAATGTGGAAAAGATATTTCTAATCAGTCAGACAAATGTATATACTGTGGTTTTCCTATAAGAAATGAAGATATGATAGTCTGTAGCAACTGCGGAGTTCTTAATCAAGCTGGAAGTACATTCTGCTCTTCCTGCGGTAATCCTCTGGTTAAAGGTATTACTGCTCCGTCAACGACAAAGGCACATAAATCTGCTAATAAGAAAAAACACTCAAAAAAACGACATAGTAAAGCACCTCTTTTTATGTCCCTATTCTTCTTATTACTAATTTTAATAGCAGTCATTGTTTTCAGATGGGCTATTCAATCAGGCAGACTTGAAGTTGTAATAAAGGATCCTGATACAAATGAAAGCTATCAGCTCATATCAAGTAGCGGTTTGTTCAATGTTGCATTAACAATTCCTGCAGAATATGTTGAAGGCACAACTCAAAAGGAGCTCAATAAACAAGCCAAGGAAGGAACTTTTAAATCTGCCACACTGAACAAAGATGGAAGTGTTACATATGTCATGAGTAAATCTCAACACAAGGAGATGTTGAACACGCTTAAGGATTCTATCGCAGATGAACTTAATAAAATTCCTAACTCTACCGACTATCCAAATGTAACTAAAGTCGAAGCCAATGACGATTATACCAAATTTACTGTTACCACAGCCAGTACAGAGCTTTCGTTTGAGGAGCAATTTCTTAGTGTCCAGCTTTACATATATGGAGGAATGTACAATGCATTTAATAATTTATCCCCTGTTATATCTGTTGATTATGTAAATGTAGACTCCGGAGCTACAATTTACTCTGGAAAATCCTCTGATATAACTAATTAAACAATTTTAAATCCATGGTTTTGCGCCGGCGCAAATTAAAAACCGCCCTGCAGCTACCAACTGCAGAGCGATTATATACCAATACTCCGAAAAGTAAGGACTAAACACATATATTATACCTTTCGGAGTGGCATTTGTCGAGAGACAGATGTTATTTTTGTACCCTTTTTTCATATATTTTTAGAAAGGATAGGTGTAATATGGAAAAACTACGCACTGGTGCTCTGTATATCAGAGTCTCAACAGACAAACAGGAAGAGCTATCTCCTGATGCTCAGCGCAGACTTCTTTTGGAATATGCTGCCAAAAATAATATCATACTGTCAAACGAATACATATTTGAGGAAGATGGCATAAGCGGACGTAAAGCAGATAAACGGCCAAACTTTCAACGCATGATAGGACTTGCCAAATCAAAAGAACATCCCTTTGATGTTATACTCGTGTGGAAGTTCTCTCGTTTTGCACGAAATCAGGAGGAATCAATTGTATATAAATCATTGCTTCGTAAAAATAATGTAGAGGTTATTAGTGTATCTGAGCCTCTTGTTGACGGTCCTTTTGGTACACTTATTGAAAGGATCATAGAATGGATGGATGAATATTACTCTATCCGTCTTTCCGGTGAAGTCACCAGAGGTATGACAGAAAATGCTATGCGCGGTAATTTTCAGGCAAGTCCACCCCTCGGATATTCTATTACGGCACACAAAGCAACTCCTGTTATTGTGGAATCAGAGGCTAAAATAGTCCGTATGATTTTCAATCTATACACTGAGCAGGGTTATTCTATCATTGAGATCACACGTCAGCTCAATGCTCTTGGATATAAAACGCGGGCCGGTAAGTCTTTTGAAAACCGCGGAATCAAATACATATTGACCAATGAAGTATATACCGGTAAATCCGTTTGGAATAAAAGAGATTCTGCATCACGTCCAAAAGACAAGACCGAATGGATTATTGCCGACGGAGCACATGAACCAATTATATCTCCTGAACAGTTTCAAAGGGCAAAAGTCCGGCTTGAGTCAAATTATCGCCCACGATATGCGAAACCAAGCGGCGTATGCTCTCACTGGTTATCCGGTATTGTCAAATGTTCTGCTTGTGGCCGATCGCTGTCTATTTCTCTTGCAGGTGCCAATAAACAAGGCAAACGGTACATTTACCTGCAGTGCTATGGATATTTGAAAGGAAAATGTAATGTTTCACATGCTATATCAGAAAAGAAAATAGTTCCTATGGTTCTAGCAGCTCTGAAAGATGCTATTAGCTCTGAAAATCTATCGTTCAAGGTTATTAATACAGATTCTCAAAGCAACTATCCTGCAGCTATTGATATTTATCAGAATCAATTGGATGAACTCGCAAAGAAAGAAAAACGTATTAAAATGGCTTATATGGATGGAATCGATACTATCGAAGAGTATCGTAAGAATAAAGAACTGCTTCTGGAAGAGAGAAATAGTATAGAGGGTCGCATAAATGCACTCCCGAAACCTGCTGCAAAATCAGACACCACTGCTGCACTCCGCAGCAAAATCAAAACAGTATACGATAGTCTGCTCAATGAAAATCTCTCTATGCAGACACGCAATGATTTATTGAAATCCGTAGTGGAAAAAATCGTGTTTAATAAAAAAGAGGCCACTATTGATGTTTACTTTTATACCTCAAACCCCTTGTAAATACTGGGGTTTGAGCGAGTTTATACGCAAACGCAATCTGGTCATCCAGCTCGGACAGGAGACCTTCTGTCCGTCACAGTACTGCGTCAGAATCGGCTGCTTCACATTAGGTCTCGACAAATAGTTTTCAAACATTTCATTTACTATCAGCGAGATATTGTCATATATATTTCTGCCATAGATGAATTTGTGGTCATATGCCGTGGACGAAGTGATATTAAAATTATAGCCCTTTCCCCGATAGAACTCCGTGTATATCCTGTTTAACGTAAATGACATAATCGCAAGCACATTTGCCCTTATAGTGGCATCAGGCCAGGTCGCATATATCTCACTGGAAGCTACATTTTTGATGTAATCCTTATATCTGACATAATAATTTGCCGCTGTGGAATCCGATGGTGCCCCATCATGCACAATAACATATTCCGGAATCACAACACGATTAAGTACAATCTCACCGGTCTCAGCAACCGGCATAATCTCCGGCTCAGGTATCTTGGCAGGATAATCACCGTAGAGTGTATGTGCCGGAATAACAATATTGTCCACATCATTTCCCGGTGCATCAAGTACTTCCAGCTCAATATCCTGTATGGAAAGTCTGTCGGGCATCACCTCAACGCCCGAAACCGTGATATCTCTGTATCCGTTAGCTGAAACAGTTACCGTCACCTCCGAATACGGCTGTGACTCACTGGGCGACATAGAATACTCAAGTGGCGGAGTGGCAATCTCAACTGCCTCTATGCTTCCCGATTCGTTGGTGTCAGTCTCCTCTATCTTTCCCTGCGGATCCCCGGAATAGCTGACTGACACCCTTGCATCCGCAACCGGCGTCCCCATGTTTTTCTGTCGTACTCTCACCTGAAGCCGCCCCTCATCAATTGACTCCTGTTGTAAAATGTGCAGATTTTTCATGAATATTATTACCTTAATATCTTTTTACAATAATATGCACAAAGTGCGTGGCATATGATATAATAAGCGTAGCGAATTATATCACACACTTAGCAGCATTTGTCAATTTTATTAATATTCAGGAGGAAAAATATGCATACATTTCAACCATATCCCATCGACATGCTCGATATCAATCCATTCACCAAGCTCAGTAAGGAGTGGGCTCTCGTGACAGCCGGCAACAAGGAAAAATCAAACACCATGACCGTTTCATGGGGTGGAACCGGTGTCCTCTGGGGCAAAAATGTCGTATTTATTTTTATCAGGGAATCCAGATATACTAAGGATTTCATAGACAATGGTGAGTTTTTCTCTCTTTCTTTCCTTAGCGAAAAATACCGCGATGCCTTAAAATACTGTGGTGCTCACTCTGGACGTGGCGAAGACAAATGGTCAAAGGCCGGTCTGACTCCTGCTACACGCCATGGCATACCATATCCGGATGAGGCAAATCTTGTATTCCTCTGTCGCAAGATGGCTGCAGTGCCTATTGAAGAGGCTTCATTTACAGACAAAGCCATTATGCGTCAATGGTACGGCGATCACGATATGCACACTATGTATGTTGGTGAAATTATTGAGGTTGCGGCTCGCTAATTTTATGACAATACTACGGGACGAGAAGAACCCTAATATATATTTATGCGCTTAAAACTACGTGGCTAAGATAATTGTAAGAATTATGCTTTAAGGTTTTCTATGCTTGACGAAACCGGCTTTTATGCGCCGTCCGTGGCGCATAACGCCTTGCCCTGCCGTCCATGGCAGGGCATTTCTGTGTTTCATGGCATAATTCTAACAATATCTAAGTCACTTCGTAATCGCTTATAAATACATATTAGGGTTCTTCTCGTCCCTTACTCTATGTTAATATTACACAAATTTAACCATTGTGCAACAACACATACAAATTGTCCTCGCATTACTGTCACAAGATTCTATATATAATCTATCGGCAGCCGGTACTCATAGCTTCAATGGCCACGGCACCACCGCGCACAACCGAGATATGCTTGTACTGTGACTTGAGCAGGGCTATAAGATCATCATTGCGGTGCTCTGTGAGCTTGCTCTCTAAGATCACGCTGTCGGCATTCTTGTCCACCACATCAATATTAAAAACCTGCGCTGTCTGGAAGATATCGGTGATTTCCTCGCGGGTGAGCTTTGATACCCTGACATAGAGTATTTCCTTCATATGCAGAGGCACATCAGTCAGATCAATAACCTTGATGACCTCGACCATTCTGTTGAGCTGCTTCTTTATCTGCTCAAAGGTAATATCATCGCTTGTAACGCAAATAGTCATTCTGGAAATAGTCTCATCCTCTGTGGTTCCAACCGTAAGAGACTGTAAATTGTAGGATTTTGCAGAGAAAAGTCCTGAAACCTTTGCTAAAACACCGACCTCATTCTCCACATAAAGTGCAATCCATCTGTTTTTCATTTCAATACTATTCATCTTCTGCACCTCCTACTTTAAAATCATTTCGCTCATAGGATTTCCGCTCTTGACCATTGGAAGAACAATCTCATCCGTAGCTATCATAAACTCAATAATTACAGGTACATCCTTATATTTCTTTGCCTCTGCAAAGGCTGCATCGATATCCTCTTCCTTTTCCACGCGAATTCCGTGTCCACCATAGCTTTCAACAAGCTTGAGAAAATCCGGTGTGTATGGCGGACATGCCTCGTTTGGTCCCTTGCACTCAGCCGGGCAGCCCTTTCTTCTTCGAAGGCAGGTTGCAGAATAACGCTTGCCATAAAAAAGCTGCTGCATCTGGCGCACCATGCCCAGATAGTAGTTGTTGAGCACGCATATGGTCACTCCTGCTCCCTGTACAACTGAGGTGGCAAGCTCCTGTATATTCATCTGAAGTCCACCGTCACCGCTAATGCATACAACATCCTTGTCAGGATTTGCAATCTTTGCACCTATTGCTGCCGGAAGACCAAAGCCCATGGTTCCAAGACCTCCCGATGTAAGAAGCTGGCTGTTGCTGTCAAGCTCTAAGTACTGTGTAGCCCACATCTGATGCTGACCTACATCTGTAACGTAGATTGCATCCTTATAGTTCTTATTGATATGCTCCATAATCATCTGAGGTGTCATACCCTTGTCTCTTCTCATGCCAAGAGGATTTTCCTCATCCCATGCCTTAATCTGCTTCTGCCACTCAGCAGTCTTTTTCGGCTCAGCCCACTCGTTTAACTTGTCGAGCGCCACATTGGCATCTGCAACGATAGGCACATCAACCACTACATTTCGTGAAATAGATGCAGTATCCACATCAATATGTACAATCTTTGCCTTTGGAGCGAACTCATTTAAGTCACCGGTTATTCTGTCATTAAATCTTGTACCTATTGAAAAAAGTAAATCACACTCACTGACTGCCTTGTTTGCCGCATATTTGCCATGCATACCACAGTTTCCCACATAAAGCGGATGAGTGGTAGGTATAGCTCCCTTACCCATTATCGTAGTGACAACAGGCACATTCCCTGCCTCCGCAAAACGGCGCAGGTTTTCATTTGCCCTGGCAACATTTATACCGCCTCCTGCAAGGATAAGCGGTTTTTTGGCACTCTTTAACATCTTGTAGGCGCGCTTAAGCTGTCCGACATGTACTGTATCATTTACACGATATCCTCTGATTTCCACCTTGTCCGGATACTCTGCCGGACCTGATGCGGTCTGTATATCCTTTGGCAAGTCAATCAGTACAGGGCCCGGCTTTCCGGTCCTTGCAATATGAAATGCCATCTTTATGATTTTTCCAAGTTCCTTTCTATCACGGACTGTAACAGAATACTTTGTGATATTTCTGGTGATTCCGACTATATCCACTTCCTGAAAGGCATCGTTTCCGATAAGTGGAAGCGGTACCTGTCCTGTAAAGCACACAAGTGGCACATTGTCATAATGCGCATCTGCAAGACCTGTAACTGTGTTGGTAGCACCTGGACCGCTTGTCACAAGGCAGACACCCACCTTGCCTGTAGACTTGGCATAGCCCTCAGCCTCATGAATCAGGCCCTGCTCATGTCTCGGCAGAACCAGATTGATTGAATTAGTCTTGTATAACTCATCGAATAAATCTGTAACTGTTCCTCCCGGATAGGCAAAAATAGTATCTACGCCTTCCTCCTCCAATGCTTTTACAAATAATTTTCTTCCTGTGATGTCCATACTGCTGTCATCCTCGTTTCTATTTTACGTTTCTATTTTAATAGTTTATTTTACTCTCTCATATCGAAGGAAATAAAACTCCAAATCAAAGTATGTCTGCTCTTCGCTGTCTCCCGTAATCTGCCACTCAGGCTTCTCGTCAAGATTTGGAAAATATGCATCCGCATCATACTCGAAGTCCACCTTTGTGATGTGGGCTACATCGCATTCATCCACGAGCTGCTCATAAATTTTCTGTCCACCAATGATATAAATATCCTCAGAATTGTATTTTTCAAGCTCCTTGTGAAGCCCATCAAGTGAGTGAACCACGACAGCGCCCTCCACCTCATAGGATGGGTTATGTGTGAGCACTATGTTGGTTCTGTTCTTAAGAGGTCTGCTGTTTGGAAAGCTCTCAAGTGTCTTTCTGCCCATGACTACAACCTTTCCTGTAGTCATCTCGCGGAAAAACTTCTGGTCCATAGGTATCCGAACGAGCAACTGGTTGTTTTTTCCAATTGCCCAGTTATTGTCAACTGCTGCTATTAAATTCATGATTTTCTCCCTGTTGTAATCGTTGCTGTTCACACAAAGTAGTGAACAATAACCTTCTTATAACTGCTTCATATCCACATTCTTTAAACCGCAATAGGTATATCCTTAATCTGCTCACCTGTCACATAGTCTGTTATCTTGATATCATCCGTCGTAAACTGATAGAAATCCTTTATGTCAGGATTGAGCCGGAACTTTGGAGCATCGTACTGTGGTCTCTCAATCAGCTCCTTCACAATTGGCACATGCCTGTCGTAAATGTGTGCATCTGCAATCACGTGCACCAGCTCTCCGACTCTCATATCACACACCTGCGCCAGCATATGCATAAGCACCGCATACTGGCATACATTCCAATTGTTCGCCGCAAGCACATCCTGTGAGCGCTGGTTTAAGATACCATTTAATGTGAGCCTGTCATCACCCTTTTTCTGTGTCACGTTGAATGTCATGCTGTATGCGCACGGATACAGATTCATCTCATGCAGATCCTGATGCACATATATATTGGTAAGTATTCTTCTTGAAAAAGGTGTATGCTTCAAATCATAGATGACTCTGTCCACCTGATCCATCATGCCTTCCTTATACTGATGCTTTACACCAAGCTGATATCCGTAGGCCTTGCCGATTGAACCATCCTCATCTGCCCACTCATCCCACACATGGCTTTTTAAATCATGGATATTGTTGGATTTCTTCTGCCATATCCAAAGAAGCTCATCCGTTGCACTCTTGATATATGTCTTTCTTAAAGTGATAGCCGGAAACTCCTTTGACAAATCATATCTGTTGATGACACCAAACTTCTTTATTGTATAGGCGCTTGTGCCGTCCTCCCAGTGGGGACGCACCAGCTCTCCCTCAGTGCTTGTGCCATTTTCCAGAATATCCTGACACATCGCTACAAAAACCTTATCTGCATAACTCATATTATCTGCTCCCTAACCATAAGTATTCAACCGATACAATTACCCGTTTACTGTCTATTGTATCTAATTATCAATTTTTTTTCAATATATTCAATGTGCAAATTCAAATGATTTTTTTAGCTTTTTTCTTCATAAATTATTTAAGTATTTTATTATTCTTTTCGATTAAAGACACAATTTGGACAAATTTATTTAGTATAGTAATACCTGTAAAGGAGATACACCTTTACAAATTCCCTTTTTTAAACATTTTTTCATAAACTAAACTCCTCGAAAAGAAGCCGCTTCCCTCGGCTTCTTTTCACGTTATGGGGGTTTACATTTCAGACTTTTTCCCATATTATGATTAAAGGGTCAAAAGACTCCACCGAGAAAGTAGCAATTTGCTGCGGTGACGTTTATAATTAGCGGATTTCGAGGTGAAGTCAGATTACGCGAATGCGTAGCATGTAGTAATCTGATTAATCATAAATGAGGAGATTCACAATCACATGAAATTTTTTCTCGCACCGATGCAAGGGCTGACCGGATATACAGTAAGAAATGCATTCCACCACCATTTTGACTACATAGACAAATACTACACACCGTTCATCCCTGCCGCAAAGCGCATGAATGCCAAGATAAAAAGAGACATAGACCCGGTAAACAACGATGGAATCACTCTCATACCGCAGGCCATGTCTATAGTGGCAGACGAGGTCATCGACCTGCACAGACAGCTTGTTCCTTACGGATATGATGAGATAAATGTAAATCTCGGCTGTCCGTCAGGCACCGTCGTATCCAAGAAACGAGGCTCCGGCATACTCGCATATCCTGATATGCTGGATAGCTTCCTCGATGAGCTGTATACAAAAGCTGATTTTCCTGTTTCAATAAAAACCCGCGTGGGCTTTAACGATGATGAACTATGGCCTAAGCTTATCGAAATATACAGTAAATATCCGATAAGTGAGCTTACCGTGCATCCGAGAGTCCAGAAGGATTTTTATAAAAATACGCCGCGCATGGATGACTTCGCCCTCGCCATGCAGAAAATAAATCCTGATAAAACCATACTCTGCTACAACGGAGATATCACTGATACTAATAGTTTTAATGCCCTAACCGACTGCTTCCCTGATATTGATGAAATCATGATAGGCCGCGGACTGTTTGCAAATCCTGCTCTTATCGCAGAGCTTAAAGGTATAAGCATGGATAAAGCCGAGCTTCGCGAGCGCTTAAAGAACTGGCATGATGAGACTTTATCCGGTTATCTGTCCATCTTTTCCGGTGAAAAGGATGCCATTTTCCGCATGAAGGAAATCTGGGCATATATGCATGGGCTGTTTTCTGACTCTGAAAAGCTCTGGAAGAAAATAAAAAAATGCCAGACGCTTAATGACTATAAGTCAATCGTTCGAATGGCATTTGATGCTTTTTAAAATATAAACACTTTACTTTCTTGCAATTCTGTGAAGCTGTGGCCTTATGGTGATATCTGTCATCACAAGGCCTTCTCTTTGCCCCAAGACATAAAGCACTGCGTCTGCAACCTCATTTGGCTGTATTCTTGCAGCTTCATTTTCATCCACTGTAAAATCAGCATTCCTGTACAGATTGGTATCGGTCATATCAGGCTCTAAATTTACCACACGCACACCGTACTTTCTCGCCTCCTCAAACAGGCTGTGGGAAAAGCTCGTAAGCCCTGCCTTTGTGGCACCATAGGCACAGCCGTGCGGATTCGTCTTTTCAGCAGTGATTGATGAGATATTTATTATTGTTCCTTTGTTTTTCTTTAAATCGCGAAGCAGCAGATTTGTGATAATCATCGGTGCCTCAAGATTTGTCCTCACCATCTGTGATATTTTTACAGGATTAAGTTCCTCATGAAGAGCGTAAAAGCCGACGCCTGCATTGTTTATGAGAAGTGATATGTCATGATTTTTATTAATTTCTTTTATTGTCTTGAAGAGCTTTGCGGTATCGGTAATATCGCATACTATACGCTCTATCCCTGCAATATCATCACTTTGATTGAAGCTTCTTCCTATTCCGTAAACCAGCCAGCCATTCGCTGCAAGCTGCCTGCATATAGCTTTTCCGATGCCGGAAGACGCCCCGGTTACAATTGCTTTGTTCATCTGATCGCTCCTTTATACTTTGACCCTTTAATCATACTATGTGATATATATATTGAAAATGTATTGCAATAATATCACTTCCACATAAATATCCTGTCTTTATCCACATATTCGGATACAGCCTGTATCATAAACTCTTCCATATCACTTCGTATGTTTTCCGGATACTGGTAATACCCATTCACATTGTCGTATGGAAAATTCACCACAGCACTACGAGGCATGTCCTTTCGCATTTTCTTCAGATAATCCTGCGATATGCGGAAGCTTCCGATACTCACATCCCACAGCTTAGAACCGTCTATCTGTGAAAATACGTCATCAACCAGCCTGCTGTATTCACCTCTCCAGTCCTTGCAGTATATCATAGGATCAAAGCACAGTCGCACTGGAAATCCACTATCCATAGCACATTTTGCTGCCTGAATCCGCTCCTTAGGTGCGGACGCAAAATGCTCATACTCTGCTGCAACCCTTTGAGGCGAAACTGTATAGGCAATAATTACCCTGTCACAGGCTTCGTAATTGCTCCACAAATCACACCTGCCACTCTTGGTGCGGATTTCAATTGTAAGATTCTCATGCTTTTTTGTAAAAGCAATCCATTCCCTCACAAAGCCGGTAAGCGACTCTATGGCCACGAGGTCTGCATCATATGACACGCAAAGATATATGCTTTTTTGCGCCAGAAGTGTTTCAAGCTCCGCAAAAATATCCTCCAAATTTACAAACACCACAAGATTACCAGACGGATACATGCCCTTTAAATAGCAGTATTCGCAGTCAAATATACAGTTCATCATGCATGAGCAATAGTAGAAATTCTCATTTCCAAAGCTCTGACACACCGGTGCACCTTCATATATGCAGCCGCTTGTATTCTCTGCCAGAATGAGCGCCTTGGCATTGCTTTGAGCAGAAATACTCTGCTTTTTGCGACAGAAAACATCCTTGTAGTGGTTAATTTCTATGACTGTTGTATTATTCAGCTTTTCTAAAATCTGCTTTGTACGTGGATGCTCGGCCACGCCTTTTTCCACATATACATGTGAAAACATTTTATTATATTGGCACATTTGACATTTCCTTATTACAACAATCTCTGTTTCAATTCAAACAGACATTTCTTTCCTTCACGCTTGCTCTCACACGGCAGCAAGCCATTTGTATAGTACTCATCCAGAACAGCTTTATAATCTATACCACTTAATCTGCAATACTTTATAAGCTGTGCCAGCTGATCCCCCATTACCTTGGAACAGCGCATATCGCAAATCAGCCTATCCATATTCCAAAATGATTGTGTATCACCCATTGGCGCCTTATCAGCACAGGCACTTAAAAGCCTATCAATATAGCCGCATATTTTGTCTTCCTGCAAAGCAAAAAGCTCTGTGATTTTCGACTGGTCAATTCTCTCACCGGCATCTGAAACAAGCTTTATAAAATGCATACGATGCGGTCCTACGAAAAACGCTGCTGCCTGATAAACAGCGGCTGCCTCCATATCATATACAACCGAATCGCACCCTTCATTAAGCACCCTTGCGACCGTTACAATTTCACACTCCCTGAAATTTGCTTTCATCAGCATATCGGGGTAAAATGTACGCCCTGTCATCTGCTCAGTGAGCTTGTTTCCCAGAAATATACTGCCCATACAGATATCACTGCTAAAACCAGCGCCACACCCCACATTCAAAATCTCATCATCCGGTGAAATCCCATACGCACCACCGATATTTGAAACCGCTGCCGCCGCATTGATTTCTCCTACGCCTGTTATCACAAGCCTGATACTCTCATTTGCAAACACATCAAATCTGACCATTTCAGGGCTTTTTTTCTTTTTTAAGCCATAGTGGTCTATTATGTTTTTTGCCTCAGCATAAAAAGCGCTAAATATATAAATCATAGATAATTCCTTCAAATCTTCCCTGCATACATCACCAGGATTTATCTCTCAAGCTCCTTTAAAAGCTTAGTCCTATTGCTTCCAACCATGAGCTTTTCATTGTAGATATCAAATTTTTCACACTCGTTCTCAGCTAAAAAGCTACTGATTTCCGGTGTGATGGTCAGCTCTGTAACAAAGACAAGCATCTCCTGGCCGTCCGAGAATACATCCTCCACAAAATCAAATGCGTGATTTAGCTTCTCTCCTGCCGCATCCTCCATAGTTGAAAGCTTCTCTGATTCTTCTGTAAAATCATCCATCACAGTATCAAAATCCCCCTTTATATGCCTTAAGACATCCTGTCTGATGTAATATTCCTTTGGCAAAATAAGAGAGTTCTCCTTCAATATCTCCATATTCTTTGAAAACTGCTCCACAGCACTGTTGTACAGCGCATGCTGCTCTTCAGGGCTTCTTTGTGACTTTCTGTATTCCTTCAGAAACTCATACCATAGCTGCACCATTTTCCGCTCTCTGGCCACATCCGAAAAAACAACTGTCAGTCCGCTTAAAAGCAGATTCACCACAGTGATTCTCTCATCGAAATCAGCATCAAACACACGTTTATATACTGACTTTTTCACGTTTCCGGACAATATATCGCTTATACCGTAATCCTCATTGTATTTTCTGTAGATTTCCAGATATGCGTACACATCCTCTGCTATATCAGGATGGTGGATAAACTCACCTATTACATCCTCCGTGACTGCAAGTTCTCCCGCCTCGTACACCTTAAGCAGGCTGCTTAAATCCTCCCAGCCTCTTGCCGTGACGAAATTCATACCGTCCACGTCTGTTTCCACCCTGTAAAAATTGTGGGTCAATCATTTTTCTTATGGGTTTAGCCCCAATGTTTTAGGTTATCGCCATCCTGCCGCCATCCTTGACAGGTCAAAAAATAAATGCTGTGGGTTA
>ONHG01000011.1 GCA_900317585.1 uncultured Lachnospiraceae bacterium | reverse complement strand
AAAAACAGCACGCTAAGATAGACAATATATAGGAAAAGCTGAATTTAATCTGCGGTAAAGTTGCCGTAGGTGGGAACAATAATTCGACGCATGACAGTATGCGTTGTAAAGAAAAACGGTATATCAAGGCTGCAATTTTTCGGATTGTTGTGGAAAATATAGGAAGTTCTTATGTTAAAGAAAATATGGAAATATATAATAACTTATACAGTGATACAAATGTGTGGTAACAAACGGAAGCACAACAGTAATATCAGACAGCGCAAAGCTTGATGACTAAAGGGAGTACAGGGAGTAAATTGATAACAAGACTTAAAATGTCAGAGAAAGATACTATTCAGGCTATAGAAAGATTATTTGATGCGAATATGATCATACGAGAGCAAGGGATATGGAAACCAGTAGATATCAAAAAACTATATAATATCAAAAAATTGATTTCGGTAGAAGCTAAAATGACTGATATAAAAAAAGTGGCTGAACAATCCCTTATAAATATATGGTTTGCTTCTCAATTATATGCTTTGACAAATACTTCAAACCCACAAATCAGTACGATTAAGAGATTTGAAAGTCAAGGCATAGGTTTGTATTGTAAGAAGAGAAGTTTTAAAAAGATAGTTGAAGCGAGAAAATTGGTATCGCCATCAAGTTATCAGGCTTTGTTGTTTAATGAATGGATTGGAAGAACTGTTGCACATTTAAGTTAGGAGTATTAAAATGAATAAGTATAAATATTTATTAAAGAATATAGGTTTTTTGACACTGAGTAATTTTGCTACAAAATTTCTTGGCTTTTTTTTGGTTCCATTATATACAAACATTTTGACAACAACTGAATATGGAACTTATGACATTTTTAATACTACAATTGGTGTTTTACTTCCAATTCTTACATTAAATATTCAAGAAGCAGTTATGCGGTTTTCGATTGATAGAAAATACAACAGGAAGGCCATTGTAACCATTGCTTCTAAATATTTAATATTGTCAAATTTGATTGTACTAGTGGGGTTATTAATTAATAATTCGTTTGGAATTAGTGCTCTTATAAAACAATATTCTATATATTTCTTTTTAATGTTTTTATGTCAGTCAGTGTCGGGAATGATAACGATGTATGTAAGAGGTATAGACAGAATTGCAGACCTTTCGGTATCAAGTCTTTTGGCTTCCGTAATCACTATATTATTAAATGTTTATATTTTAGCGTTTCTTCAGTGGGGATTGGCTGGATATTTTTTAGCTAACATTATAGGACCAATAATTCAATCTATATATTTGATTTTAAGGTCGAATATTATTAGAGATTTTAACTTGAAAAATCCATATAAAAAAGAAAAAAAAGAAATGATGGACTATAGCAGACCATTAATTGCTAATAGTATTGCATGGTGGATAAATAATGCGTCAGACAGATATATAGTTATTTTCTTTTGTGGACTTGCTGAAAATGGTATCTATTCCGTTGCTTCAAAAATTCCATCTATTTTAAATATTTTTCAATCTATATTTAATCAGGCTTGGACTTTATCGGCAGTAAAAGATTTTGATTCTGAAGATAGGCATGGCTTTTTTTCAAATACATATAAAGCATATAATTGTATGATGGTGATTGTTTGCTCGGGAATAATTGTATTTGATAAAGTAATTGCAAAATTCCTTTATGCGAAAGATTTTTTTGTAGCTTGGAGGTATGTTCCTTGGCTGACTATAGCTATTTTATTTGGTGCGATGTCAGGATATATTGGTGGATTTTTTGCGGCAGTTAAAGACTCAAAAACTTTTGCAAAGTCTACTATATATGGTGCAGTCACTAATTTGATATTGAATTTGATTTTCACCCCATATATGGGAGCGTTAGGAGCTGCAATTGCTACAGCTATTTCTTATTTTGAAGTGTGGGCATTTAGATATTGGCATTCAAAAAAGTTTATTAAAATTAGAATTAATATTAGCAGAGATTTATTAAGTTACATTTTATTGATTATACAATCAGTGATTATTTTATTAGATACACGAAGTATACAAGTATATTTAATTGAAATATCAATATTTGTTATCATAATGATACTTTATAGTAAAGATTTAATTTTGCTTTTTAATAAAGGGGAAAAAATAGTGTTTAGGAAGGAAAAGCAGAATGAACAGTAAAAAAATAGGTATTATTACATGGTTTACAGGACCAAATTATGGAACAAATCTTCAGGCTATAGCTCTTCAATATTATTTAAGAAAACAGGGATATGAAGTTAATATAATTAATTATGAAGTACCATATCTGAGACAGACGAAGACAATAAAAAATTTGATTAGAAAAGTAATATATCAGCCCAAAAATTGGATTGTAAAATATGCATTAAATAAGTATAGAAATGAGATAGAAGAACGTGATAATAAATTAACTATGGCAATACAGAAAAATTGTGTTTTAACATCAAAAGTTAGAAATCTCAATGAACTTATTAATACCTGTAATAGTTATGATTTGTTAATATGTGGCAGTGATCAAATTTGGAATCCTAATTGGTATAATAGGTTTTATTTTGCTGATTATGATGAAATTACAACAAGACGTATAGCATATGCACCAAGTATGGGAGTTAATGCAATATCAGATACAGTAATTCCAGATATAAAGCGAAGTATTAGTAAATTTGATTATGTTTCAGTTCGTGAAAATAAAGCGGCTGATTTGTTAGAAGCATGTACAGGTAGAAGACCTACAGTTGTTGTAGACCCAACTTTTCTGTTATCAAAAGAAGAATGGGAATGCATTTTTGAATTAGAAAAAACAGAAGATCAAGATTATATTTTGGCTTTTTTCTTAAATGATGAATATAATCATTTAAAAGCAACAAGAAAATTTGCAAAAAGAAATTCATGTAGGTTAATTTTAATTCCATATAAGGGAATGACGTATTTACAATCTGCAGATATTTGTGCAGATGCAGGATTGGAGGATATGCTACGACTAATAAAGAATGCCAAATATGTTGTTACAGATTCATTTCATATTACGGTGTTTTCAATCATTTTTAATAAACAGTTTTTTACGTTTCAACGTTTTAAAGATGATGAATTTACATCACAAAATGTAAGAGTTATCAATTTATTGGAGTTGACCGGGTTAGAGGGAAGATTGATTCCATTTAGGTCTAAAAATATTGTGGATATAGATAATATAATATATAGTGAATGTATGATTAAACTTGATAATGAGATTAAAAATAGTAAAAAATATTTAAAAACAGCAGTAGAGCAATCTAATGAAAATTGAGAAAAAAGTACGTGATTAAATATATGAGTATAAGGAAAGGATATGGTAATTTCGTATTTTAATTACCATAATAAACATAATGGAAAAAGTTACTGCAATTGTTGCAATTTATAAATCAGAAAGATTTTTACCTAAGTTATTGGATTCAATAATTAATCAAACGTGGAAAAATCTTGAAATTTTACTTGTGGATGATGGCTCTCCGGATAATAGCGGATTAATCTGTGATGAGTATGCAAAAAAGGATGAGAGAATAAGAGTAATTCATAAAAAAAATGGTGGAGCGTGTGAAGCCAGAAATGTAGGTCTTGCGGAAGCTACAGGTGAATATATACTTGTAATTGATGGAGATGATTGGTTAGAAGAAGATTATGTCGAATATCTTATGAACTTAATACATGAAACGGGTTCGGACATGGCAATGACGGATAAAATTTTTACTACACGAGATAGAAACCAGATAGAACATGATAGGATAGAAACTTGGACCCCTGAAGAAGCATTTTGTGGCATCATCTATCCTAAAATTCCTATTGGACCGTGGAATAAGATATATAAAACATCTTTATTAAAAGATAATCATATTGATTTTAATCGTCCATGGTCAGGAGAGGGGTTATATTTTTCAGCAATGGCTGCATCGTGTTCAAATAGAGTTGGTGTTGGTCATAAAAAAATTTATAATTATCGTTTAAATAATGAAAATAGTGGATTGACTCATTACAATGTTGTGATGGGAACAAATGCATTAGAAAATATAAAATATATTAAAGAAAATAGAGTGATTAAGACGAAAAGAACAGAGAACGCCTGCAATTGGCATATTTGGAAAAATTATGGATATATTCTATTTTTGATTGTTGCAACAAATTCTGTTTCGCAAAATAAAGTCCTTTATAAAGATTGTATTCATAATATACGAGTAAGATTGATTAAAGTCATAATTCATTCAGAACTCGGAGTTAAGACAAAAATCAAAATGCTAATACAAGGATTGTCACCTGTAAGATGGGCGAAGAATGATATAAAACAGCAGCTTGCAGCTTTTAAAGCGGATACAATGGAGTAATGAAGGAAAAAAACAATGGGATTAAAATCAAAAATAAAAAAATTATTAGCACAAAAGGAATATTTACCTATTTCTCATCCAATTTCTTCGATTAAAGAATTCGAAGGAAAGGTTGTATTAATCTCAGGTGGTTCTGGGGGAATTGGTTTGTCAATTGCAAAGTCACTTATGGAATCGGGTGCTTCTGTAATAATTGCTGGAACTAATGAGAAAAAACTTGACAAAATAAGTAAAGATATCAGTGTAGATACTGTAATAATGAATTATTCGAGGCCGGAAACTTTCAAAGATGTTATAGGAAGGGTGACAGAAAAATATGGACATCTTGATATTTTTATTAGTTCGGCTGGAGTGCATACAGAAAATGTTAATTTTTGGGCAATGAATCCGGAAGAGTTTGACAGAGTGATGGATATCAATCTAAAAGGGGTATTTTTTGCGTGTCAATCTGTTGGTAAATATATGATCGATAATAATATTAAAGGTAGCATTCTACTCATATCATCATCTAGAGGCTCAGAACCGGCATGGTCTCCATATGGAATTTCTAAATGGGGCTTAAAAGGGTTAACGGAAGGACTCGGGCAAATATTTATACCTTATGGAATAAACGTTAATTCTATTGCTCCCGGATCTACGGCTACTGGGTTAATTGGCATTAAAGATGGAGATAGCATTACATCTGAAGAAAATGGGATGGGAAGATTAATTATGCCGGATGAAGTTGCTACTCTTGCAAAGTTACTTGTAAGCGACGCAGGTAAAATGATTGATGGTGAAGTAGTGCATATTGCAGCTGGCAGGGGAACCTTTGATATAAGATAAGTAAAGGACTGGTAATCATTTGCAACAGTTTTTTACATGGAGTTTTACTAAGAGAATAGTTATATTTGCAGGTTGTGAATCAAACATTTTTAAAAGTATTGTTTCTTTTGCGATTTGTATGTTAATTACAATTATACTTCATGAATTATTTGAAAAACCAATTATAAAATTATTAAAACATACATAAAGCTTGCTTTAAATGTTAATAGAAGGTGGGGCGATTATGAAAAGTTGCTATGAAAATTTTAAAAAGGAAAATAGAATAAAATTATTCGGTCATGAAGATGCTGGCAAAGAAGAAGATTCAAGATTGTCTTCTTATTATTATAAGACAGTTCAGTATGAAGATGTTATGTCAGATATTGGATTGCAAATTGTGATGGGAGAAAAGGGAACTGGTAAGTCAGCATTATTGAAAATGGCATATATTGACTGCGAGAAGTGTGATATAGTTCCAATTTGGATTAGATTGGATGATTTGTCTGAATTATATTCGGACATTTTGCGAGATGATGACTTGTATTCCCTTAAAACTTTGTGGAAAAAGGCAATAAGCAAGATGATAATCATGAATCTTGTATCTAATATGAATTTTATAAAGCGTGATGATTGTGAAAAGGCGGTTTCATGGGCTTACAATTATGGTTATAAAGAAAGAGATTTTATATCTAGAGCCACCCAGATTTTAAAGCCTATATATGAAAATTATGCAAAGATTGATGGTGACTTAACTTGCGGAGAGCATCATATTTTGCCTAGATTTTTAAAGAAGAGACAGATTCGCATTTTTTTAGATGATTTTGATTTGGATTGGCAAGGTAAAGCATCTGATATAAAAAGGGTTAAGAGTTTACTTCTATCATTGAGTGATATGACAAGTGATATGAAAGGGGTATCAGCAAGAATTGCATTGCGTACTGACGTGTATGAAATGATTAGATTGGAAGAATTTTCAGATAAATTTGAAAGTTCATTGATTAAATGCAAATGGAATAATCAGGAAATCATGATTGCCTTAGCAAAACGTATATGTACGTATTTTAATGAAGAATTTGACGAGTCAATCTTAGATGATCCATCTAATTTGCAATATAACATTGCCAAGTATTTGGAACTTGTATTTGTGCCTAAATTTGATAGAAGTACCAAGGTTTGGGCTGATGCACCAACTCACAGAGTTATTTATTCTTTGATACGTAGAAAACCAAGAGATATGGTTAAATTATGTTATAGTGTAGCGGAAGAAGCTTATAATAAAAAATTGGACAAAATAGATGCATCGTGTTTTTTAGCAGTACTTGAAAATTATTCAGGAGAGCGTTTCAAGGATTTAGTTAACGAGTATAAGAAACAAATGCCTTTAATAGATAAGTTGCTAATGGCAATGGCGCCTACTCGTTCCGAAATGGAGAGTAAACAGGTTGAGAGATATGTTTATTCGACGCAGGAGCTATATGAAAAAATAAAGGGTATACAGAATAATATATCAGTTAATATGTATACACCGGATAGAGAGAATATGGGAATGGCAGATTTTCATCAAATAGCTCATTTCTTATATAAAGTTGGATTTATTACTGGAAGAAAAAGAAATATGTCTGGTAAGATTGAACGTGTCTATTATGATGAAAATCCATATTTGTTAGAGATTAATGTTGGAGATAAAGGTTATTCATGGGAAATACATCCTGCGTATAGAGGTGCTTTAGCTACAGGAGCCAGTGACAATTGGCAAAATACACTTAGAATCGATGAAGATAATTGATATAAATATGTTCGCAGTAGACTTTATTTATTAAAATAACTTTTGTAGGTATAAATTTGTTTTATAAGAAGAATCATACATAAGGAGACCAAAAAATGGGAAAATACTTCGGTACAGACGGATTCCGTGGCGAAGCCAACGTAAATTTAACAGCAGAACATGCTTACAAAATCGGCAGATTTTTAGGCTGGTATTATGGTGAACTCAAGAAACAGAAGCAGCTTGATGAGTCTGCCAAGATTGTTATAGGAAAGGATACTAGGCGCTCCAGCTATATGTTTGAGTATTCACTGGTTTCCGGTCTGACTGCTTCGGGAGCAGACGCATATCTTTTGCATGTTACCACCACCCCTTCTGTGGCTTATGTTGCCAGAACAGATGATTTTGACTGCGGTATCATGATTTCTGCGAGCCACAATCCGTATTATGACAACGGCATCAAGCTTATCAATAGCAATGGTGAGAAGATGGATGAGGAGACTATTCTCCTTGTGGAGGATTATCTTGATGGAAAGCTTTGTCTTTTCGGACAGGAATGGGAGGATATTCCTTTTGCTCACAAGGATGCTATCGGCTGCACTGTTGATTATGTGGCTGGCCGTAACCGCTATATGGGTTACCTCATTTCGCTCGGAGTATATTCCTTTAAGGGTATGAAAGTCGGTCTCGACTGTGCCAACGGAAGCTCCTGGAATATGGCCAAGTCCATTTTTGAGGCGCTCGGTGCCAAGTGCTATGTGATCAATGCTCAGCCAAATGGTTTCAATATCAATAATGATGCCGGTTCTACTCATATTGAGGGATTGCAGAAGTTTGTGGTAGATAATGGTCTTGATGTTGGCTTTGCCTATGATGGTGATGCGGATCGCTGTCTTTGTGTGGATGAGCTTGGCAATGTTATCACAGGTGATCATATTCTCTACATATACGGACGCTACATGAAGGACAGGGACAAGCTTCTTACCAATACTGTTGTGACCACAATTATGTCCAATTTCGGTCTGTACAAGGCATTCGATGAGCTTGGAATAGGCTATGCCAAGACTGCTGTTGGAGACAAGTATGTGTACGAATATATGCAGCAGAACGGCTGCCGTATCGGCGGTGAGCAGTCCGGACACATCATTTTTTCAAAGTATGCATCCACAGGCGATGGTATTCTTACCAGTCTTAAGATGATGGAGGTCATGCTTGCCAGAAAGCAGAAGCTGAGTGAACTCTGTGATGGACTCACAATCTATCCACAGGTGCTTGAGAATGTGCGCGTAGCCGACAAGGCAGAGGCTCTTGCAAATCCGGATGTACAGGCAGCGATTGAGCAGGTGACAGCAGAGCTTGGTGACACAGGCCGTATTTTGGTGCGTGAATCAGGTACTGAGCCTGTTATCCGCGTGATGGTTGAGGCTGAGAGCGAGGATATCTGCAGGAAGTATGTTGATATGGTGGTACAAAAGCTGAAGTAGAGCTGAATAAATTAAATTGTATTTGAGGGGCAAATCCGCTATACTATTCATATGGTATAGCGGATTATTTTTTGGAGGCTTTTATGGCGAATACTTTGAATTTACCGGTTGGAATTGAAAATTTTGAGGAAATCCGACAACTGGGTTTCTATTATATTGACAAGACAAGGCTTATTGAGCAGCTCTTACAGGGTTGGGGAAAGGTGACTCTTTTTGCTCGTCCACGCCGCTTTGGAAAGACTCTCAATATGAGCATGTTAAAAAGCTTCTTTGAGATAGGCACGGATAAGTCTTTATTTGACGGTTTATATATTTCAGGCAACAAAGAGCTTTGTGACGAGTATATGGGGAAGTATCCTGTCATTTTTCTGTCGCTCAAGGGTGTGGATGGTTTAGATTTTACTACTGCAAGACGTATGCTGTGTGCTATTTTAAAAAATGAGTTTGACAGACATTATTATTTGAAGACCAGTGATGCATTGACTGATGAGGATAGAACGCTGTTTACAAAGATGCTTCGGGGCAATGACGATAATATTGAGGACAGTATACGTATGCTTTCAAAGCTGTTGTTTAAGCATTTTGGACAGAAGGCAGTTATCCTTATAGATGAGTACGATGTTCCATTAGACAAGGCCTTCCAAAATGGGTATTACAAGGAGATGGTTTCTCTCATCAGAGGTCTTTTCGGTCAGGCGCTTAAGACCAATGAGTTTTTACAGTTTGCCGTGCTCACAGGCTGTCTTCGTATTTCAAAGGAGAGTATATTTACAGGGCTTAATAATTTCAAGGTCATGTCAATTACTGATTCAAGATTTGATGAGCAGTTTGGTTTTACTGACAAAGAGGTGAGAAAGCTGCTGTCTGACTATGGGATGGATTCGCATTTTGATGAGATAAAGGAGTGGTATGACGGATATCATTTCGGCAGGGCTGATGTTTACTGTCCGTGGGATGTAATAAATCATGTCGACCATCTGCGTGATGACAGCGACGCAAAGCCACAGACATATTGGATTAACAGCAGCGGAAACAGTCTGGTGAGACGTCTTATCAACAGGGCTGATTCGTCTACGAAGGACGAGATTGAGCGTCTCATTGCCGGTGAGGCGATTGAGAAAGTCATCCGATTGGACCTGACCTACGATGAGATTGACAACAGTATTGACAATATTTGGAGTGTACTTTTTACAACAGGCTACCTCACAAAGATCGGTGAGGTGAAGCTGCCTGACAGTGAAAGCTATGCGTATAAACTTATCATTCCCAATAAGGAGGTACGAGAGGTATTTGTCCTTCAGATTCAGGAATGGTTCAAGGCTGTTGTAGCTAATGAAAATGACACGATGAAGCTTTTATCCAGAGCTATCCTTGATAAGGATGAGCAGCAGATTGCAAGGCAGCTCAATATCGTGATGGGACGCATGATTAGCATACTGGACACCAAGGCACCTGATGATATGAAGGAGAATTTTTATCATGGACTGCTTCTTGGGCTGCTGCGGGGCAGCAATCCGGGCTGGCTTATCAAGTCTAATCGTGAGTCGGGTGATGGCTTCAGTGATATTTTAATCAAGCCGGAGGATCCTGATGCAGGTATCATCATTGAGGTGAAGTATGCGAAGGAGATTAAGGGGCTTGACGCAGCGTGTGATGCTGCTATGGCGCAGATTAAGGACAAGAGATATGATGAGGCTCTGCGTGATGAGGACAGATGTGATATTTTAGCCTATGGCATTGCTTTTTGCAGGAAGCGGTGCAGGGTGGTGGGAGAGAAGCTATAAGCTCATCTCTCCTACACCACCATCCCCATTCCATCCAGCAGCCTTCTGTGCTCATTGCCGGAGGTCTTGATATAAATACGTGTGGTTTCTATATTGCTGTGTCCCAGCACATCTGCAAGCTTGGCTATATCATTGGTCTGCTCATAGAAGCAGCGGGCAAACAGATGACGTATATTATGAGGATAAACCTTTGCGGAATCTATGCCGGCGGAGTCACAGAGCTTTTTCATGGAGTGCCAGATGTTGCTGCGGTCGAGTGGCTTTCCGCCTGCTGTTTTGAATACACAGCCGGAGAGAATGTCCTTGCTTTTACAGTAATTAAGCAGCGTATATATCAGCTTTTGTGGATATAGTATCTGACGTATTTTTCCCTTATTGGATATGTAGGCCATTCCGGTGTTCAGTGATTCGACTGTCACATATTTGAGTTCGCTTATTCGGATGCCTGTGCTTCCGAGTGTTTCTATTATCATGGCAAGCTGGGTACGGTTCTGTGTGAGGGCTGTTTTTATCAGGGTAGTGTAGTCCTGCATGCTCAGCTCATTTTGTATGGAGGTGAATGCGCAGTGCTGTGTGCGGAGCATTTTTATATGCAGCAGGTGTGCGTCCATCGTTTTGCAGAAATTGTTGGCGGCGGCTATGTATGAGTTAATGCTTGATGTGGTATATAGGTTGGAGGACTGCAGATGCTGCTTGTAGTTTATCAGAAGCTCCTGTGTGATAGGCTGTCCTTTTGCAAAGTCGCGCAGCTTTTTTACATCGCGTATATATTTTTCTATTGTTGATGCCTTCTTTTCCTCATTTTGCAGTATTTTACGGTATTCCTCCAGACTGTTATCGGTTATTATGAGTTGTTCTTTTGCTGTCATGTGGTGTTCCCTTTCTAAAATGTTTGGTATTTTTGCACATACTACTTTACAAAATATTTATATCTTGTAGTAAAATTTTATAAAACTTAACTTTTTTAATATAAACACTTGATTTTTGATGCTCAAAGGAGTATCTTAATTTCAGAAATAATGTTAAGCGAAATGAACGAGGGCGTTCCACCATAGATGGAGTGCCCTCTTTTTTAATGAACTAAGAAGTCCGGCATAAAACAAGATTATTCGAGTTTATATGTTGTGCAGCTGTTTAAACATTATTTGAAAATAACAATTCACTCAAGGGGATTGATGAACAGAAAGGATGTAAGATATGAGCGAACAGGAATATTTCAACGTAGCAGACATCTTTGGAGAGAACGTATTTAACGATGCAGTTATGCAGGAGCGTCTTCCAAAGAAGGTTTACAAGAAGCTCCATGAGGTTATGGACGAAGGAAAGGAGCTTGATCTCGAGACTGCTGATGTTATCGCACACGAGATGAAGGAATGGGCCATTGAGAAGGGTGCAACACACTATACACATTGGTTCCAGCCACTTACAGGCGTTACTGCTGAGAAGCATGATTCATTTATCACTTCTCCAATGCCAAACGGAAAAGTACTTATGAGCTTTTCAGGAAAAGAGTTAATAAAGGGTGAGCCGGATGCTTCATCTTTCCCATCAGGTGGTCTTCGTGCTACATTTGAGGCAAGAGGATATACAGCCTGGGATTGTACATCACCTGCATTTGTAAGACAGGACGCAGCAGGCGCAACACTTTGCATTCCAACAGCCTTCTGTTCATACACAGGCGAGGCTCTTGATCAGAAGACACCTCTTCTTAGATCAATGGAAGCAATCAACGATCAGGCACTGAGACTTCTTAGATTATTCGGAAATACAACATCAAAGAAGGTTACTCCTTCAGTCGGACCTGAGCAGGAGTACTTCATTGTAGACCGTGAGAAGTATTTACAGAGAAAGGATCTCATCTTCACAGGACGTACACTTTTCGGAGCTATGCCTCCAAAGGGACAGGAGATGGATGATCATTACTTCGGAGCTATCCGTGAGAGAATTGCAGCTTACATGAGAGATGTAAACAAGGAGCTCTGGAAGCTTGGTGTTTCAGCTAAGACACAGCACAACGAGGTAGCACCTGCACAGCACGAGCTTGCACCTATCTATGCTGAGTGCAACGTAGCTGTTGACCACAACCAGCTCATCATGGAGACACTCAAGAAGGTGGCAGGACGTCACGGACTCCAGTGCTTACTTCATGAGAAGCCATTCGCAGGAGTTAACGGTTCAGGAAAGCATGACAACTGGTCAATCACAACAGATGACGGTATCAACTTACTTGAGCCTGGCAAGACACCACATGACAATGTGCAGTTCTTACTTGTACTCACATGTATATTAAAGGCAATCGACGAGCATGCAGCACTTCTTCGTGCGGCAGCAGCAGACGTAGGAAACGATCACAGACTTGGAGCTAACGAGGCACCACCTGCAATTCTTTCAATCTACCTTGGAGACCAGCTTGGAGACGTATTGAACCAGCTTATCTCAACAGGTACAGCTACACACAGCTTAAAGGGTGAGAAGCTTGAGACAGGTGTTAAGACAATTCCTGATTTCATGAAGGATGCTACAGACCGTAACCGTACATCACCATTTGCATTTACAGGAAACAAGTTCGAGTTCCGTATGGTTGGTTCACAGGATTCTGTTGCACAGGCCAACATCGTGCTCAACACAATTGTTGCTGAGGCATTCTCAGACGCTTGTGATATACTTGAGAAGGCAGACAACTTTGACCTCGCTGTACATGATCTCATCAAGGATTACGCAGTAGAGCACCAGAGAATCGTATTCAACGGAAACGGATACTCAGATGAGTGGGTAGCTGAGGCGGAGAGACGTGGACTTCCAAACATCAAGTCTATGGTAGATGCAATTCCTGCATACGTTGCTCCTGAGTCAGTTGCAGCATTCGAGAAGTTCGGTGTATTTACAAAGACAGAGCTTGAGAGCCGTACCGAGATCGAGTATGAGACATATGCAAAGACTATTAATATAGAAGCAAAGGCTATGATTGATATTGCCGGAAAGCAGATTATTCCTGCAGTTATCAAGTATGTTACATCACTTGCACAGTCAGTTAACTCAGTTAAGAGTGCAGTTGCTGATGCAGACGTATCTGTTCAGTCAGAGCTTCTTACAGAGAGCTCAGCTCTTCTCTCAGATGCACAGGTTGCACTTGCAAAGCTTAAGGATGAGACAGCAAAGGCCGGTGCTATGGAAGAGGGCAGAGAGCAGGCTGTTTACTACAGAGATGTTGTAAAGACTGCTATGGATGCTCTTCGTGCTCCGGTTGATGAGCTTGAGATGATTGTCGACAAAGAGATGTGGCCAATGCCATCATACGGCGATTTAATCTTCGAGGTTTAATCCTTGTGGTTTAAGGCCCAAAGTTTACGGAAAGCTGTTTAGAGCGGCATATATGATTTAATTTAACATAATAATAAAATAGAGACATTTTGCTGAACCACGAAGCTGTGGAAATTGGTGAAGTGTCTCTATTTTTTTATAAATTTTACTTTCGATAAAATGAGAAAATGAAAGAAGAAACAGGAAAGAGAGGACATAACTATGACAGAAGAGATTAGTGGAGTAATTTTCGGAGTCTGGTTCCTTATTGGAGCAGCATTGGTTTTCTGGATGCAGGCAGGTTTTGCTATGGTAGAAGCAGGTTTTACCAGAGCAAAGAATACCGGTAACATCCTTATGAAAAACCTCATGGATTTCTGTATTGGTACGGTTGTATTCATACTGATAGGTTTTTCACTTTTATTAGGTGAAGATGTTCTTGGCTTCATCGGTAAACCGGGATTTGACATCTTTACATCTTACAAAGATTTTGACTGGTCAAACTTTGTATTCAACCTGGTTTTCTGTGCGACAACAGCAACTATCGTATCAGGAGCTATGGCTGAGAGAACAAAATTTATTTCCTACTGTGTTTATTCAGGAGTTATTTCAGCACTTATTTACCCGATCGAGGCTCACTGGATCTGGGGCGGTGGCTGGCTTTCACAGATTGGCTTCCATGATTTCGCAGGTTCATGTGCCATCCACATGGTTGGTGGTATCAGTGCTCTTGTAGGAGCTGCAATTCTTGGACCTCGTATCGGAAAGTTTACAAAGGATAAAAACGGAAAGATTACAAAGGTTAACGCTATTCCGGGTCATAACATTACAATTGGTGCACTCGGTGTATTCATTCTCTGGCTTGGCTGGTATGGATTCAACGGTGCAGCAGCAAAATCAGTAGAGCAGCTTGGTTCTATCTTTGTAACAACAACAATCGCACCTGCACTTGCAACAGTAGTTTGTATGATTTTTACATGGCTCAAATATGGCAAGCCTGATGTGTCAATGTGTCTGAATGCTTCACTTGCAGGACTTGTAGCTATCACAGCAGGCTGTGATGTAACAGATGCACTCGGTGCTATCATTATCGGTTTTGTAGCAGGACTTCTTGTCTGCTTCGGTGTATGGTTACTTGACTATGTGCTTCATATCGACGATCCTGTAGGTGCTGTCGCAGTACATATGATGAATGGTATCTGGGGAACAATCGCTGTTGGTCTTTTTGCCACAAACAGTGCTCCTGGATATTCAATTGCTGATTCAAAGGGTAACGAGCTCGTAGGACTTTTCTACGGCGGTGGATTTAAGCTTTTAGGACTCCAGCTCACAGGATTTGTTTCTGTTGCAGCATGGACAGTAGTTACTATTACAATCGTATTCCTTGTTATCAAGGCTACACTGGGACTTAGAGTGTCAGAGGAAGAGGAAATCGTAGGACTTGACCCAACAGAGCATGGTCTTCCATCAGCATATGCAGGATTTGCTATCATGGATGTATCAGGTGATGTTATGGATGTCAATGAAAATACAGACCTTGGTTCTTCAGAGTATGCAACAGCTTCTCAGGCAAAGAAGGATGCAGCAGTGCCTGTTGTAAATGCAACAACACCGGCTTCTTCAAGCGGTATCCACAAGGTTGTTATTATTTCAAAGCTTACAAAGTACGACAAGCTTCGTAAGGCTATGAATGACTTAGGTGTAACAGGAATGACAGTGACACAGGTTATGGGCTGTGGTATCCAGAAGGGTGCCGGCGAGAAATACCGTGGAGCTGAGCTTGATGCGACATTACTTCCAAAGGTTAAGGTTGAGGTAATCGTTGGCAAGATTCCGGTAGAAAAGGTTATTGAGACTGCTAAGAAGACTCTCTACACCGGACATATCGGAGATGGCAAGATCTTCGTTTACGACGTGGCACAGGTTGTCAAGGTTCGTACAGGCGAGGAAGGAATTGAGGCATTACAGGATGTAGAGTAATGCAAATTATTATCTAATCCCCTTAGCATATATACATCAACAAAAACCCCCGAGGATATGATCCTTGGGGGTTTTGCTTTTGTGAAGTTGTATTATATGATATGAGGGTCAAAAGGTATTTTGCCCCTCATTTATGATTAATGAGTAGCACCGGAATTGGAACCGCCAGTGCCAATACCAGAACCGGAACCACCGGCTCCAGAACCGCCTGAACCGGAACCGCCAATACCAGAACCGGAACCACCAGAACTAGCACCTGAGCCAGCACCGGTACCAGTTTCAGCTCCACCTGTCTGTGCTCCAGCCGCAGTGCCGTCAGTACTGCCCGGTGTAGCACCGGAATTGGTAGGATCCGTGGTGGTTGGTGAGCTGTTAATCAGCGATGTTGCATCATGTAATGTACATACAGTATTCATGAACGTATCATCTGCCATGAATTCATACTCAGGGCTGCCTGATACAGCGCCTGTTATAAATACCTTTGATGTTTTATTCGGACAATATGGACTGGCAATGGCTCCCGAATCTGCACAAATTTCAAGTGAAATATGGTGGTCGCAGTTGTCTGTCGGTACAGTGTCCTTATCGAAATATTCTGTTGTCAGCATTGATCCTCGTGGATCATTGTCACATATTCCTACTAAAGGAAGAAGTCCTGATTTGCTGCATACCGTGGCATTTGTTATGCCATCCGGCTGTACAAAGTCTTTGGCTTCAAGTCCGTCATGGATTCTGCTCATGGCATTCTTCCATATATTCTTAGGGTAGGATGTGAGCTTGCCGGACTGTTTTGAGTTGTCATCATAGCCGCCCCATACGACACATGTGTAGTATGGTGTGTATCCTGCCCACAGGCAGTCGCGGT
This sequence comes from uncultured Lachnospiraceae bacterium, assembly GCA_900317585.1. Classification (GTDB taxonomy): domain Bacteria; phylum Bacillota; class Clostridia; order Lachnospirales; family Lachnospiraceae; genus Roseburia. Next base: position 46,331 of record ONHG01000011.1, on the reverse strand, counting down.
TGCTTGTTGTGGTACCGGATTTACCCGCCTGGGCTATCTGGCTGTCAAAGCGCGCCAGCTTTCCGGTTCCATTTGTCAGAACATCCTTCATGGCATCTGTAAGAAGCCATGCTGTAGTATCTTTGATTACAGTACGTGAGTCCTGTGTATCAGTTTTGTCAAGTAATACATTGCCATCGTGGTCAAGAACCTGAGTGTAGAACTTTGGCTCTAAATATACTCCGCCGTTGGCTATAGTAGCATATGCACCTGTGAGCTCAAGGTTTGTGACACCCTTTGTTAGACCGCCTAGCGCCAGTGACAGGTTTTTGTCGGAATCGGTGAGAGTTGAAATACCGAAATCCTCTGCATATTTGTAACCGAGCTCAACCCCGATATCCTGTAAGGTTTTGACTGTTACAATATTGATGGACTTTGTTATTGCCCATCGGATGGAGGTAAACCCTCCGAAGGATTTGTCATAGTTGTTGAAGGTTTTTGAACCTACAGTAAATGGTGCATCATCCTGCACGGATGCAAGGGTTTTGCCGCCTGCATCAAGAGCGGCAGCATAGCAGCCGATTATCTTGAATGTAGAGCCGGGCTGTCTGCATGTATCTGTAGCCCTGTTCCATGTCCTGTTGCCGGATTTGTCACCTCGTCCTCCTACCAGCGCCTTTACCTCGCCGGTGCTCTGGTCTATGACTGTCATGGCAACCTGTGGCTCCAGTGTGATATTGACAGCTTCTGAGCCCTCCACAATGGAATCGCCCGCCTCAAGTACATCCTGCTCGTACTGTGCAATAGCTGCATTACATTCATCAGGGCTTGAGTAGTTGATGCTGAAATCATCATTGTTGGTTTTATTCTTATAAAAAGAGAGCATGGTCTGGTTCGTGTAGGTCTTGAATGAACCGTCTGACTTTTTGACCTCGAAGGAAAGCTGGAACGAATACTTTGCATCGGATGGATAGTTGGACGGATTATTTGCCTCCTCATCACATATGGTCTGCATAGCAAGGTCCTGTGTCGATTTGATGGTCAGTCCACCCTGATAAATCAGCTTGTAGGCTTCTGTATCGGTGTAGCCGGCCTCCTTAAGGTCATCATGCACGTTTTCAATGAGAGCATCAATAAAGTAAGAGTTGACAGAACCGGAGCTGTTGGTATTGTACTCGGCAATCCTTGTGTAGACATCATCTGCCATGGCCTCATCATACTCGGCTTTAGAGATATATCCCTGGTCCTTCATGTTATTCAGCACCTTTTCACGCCTTTTGGCATTTTTGTCAGGGTGTGTAATAGGATTGTAGCCGGAAGGATTCTGCGTGATTCCGGCGATTACAGCCGATTCAGACAATGTAAGCTCAGAAACATCCTTGTTAAAATATCTCTTTGATGCGGCCTCAACACCGAGAGTGTTAGCTCCCAGATTAACCGAATTCATGTAGTTCTCAAGAATCCAGTTCTTGTCATTGACCTTCTTCTCAAGCTCAAGCGCAAGATACTGTTCCTGAATCTTACGCTGTAGCTTTTCGACAAAAGATGTCTCGCTTGTCCAGCTTGTCAGCACGTTGTTTTTGATGAGCTGCTGGGTTATGGTACTGGCGCCCTCAGTGAAGCTGCCTTTGGACAATCCTGAAAGAAATGCCCTTCCGATACCATGCAGGTCGATGCCATTATGCTTGTAGAACCGTTCGTCCTCAATGGCAACAAATGCATGCTGCAAGTCCAATGGAATCTCATCAATAGTAACATACTGTCTGTTTGCCCCCTGACCTACAAGAGTGGCGGTTTCTTCCCCATTTGCTGCCAAAACGGTGGTAGAGTAGCCGGTGGGAGTGACGTCAATCTTTGAAATATCAGGCGCGGAGCTGATAATTCCGTTCATGATGCCGATACCCGAGCTTATGCCGGCTGCGCCTGCGACAATGACAACAATCAGAAATACTTTGAGGACAATAATTTTTGTTTTATTTAATAGCTTTGTCTTTTTTGAGTCGTATTTCCGGAGGTGGAGCATTGTAGCATTTTTGCCGTAATTCATATATAGGCCTCCTTATCATTATAAAGATTTGAAATCTTATTTGTTGAAGTGTATAAGACACACTTAAAATAATTATACCAAACTTATATGCCAAATGCAATTTACATATTTACTTTGGTAGTATATAATAAAATCCGGTAAAATAAACAGATTACACAGTATCAAGATACAGTAGGGATTGCATATGTCTAAGAACAGTGATGGCCGCCTTTATGTATACAGGGGAGGCCAGGGTGAAATAATAGAGAAAAAATCAAGATTCATAGCAACGGTGAAGCCGGTTAAATCTGAGGAAGAGGCCGTAAGCTTTATCAATGAAACAAAAAAGAAATACTGGGATGCCAGACACAACTGCAGCGCATTTGTGATAGGTAAGAGACAGGAGCTGACACGATGCTCGGATGATGGCGAGCCGGCAGGCACAGCAGGACGTCCTATGCTCGATGTTCTCCTTAAGGAAGACATCCACGATGCAGCAGTTGTTGTGACCCGGTATTTTGGCGGGGTGCTGCTTGGTACAGGTGGACTGGTGCGTGCGTACCAGCAGGCCACTAAACATGGGCTTTTGGCCAGTGATATAATAGAGAAACAGGACGGCAGCATTCTGCTTATCCGGACAGACTATACCGGAATAGGTAAGCTTCAGTATCTGTTTGCCCGGGAAAAAATCACAGTGATAGATACTGAGTATGCTGCAGATGTACTCGTAAAAGCCGTTATCCCGGAAGCTGACAGGGAGCGTATCGAAAAAATAATAACAGAGCAGACCAATGGCACAGCAAAGCAGGAATGGGGCGATGAGGTGACATTTGCTGAACATGATGGTGAGGTATTGTTGTTCGAAGAATAAACAGGTTCTGATTAGGTGTTGAAATAATTAAAAAAATGCTTGACACCATGTGGTCATATGTGTATAATATCATTTGTTGAGACAACATATTGGCCCATCGCCAAATGGTAAGGCAACGGACTCTGACTCCGTCATTTCAAGGTTCGAATCCTTGTGGGCCAGCTAGATTAAAGAGAACTTCATGAGAAGTTCTCTTTTTGCATTATAAAGATAGCTGTTTGAATCATCTTGAGAACAGTAACATCGGTTTTGGATAGTTACGCAAAAATAAAATATGAGTTGTGAAATAACGAGATTTGATATAAAATAAAAACGTATATGGTCTACATAGGTATAGAAAGGATGGTGTGACATGGACAAGAATTTTATAAGAATACTCAATTTAATAGAGGAGCTTGGCTCTAAAAAAAAGACACCAATTACTATACAGGAATATCAGGATATCATAAACAAAAGCTCAAATCTTTGGATGTCCAATGGGGTAGATGAGGCATTTAGATACATCAGAAGCTATTTTAATTTTATTGACTAGAGGAATATGTTATGGCTTATTCATTTGACAGCAGAATACGTTACAGCGAGGTGGATGCAGCGTGCAGGCTGAGTCTTACAGGACTTACAAACTATTTTCAGGACTGCAGTGTATTTCATTCGCAGTCTCATGATGTGGGAATCAGGTTTTTGGCAGACAATCATATAGCGTGGGTGCTTTCATCCTGGCAGATATGCATAAACAAGCTGCCTTTACTCAATGAGCAGGTGAGAATATCCACATGGGCATACGGCATGAAGGCTTTTTATGGATATAGGAATTTTAAAATGGAGGATGCATACGGCAATATACTTGCTTACGCTAACTCCGTGTGGGTGCTTGTCAATACGCAGACCGGAAGACCGGTAAAGGTGCCGCAGGAGTTTGCAGATACATATGGACTTGAGCCACAGCTTGAGATGGATTGCGCTAAGCGTAAGATTCAAATTCCTGATGATATGAAGCAAAATGGTGAGATAGTAGTTCCACAGTTTTTTATAGACAGCAATCAGCATATGAATAATGAAAAATACATTATGCTGGCACAGCAGCAGTTACCTGCCGGCTTTGAAATATCAGAGCTTCGTGTGGAGTACAGGAAAGAGGCAAAGCTTGGAGATACTATTATATCGCTTGTCAAAGCTGCCGATGAGCAGGTGACGGTGGTGCTGGCAGATGAGGATAAAAGACCATATGCGGTGGTGAAGTTTTTGAGAAAGCCGGTGCCGGATAAAAAGTAATAATTTCGTTATATTTAGTGATATTTAGAGCGAAAAATCAATACAGAAAGGACGGAAAAACATGAAATTAGGAGAATATCAGGAGCTTATATATGCAAAAAAGGTGGATTTTGGTATATATTTATCACCATCCATGAGTTCAGAGGAGAGAGTTCTGCTCCCTGCGAAACAAATCCCGGAGGGTGCAAAGCCCGGGGATGAGCTGAGAGTTTTTGTATACAAGGATTCGAAGGACAGGCTTATTGCCACGACGAATGAGCCTAAGCTGACAATCGGAGGGCTTGCGGTGCTTACGGTCAAGGAAGTGACCAAAATCGGAGCTTTCCTTGACTGGGGACTCGAAAAGGACTTATTCCTTCCATATAAGGAGATGGTCAGAAAGGTGAGCGCCGGTGATGAGATACTTGTCACATTATATATAGACAAAAGCCAGAGACTCTGTGCTACCACAAAGGGCATTTACCATATGCTGAGCACAGATTCACCATACAAAAAGGATGATATGGTTTCGGGCCGTGTGTATGATTTCAGCGACAATTTCGGTACATTTATCGCTGTTGATGACAAATACTCAGCAAAGATACCGGTTTTTGAGAATGCCGCTTATCTGAAGCTTGGAGATGTGATAGAGGCAAAGGTTACTGATGTCAAGGCGGATGGCAAGCTGGACCTGACAATGAGGGAAAAGGCATATATCCAGATGGATTCCGACTCTGAAAAGATTCTCGAGCTGCTTGATTCATACGCAGGTGTGCTTCCGTTTTCAGAGAAGGCAAGCCCGGAGGTAATTAAGAGAGAAACAGGACTCAGCAAAAACGCATTTAAGCGTGCCGTCGGACATTTATATAAAGAAAGAAAGATTGATCTCACAGACGGTAAAATCCGGCTGAAGAAATAGTCTTTTAATAATTTACTAACAGGAAAGAAGGAAAATGACATGAAAAACGTTATCAGTACAGACAAGGCACCGGCAGCAATCGGACCATACTCACAGGCTATCGAGGTAAATGGTATAGTATATACTTCTGGAGTGATTCCGGTAGTGCCGGAGACAGGTGAAATTCCTGAGGGCTCACAGGCACAGGCAAAGCAGGCATTTACTAACCTGTCACATCTGCTTGAAGCAGCCGGAACAAGCATGGATAATGTGGTAAAGACTACAGTTTTCATCAAGGAAATGAATGATTTTGGTGCAATCAATGAGGTATATGCCACATTTTTTAACGGAGCATACCCTGCAAGAAGCTGTGTTGAGGTTGCAAGACTTCCAAAGGATGTAATGCTTGAGGTTGAGGCTATTGCCACAAAATAATAGCTACGTTATTTACATTTAGCTGTGTGAAGTAGCGCTCAAGCGGTATAAATAAAGCAGGAGCCGTCATGAAATGTTTCATGACGGCTCCTGCTTTTGTGAACCGCACAACAGTAATAGCAGTTACATATATGTGCTGTGATGATGGGTATATTGATATGTTATACTGATATGTCGATATTGCTACCGAGATAAGGTGTAACAGAATTTTCCATCATCTTTATAGTGCCCTGTGCCATTGTGTTGTTAAGGTCGATTGCATTGTCGAGCATCTTGATGCTGACATCCTGCACGTAAGTGCCGGAAACAGATTGAGAGACTGCTGATAATGCGGAATTTACTGTACTTGACTGCATAGTAATCCCTCCTGTGAAAATGTTACATAAGTGTTTTATGGAACTAATGTCCTATGTACTGTTATAATATCACGATTTTCTTAAGAAAACAATAAGAAAATGTTGACATATATATGTTGCTTTGTTATAATGACAAAGTAATATTTGTAACAAATTCGTAATAATTGTTACAGGTTCACACAGCGGAGGGTAAAATGAAAGTAAATTATGTGAAACTCACAGCCGGAGTACTTACAGGCTTTATGGCTCTCTCATCAGTGCCATACGCAGTATATGCGGCTGGACCTACTGCAGGAGTAGCTAGTTATACATCAGATATCGTTGGTTCATCCAACACTCTTACAGCCGGTGTTACATCAATGTTAACAGACATCATGTTAAAAGGAGATCAGACATCAGAGACTGCAACAGATGTTGCGGCAACAGAGGCTGAGCCTGTTAAGTCAGCATATGCTGATACAGCAGTTGCACAGGTTAATGACAGTGTCAATATACGTGCAAACGCAGATGAGAACAGTGATGTACTTGGAAAGCTCTATAACAATGGAGTTGGTACAGTCCTTGAGACAACAGACAATGGCTGGTACAAGATTCAGTCAGGATCTGTTACAGGATATGTGAAAAGTGAATATGTGGTTGTCGGTGATGATGCACTTGTTCAGAGCGTAGGACGTCGCGTGGCAAAGGTTAATACAGAGACATTAAAGGTTAGAACTTCAACTTCAACAGATTCAGCGGTTCTTGGACTTGTTTCAGGAGAGGATGACCTTACAGTTGTAGATGAGGCTACAGAAGGATGGGTAGGAGTATCTACCGCAGATGGTACAGGTTATGTATCATCAGATTATGTGACACTCAACACTGAGTTCACATATGCTGAGTCAAAGGAAGAGGAAGCAGCAAGACTTGCCAAGGAAGAGGCTGAGCGTCAGGCGGCTGCAGAGGCAGCAAAGAAGGCAGAAGAGGCTAAAAAGGCTGAGGAAGCCAAGGCCGCAGCTAAGGCAGCAAAGAAAGCCACTAAGTCTTCAGAGAGCTCATCAAGCAGTTCATCAAGCAATAGCTCATCTGAGAAGAGCTACAGTGCACCAAGCGGTTCGAACGGACAGGCTGTTGTAAATTATGCATCACAGTTCGTTGGCAATCCTTATGTTTATGGTGGATCAAGCCTTACAAACGGAACAGATTGTTCAGGTTTTGTAATGTCAGTATATGCAAAGTTTGGAATAAGTCTTCCACACAGCTCATCAGCTATGAGAAGCGTAGGCTATGGCGTAAGCACAAGCGATATGCAGCCTGGCGATATCATTTGCTATAGTGGACATGTTGCTATTTACTGTGGTGGAAACACTATTGTACATGCAAGTAATCCATCAGATGGTATCAAATATACATCACCGGCTAATTACAAGTCTATCATTGCAGTAAGAAGAATTTTCTAGTCGGAAGAATTAAATATGGTCAATTACAGCTCCCATCTCACAGAGATGGGAGTTTTTTCATGAATGAATTTTGATGATTTAGCAACATGCACAAAAATATGGAGTCTGTTAGCAGTCTCAAACCTGAATTGGGGATAAATGTTGATAACTATCCACGTTACCAGGTTTTAAAGTGCCTAAAAAATGAGTTATGCACGGACTTATAAACATTATCCACATTTTTAAACATTATTTAATGTGAAAAAAAGAACAATTGTTTTGTAAAGTTGTGATAAAGTTACACAAAAAAAGAAAAAAATCATAAAAAATATTGACATTTTAATTGTGAAAAACAAATGTGAATATGTGTGGAATTGTCGGATAACTTTTAAAGGTGTTGATTAAACGAAGTGTCTTTGTTATACTTTTGGTATGGTTAAGAAAATAGATATAGCAGGAATACAACTTGATAATTATACAACTCGTGAAATGCTCATACGGATAGACAGATGTATTGCGGAGAAGAGCTTTACTACTATTGAGGAAGTGAATATGAAGACACTTGAGCTGGTTGCATCTGACGAGGAAGTGAAGCAGGCTTTGGAGCTGTTTGATTATACGGTGATTGCCGATGAGGGGATCCTTAAGGCTGCTTCGGCGGATACTCTTCAGCGAAGGCATGAGATAGAGGAGCATGATTTTTTCTATGAGCTTTTCAAGAGGCTTGATAGAAATCACAAAACAGTTTTTGTACTTGGGGATTCTCAGGCTGCTGTTGATGAGGCAGAAGAATTTCTTAAGGCGCTGTTTGACCGGCTTGAGATTGTTGGAAAGGGTGTTTTTGACGAGACCAATGGAACTGACGAGGGGGTTGTCAACGAGATAAATATTGCAACTCCTGAGGTTGTACTTTCTTTTTTACCGTCACCTGTACAGGAAAAGTTCTTTTTTAGGAATAAAGATAAAATATCCACCATTCTGTGGTATGGAATTGGAAGTGGCAAGTTTTTGGCAAAAAGAACCGGAATTATTGGAAAAATAAGAAAAATGCTTGATGTGAGACGACTGACACGCATTATTGACAGCTATGAAAAACGTGATGTATAGTTAATTCGTATAACATTGAAAGAAAAAATAAGAGAAAATGTGTAAAAATTGTACATTTCCTCTTTATTTTTTTGTGCGAATGTATTAAAATAATAGAAAGTATTTATGCAATTAGTAAAAAGTAGCTGTGAGGGTAATGCACAGTTACCAAAAAGGGGAGAAGGAGAACGACTATGATTTCCAATCAGATACTTCAGAATACAATTGATGGCCTTAAAGGAATTACCAGAACGGATCTTTGTGTTATAGATGTTGAGGGTAAGATTCTTGCCGCGACTTTTCCTAATGCGGAGGCGTTCATAGAGCCGGCACAGGCGTTTGTTACTTCACCGGCAGACAGTCAGGTTATAAACGGATGTCAGTTTTTTAAGGTTTTTGATGATCACCAGCTGGAATATGTTTTATTGGCATATGGTGACAGCGAAGATGTATATATGATAGGAAAGATTGCAAGCTTCCAGATTCAGAATCTTCTGGTGGCATACAAGGAAAGATTTGATAAGGACAACTTTATCAAAAATCTTTTGCTTGATAATCTTCTTTTGGTTGATATATATAACCGCGCAAAGAAGCTTCATATTGATATTGAAGTGAGACGTGTGGTGTTTATTGTTGAGACAAACAGAGAGAAGGACGGCAATGAGCTTGAAAAGATCAGAAGTCTTTTTGGCGGCAAATCAAAGGGTTTTGTCACAGCCGTTGATGAAAAGAATATAATTGTAGTGAAGGAACTGGCAGAAAATGAGACTTATGATGATCTCAGAAAGACAGCCGAGGTGATATTAAATCTGTTTAGGTCTGAAGCAGACGGGGTTCATATTGCATATGGTACTGTTATTAATGAATTAAAAGAGGTATCGCGATCATACAAAGAGGCCAGAATGGCTCTCGATGTTGGCAAAATCTTCTTTGAGGAGAGGAATATCATTGCATATTCACAGCTTGGAATAGGACGACTGATATATCAGCTTCCGATTCCTCTTTGTAAGATGTTTATCAAAGAGATTTTTGATGGCAAATCACCGGATGATTTTGATGAAGAGATTTTATCCACTATAAATAAATTCTTTGAGAATAGCCTTAATGTGTCTGAGACTTCAAGACAGCTATACATACACAGAAACACACTTGTATATAGATTGGATAAGCTTCAGAAAAGCACAGGGCTTGACCTTAGAGTGTTTGAGGATGCCATCACATTTAAGATTGCCCTTATGGTAGTCAAATACATGAAGTATATGGAATCAATGGACTATTAAGGAGAAAGTAATGATTAAACTTGAACATGTCAGCAAGGCATATTCTGCAGGTATACCTGCTCTCAACGATGTCAATCTGGAGATTGATGACGGAGAGTTCGTTTTCGTATGCGGAGACAGTGGATCCGGTAAATCCACTCTGATTAAGCTGCTTTTGAAGGAGCTTGAACCCACAGACGGAACAATTACTGTTGACGGAAGGAATCTGGCACATATAAGGCGTAGACAGATTCCGAAATACAGAAGAAATATCGGAGTTGTATTTCAGGACTTTAGATTATTAAAGGATAGAAATGTTTATGAGAATGTGGCTTTTGCGCTTAAGGTTATAGGCGCTTCTACAGTCACCATTAAGAAAAAGGTCCCTAAAATGCTTTCAATGGTTGGACTGGCTGCAAAGTATAAGTCAAAACCAAAGGAGCTTTCAGGAGGAGAGCAGCAGAGGGTTGCGATTGCAAGGGCTTTGGTAAATGAGCCGAATTTCCTTCTTGCAGATGAGCCTACGGGTAATCTCGACAACAATAATGCGTGGGAGATTATGAAGCTGCTTGAGGAAATTAATGAGAAGGGCACAACTGTTATCGTTGTCACACATAATCTTGAGATTGTTAAGGTTATGAAAAAGCGTGTCATCACTATAAAGAAGGGACTTGTTGTGGCAGACAGCAAGGATGGTGATAGTGATGAGGATTAATACATTAGCTTATTCAATTAAACAGGGCTTTAAAAATATTTTTAGAAATAAAATGTTCTCGCTGGCATCTATAGCTACCATGGCAGCATGTATTTTTATGTTTGGACTATTTTATATTGTTGTGACTAACTTTTCAAGCATGGTCAAAACTGCAGAAAAGGGAGTTGCTGTAACAGTATTCTTTAATGAAGGCACCACGGAGGATGTAATCAATGCGGACAAGGCTCAGATTGAGAAGAGAGCTGAGGTCAGCAAGGTGGATTATCAGTCAGCAGAAGATGCCTGGAGTAATTATCAGAAGGAATACTTTGAGGGCTATGATGATGCAGCAGCTTCATTTGGTGATGACAACCCTCTTAGCAATTCTGCAAATCTGCAGGTTTATTTGAGCGATGTCTCTATGCAGCAGACTCTTGTGAACTATATCAAGGGACTTGAGGGAGTCAGAAAGGTAAACCAGTCACAGGATGTGGCCAATACACTGACTGATTTAAATAAGCTTATCAGTTATGTATCAGGAGGTATCATTCTGATTCTTTTGTGTGTTGCGATATTCCTTATAAGCAATACAGTGACTACAGGTATTGCGGTCAGGCGAGAGGAGATAGCCATCATGAAGCTTATCGGAGCAACCGATTTTCTTGTCAGGTCTCCGTTTGTGGTAGAGGGTATTCTTATCGGACTTATTGGCTCGGCTATTCCGCTTGGCCTGCTTAATGTCATGTATGGAAAGATTTGTACATATATTGCTAGTAAGTTCAGTTTTATAGGAAATATGATGACATTTATTCCGACAAAGGAGATTTTCTCTACACTTGTACCGATAGCACTTATATTAGGTGTTGGAATTGGTTTCCTGGGAAGCCGATTCACAATTCGGAAACATTTAAGAGTATAATAATAATTATGACGGCCTGGCTCCGATCGGAGACAGGCTGTTTTAAGTTCAAATATAGTATAGAGAGGACAGGACTGAAATGGACAATTCAAACAACAGGGATGTCAATCCTTATGTGCAGAGAGTAAATGCACCTGATGGTGGAACTGATGATTTAAGAGAAAATTACACGGAAAATTATGCAGGTGATGGTTGCAACGACTTGGGATGTGATAATAATTCAGATATGAGTGGCAAAAAGCCTCATAGAATGACGGTTAAAAAAGGCTTCGGTGTAGGAATTGCAACCGGTATTGCAACGACTCTTGTGCTTGGGTTTATAGTGCTCTTTGCATACACAATGATTACAGGCAGGAGCGTGCATACCGTTGCAAAGAGTGCGAATGTGCTTGACGACAAGACGGTGCAGAAAATCGATGAGCTTGCGAACTACATAGACGAGTACTACTATGAGGATTACGATAAGGACGATTTGGAGAACGGTCTGCTGCATGGTGTGATGGAGGGATTAAATGATCCTTATTCGGTTTATTATACTGCGGATGAATATAAGGAGCTGCAGATTAGTACGACAGGCACGTATTATGGAATCGGAGCTGCGTTAAAGCAGGATCCGGATACAAAGCAGGTGACCGTTTCAAAGGTATACAGCGGAACACCTTCGGAGGAAGCGGGGCTTAAAAAGGATGATGAGATAGTATCTGTTGACGGTGTCGAGGCAACATCCGAGGATCTGACAAAGCTTGTTACCAAAATCAGAGGTAAGGAGGGCACGAAAGTTACGCTTAAAATCAGGCGTGGCGAGGAGACTGACCCATTTACTGTTGAGGTGGAGCGTAAAAATGTTGAGCTGCCATCAGTGGACAGCAAGCTGCTTGACAATGGAGTGGGATATATCCAGGTCAGCGAGTTTCAGACAAACACGGCAAGTCAGTTTGAGGATGCACTTAACGGACTTACAAATCAGGGTATGAAGGGCCTTATAGTGGATTTGCGTGCTAATCCGGGAGGACTACTTACCGCAGTGACAGAAATGGTTGACAGACTGCTTCCGGCTGAATCGGTTGGCACGCTTCCGGCAGGAACCGTCGTGTATACAAAGGATAAAAACGGAAATGTCAAGACCTTTGGCGATGACGATGGTAAACAGATTGACTGTCCTATCGTAGTGTTAGTCGATGAAAACAGCGCAAGTGCGTCTGAAATTTTTGCGGGAGCCATGAGGGATTATAATGAGGATGGTTATATTGATGCCACACTTGTAGGCAAAAAGACATTTGGAAAGGGAATTGTACAGACTATCTACAATCTTTCCGATGGCGATGCTGTAAAGATTACCACATCGAAGTACTACACACCAAACGGCCACAATATCCACAAAAAGGGTATCGAGCCTGACGTAGAGGTTGATTATGAATACACAGGAGACACAAATGCAGACTATGACATGCAGTATGATGTGCAGCTTCAGAAAGCGATTGAGGTAATGAATGAAAAGCTTAAATAAGATTGCATTTTTTCTAATGCTGTGCTGGATGGTTGTCATATTCATGTTTTCAGCGGAGCCTGACACCGAGTCGTCTGAGCTCAGCGGCAGCGTCAGCTATCGCATAGTTTCAGTGGTCAATACCATTACCGCAAGCCACTGGGATGAGAAGGAGCTGCTCGATAAGGCAGAGCTTATAGACTATCCGGTGAGAAAATGTGCCCACATGAGTGAGTATGCCATTCTCACATTGCTTGGATTTGTGACATTTTCGTTCTTGCATGGCAGAAGAAGATTTGTGATTCCGATAGCCATGACATTCCTATATGCCTGCACAGATGAATTCCATCAGCTGTTCGTGCCAGGCCGGGCCGGCAGATTCACGGACGTACTGATTGATACCACAGGCGGTATAATTATGCTGCTATTTATTGCGCTTGTTACACATGTAGCGCATAAGAGGCATACAGCAGACACTGCAAAACCGAAAATATGAAAACATGAAGACACGAAGAGAAGTGGGCTGTAATCGTTGTCGGTCACACTGTTAGGTGTGACCCGCAACAGACATGATAATAAGCGTGATGGCAAGCATGATTATAAGTATCAAATTTAGTTGCAGTTTCTTAGTTTAATCTGTATAATAAAAATAATGACGCTGGTTAGAGGATGCGTGGCTGACTTCATATTTTTCAGAGGAATATACTATGTGCAGACCGCACCCCACAGCCTGAATGCGGGAAGCGTAATTAGAGCCACAAAGCGTCTAAAATGTATAGAAAGAGGTGATTCTGTGGTAGAGTTGGATAATTTCAAGTCCACGCTCCAAGGCTACAAAGCCCCACTACAGGAAGTGAGGGATTCACTTTGACCTGGCTAATAAAGAAGAAAAAATCCAGGAATTAGAGCGAGAAATGGAGGCTCCTGACTTCTGGGATGACCCGGAGAAGTCACAGAGCAAGATGAAAGAGCTTAAGAGTATGAAGGATGATGTAGCTACATACGCAAAGCTCAAGGAACAGTACGAAGATATAGAGACGATGATTGAGATGGGCTATGAGGAGAACGATGAGTCACTCATACCTGAGATACAGCAGATGCTTGATGATTTTGAGAGTACATATGACGGTATCAGAATGAAGACTCTTTTGTCGGGTGAATATGATAAATGCAATGCTATTTTGAGGCTCAATGCAGGCGCCGGTGGAACGGAGTCGTGTGACTGGGCAGCCATGCTGTTTCGTATGTATTCGAAATGGGCTGATAAAAAGGGCTTTACCCTTGAGGTGCTCGATTCACTTGATGGCGATGAGGCAGGTATCAAGTCCATTACTTTTCAGGTAAACGGAGAGAATGCATATGGATATCTTAAGTCGGAAAAGGGCGTACACAGGCTTGTACGTATTTCACCGTTTAATGCAGCAGGAAAAAGACAGACCTCATTTGTATCCTGTGATGTTATGCCGGATATAGAGGAGGATCTTGACATTGAAGTAAAGGATGAGGATATCAGAATTGATACCTACCGTTCAAGTGGAGCAGGTGGACAGCATATCAATAAAACATCATCAGCTATCCGTATCACACATTTTCCATCAGGAATTGTGGTACAGTGTCAGAATGAGCGTTCACAGCATATGAACAAGGACAAAGCCATGCAGATGTTAAAGGCAAAGCTGTATCTTTTGAAGCAGGAAGAAAATGCTGCAAAGGAGGCAGGTATCAGGGGCGAGGTCAAGGAAATTGGCTGGGGAAGCCAGATTCGCTCATATGTGCTTCAGCCGTATACTATGGTCAAGGATCACCGGACAGGTGTGGAGACTGGCAATGCGGATGCAGTGCTTGACGGCAGTATAGACATATTCATCAACGGCTATCTGAAATGGATGGCTACAGGGGCAGACTAAGTCTTTTAATGAACATCAACTAATAGGTTGCAATACTACGATCTTTGTGTTAAAATCTTTGAGTCAAGGACAAATGTCGGTGTGTGACAAACACACCGGCCATTTTGGAGGTAACTAAATGGCGGAGAAATCAAACTACTTCGTTTTACGGGCAAAGGCTGTACCGGAGGTGCTGCTTAAAGTAGTTGAGGCAAAGAGACTGCTGGATTCGGGCAAGCTTGAATCTGTGCAGGAGGCAACAGATGCTGTTGGCATAAGCAGAAGCTCCTTTTACAAATATAAGGATGATATTTTTCCTTTTTATGAGGGGCGTAAAGGAAAGACAGTGAACCTTGTCATTCAGATGGATGACGAGCAGGGCATACTTTCTGTTGTGCTTAAGTCGGTAGCCGATGCGAAAGCAAATATTCTTACCATACACCAAAGTGTACCGGTAAATGGCATTGCGTCACTCACGTTATCTGTGGATGTATTTCCGGAGTCGGATGATGTGGATGATATGGCAAAGCAGATTGAGTCCTTAAAGGGCATACATTACGTAAAAATTTTAGCCAGGGAGTAACAAAAAGATGAAGATTGCAGTTATGGGTTACGGCACAATTGGATCAGGTGTCGTAGAAGTATTAGAAATCAACAAGGAAAAAATCGCAAAGAGAGCAGGAGAGCCAATCGAGGTCAAGTATGTGCTTGATTTAAGAGAGTTCCCGGGTACACCTATCGAGAACAAGATAGTACATGATTATAAGATTATCGCAGAGGACCCTGAGATCGGTATCGTTGTAGAGACAATGGGAGGTGTTGAGCCTGCATTTACATTCGTAAAGGCAATGCTTGAGGCAGGAAAACAGGTAGCAACATCAAACAAGAACCTTGTTGCTGCAAAGGGCGCTGAGCTCATTAAAGTTGCAAGGGATCATGGAGTGAACTTCCAGTTTGAGGCCAGTGTTGGTGGCGGAATCCCTATTATCAGACCACTCAACAAGTGTCTCACAGCAGACGAGATTGAGGAAATCACAGGTATCTTAAACGGAACAACCAACTACATGCTTACAAAGATGACAGAGGAAGGCGCGGACTTTGATGAGGTATTAAAGGATGCTCAGGATAAGGGCTATGCAGAGAAGGATCCTACAGCCGACATAGAGGGACACGATCCATGCAGAAAGATAGCCATTCTCACATCACTTGTTGCAGGACAGCAGGTGGATTTCGAGGATATCCACTGTGAGGGTATCACAAAGATTACACCTGAGGATATTAAGTACGCAAAGGCAATGCACCGTGCAATCAAGCTTCTTGCTTCAAGCCGCAAGGTGGGTGACAGCTATACCTGTCTAGTTGCACCATATATGATAGATGACACACATCCGCTCTCAGGAGTAAATGGAGTGTTCAACGGCGTATTTTTACGCGGAAATGTGCTCGGAGATGCTATGTTCTATGGCAGCGGAGCAGGAAAGCTTCCAACAGCAAGTGCTGTAGTGGCAGATGTTGTAGATATGACAAAGCATCAGAACACAAATATTTATATTGACTGGAAGCCTGAGAAGCTCACACTCGTAAGCTATGATGACAGTGTAAACAGCTTCTTTGTGAGAACTGATTCACCAAAGAGTGAGGTAGAGGCTGTATTCGGACATGTAGACTACATTGAGGATGTGGTTGACGGCGAGTATGCATTCACAACAGGCGATATGACAGAAAAGAATTTTGCCGACAAGGCATCAAAGATAAACGTTATCAACAGAATCAGACTGTAAAGGACAAAGATATGGTAAAAGGCTTATACACCGCTCACACCGGTATGGTTAATGAGATGAAGCGCATGGATGTTCTTGCGAACAACCTGGCCAATTCCGATACCTATGGATTTAAAAAAGAGGGAACCACCTCGCATTCATTTAAAAATGAGCTTGCTATAAAGATAAAGGATACATCAAACTACGGACTGCACAAAAATCTGGGCAGTATGACATACGGAGTGCATCTCGGTGAGACGTATACCGACTGGGATGAAGGCAGCTTTAAGGTGACTGATAACCCTACCGATTTAGCTATCGGTGGAAAAGGTTTTTTTGCCGTTGCATTTACTGACAAATCAGGTCAGACAAGTGTAAAGTATACCAGAGACGGTGCTTTCAAGGTCAATGCTGACGGTTATCTTGTCACAGCAGACGGAGATCATGTACTCAATGCGACAGGTGCGTTGAGTGGAGACGGCGGTGAAGCAAACTGGGTAAAGGTAGACCCGAATGAGAAGTTTTCGGTAAACTCACTCGGATATATCATACAGAATAATCAGTTAGTTGGCACTATCGGTGTTGTTGATGTGGATAACTATGACTATATTGAAAAATATGGTGAAAATCTCTACAATCTGACTGCAGGGGGTAATATTATCGCCTCAGATGCCGAAATAGAACAGGGAGCCTTGGAAACCTCAAATGTCAATGTAGTAAACGAGATGGTCAACATGATTACCATCCAGCGTGCATATGAGGCAGGACAGAAGGTCATCACATCTATTGATGAGACATTAGACAAGGCTGTCAACAATGTAGGAAGAGTATAAGGAGATATGCCATATGATGAGGGCGCTTTACACAGCCGCAACCGGTATGCGTGCTGAACAGACAAACGTAGATACAATTGCAAACAACCTTTCCAATGTCAATACGACAGGCTTTAAGGGTCAGAGGACAGAGTTTAAGTCTCTTTTATATCAGACGATACAGACTCGTTCTACATCCGGAAATGGTGATGCAAAGCCGGTAGGAGCGCAGGTGGGGCTTGGTACCCGTGTGGCTGCAACCACATCCACATATACTCAGGGTTCTTTAACAGAGACTGACAGACCTACGGATTTTGCGATTGAAGGAGATGGATTCTTCGCGGTAAGAGGTACTGATGGTCAGACCTATTATACCAGAAACGGTGCATTTGAATGGAGCCAGTATGGCAATGGACAGACGATTCTGGCAGATGCACAGGGAAATCCTGTCATGGATACCGCAGGCAATGTTATTGCCATACCGCAGGGAGTTTCGTCAGAGAATATGACATTTAACGAATATGGCGAGATTGGATATATGACGGTAGGTGGAGAGTATGTTCCGATGAATCAGCGTATGGCAGTTTATCAGTTTAACAATCCATCAGGATTAGAAAAGCTTTCAGGCAGCCTTTTGGGCGCAACAGCCAATTCAGGCAACCCGATGCTTGAGGCTACAAATGCCAATCTGACAAAGAGTAAGGTTGCGCACAAGTTCTTAGAGGGTTCAAATGTGCAGGTAGCTGACGAGATGGTTAACCTCATTGTGGCACAGCGTGCCTACGAGCTCAATTCAAAGGCTATCACAACAGCGGATTCGATGCTTGAGACAGCAAATAATTTGAGGAGATAGTAGCATATGGATATAAGCGCAGTATCAACACTTGCAAACTCAAATAATACGTCTGCGGCGGCAGACAAGCTTAAAAATAATGTGAAAAATCTGTCATCAGACTCTACAGAGGACGAGCTCAAGAGCACACTTAAGGATTTTGAGTCTTATTTCGTGGAGCAGGTCATAAAGGAAATGAAGGATTCCATGACGCTTAAGAGTGATGATGAGGATTCCTCTATGTCGCAGTACAAGGATATGTTCATGGACACTGTCATAGAGCAGATGAGTGATACGATAGTGGAGAAGTCCGGTGAGAATATCACACAGCAGCTTTATGAGCAGATGAAGCGCAACTACAATATATCATAATAATTGATAATAAAAAGCTGGTTCGGCATGCTTGCATGTGGTTACCGGCTTTTTTAGTGCAAACTTAGTAATTGCAGATACGCATGCTCTAGGGTATAATATTTAAAAAATATAATAAAAACACACAGATACGGAGAAGTTCAATTGGAAACCGAAACAGTCACAGGATACGTTGATCATATAATATACAGAAATGCAGAAAACGGGTATACGGTACTTGTTCTTGTAGTGAACGAGGAGGAGCTCACATGTGTGGGTACTTTTTCGGACATTGCTGAGGGGGAAAATATAGAGGCTCACGGTGAGTATACAGAGCATGCCACCTATGGCAGACAGTTTAAGGTAGTAAGCTTTGAAGAGAAGGAGCCGGAGGATGAGATGGCTATTGAGAGGTATCTGGGCTCAGGAGCCATACATGGTATAGGACTTGCACTCGCAGCACGTATTGTCAGGCGATTCAAGAAGGATACCTTCCGCATCATAGAGGAAGAGCCGGAGAGGCTTGCTGAGGTAAAGGGCATCAGCCAGAGAAAGGCTATGGAGATTGCGGATCAGGTCAATGCAAAAAGAGACTTAAGGGAAGCCATGATTTTTTTGCAGCAGTACGGCATCAATATGAATCTGGCTGTGAAGATATATAATAAGTATGGCGGAGAGATATACAGCGTGCTCAAGGAAAATCCGTACCGCATGGCGGATGATATCGACGGAGTTGGTTTTAAAACTGCAGATGAGATAGCGGCGCGGGTTGGCATCAAGACTGATTCTGATTTTAGAATAAAAAGCGGTATACAGTATGTTTTGCAGCAGGCTGCCATGGACGGACACACATATCTGCCGATGGAGGAGCTTACGAGGCGTGCTGTATATCTGCTCGGAGTGGAAAGCTCGCAGGTTGAGGCGCATTACATGAATCTGGCCATGGACAGGAAGATTGTCATGCAGCTAAAGGATGATATAACCCAGATTTATGCTAACACCTTTTATTATATGGAAGCAAACACGGCAGCCATGCTAAAGCAGCTTGATGTGACGTATGATGTGCCGGATATCGAGATAGAGGCTGCAATTAGAAATATAGAGAAAAAGACAGAGATGGAGCTCGATGAGCACCAGGTAGAGGCGGTGAAGGAAGCAGTCAGAAATGGCCTTTTAGTCATTACAGGAGGACCCGGAACAGGAAAAACCACCACTATCAATACTATTATCAAGTATTTTGAGCTGGAGGGCATGGATATTTTTCTGGCTGCACCGACAGGACGTGCGGCAAAACGCATGAGTGAGACGACAGGCTACGAGGCGCGCACAATCCACCGTATGCTTGAGTTAAACGGCGGCATGGACACAGGAAGCGCAGCTGGCTTTGAGAGAAATGAAAGGAATCCGCTCGAGACGGATGTAATCATCATAGATGAGATGTCGATGGTTGATATATCACTCATGTACTCATTGCTAAAGGCGGTTGTGGCAGGTACGAGACTCATACTTGTAGGAGATGTGAACCAGCTTCCGAGCGTAGGACCGGGCAGCGTGCTAAAGGATATTATTGATTCAGGTGCCTTCCACACGGTAAAGCTTACAAAGATTTTTCGTCAGGCGAGCACGAGCGATATTATAGTAAACGCCCACAAGATAAATAATGGAGAAGAGGTATCGTTAGATAATAAGAGCATGGATTTCTTTTTTCTAAAGAGATATGATGCCGACAAGATAATAAATGTTACATTACAGCTAATAAAGCAGAAGCTTCCTAAGTTTGTAAATGCTACAGAGTATGATATACAGGTGCTTACGCCTATGAGAAAGGGACTTCTCGGAGTGGAACGTCTAAACGGTATATTGCAGGCGTATATGAATCCGGCAGACAAGAGCAAGCGCGAAAAAGAATACAGGGGCACGATTTTCCGCGAGGGCGACAAGGTGATGCAGATAAAGAACAACTATCAGATAGAGTGGGAAATCAGGACAAAATTCGGACTCTGTGTGGATAAGGGCATGGGAATCTTCAATGGAGATACAGGTATCATTGAGGAAATCAACGATTTTGCCGAGACCATGACCATATCCTTTGACGAGGGCAGAAAGGTGGAGTATCCGTTTAAGCTTTTGGATGAGCTTGAACTTGCATACGCGGTCACTATACACAAGTCGCAGGGAAGTGAGTATCCGGCGGTCGTTATACCTCTTTTGAGCGGTCCGAGAATGCTTATGAACAGAAATTTGCTCTATACGGCGGTTACAAGAGCAAAGAAATGTGTTACCATAGTGGGTGATGAACAGACATTTTACGAGATGATACAAAACAACTCACAGCAGAGACGCTATAGCGGGCTTAGAGACAGAATAGTGGAGGAGACTATCTGATGAAAATAAGAAAACTTACAAATGAAGAGATAAAAGGGGCATGTGCCTTTGCGGTAAGTATATACAATATCGCAATCAGAGGCTGCTTTCGGACACAGGACTGTCATCGATATTTTGATGAATATATGGATGCAGACAGGCTGACGGACGAGGAAAGGACCGGTGTTCTTGTAGTATTTGGTGCGTTTGATAGCAATGTGCTGTGCGGAGTGTGCGGCATGACAAACGAGGGGCATATCACCATGCTGTATGTGCATCCGCAGTATTTAAGACGTGGAATTGGCAAAAAGCTTCTGGAGAGAGTCAGGATATATGCGCGCATGCAGCTTAAGCTCATGCAGGTGTCTGTAAATGCAATGCCGGCATACACGGCAGACTACTTCAGGCGTGTGGGCTTTAAGAGTGCATATCAGGGAGGCTCTTGCAATGGACAAGGCGATATGTACGTTCCTATGACAGCAAAAAGCATATATCAGGTGGAGTATACACCGCGACATATAGCTGATAAGACTTTTATTGCAATTTCAGTTGGCTTTACATGCCTTGTATTTTTCTCAGGCGTGATATATGCGGTATGCGCGGGACTTACTCCGTAAACGCTCAGAGGCAGTTTTAATGGGCTGCAATAGTTGCCGGTCATACTTTGGTGTGAACAGTAACTAATATTGTATACATAAATATGCATATTTATGTAACAAAAAACAGTTGAAAAATCGGCTGTATTATGATACACTTTTTACAATTTAAGCAGATATACTATGCAGCTACACTTTATAAGAAAAAAGAGACGCCCTCTTTTTTTTTGCGCAGACGTAAGGTTAGTTGCAACTAAGAAGCTTATGGTTACAAAGTATAACACGAAAGGGCAGGGTAAAGATGAAAGCATTTTTAATTCTTGAAGATGGTAATGTATTTACCGGAACCAGCATTGGTTCAACAAGGGAAGTCATTAGTGAGATAGTATTTAACACATCAATGACAGGATATCTGGAGGTACTTACAGATCCTTCCTATGCAGGACAGGCTGTTGTAATGACTTATCCACTTATCGGAAATTATGGAATCACACCGGATATGGAGTCAGAAAGACCATGGCCGGATGGATATATAGTAAGAGAGCTGTCGCGTATGCCAAGTAATTTCCGTTGCGAGGGTACTATACAGGATTTCCTCGAGAAAAACGATATTCCGGGAGTGACCGGCATTGATACACGTGCGCTTACAAAGATTCTCAGGGAAAAGGGTACTATGAACGGAATGATTACCACAAATGAGAATTACAATCTCGATGAGATTATTCCAAAGCTCAAGGCATATACTACAGGCAATGTGGTTGACAAGGTCACATGCACTGAGAAAAAGGTTTTAAAGGGCCAAGGAAAGAGGGTTGCCCTCATGGATTTCGGTGCCAAAAACAACATCGCCAAATCACTCAATGAAAGAGGCTGTGAAGTTACAATTTACCCTGCACACACAACCGCTGAAGAGATACTTGGTGACAATCCTGACGGAATCATGCTCTCAAACGGACCTGGAGATCCAAAGGAGTGTGTAGATATTATAAAGGAAATAAAGAAGCTTTATGACAGCAATGTGCCGATTTTTGCAATCTGCCTAGGACATCAGCTCATGGCACTTGCAACAGGCGCAGATACACACAAGATGAAGTACGGACACAGAGGTGGAAACCATCCGGTTAAGGATCTTGCAACCGGCCGTGTTTATATTTCTTCCCAGAATCATGGATATGTGGTTGACACAGATAAGCTTGACCCTAATGTGGCTGAGCCAGCATTTATAAATGTCAACGACGGCACTAATGAGGGACTTAAGTATGTGAACAAGAATATCTTCACAGTTCAGTTCCATCCGGAGGCATGCCCTGGACCACAGGATTCAGCATATCTTTTTGACCGCTTTATTAACATGATGGGAGGTAACCAGTAATGCCAAGAAATAATGATATTAAAAAAGTATTAGTTATCGGTTCCGGTCCAATCGTAATCGGACAGGCCGCAGAGTTTGACTATGCAGGAACACAGGCCTGCCGTTCCTTAAAAGAGGAGGGCGTTGAGGTATGTCTGGTAAACTCAAACCCGGCAACTATCATGACTGATAAGCAGATTGCGGATCAGGTATATATCGAGCCACTTACTCTTGAGTCATTAAAAGAGATTATCATAAAAGAAAAGCCTGACAGCATCCTTCCTACACTCGGTGGACAGGCAGGACTCAATCTCGGCATGGAGCTCGCTGAGTGCGGCTTCCTTGATGAGCATGGAGTAAAGCTTATCGGAACAACAGCAGAGACCATCTTCAAGGCTGAGGACCGTCAGGCCTTCAAGGATACCATGGAGAAAATCGGTGAACCAATCGCGGCTTCACAGGTTGTAAAGAATATCGAGGACGGTATTGCATTTACCAACAAGATTGGTTATCCTGTAGTTCTTCGTCCGGCATTTACACTCGGCGGCTCCGGCGGTGGAATTGCTCACGATGAGCAGGAGCTTATCGACATACTTTCAAATGGACTTCGCCTGTCACGTGTCGGAGAGGTTCTTGTAGAGAGATGTATCGCAGGATGGAAGGAAATCGAGTACGAGGTAATGCGTGATGCCAACGGCAACTGCATCACAGTATGTAACATGGAAAATATCGACCCGGTCGGTGTGCATACAGGAGATTCAATCGTAGTAGCACCTTCGCAGACACTTGGAGATAAAGAGTATCAGATGCTTCGTACATCAGCGCTCAATATCATCAACGAGCTTCAGATTACAGGAGGCTGTAACGTACAGTATGCCCTCAATCCTGACTCATTCGAGTACTGTGTTATCGAGGTAAACCCACGAGTTTCACGTTCATCAGCACTCGCATCAAAGGCTACAGGATATCCTATCGCCAAGGTTACAGCCAAGATTGCACTCGGCTATCACCTCGATGAGATCAAGAACGCTATCACACAGAAGACATACGCAAGCTTTGAGCCAATGCTTGATTACTGTGTAGTCAAGATTCCAAGACTTCCGTTCGACAAGTTCCTCACAGCAAAGCGTACACTTACCACTCAGATGAAGGCTACCGGAGAGGTAATGAGTATCTGCAACAACTTCGAGGGTGCCCTTATGAAGGCTATCAGATCTCTCGAGCAGCATGTTGATTCACTTATGTCTTATGACTTTACAGGTCTTACAGATGATGAGCTTGAGAAACAGCTTGCAGTTGTTGATGACAGACGTATCTGGGTTATCGCAGAGGCGCTCCGCCGTGGAGTTAAATACGAGCATATTCACGAGATTACTAAGATAGATCTTTGGTTTATCGATAAAATCGCAATACTTGTTGAGATGGAGAACCGTTTAAAAACAGAGGAGCTTACAGTTGACCTGTTAAAAGAGGCAAAGCGTATCGAGTTCCCTGACAATGTTATCTCACAGCTTACAGATATTGATGAGGCTGATATCAAGAAGATGCGTTACGACAACGGCATTGTGGCAGCCTACAAGATGGTTGATACCTGTGCCGCAGAGTTTGAAGCAGAGACACCATACTACTACTCAGTATTCGGCAGCGAGAATGAGGCGGTAGAGACAAATCCACAGAAAAAGGTGCTTGTACTTGGTTCAGGACCTATCCGTATCGGACAGGGTGTTGAGTTTGATTACTGTTCAGTTCACTGTACATGGGCGTTTGCAAAGGAAGGCTGGGAGACAATCATCGTAAACAACAACCCTGAGACCGTTTCAACTGACTTTGATATTGCTGACAAGCTCTATTTTGAGCCACTCACAGCAGAGGATGTTGAGAGCATCGTTAATATTGAAAAGCCTGACGGAGCTGTTGTACAGTTCGGTGGACAGACCGCCATCAAGCTTACAGAGGCACTTATGAAGATGGGTGTCAAGATACTTGGAACAAAGGCTGAGGATGTAGACGCAGCCGAGGACAGAGAGCTCTTCGACGAGATTCTTCAGAAGACAGGCATCCCAAGAGCAGCAGGTGGTACAGTATTTACAGCTGAGGAGGCAAAGAAGGTAGCAAACGAGATCGGTTACCCTGTACTTGTCCGTCCTTCATACGTGCTTGGCGGACAGGGTATGAAGATTGCATGGAATGATGATGAAATCGAAGAGTTTATCGGCATCATCAACACAATCACACAGGATCATCCAATCCTTGTAGATAAGTACCTTATGGGTAAGGAAATTGAGGTTGATGCAATCTGTGACGGTACAGATATCCTGATTCCGGGTATCATGGAGCACATCGAGCGTACAGGAGTACACTCAGGAGACTCTATCTCAGTTTACCCTGCACATACTATCTCAGAAAAAGCAAAAGAGACTCTGGTTGAGTATACAAAGAGACTTGCACAGGCACTCCATGTTGTTGGTATGATTAATATCCAGTTTATCGATATGGATGACAACATCTATGTTATCGAGGTAAACCCACGTTCTTCAAGAACAGTACCATACATCAGCAAGGTTACAGGTATTCCGATTGTAGACCTCGCAGCAAGAATCATCATGGGTGAGACAATAAAGGGCATGGGCTACACACCTGGACTTGCTCCGACAGCCGATTACATTGCAATCAAGATGCCGGTATTCTCATTCGAGAAGCTGCGTGGCGCTGAGATTTCACTCGGACCTGAGATGAAGTCAACAGGAGAGTGTCTTGGAATCGACAAGACCTTCAATGGTGCGCTTTACAAGGCATTTGAGGGTGCGGGAGTCGAGCTTCCTAAGTACAAGCAGATGATTATGACTGTAAAGGATGCCGACAAGCCTGAGGCAGTAGGTGTTGCAAAGCGTTTTGAGAAGCTTGGCTACAAGATTTACGCCACAAGAAGCACTGCAAAGTACTTACAGGAGCACGGAGTAAATGCTCTTCGCGTAAACAAGATATCACAGGAGTCTCCAAACGTCATGGATCTTATCCTCGGACACAAGATAGACCTTGTAATCGATACACCTACACAGGGTAACGGAGACAAGACAAGAGACGGCTTCCTTATCAGAAGAAATGCAATCGAGACAGGTGTTTATTGTATCACAGCCATGGATACAGCGAATGCACTTGCACATGCATTAGAGACTGCTTCTGACAAGAAGACACCGGTTGACATTGCAACAGTTAAGAATCTTTAAAAGTATATAGAATATATTTTATCCCCGGACAGTATAGCGGATATGCTGCCCGGGGATTTTTTATAAAATGAAAAATATGATGCGTTATGCCTGTATGCATGCCGCAGGTTATAATAGCATCGGGTTTTGTTAATCTGACGGAATAGTATAAGTAATACGCGTGAAAAATATGCAAATTTTAATAGAATTTTGACAAATTATTAACAAAACCAATTGATTTTTACATAAATTTGTAGTATAATAACTTTGTTAAAAAATTAACAGCACGGATGTGCAATACAATTTAAAGGAGATAATATAATGGCAAAGAAAGTTGTAATCGCAAGTGCTTGCCGTACAGCAATCGGCAAAATGGGCGGAGCATTAAGCAATACTCCAGCCGCAGATTTAGGTGCAATCGTAATTAAGGAGGCTTTAAACCGTGCAGGTGTTGCTCCTGAGATGGTTGACGAGGTTAAGATGGGTTGTGTTATCCAGGCAGCTCAGGGACAGAACGTAGCTCGTCAGGCTTCTATCAAGGCAGGACTTCCAATCGAGGTTCCGGCTATCACAATCAATGTTGTTTGTGGATCAGGTCTTAAGTGTGTAAACGACGCTGCTACAATGATCAAGGCCGGTGAGGCTGATATCGTTGTTGCAGGTGGTATGGAGAACATGTCAATGGCTCCTTACGCTATGACAAAGGCACGTTTCGGATACAGAATGAACAATGCAACAATCATCGATACAATGGTTAACGATGCTCTTACAGATGCATTCAACCACTATCATATGATGATCACAGCTGAGAATGTATGTGATAAATACGGTATCACTCGTGAAGAGCTTGATGAGTTCTCAGCAAACTCACAGCAGAAGTGTGAGGCAGCTATCGCAGCAGGCAAGTTCGATGATGAGATCGTTCCTGTACCTGTTAAGGTTAAGAAAGAAATCGTTGAGTTCACAAAGGACGAGGGACCTCGTGCCGGAACAACAGCAGAGTCTCTTTCTAAGCTTCGTTGCTGCTCAGGTAAAGAGGGCGGACTTATTACAGCCGGTAACGCATCAGGAATCAATGATGGTGCTGCAGCAGTAGTTGTAATGAGCGAAGAGAAAGCTAAGGAGCTCGGTGTTAAGCCATTAGCTACATGGGTAGCAGGAGCACTTGGCGGAGTTGAGCCTGAGATCATGGGTGTTGGACCGGTAGCTTCTACAAAGAAGGTTCTTGCAAAGACAGGTCTTTCAATTGATGATTTCGATCTTATCGAGGCAAACGAGGCATTTGCTGCACAGTCAATCGCTGTAGCAAGAGATCTTGGCTTCGATATGAGCAAGGTAAATGTAAACGGTGGTGCTATCGCACTCGGACATCCTGTTGGAGCTTCAGGCTGTCGTATCCTTGTTACATTATTACATGAGATGCAGAAGAGAGGATCTAACAGAGGTCTTGCAACACTTTGTATCGGTGGTGGAATGGGATGTTCTACTATCGTTGAGAAGTACTAATTTTCTTTGCCAATAGATATATGAGGGGATGCAGGTGCATCCCCTTGTAGTGTGAATTAGTTTATTCACATCAGTTTATATATATGATTAAGTTATGCTGCAGAGGCTTAGCACTTAAAGCTTTTGCACCATAATATATTTTAGGAGGAATTAAAATGAAGGTTGGAGTTATCGGTGCTGGTACAATGGGCCAGGGAATCGCAAAAGCATTCGCACAGGTAGATGGATACGAGGTAGCACTCTGCGATATTAAGCAGGAGTGGGCTGAAGGCGGAAAAGACAAGATTGCAAAAGGATATGCAAGACTTGTAGCAAAAGAGAAAATGACACAGGAGAAGGTTGACAGCATTCTTGCAAGCATCACTCCTGGTTTAAAAGAAGATCTCTGCAAGGATTGTGACCTCATCGTTGAGGCTGCTTTCGAGGATATGCAGGTTAAGAAAACTACATTCGCTGAGTTAGACAAGATTGCTAAGCCAGAGTGTATTTTCGCTTCAAATACATCATCACTTTCAATCACAGAGATTGGAAACGGACTTACACGTCCATTAATCGGTATGCACTTCTTCAACCCTGCTGACCGTATGAAGTTAGTAGAGGTTATCGCAGGAGTTAACACACCTGTTGAGACAGTTGATGCAATTAAGAAGATTGCAGAGGAAATCGGCAAGACACCTGTACAGGTTAACGAGGCTGCTGGTTTCGTAGTAAACCGTATCCTTATCCCAATGATCAACGAGGCTGCTTTCATCAAGATGGAGGGTGTTTCAGATATCGCCGGAATCGATGCAGCTATGAAGCTTGGTGCTAACCATCCAATGGGACCATTAGAGCTTGGAGATTTCATCGGACTTGATATCTGCCTTGCAATCATGGACGTTCTTTACAATGAGACAGGTGACAGCAAGTATCGTGCATGCCCACTCCTTCGCAAGATGGTAAGAGGCGGAAACCTTGGATGCAAGAGCGGCAAGGGATTTTACGTTTACAACGCAGACCGCACAAAGACACCTGTAGACGCAATGTAAATGAGATTAAAACAAAATATAAATTTCAAGGAGAATAAATCATGGATTTCACTTTAGATCAGAAACATGAGATGGCTCGCGACCTTTTCAAACAGTTCGCAGAGACAGAAGTTAAACCTCTTGCACAGGAGACTGACGAGACAGAGGTATTCCCAGCAGAGACAGTTGCTAAGATGGGAAAATATGGATTCATGGGCATTCCTGTACCAAAGGAGTACGGCGGACAGGGCTGTGATCCACTTACATACGTTATGTGTGTAGAAGAATTATCAAAGGTTTGTGGTACAACAGGCGTTATTGTATCTGCTCATACATCACTTTGTATCGATCCTATTATGACATTCGGTACAGAGGAGCAGAAGAAAAAATATGTTCCTGACCTTGCTTCAGGCAAGAAGATCGGTGCTTTCGGTCTTACTGAGCCGGGCGCTGGTACAGATGCACAGGGATGTCAGACAAAGGCCGTTTTAGACGGAGACGAGTGGGTTCTTAACGGATCTAAGTGCTTCATCACAAACGGTAAGGTTGCTGATGTTTACATCATCATCGCTGTTACAAGCATCACAGAGGACAAGCGTGGACGCAAGAAGAAGAACTTCTCTGCATTCATCGTAGACAAGGGAACACCTGGATTCTCATTCGGAACAAAAGAGAAGAAGATGGGTATCCGCGGATCATCTACATACGAGCTTATCTTCGAGGATGCACGTATTCCAAAGGATGCATTACTTGGAAAAGAGGGAAGAGGTTTCCCAATCGCTATGCATACACTTGATGGTGGACGTATCGGAATCGCTGCTCAGGCACTTGGTATTGCAGAGGGCGCATTAGAGAGAACTATCGAGTACACAAAGGAAAGAAAGCAGTTCGGCCGTTCAATCGCACAGCAGCAGAATACACAGTTCAAGCTTGCAGATATGGCTACACGTATCGATGCAGCTAAGTATCTTGTATACGCAGCAGCTATGAAGAAGGCAGAGTTTGCTAAGAACCCTAAGGTTTCTTACTCAGTAGATGCAGCAAAGGCTAAATTATTCGCAGCAGAGACAGCTATGGCTGTTACAACAGAGTGCGTTCAGTTATTCGGTGGATACGGATATATCCGTGAGTACGATGTAGAGCGTATGATGCGTGATGCTAAGATTACAGAGATCTACGAGGGAACTTCAG
Source organism: uncultured Lachnospiraceae bacterium (assembly GCA_900317585.1). Lineage (GTDB taxonomy): Bacteria > Bacillota > Clostridia > Lachnospirales > Lachnospiraceae > Roseburia. Next base: position 16,791 of record ONHG01000011.1, on the reverse strand, counting down.
AGGTTCAGCGTATGGTTATTTCAGGCTCATTACTCAGATAGTTAAGAGAGCTATCATAACTGTAGAGCTACTTAGAATAAATAAAGGAGAACAAATACATGAATATCGTAGTATGTATTAAACAGGTTCCTGATACAAAGGGTGGAGTAAAATTCAATCCTGACGGAACACTTGATAGAGCTTCAATGCTTGCAATCATGAATCCAGATGACAAGGCTGGTCTTGAGGCAGCACTTAGAATCAAAGACGAGACAGGCGCAAAGGTTACAGTCCTTACAATGGGACTTCCAAAGGCTGATGCAATCCTTCGTGAGGCAATGGCTATGGGCGCTGATGATGCAGTTTTAGTAACAGACAGAGTACTTGGTGGAGCTGATACATGGGCTACATCTACTACAATTGCAGGTGCATTAAGAAATCTCGATTATGATTTAATCATCACAGGCCGTCAGGCTATCGATGGAGATACAGCACAGGTTGGACCACAGATCGCAGTTCATCTTGGACTTCCTGTAATCTCATACGCAGAGGATATCAAGGTTGAGGGAGATTCTGTAGTCGTTAAACGTCAGTACGAGGACAGATATCACGTAGTTAAAGCTAAGATGCCTTGTCTTATCACAGCTCTTTCAGAGTTAAATGAGCCTAGATATATGACACCGGGCGGAATTTTCGATGCATTTGACAAAGAGGTAACTGTCTGGGGCAGAGCTGACCTTAAGGATGTTGACGATTCAGATCTTGGACTTAAGGGATCACCTACAAAGATTGCTAAGGCATCTGACAAGGTACCTAAGGGAGCTGGAGAAAAGGTTAACCTTGATCCAACAGAGTCAGTAAACTATCTCATGGAGAAATTCAAAGAGAAACATATCATCTAGTATGGAGGAACCAAAAATGGGTTTAGAAGAATATAAGGGCGTATATATCTACGCACAGCAGGTAGACAATAAGCTTAGCGACATCGCCTTTGAGTTAGTCGGTAAAGCTAAAGAGTTAGCAGCAGATTTAAATACAGAGGTTACTGCAGTACTTCTTGGATCTAACGTAAAGGCTCTTGCAACAGAGCTCGGTGAGTACGGCGCAGACAAGGTAATCGTTGTAGACAATCCTGCACTTGAGACATACAGAACAGAGCCATACGCACAGGCTCTTGTATCAGTAATCAACGAGTACAAGCCGGAGATCATGTTAGTTGGTGCAACAGCTATCGGACGTGACCTCGGACCAACAGTTTCAGCAAGAGTTAAGACAGGTCTTACAGCTGACTGTACAAAGCTTGAGATTGGTGATTTCCCAATCAATGCTATGCCTGGACAGGAGCAGAAGCACAACCAGCTTCTCATGACACGTCCAGCATTCGGTGGAAACACAATCGCAACAATCGCTTGTCCTGACAACCGTCCACAGATGGCAACAGTTCGTCCTGGTGTTATGCAGAAGCTTCCTAAAGAGGCTGGCAGAGCAGCAGAGGTTATCGAGTACAATCCTGCACTCGAGGAGAACAACCGTTATGTTGAGATCATGGATATCGTTAAGGCAGTTGGCAACGTAGAGAACATCATGGACGCTAAGGTACTTGTATCAGGCGGACGTGGAGTTGGAAGCGCTGAGAACTTCGAGATGCTTCGTGACCTTGCTTCATGCTTCAAGGGTGGTATGGTATCATGCTCTCGTGCAGCTGTAGAGAACGGCTGGTTAGCACAGGATTATCAGGTAGGACAGACAGGAAAGACTGTACGTCCACAGATTTACTTCGCAATCGGTATCTCAGGAGCCATCCAGCACGTAGCAGGTATGGAGGAGTCTGATCTCATCATTGCCATCAACAAGGACGAGGATGCTCCAATCTTCGACGTAGCTGATTACGGCTTAGTAGGAGATTTAAAGAAGATCGTTCCTCAGCTTACAGCAGCTCTTAAAGAGGCAAATGCTGACGCATAATCGCATAATAATGCAATAAAATTACATTACTAATACATTTAAACACAGTACTGTTTATCGCAGTGCTGTGTTTTTTTTTGCGCATTCTTATGATAAAGATATGTGTAATTTTCACATTCCCCGAAATTTGTCATTTTGAAACACGACAAACTTAAAAATCAATTAATTGAAAAAAAGCTTGACCCCTAATATAATAAAGTTAACAAGAAAAACAAATGCATTTGATTTTACGTTACTATTAATAAACCAACAAAATACTTTCAGAACGGGGGAATATCATGAAAGCAAAAATTCAAACCTTCGGACGGTTCCTAAGCGGCATGGTAATGCCAAACATTGGAGCGTTCATAGCATGGGGCCTTTTAACAGCCCTGTTTATAGAAAAGGGCTGGTTCCCAAATGAACAGCTTAGTAGTATAGTAAGTCCAATGCTTACATATGTACTTCCAATCCTGATTGCATATCAGGGTGGAAAAATGGTTGGAGGCGACAGAGGCGCCCTGATGGGAGCAATTGCCACAATCGGTGTTATCTGTGGAACAGAGTACACAATGTTTATGGGAGCCATGATTATGGGACCTCTTGCAGGACTTGTTATCAAGAAGTTCGACAAAGCAGTAGACGGACACATTCCGGCAGGCTTTGAGATGATTGTAAACAACTTCTCAGTAGGAATACTTGGACTGATAATGGCAGTCATCGGATACTATCTGATTGGACCATTCATGGGAGTTATACTTGGAGCATTAAGCGCAGGAGTAAACGTACTCGTAACACACGGTATACTTCCACTCGTAACAGTATTTGTAGAGCCTGCAAAAATTCTTTTCTTAAACAATGCAATCAACCACGGAATATTTTCTCCACTTGGAGCAGAGCAGATTGCTGAGACAGGAAAATCGGTATTCTACATGATTGAGTCAAACCCAGGAGCAGGTACAGGAGTCTTACTTGCATACATGTTCTTCTCAAAGGATAAGAAGACAAAGGATTCAGCACCGGGAGCACTTATCATTCACCTTTTTGGTGGAATACATGAGATTTATTTCCCGTATGTACTAATGAATCCGCTTTTACTGCTTGCAGCAATCGGCGGTTCGCTTGCAGCAATGACATACTATACAGTATTTGATCTTGGCCTGTCAGGTCCTGCATCACCGGGAAGCATCATCGCATTCCTGCTTATGGCACCAAAGGGCTCTACACTTGCGGTACTTCTTGGAGTAGTAATAGCGGCAGTGGTTTCATTTGTAATAGCAATACCAATCATCAGGCTGACAGGAAACAAGCATGAGGGAAGTCTAGAGGATGCATCAGCAAAGATGAAGGATATGAAGGCAGCCTCTAAGGGCGAGGCAGTCAGCGCATCTGCAGATGCCATAGAGCAGCAGACAGTAGCTATCCCTGCTGAGAAAATCAAGCATATCGTGTTTGCATGTGATGCGGGAATGGGCTCAAGTGCGATGGGCGCCAGTGTCTTAAAGAAAAAGATACAAAAGGCCGGACTTGATATAGAAGTAACTCATGCATCTGTATCAAGCATTCCACCTGAGGCACAGATAGTTGTCACACATCAGGATTTAAAGGAAAGAGCCATGAAGAGTGCGCCACAGGCCAGACTTGTGACAATTACCAATTTCATGACAGCACCTGAATATGATGAGCTGGTGGAGAGCCTTAAAACAAATAAAGAGTAATACAAAGTAAAAAGTATGCTGCAGGGATGCAATTAATAGAAATTTACAGTAAATCCTTCAGCATACAAAGGGGGAAGGGTTCATGGAATTAACACCTAGAATCAAACAGATATTACAATTTGTTCTTGAGAAAAATGAACCTGTTTTGGAGCAGGACATAGCACAGCATATAGGGGTAAGCAAGAGGACTGTCCAAAGAGAGTTTGATTATATAGCGGCAGGACTGGCGGATTACGACCTGAGTCTGTGCAAGAAGAAAAATATCGGTGTATGGATTGATGGTGATGCCGTGAACCTGAACCGCCTGAGAAAAGAAGTAACAGAAACTCAGAATAATAATTTTTCTGATAAAAATACAAGAAGAAAATATCTTATATATGAGCTTTTACGTGAAAAGGTTCCTAAAAAGCTATTCTATTTCAGCAACCTTTTCGGAGTGAGCGAGGCAACAATAAGCCATGACCTTGATGTTGTGGAAAAAAAGCTTGCCGGCTACAGGCTTTCTCTTATCAGAAAACCGGGCTTCGGTGTTATAGTTGATGGCAAAGAAAAGGATATACGAACAGCACTTCATTATTTTGTCAATGATAATATGGATGATGAATCCATGAGAAGCATGTTTTTTGAAAACAGGGAAGCACTGCTTAGGGCAATGAAAAATTACAACAGTGTAAAGGTGTATGGACTATTAAACAGCTCGGTGGTTGACAGGGTGATACAGGTATTTGAAGACATAGATGAAAACCGTTTCAACCATATGGCTGAGGATTCCTATATTGGTCTCTTGATTCACACGGCAATAGCTGTTGACAGGATCATGAAGGGAAATGTCATAGAAGATACCGAATTGCCGGTAAATGTGCAGTTTGATGATGATTACCCGGCGGCAGCGCATCTCATAGAAGCACTGGAAAGTGAATTTGATATAAAGCTGCCAAAGAGTGAATTTTCAAATATTCTGCTTTATATAAAGGGCTCCAAACAGAACCAGTATAATATGGAGGATGATGAGGAACTTGGAGCAGAAAAGCTGCTCGATATTATTGACAAGCTGATAGGTGTGTTTGATGCGACAGATGCATGTGAAATGAGGCAGGATGATGAGCTGATATATGGTCTGATGATGGATTTACAGCCGGCAATAATCAGAATCGAAAATGAACTGTATGTATACAATCCTCTCGAGGCGCAGATAAAGAGTGAGTATCCTGAGGTGTTTGCACAGTGCAGACAGGCAGCATATGTTATAGAAAAGGCAACAGGCCATAAGGTTCCTGACAGTGAGGTGGGATATCTTGCAATCCATTTTGGAGCAGCCATGGAGAGAATCCACGAGAGAAAACGCAGGAGGCGGCCGGTTGAAATCGGAATCGTGTGTGCAGGAGGCTTTGGAGTCGCAAGACTCATGAGTACTAAAATCAGAGGCTTTTTAAGAGAGGATGTCACAATAAAGACCTACGGGAGAGATGAAATCACACCATATGTGGCATCGAAAACAGATTTCTTTGTATCAGGACTTGTACTTGACAATCCTGACATAGATATAGTAAAGGTGTCACCGTTAATAAATGCTAATGACATCATGGCGATACGCTTAAAGGTTGATGAATATTCCAGAATGCCAAGTAAGCAGGAGGATATCGACTTTAACGAACAGCTGTCACAGATAAATGAAATAGTTTCAAAGATTAAACGGCTGACAAAAAATTACAGTAATTACAGAGCTGACAGTGCAAGCACCATGGAGCAGCTGGTTGAGAGCATGTCGTATGTAATAACCGACAGCAGGGCGGCTGCAGATACATTGAAAAATGACATAATGAAGAGAGAGCGTGTAATGACGCAGGTATTTCCGGAGCTTGATTTTGCACTGTTTCATTGTAAGACAAAAGCAGTAAACAGCATTGTTTTTAAAACGATGACACCTGAAGATGGTGCATGCTTTACAGATGAAAGCATGAAAAATATAAAGGCAGCAGTTTTCCTTGCTGCACCCATGGATAAGGGAGAAACAGATACAGAAATTCTGGGAAGGATAAGCAGCGCTTTTGTGGAAGAGGAAAGACTATTACCTTCCATATTTGAAGAAAATGTGGAGGAAACGAGAAGAATAATTAAAAAAGCATTGAAGACATATTTTAACGAGTACATATCAAAAATGCAGTAGATAGCAAAAAGGAGGATTTTACAATGAGTGATGTATTAAGAATAGAAAACATTGTCACAGGCGTGAGAGGCTTAAACAAGGAGCAGGTGATTGAAAAGCTCGGTCAGATGCTCTATGACACAGGATGCATCGAGAAGGAATATATTCAGGGTATGCTCGACAAGGAGAATGTATTCAATACATTTATGGGCAATGGGGTTGCAATTCCACACGGAATCGAGGCAACAAAGAAATTTGTAAATAAAGCCGGAATCGCGATAGTAACGCTTCCTGACGGAGTTGACTGGGGTAACGGAAACATGGTCCGTATAGCAATCGGAATTGCAGGAAAAGAAAATGAGCATATCGAGATCTTAAGCAGTATAGCAATACTTTTGTCAGAAGCAGAGAATGTTGACAAGGCAGTGAACGGAACGGCAGACGAGATTTATCAGTTGTTTATTGAAGCTGATATGTAATGTAAAAAAAAAATATTCAAAAAGTGCATTATTAAGCTAAGAACAGGGCAACAAATAACATAGTTATATCAAAATATCATAGTATACATATCGAAATAGGAGGAAATCAATATGAAATCAAAAGCAGTCAGAATGTACGGAGAAATGGACTTAAGACTTGAGGAGTTTGAGCTCCCGGAGATCAAGGACGATGAAATACTTGTAAAGGTAATGAGCGATAGCATCTGCATGTCAACATATAAGCTTGCAAAGCAGGGCAAGAAGCATAAGAGAGCACCACAGGATATGGATATCCATCCGGTAATCGTAGGACACGAGTGTTCAGGAGATATAGTACAGGTAGGAAAGAAATGGCAGAATCAGTTCAAGCCGGGCGAGAAATTTGCATTACAGCCTGCACTCAACTACCAGGGCAAGCTTGACTCACCTGGATACTCATACAGATACTGCGGTGGAGCAGCAACCTACTGCATCATGCCTCATGAGGTAATGGAGCTTGGATGCCTCCTAAAATATGACGGAGACAGCTATTTTAAGGCATCTCTCGGAGAACCAATGAGCTGTATCATCGGTGGATACCATGCAAATTATCACACAAACAAGCACAATTATGACCATGCAATGGGCACAAAGGTTGGCGGAAGCATCCTTATCATGGGTGGCTGCGGACCAATGGGACTTGGAGCGGTAAGCTATGGACTTACATTTGAGAACAAGCCAAAGAGAATCGTAGTAACAGACATAGATGATGCAAAAATCGAGAGAGCAAAGCAGTGCATCACCGTTGAAGAGGCAGCAGAGAAGGGCATAGAGCTCATCTACTTCAACACAGCAAAGGCAAAGGATGCAGAGGCAGAGCTTATGGCAATAACAGACGGAAAGGGCTATGATGACATATTCGTATATGTACCAATCAAGCCTGTTGCAGAGATGGGAGACAGACTTCTCGCATTTGACGGCTGCATGAACTTCTTTGCAGGACCTACAGACAACCAGTTCAAGGCAGAGATTAATCTGTACAACTGCCACTACACAAGCACACACATCATGGGAACGACAGGTGGAAACACAGATGACCTCGTAGAGGCAATTGATCTTGCATCAAAGGGAGCAATCAATCCGGCTGTAATGATTACACACGTAGGTGGAATCAACGCAGTAGCAGATGCAACCTGCCACCTTCCGGAAATCCCTGGTGGCAAGAAGCTTACATACATGCAGTTTGATATGCCACTCACAGCAATCGATGACTTCGAGGAGCTTGGAAAAACAGATCCGCTTTTCGCAAAGCTCGATGCATCTGTAAAGGCACATCGTGGTCTGTGGAATGAAGAGGCAGAAAAAATTCTCTTCGAGCACTTCGGTGTAAAATAAAACGGTACCATTCAATTAAATCTGGTATTTTGGTGCGCAAATCAACCCCATTTTGACAAAGCGCGTTAAAATATATACATCATTCCGGCGCATGCACTCAACCTTGCATGCGCCATTTTTTGAAGCCAGAAAGAACTAAATCGACAATTGCAACTAAAAATAGTTGCAATAAATGGAAAGTGATGTATAATAATAAAAAAGGAGATATATGTTATGGGGAAAAAGGACAAACTGATTAAGAGATTAAAATCACGACCAAAAGATTTTACGTTTGATGAAGCAGAAACTTTATTGAAATATTTTGACTTTGCCTATTCAAATAAGGGAAAGACCAGTGGATCCAGAGTTATATTTGAAAGTGAAAATCATGGATGCATTATGCTTCATAAACCACATCCACAAAAAGAGCTTAAGGATTATCAGATCAAACAGCTAATAGAATATCTTGAGCAGGAGGATCTTATATGAATAATACTATGGAATATAAAGGCTATGTTGGAAGTGTTGAGTTTTCAGAGGAGGATGTAATTTTCTATGGAAAAGTTATGGGAATACGTTCATTAATATCATATGAAGGTGAAAATGCCAGAGAGCTTGTAGAAGGCTTTCATGAAGCTGTTGATGAGTATTTGCTAATATGTGAGCAACAAGGAAAGGTCCCGGAGCAGGCATATAAAGGAAGCTTCAATGTTAGAATATCACCGGAACTCCATAAGAAAATTGTTATATATGCAACGGAACATGATATTACTTTAAATAGGTATGTTGAACAGACTCTTGAAAAATCTCCTGCAGCAGTGCAGATGTAATTGAAGGACATACCCTCCGGCAATTAATTTAAGATAATTTGCCGGAGGGTTTTGTTATAATACGATATATAGTCGCATATTATAAATTTACCCCCACATATATGAAAAATTCGGCTAATTTTACAATTGAGTCATTTATCCCAATGTGGTAGAATAACAAAGTCCAAGAAAAAGGAGCAATTGGATTTTGAAAAGTTAAAAACTTTAGCGCCATGCACCGGCAGGTACGTAAAAATGATGCCGGTTAACGAGGTTTCAGGTTATCGAAAATTCGGCGGATACCTGGACGCATATATGGATGCGCATCTCAAGCCAAATATGATGGAGACATCAAAACAAAGCGAGAGAACCATATAAATCAAGTAGCTATTCAGAACAGAACAGTTACAATTTGTACATTTAAAATTATATATCGAAAAGGAGATCTAACACTATGTGTGGAATTATAGGATTTACAGGCCGTTTAGAGGCACAGAAGATTTTGACGGAAGGACTCGCAGCGTTAGAGTATCGTGGATACGACAGTGCAGGTATTGCTTATTTCAAGGATACAGGCAAGATTTCTATCCGCAAAACCGTCGGAAAGGTTAAGGATCTTCTCGCTATCTGCGATGATGAGAACAATTCAACCTGTGGAATCGGACATACAAGATGGGCAACACACGGCGGAGTTACCAATGCCAATGCTCATCCTCACAAGGTTGGAAATGTCGCGCTCATCCACAATGGTATCATTGAGAACTACCACGAGATCGTAAACAAGTTTGATCTTGCAGACTCTCTTATATCTGAGACAGATACAGAGGTAGCAGCTGCTCTTATCAACAAGCTCTATGACGGAGATCCAAAGGCTACTATTAAGAAGGCAGTAACAGAGCTTCGGGGTTCATTTGCGTTCTGTATCATGTTCAAGGATCAGCCGGGAAAGATTTTTGCTGTCAGAAATGTAAGCCCGATGGTTGCAACATATTGCGATGACGGAGCATTTATCGCATCTGACCTCACAGCATTTATCAAATACTCTAAGCGCTATTTCATCGTACCTGAGTATGCTATCATGACTATGACAGCAGATGGAATTACAATAGAGGATCTTGACGGAAAGACTGTTGAGCCTGAGTATCTTGAGGTAAACTGGGATGTAACAGCAGCTCAGAAGGACGGCTATCCGCATTTCATGATCAAGGAGATTCATGAGCAGCCTGCAGCTATTACAAAGACTATCACTCCAAGAATCAAGGATTCTCTGCCTGATTTCACAGAGGACGGCATTCCGGATTCATTCTTTGAGGATGTAAGTGATATCACAATAGTAGCATGCGGTACAGCCATGTATGCGGGAATGGTTGGAAAAACCATGATTCAGAACCGACTTCATATACCTGTAACTGTTGCAATCGCATCAGAGTTCAGATATGAGGAGCCTGTTATCTCAGACAAGTCAATGGTTGTATTTGTATCACAGTCAGGTGAGACAATTGATACCTTAGAGGCACTTCGTCTTGCTAATAAATACACAAAGAAGACACTCTCTATAGTAAACGTGAAGGGCTCATCAATCGCAAGAGAAAGCAACTATGTGCTTTACACACATGCAGGCCCTGAGATTGCTGTTGCAAGTACAAAGGCTTACACAGTACAGGCTGCAAGCTTCTATCTGTTAGGCTGCAAGCTTGGTCTTGTATCAGGCAAGATGACAGAGGCTGATGCAAAAGAGTTTATTGAGAACCTTCAGGAGGTTCCAAATCTCATCGAGTCAGTTATCACGCAGGCGCCTGAGATTGAGCAGCTCACAAAGAGAATGGTTAACGCAACAAATGCGTTCTACATCGGACGTGGACTTGACTATACACTCTGCATGGAGGGCGCACTCAAGCTCAAAGAGATTTCATATATTCATGCTGAGGCTTATGCAGCAGGCGAGTTAAAGCACGGTACAATCGCGCTCATCAGCGAGGGTGTTCCTGTTATCGCAGTTGCTACACAGAGTCATGTATACAGCAAGGTCATCTCAAATATCCGCGAGGTAAAGGCAAGAGGCGCATACGTTATCCTTCTTAGCAAGGATAAGGATATTACAGATAAGTCAATCTGTGATGTGCATATCTCACTCCCACAGGCACCGGATGAGTTTGCGATTTTCGAGTCAGTTGTAATCTGTCAGCTTATCGCTTACTACACATCAACAGGAAAGGGCTTAAACCCTGACCAGCCACGTAACCTTGCAAAATCAGTTACAGTAGAATAAATAATTTTCCCGGACATTTATGCGATGTCCGGGGATTTTTTTTACGCTTGTGCGATACAATGCAGCATATGTAAGACATCGATGTATATGTCATTGATTTGCACGGCACCAACACATTTTGTTAAAAATATAACAAATTTGTATTTACACATCACGCATCCGGTGGTATGATACATAAATGCGGGTTACTCATACGAGAATCCAGCAGCCATACAATTTTCATGTGCGCTCTTATGCCGTGTGACAGAATCACAGCATAACAGAATTAGGACGAGACCCATATGGGCTTTTACCAAAAGGAGGAAAAACAATGCGCAATTCAAAAACAAACGAACTTGTACTGACAGGTTTATTCACAGCCATTATCATTATCATGGCATTCACACCACTCGGATATATTCCGCTCGTAGTTATCAACGCTACGATTATTCACATTCCGGTAATCCTTGGTTCACTTTTCTGCGGACCTAAAAAGGGAGCATTCCTTGGATTTGTATTCGGATTTACCAGTTGTCTAAAGGCAACTATAGTCGGAGGAACTCTTTCATCCTTTGTATTTTCGCCGGTGCTTGCCGCATCCATGGTCGGAACCTCAGGTATATTTAAGAGCTTATTCATAGCATTTGTTCCAAGAATTTTAGTAGGTGTTATACCTTATTTTGTATATATAGGCATCAAAAAGGTGCTTGCGTCAGAGAAGAAAAATCTCTGGGGCACAGTTTTAAATGTGCTCATGTCAGCATTCCTTGCATTCGGAGTATATGCATTCCTCGGCAAGATGTCAGAGTCACTTTCACAGGCAGCCGCTTTAGGAATCGGCATAGCAGTCGCAGCTGTAGTATTTATAGTAGTTGAGGCTGTATTTATCAGAAAGAGCACACAGGTTATTCCGTTTGTATATGCAGGTGTAGCCGGTGCCATGACCAATACACTGCTTGTAATGGGATCAATCTTCGTGCTTTACAAGGGTGCTTATGCAGATGCAATCGGTGTGGCAGGAAACGCGGTGCTGGGCGTTATCGCCGGAGTCATCAGTTTTAACGGAGTAATTGAGGCAATAGTTGCCGCAATCATCGTATACCTTGTTGGATTGGTTTTAAATAGTATCAAACCAATTGCAGCAAAATAAATTCAGATAGATTTAAAATAAATGTGAAATTGTATGTACGGCGGACTGATAAGGTCCGCCTGTTTTATAAGCAGTTGGACTAGGAACGGTAAAAAAGCATTTGAGTTAAAAGAAAGGCATGATACAAGGTGAAACATATGCATGAAATAGACATAATGGATATCGGCGGCTTCAAAATAGGCCAAGCCGAGGACACTAAGGGCTTGACCGGCTGTACGGTATTTCTTTTTGATAAACAGTCACCGGCGGGAGTTGACATAAGGGGAGGCGGACCGGCTTCGCGGGAGACACCACTTTTAAATCCTGTGGCAGACGCAAAGGGTATCCATGCGCTTGTACTGTCAGGCGGCTCTGCCTTTGGTCTGGATGCAGCGGGAGGCGTGATGAAGTATCTCGAGGAGCGCGATATAGGCTTTGATGTGGGAGTCACAAAGGTGCCTCTTGTGGTGCAGTCGTGTATTTTTGACCTGGTAATAGGTGATAAAAATGCAAGGCCTGATGGCAAAATGGCATACAAGGCTTGTGAGAACGCTTCTTATGATACCTTTTTACAGGGAAATTATGGAGCCGGAATGGGCGCAACAGTTGGCAAATATATGGGACGTGAGCGCAGCATGAAGAGCGGAATAGGAGCCTATGCAATACAGCTTGGAGAACTAAAGGTTGGAGCAGTGGTGACACTGAACGCACTTGGTGACATATATGATATAGATACAGATAAGAAAATTGCCGGAGCACTGGATGAAAATGGGCTGCTTTTTGATGACGAGACAGCGTATTTTGAGGCAGCGGCGAAGATTCAGAATATGTTTACAGGAAACACCACAATTGGTACAATAATAACAAATGCAAAGCTTGACAAGACCGCACTCAACAAGGTGGCATCCATGGCTCACAATGGCTATGGCAGAGCAATCAGACCCGTGCACACGATGGCAGACGGAGATTCAATCTATGCTGTATCAGTTGGCAGTGTGCCTGCCGATATCAATCTGGTGGGGCCAATGAGTGCCTATGTCATGGCAAAGGCCATTGCCAATGCAGCTAGAAGTGCAAAGTCTGTGGATGGCTACAAAGCATTTTGCGATGTAAACAAAAAATGACTGCAGAATAATAATAGTTTTATACAGAGGTGAAAATCATGTTAAAAGGAAAAACAGTAGTTTTGGGAGTGACAGGAAGCATAGCGGCATACAAGATAGCAAACCTTGCGAGTATGCTTGTAAAACAGCACGCCGATGTCAACGTCATAATGACACATAATGCAACAAATTTTATAAATCCAATCACATTTGAAACTCTCACAGGCAACAAGTGCCTCGTGGACACATTTGACAGAAACTTTGAATTCAACGTGGAGCATGTGGCGCTCGCAAAGAGAGCAGACATCTTTATGGTGGCACCTGCATCAGCCAATGTGATAGGCAAGATGGCAAACGGAATCGCAGATGATATGCTTACCACCACAATACTTGCAGCAAAATGTCCTAAGCTTGTTTCTCCTGCCATGAACACCAATATGTACGAGAACAGGATTGTGCAGGACAATATCAAAAAGCTCGAACACTACGGCTTTGAGATGATAAAGCCGGCTGAAGGATATCTTGCATGCGGAGACATCGGTGCAGGAAAAATGCCGGAGCCACAGGTACTTTTCGACTATATAATGAGGACAATTGCCTGTGAAAAGGATCTGGCGGGCAAAAACGTACTCATCACAGCCGGAGCGACGCAGGAAAAAATAGACCCGGTACGTTTTATCACCAATCACTCAACAGGCAAGATGGGGCGTGCCATAGCAGAAAATTGTATGCTCCGCGGTGCGCATGTTACACTGGTCAACGCTTCAGTATCGGTTGCTCCACCTATGTTTGTAGATGTGGTAAATGTGACATCGGCCGCAGACATGGCAGACGTGGTGAAATCAAAGGCTGCTGAACAGGATATTATCATCATGACCGCAGCAGTAGCGGATTTTTGCCCATCACATCCGGCTGATGAGAAAATAAAGAAAAATGACAGCTCATATGAGTCTGTAATTGAGCTTGAACGCACAGAGGACATCCTTTCATACCTCGGAGCACACAAGGCTAAGGGACAGCTCATATGCGGTTTTTCTATGGAAACCCAGAATATGCTTGAAAACTCGAAAGCAAAGCTTGCAAAGAAAAATGCAGATATGATAGTGGCAAACAACCTAAAGGTAGCAGGCGCAGGCTTTGGAACAGATACCAATGTGGTCACACTCATCACGGCTGACGACTGCACAGAGCTTGAAATCATGGACAAGAGCTGCGTTGCAGCAAGGATTATGGACCGACTGCTGCAGATGTAGAGCTTCGATTTTAGGTTGAGAGTGGGTGCGTGTAGCGGGTGGGATGCGGATTATATATCCCACATGTTCGGAAATTTCGATAAAAGTTGAGTAAGTGCATGGAGCAGTAAGATAAATAGAAGAAGTAGATTAGTGCATGGAACGCTCGGTGCACAGATTGTATGTCGCTACGTTCGATTTACGACGTGTCGTATGGGAGTTATATGCCGTCATCAGCAAAAGCGGCGCGGAAAATACTCGTTCAAGCAGCATAGCCTGAATTTAGATATTGAGGTAAAATGCGCGTTTGATTTTCCGCGCCTGATAAGCTCTGCGGATGACGGCATTTACTCCTACTAGACTAAGGAGTTATGAGAGCGGAGTGATATATAATCTGTGCACCGGGCGCTTCATGCACTTACAGAATCTGAATTCGAAGCGCTCCATGCACAAGCGATTATATAAGCCGTTACACCGCGCAGTCCACAGCCGGCAGCTCCCCTGTCACATCGAGGAAGAGATTTGCAAAGGTCTGCTCATAGTAAGGCTCCACCCAGAGCAGGCCGATGCCGAGCGAAAGCACGCAAAGCACAAGCATACCGATGAAGCTTACGTTAATGTAAATGACTCTGAGTATGTTGCCACGAATCAGCTTTATTGCATGAGTCAGACATGCAAATACGGATAAATCATCACGCGAGAGCACCAGATACAGGTAAAACGGAAACAGAACCAGTACAATAAAGCTGAGCACGGCACTTGCAGCATATAAAGCTATAGCAATTCCCATAGTGTCACCGCTTAGCTTGAAAAAGTTTCTGACTACAAGGAAAGGCGCCTTTGCAATCATAGAGATGGCATAATATATGATGTATGCTCCAAAATATCTGTTGGAGTGATTCATAAAGCAGTAGAAGACATCGCTGATACGGCACTCTTTCTTTCTTGCCATATTAAGGTGGAAACGTATGAGTCCCATCTGCAGCACGCCGAACACGATAGATAAAAGCACCTCGGCAATGTAGTAGATGACGGTCTGAACCTTTGTCGCATATACATTTCCGAGCAGGTAGGTAAACGGCAGGTCACTAAACAGATTTATGAGTATTACAGTGAGAAAAACGCTCATGCTAAGTCTGTATCTTCCGTTCAGGTTCTCTCTTGATATTCTTTTTAATTCTTTGGATTTCTTTTTTGGGTTCATTATATTTCTCCTGAAATAATAGTTTTGAATTAATGCTTAAGTTAGGCTTAAGTTAATGTTTAAATTAATGCTTTGACAATTGTCAGATATATAGCATATACTTGTATTCATATGGTTACACAAAATCACAGGAAGGACCACACATATCATGCAGACAGATGAAACAATCGACAGATATTTCTATATAACGGGCTGGATATGCATAGCTATATTTGCGGCTCTTGCGGCAGTGATTGGAGTATGCGGTACGCAGATACTCACAAAGGTGCCTCCATGTCCGCTGCACGCATATACAGGCTACTATTGTCCGGGGTGCGGTGGCACGAGAGCCACATTTGCGCTGCTGCACGGGCATCTGATAAGGTCGTTTGTACTCCATCCGTTTGTGCCGTATACAGCCGTTTTTGGAGGCTGGTTTATGCTGTCACAGACACTGCAGCGGATAAGCCGCGGCAGGCTGCACATCGGAATGCACTTTAGGCCATTATATATATGGCTTGCACTTGCCATTATTGTGGTAAACTGTATAGTCAAAAATATGCTTATATTATTTTGCGGTATTCATCTGCTTAAGTAGCTCATTGTAGTCGATACCGGTCAGGTTCTGGTATTCCTTTAATATACCCTCGATGCTTCCGTATTCGTGAAGCATGGCGGCAAACGAACCGATATAGATAATAAGAGTGATAACAACAGAGGCAAACGCAATCCAGAATGAGGTCATAGCCATGCTGCTCATTGAGGTGGCACCGCCTTTTGACAGTAACGCAAAAATCATGGCAAGCGAGCCGCATATGATAGACACATAAATACAGCTGCACGACGCGATGGCAATTATTGAAAGCACAAGTGCTGCAACCTCCATATTGCGTGAGCGTTTATTGTAGAAATTGTTGTTGGGATTAAAGCCCGGCCCATAATTGTTGCCGAAATTATAGTTATAATCCTGATTATAATCAAAAAGTTATGGATGTAAATGTAGGAGGAACAAAAAATATAATTGAAATGTGTAAAAAACACAATGTAAAAAAACTCGTTTATTGCAGTAGTACAGGTGCAATAATAGAAGAGAAAAAAGGAAAGAAAATCGGATCCCCAACAGAATTTAATCCAAAAAAAGTTATTGGCTGCTACTCACAATCAAAAGCTATAGCGACAATGGAAGTACTTGAAGCGGTAAAAAAACAGGATTTAAATGCATGTATAGTATATCCATCAGGTATTTTAGGCCCAGAAGATTATGCAGTAGGAGAGACAACTAAAACTTTAATAAAAATAATCAAAGGAGAAATGCCAATTGGAATTTCTGGAACATTTAATTTGTGTGATGTAAGAGATTTAGCAGATGGATTAATAAAAGCAGCAAATAAAGGAAAAAAAGGAGAAAGCTATATTTTAGCAAATGATGCCATCTCATTTAAAAAATTTTGTGAATTAGTATCTTCAG
>ONHG01000043.1 GCA_900317585.1 uncultured Lachnospiraceae bacterium | reverse complement strand
AATTTACTGTTTTAAAGGTCTTCAATTTTCATTGAAGCGTTCTGATTGATTCTCAAAATCTTTCAAGGTTTCTCACTGTTCAGTTATCAATGTTCTTTATTTTGCTTTCTTGCGACAGCTTGATTATTCTATCAAATCGCTGTTCGTTTGTCAAGCACTTTTTTATTTTTTTGAACTTTGTTTTAAATTCTCTGTCTTGCGACAGCTTGTTTATTCTATCAAAATGTTTTTCATTTGTCAAGAACTTTTTTCATCTTCTTTTGCATCTCTATTTTAAGGCAAAAGAAAGCGCAGGGGGTGGGATTCGAACCCACGCGCCCTTGCGGACAAACGGTTTTCAAGACCGCCTCGTTATGACCACTTCGATACCCCTGCGTGTCACAATTAATACTTAATTGTTTAGTTGTCTGCACTTGTTCAGCGCAGAACTTATATTATCATCAATGTTACAATATGTCAACACTAATTTCTAATTTTTTTACATTTTTTCTCTTTTCTTCAAAAAAAGCTCTGCAATCCCCATATCTTCAGGAGTTGTGACCTTTATATTTTCATACGAGCCCTCTATGAGCTTTACTTTTGTGTCACTCCCATACTCTACTATCATTGCATCATCCGTAATTGCCGGCACACTTTTCCCATATGACATGTCACTAAACAGCTTATCATAGGACTGAGCCAGCAAATCATATTCAAAGCATTGCGGTGTCTGAATCTGCCACAGGCTTTTTCTGTCAGGAGTATTTGCCGAATATCCGAATTCATCTGACACCTTTATTGTGTCCTTTACAGGCATTCCTGCCACACAGGCCTTTTCTTTTTCAACCGTATGCATAGAGCGGACTATTATTTCATTATCTACCAGAGGGCGTGCTCCGTCATGGATCAGCACATAGTCCGTGCCGTTTGCTGCTTTAAGCCCCTCGTATACAGAGTTGTAGCGTTCTTTCCCCCCCTGCACTACCGCTTTCACCTTCTCAAAGCCATATTTTTCGATTATCGAATGTCTGAAATACTCAATATAATCCATGCTGCAGACTATGACTATTTCATCAACAGGGCTATCCTCAAATGCTTTTATACTATAATAAATCACAGGTTTTCCCAGAAGTTCCATGTACTGCTTTGGCATATTGCTTTTCATCCGGCTTCCTGTACCGGCTGACAGTATGATTGCTGTGAACTTTTTCTTGTCCATATTCTTTCCTTTTCCTATCCATGATAAATCTGCACATTATGTTTGCACACCGGTGTAACCGGAAGCAATTACAGAATCATTCACCAAGCTTTAGATTCGGAACCGCATTCAGATCAAGTCCAGACCTCTTGCCTGCTATAAAATCATAGTATGCCGCCGCACCTATCATTGCCGCATTATCTGTACACAGTATCGGTGACGGACGATAGAATTTAACACCCTTGCGCGCGCACATTTCCTCCATGGCATGACGAATAATACCATTAGAAGCAACGCCTCCCGCAATGGCAAATTTGTCCATTTTAAACTCATCTATGGCATTCTCAGCGTGTCCGACAAGCACATCTGTAACCGCCTGCTGGAACGATGCTGCCACGTCTGCCTGGTTTATTTCCAGTCCCTTCATCCTGCAGCCGTTTAAATAATTGAGTACTGCTGATTTAAGCCCGCTGAAGCTGAAATCATAGACTCCGCCCACAATCTTTGCTCTCGGGAACTCTATGCTGTGCGGATCTCCCTCATGTGAAACCTTTTCTATCTTAGGGCCTCCCGGATAGCCAAGGCCTATTGCTCTCGCTACCTTGTCAAATGCCTCTCCTGCCGCATCATCCCTCGTGCGTCCGAGAATCTCATATTTTCCGTAATCTACCACTCTCACCAGATGCGTGTGTCCTCCTGATACGACGAGTGCCAGAAATGGTGGCTCTAAGTCTTTATTTTCTATATAATTGGCACTGATATGTCCCTCTATATGGTGCACTCCGACAAGAGGAATATTTCTTGCGTATGCTATAGCCTTTGCTTCTGCCACGCCTACAAGCAGTGCTCCTACAAGCCCCGGACCATATGTGACTCCTATTGCGTCTATATCATCAAGTGTCATCTGTGCATCTGAAAGTGCCTGCTCTATGACCTGATTAATTTTCTCAATATGCTTTCTGGAGGCTATCTCCGGTACTACCCCTCCATATAAAGTATGAAGAGCTATCTGCGATGAAATCACATTACTTCGCAGATCCCGCCCATTTACTACGACTGCTGCCGCAGTCTCGTCGCATGAGCTTTCGATTGCAAGTATTTTAATTTCTTTTTTTGTCTCTGTATTTTCTGTCATTTTATTACACCAATCGCAACTGTAAACTCAGACAATTGCCGCCTATCTTTGTTATTATACCGTCTCTGATGCATCATATCATTAGAATAAATGCATCAAACTTTAAGAATACTACTCTACTCTGTTTCCGCATCCGTGTCTGCTTCAACCTTGTAGAATGTAAGTATCTTCCAGCATCCTTTTTCATCCTGTCTTAATACATAATCCTGATAAGTTTTAGAATACGAGCTTCCCTCTTTCATGAAATAAGAAGCTCTGACGTACGCAATCTTTTTCCCATTATCGGTGATATATTTTACATCATTGCTGTCACACACATCTGTCTGTGCCATAGTAATCCCCTGATCACTGTAGTTTTTTGCATCGTCCTTCACTGACTGCTTGTAAGTATCCTTCGGATTATTTGCCGCAAGCTCATCATCAAACAGTTTAAGCGCCTGCTCAACAAGTCCATCAAGCTCCTTATCAGTATAATTTTCCTTATAATAGCAGCTCAGTATCTTGTTATACAGCTTAACAACCTCACGCGGTGTCTGCGGATAATTCTTGTCCAAATCCTTCGACGTAATCTTTTGTATCTCCGTGAGTGTCTTTTCCTTTTGGACTTTCTTTTGAGAATTGCTGTTTACCATGTAAAATGTGCCACTGATTCCCGCAATCAATACAATTGCAATTATAACAATACCTATCTTTTTCATCACATGCCTCCTTAGTCCTCGTCAAACATGAGCTCCACGCTCTTTCCGTCTTTTCCAAGATATGCGTTTGCAAAAATATCCCTCACCTGTGGCATATAATCCTCTGCACGGACAAGTGACGGCGAAAAATGTGTAAGCCACAGCTCCTTCACACCGGCTCTCTTTGCCATGTCTGCTGCCTCGTAAAAGGTCATATGCTTATACTGCTTTGCTTTTACTATCTTTTCCTTTTCAGCATACATGCCCTCGCAGATAAAAAGGTCTGATTCCTCTGCTGCCTCCACTATGTGCTCAAGTGGTCTTGAGTCCGTACAATATGTTACCTTTATGCCCTTTCTTGCCGGTCCTAGCACCATATCCGGAGTATACACTCTGCCCTCAAATTCAACGGTATTGCCTTTCTGAAGAGGATTCCACAGGCGCATCGGAATTTCTTTTTCCTTTGCTCTTTCCACGGAAAATCTGCCACTACGCCTTATCTCAACCGAATAGCCATAGCACAACACCGCATGCTTTACGCGGAATGCATGAATATGATATCCGTTCATCTCAAAATATTCATCCTGCTCATTGAGCTCTATGCATTTTATCTCAAAAGGCAGCTCCGGCGCAATCGTCCGAAGTGCAGTGACAACCCTTGTAAGCCCCTTAGGTCCAATAATGGTAAGCGGCTCGGTGCGCTCGGCATTTCCCATTGTAAGAAGAAGCCCCGGCAATCCGCTGATATGGTCTGCATGAAAGTGGGTGATGCATAAAATATCTATCGGCTTGAAATTGATTCCGGCCTCCTTCATCGCAATCTGCGTTCCCTCACCGCAGTCAATAAGTATATTGCTGCCGTTATATTTTAGTGAAAGTGCCGTAAGCCATCTGTTTGGCAAAGGCATCATGCCTGCTGTTCCAAGTAAACATACGTCTAACATAAATTTTCCTCCGCAGTATAGGACATGATGACACCGTCCTCTACCGGATGCTCATATAGATTTTTTCTGATTCCAAGGTTTACAAACCCCATCTTCTGATACAGTGATATCGCAGCCTCATTAGTCACCCTGGCTTCGAGCACAATGCGCTCAACACCTGACTCTTTTGCCTTTTCCTGCAAGCATCTGATAAGATGTGCACCCACACCTTTTCCTCGTGCTGATTTTTTGACTGCTATATTGGTCAGCTCTCCCTCATCAAATGACACATACGTGCACTGATACCCCAGTATCTCGCCATCCTCCTGTGCCACAAGCATGATATTCTCCGGAAGCCTCATGGCATCCAAAAATCCCTGTCTGCTCCAGGGCTGTGTGAAGCTGTCTTTTTCTATCTGCGCCACCGAGTCTGCATCCTCCGGCTCCATGGGTCTTATTATCATATTCTAAAATCTCTCTCCTTTTCCTGTCTCTCTCTCTCCGCCTGTGATAATCTGAGATACTCAGGCTTATGGTCTGCTGCATTTTCTGCCCTGCCCTGCTCATAGAGCACCTGTCCAAGACATGCTACAGCCGATGCTCTTTGCTTATTGCACATGGCAGGCGCAAAGTCATAGTCCACCTTTACGTGCTCATTGATATAATCCCTGAACACATCCACTCCGTCTCCAAGGAAAATCACCCTGCGGCCGAGCTCATTGATTTGGTCAACTATCTCTTCTATCATCACTACGCACTGCGGCAAAATGGTGTTCATCCTGCCATCGGCAAAATCATACAGCCCTGTATAGGTCTGCTGTCTTCTTGCATCCATAAGCGGACAGACAACATCTGCACTGCCCCACAGATTGTATGCAAGCGCATCTACAGTAGGTACAGAAACTATCTGCTTATCCAGTGCCAGTGCAAGCCCCTTCGCCGTCGCAGAGCCTATGCGAAGCCCTGTAAACGATCCAGGTCCTGCTGAGACTGCAATAAAATCTATTGTCTTAAGGTCAAGCTCTGTCATCTTAGCCACCTCATCAAGCATCGGAAGAAGCGTCTGCGAATGTGTCTTTTTATAATTTATCGTGTATTCTCCTATCAGATTATCGTCCGATACGACAGCCACACTGGCCACAAGCCCTGAGCTGTCAAGCGCAAGTATCTTCATTATAAAACCTCTTTTATTGTTATTTTTCTATAGTCAAAGCCTTTTTCCAGGTCTTTTTCAATCGTAATCTCTTTTCTCTTCTTTGGGAGTATCTCCTCAATGAGATTTGCCCACTCTATCATCGTAAGCCCATCTCCGTAGAAATAATCCTCATAGCCTATTTCATCCATCTCCTCAATGTCACCAATCCTGTATACATCGAAATGATAAAACGGCAGCCTGCCCTCCTCGTACACCTGCACTATGGTAAATGTAGGGCTGTTTATCGGCTCTGTGATGCCAAGCCCCTCTGCTATGCCTTGCGTGAGCACTGTTTTACCCACTCCTAAATCACCCACAAGTGTACACACATCCCCCGGCTTTGCCTGCTGTCCAAGCGTAACCCCAAGTGCATGCGTATCATCTGCCGAAAAGCTTTCTATTACTGTTATATTTCCTTCACTACTCATATTACCAGATTATACCCTTATCTATTTATTTTATCTTTTATCTTATATCTGTTTTTGTTTATTTGATTTTCAGTCTGTATTTCTCCAGTGTACTGCCTGCCAGCTCCTTTAACGGCTCATAGATGTCGCCCAGCTGCTCCTTTGAGAGAATGTATGCATTCTTCCTGTTGCTGAATATAAGTATCCTCTTATCATTTGCCACGAATCTGTACACCTGCTCCCACGGAAGCTGCGCCATCTCATCTCCCTGGCTTACATTTATGTGCTTTTCGTCTACCACAAAATGCAGTGGCTTTGAGAAAACTTCATTTGTCTTCATAATCATCTTTACCCTGCCCTTGAGTGAAAACGGCACATATAGCAGCACCAGAATACCAACTATAATATAAAGCACCACATACTCCGTATTGCCTTTTTGTGCGCTTAACACTGCTGCCGCAGCCAAGAGCACAGCAAACAGCAATGATATGACACCCTGACTGCCCTTGTACGCCTGCTCTATATTAAATGAATATAAATCTTTTTCTGTTACTTTTACATCAAATTCAAGCTTCATATCCTGCTCCCAACTAAATATTTGGGTTTATTATAACATTCCTTTTAAAAAAAGAAAAGAGCGCAATTGACTGCGCTCTTTATGTTTGTTACTAATATATATTGTGTCAGGTATTTTCTCTATCCTCTGCCCTTTAAAACAGGTGACAGTCTCTTGTATACAAGCACTGTGATAAGTGTTGATATAAGTCCCTTTACGATGGTAAACGGAACATTGAATATTAAAAGTGCCTGCCACAGCTTGCCTACTGATGGGAGAAGCTCACTGTAGGCACCAATGATTGCTTCCATTGGCATGAACTTTGTGTATGCAGGATACACGATAAACAGGTTTGATGGGAAGCTGATGATTCCCATTACCACTGAACCGACTAAAGCGCCGATTATTGCACCCTTTTTTGACTTATTCTTCTTGTAGATAAGTCCTGCTGTTGCTGTAAATACTGCTCCAAGAATAAAGTTTGAAAGCTCTCCTACCGTAAAGCTCTGTGTTACTGTACAGTGAAGCAGGTTCTTGATAAACTCTACAATCACTCCTGCTAACGGTCCATATGCAAATGCGCCGATAAGTGCAGGCAGATCTGAGAAATCAAACTTAATAAAGCCCGGCATGATTGGAATTGGAAACTCGAGGTACTGAAGTACAAATGCAAGTCCGCTTAACATTCCTGTGCCGACTAAAAGTCTGATGTTTACTTTTGATTTTGTGTTGTTTGTTGTTACGTCCATTTTACACTCCTTTGATGCTTAAGGAATCCTGAGGATATTGTGAGTGCAGCTATCTAAAATCTGAATAGCTGCTTTAAAAAATCCCGGAAGAAAATCTTCCGGGACTTAATATCACAGTGTAATGACACCTAATAATCTTCTCTCATCCAGACTATACTGTCGGCTTCGGAATCACACCGAATCATGCCTTGCGGCTCGTGGGCTGTACCACCGGTAGGGAATCGCACCCTGCCCTGAAGAATTCCTATTTATTTTACAGACTTATGATATGCACTTTGAAGTGTTTTGTCAAGGTGTTTTTAATTATCAAGAATAATATTGTCAAAGAAATTATTTTTCTTGCCCTTTATGTAGTGTGGCTTTTTGTTTCTGTTGTTATTATTCTTGCTGTCTGTACTATTTCTATCGTTTCTGCTATTCCTGTCGCCGTTATTTCTATTACTTCTGTCAGCCTTGTTATCGACATTGTTTTTTCCACTGCCGCTGTGTTCTGACTTACCGTCCTTGTCTGTACCTTGTCCGATTTTCATGGTAAGCTGGATGCGCTGCTTTTTGAGGTCAACGCTCATAACCTGCACATCTACTATGTCCCCTACACTGACAGCCTCAAGCGGATGCTTGATATAGCGGTCACATATCTCTGAGATATGCACAAGTCCGTCCTGATGTACTCCTATATCCACAAAGCATCCGAAATCTATTACGTTTCTGACTGTGCCCTTTAATACCATACCCGGTGTGAGGTCCTTCATCTCAAGGACATCGCTTCTTAGAATTGGCTTTGGCATATCCTCACGCGGGTCTCTTGCCGGCTTTTCAAGCTCTTTTACGATGTCACGCAGTGTGATTTCACCAACTCCTGCCTCGTCTGCGAGCACCTTGTAATCAGATACCTTCTTTGAGATTCCAACTACATTTCTGTTCTTTACATCCTCCATTGTGTAGCCAAGCTTTTCAAGCACTGCCTTTGTGGCATCATATGACTCAGGATGCACGCCTGTGGCATCAAGTGGGTTCTTTCCGTCTGAGATACGCATGAAACCTGCACACTGTTCAAATGCCTTCGGTCCAAGCTTTGCTACCTTAAGAAGCTGTGAACGTGATGTGAATTTACCGTTTTCCTCTCTGTAGTCCACGATGTTTTTGGCAATGGTCTTTGAGATGCCTGATATGTACTCAAGCAGTGAAACTGATGCTGTATTTAAATCAACACCAACCTTATTTACGCAGTCCTCTACAACTCCTCCGAGTGCCTCTGAGAGCTTTTTCTGGTTCATATCGTGCTGATACTGTCCGACTCCGATTGACTTTGGATCAATCTTTACAAGCTCAGCGAGCGGATCCTGAAGTCTACGCGCCATGGATGTGGCACTTCTTTGTCCCACATCAAAATTCGGAAACTCCTCCGTGGCAAGCTTGCTGGCTGAATATACTGACGCACCTGCTTCATTTACTATGATGTACTGCACCTTTACCGGAATTTCCTTTAACAGCTCGACAATCACCTGCTCTGACTCACGCGATGCTGTTCCGTTTCCGAGTGAGATAAGAGTGACATGATGCTTGTCTATGAGCTTTTTGATTACGGCCTTTGCCTCCTCAACCTTGTTCTGTGGTGCTGTCGGGTAGATTACTGTGGTATCGAGCACCTTTCCTGTAGGGTCTACGACAGAAATCTTGCAGCCTGTACGGAATGCCGGATCCCATCCAAGCACAACCTGTCCTGCAATTGGAGGCTGCATGAGAAGCTGCTCCAAGTTCTTTCCGAATACCTTTATGGCACCATCCTCTGCTTCCTCTGTCAGATTGTTTCTGATTTCACGCTCTATGGCAGGGGCAATAAGCCTGTCGTACGCATCCTCCACTGCCTCTGTGAGTACGGCTGCTGTAGGCGCTCCATCATTTGTGATAACCTGCTTTTTAAGATATTTTATGATATCCTCTGTCGGTGCCTCTATCTTTACTGTGAGGATTTTTTCCTTCTCACCACGGTTAATTGCGAGTGTTCTGTGACCTGCAACCTTGGAAAGAGCCTCATCAAATTCATAGTACATCTCATAGACAGACTCTACCTCCGGATCCTTGGCTGTCGATATAAGACGCCCCTTTTGCATGGTAAGCTCTCTGATTTTTGTTCTGTAACCGGCATTGTCTGATACGTTCTCTGCAATGATATCCTTTGCTCCGGCGAGTGCAGCCGCTTCATCTGCCACGTCTTTTTCTGCATCCACATATTTAGCTGCTTCTGCCATGATATCAACAGACGATTCCTGCGCTAAAATGGTCTGTGCAAGTGGCTCTAAGCCCTTTTCCTTTGCGATTGTTGCACGGGTTCTTCTCTTCGGACGGTAAGGTCTGTACAAATCGTCAACCGCCACCTGTGTCTGTGCCTCAAGGATTGCCTTCTTAAGCTCGTCCGTAAGCTTGCCCTGCTCCTCAATGCTTGCAAGCACTGTCTGCTTCTTGTCCTCAAGATTACGTAGATATGTCAGTCTGTCGAAGAGATTTCTGAGCACCTCATCATTTAATGAGCCGGTTGCCTCCTTTCGGTATCTGGCGATAAAAGGAATGGTGTTTCCCTCATCTATCAGCTTGACAGCGGCCTCGGCCTGTCCTTTTTTAATCTGCAGTTCTTCTGCAATTGCAGCAATAATATCCATTTTTATAATCCGCCTTTCTGCGAAAGGTACCAATGTATCATGAAACACGTTGGCTACCTTTCGCCTTTCTAATCTATCTGTCTCCTGTTATAAT
>ONHG01000037.1 GCA_900317585.1 uncultured Lachnospiraceae bacterium | reverse complement strand
TCAGTTAATTCACTTATGTTTTCAATCGTTATGATTGTAATGTCAACACTTATGGGAAGCATTATGTAGCATCATAACCGTTTAAGCTTCACGGATTAAGGTTATTATCCGTTCCATCCAGCTGGGTACCACTGTAGATTATGCAATTCTGTTTACTGAACGGTATAAAGAAAACAGACAGACGCTTAATAAAAAGGAAAGTATTGTGGAGACTGTTTCCAATGTTACGGTATCTGTACTGACTTCCGGAATTACAATGGCAACAGTTGGAACTCTGCTTGGAGTTATTTCTACCCATAGACTATTGTCACAGCTTGGCTATTTTCTGGGAAGAGGAACTCGCCGTTCTGGTCTCGGATACGGTTGCCGTCCTCGTCCAGCTCATACCCCCGGCGTTGCTTTAGCCCCCATTTGCCGTTCTGCTCGATGGGGCGGATGGGGCAAAGCACATGGAAATGCGGGAGCTGGTCGAGGGTTTTCGGTTTTGTCATTGTGATTGACCTCCTTTTTTGATTTTTGGGATAAAAAAAGACCGTCAACTTTTCGCACATTGCGACCAGTCAACGGTCTGATTTTCTGTATTGAGTTATGATGTTAGTGATTTTCCGCCTTTGCTTTATTTAATATATCAAGAATTTCTCGAAACGATTTTTTTAATCGAGGATCATCATACATTTTCTTTGCCGTATCCAGCAATTCTTCTGCCTGATTATATTGCTCATTTATAATTGCTGCTATTATATCAAGTATGGCTATGTTTCCGCCGTAGATTTTGTGATGTCTATATTGTTGAAAAAGTCCTTGGTTTTCGTTGTATACTGTAATTACTTTTTCATACTGTGCAGTTTCAAAATAGCTCAAGCAAAGGTTGATTTTATGAACTACATTAACAGAAGAACCTCTCAGCCGCTCATGGGACAATTTTTCCAGCATAGGAATTGCTATATCAAATTGTTTTATCTCAATGTATCCAGCAGCCAAATTTAATTCTAAGATATTTCTTAATGTTTTCCCTTTTGCGGTTTTTAGCAAATTTTCTATACCGTCAATGTATTCCTGTGGCTTTTCCTCACTCAACAGCTTTGCAATTTTCTTGACTTTGTTAAAATAAATTAGATTGTAACATACATTGATTAACACAGCACCTAATACAATGGCAACCGCCGCAATCCAATAACCATGCATAAAAGCTGCATCATCAATCCTAAAACTAATTTTAAGGAATAACAAAATCAAGCCGAAGCAGACTCCTATCAAAACTATTTTTGCAGCTCTTTTCAAATTGAGTACCTCCATCATACTTTTTTGCAACTTGCTGGCGGCGGACGGTTCTCAAAACCGTTTGCGGACGGCAAGTCCACAGGGGATAGACGCACAAGCGTCGCAAGGAAGTGTAGCTCCATTGACGGAACGAAGTGACGAAATATTTTCGGTCAAGCAGTTTTTCTCTGCTGACCGGGAATGAAGCTCCGCAGGACGCACGATACTCTCGACAGGAGAGTATAGAAGTGCGCCCTTTAGTTCCTAAAGGGTTTTTATCAGTTCAACAAATCAAAAGTTACCGAAGCGCATCCCCTAATTGAAACAAGCCACTGCGGATACTTTCTCCAGCTCCACCAATAGCCTACGCTATAATGATTGCGGCAATAATCTTTCCAATCAAATATTGATATTCTTTCATTTTGATTACCTCCATCTACAAGTATCGATTTTCTCAATTCTCCAAACTGGAAGTTGTCAATAGCATTTAACAGAATTAAGATTCTTTTTATTCCTTTATTCTGCCTTATTAAGATGCCACAAATCAAGAATACTTCTCAATTTGTGGCACTAATTCATTAAACAAAATGTGCTATAATCGAATGTCTCTCTTCAACTATATTAAACCTAAATGTTTTTCGACACAAGTTAATGTACTCTCAACTGTACTATCCACAGTTCTCTCTATCCAAAAGAAAGAACTGCTTTTAATCTCCTCTATGCGATTTACATTGAGTTCATATAAGGTAATATTCACAGTTTGTTTGGCTTTTTCTATATCAGTCGCTGAATTTAAGTACTGAAAAAATCCCTGATGATCTGGTCGATTACCATATTCATCAACAAGATTAGATGGGTCTTTTATGAGAAAAACAACTCTCGCTGGTTCAGAAAAAGCGAGTGCCTGAGCAACTGTAAGATGACAATCGCACAAAACTTTCTTATTTTCTGATAAACGAATCAAATCAAGAAGAACAAACTCTAACTGTTCACGAGTATTATTCAACAGCCAATTCTTATATTCTTCAACTGTTCTTCCAAAAAATTCATCTGCACTGTTAAAATACGTATTCATCGCAGGCTGAAATAATGGGTTCGACATTTTTTTGTGCTCGTCGAATCTCTCATCAACATCAAATAGTTCAAATCCATACTTTTCCGCCAACGCACGTGAAACGGTTGTCTTTCCTCCACAAGGTGTTCCCGTTATAAAATAAACATTTTTTAAGTACTCTTTGATTACATTATCTTGAAATATCATTGCACAATCTCCTTTATTAAATAGTTTTTCGGGTTCTGCCTATACATAAAACTATTTAACATAGTTCTATGAACTCAGATATTTCTTAATTTTAAGAACATCATCATATTCATTTCACCTCCACAACTTTCGATTCTAATGCCTCTATTATACCATAATGATACTATTATAAAAAAGGAAAAAGAGCTCCTTCGAGCTCTTTTGGGTCAGTTCGGCAAACTTGAATTTATAAAATCACAGCCCAAAACAGGGCATATCTTTTCACTGCAATACCTTATTCGTGAATTTCCAAGGGTAGATTGTCAGGATCATGAAAGAATGTCATTTTTTTTCCTGTGTAAGTATCGAGTCTAATCGGCTCAGTTATGATGCCCATTTTATTCAATTCTCTTACAGTATCATCGACCGAGTCTACAGCAAAGGCAAGATGCCTGAGACCATAAGCCTCTGGATAACTTGGACGCTTCGGACAATTTTTAATGATAAAAAGTTCTAATTCTATCTCATCGAGTTGAAGATCAATTTTATAATCATCACGTTCTGGTCTGTAATTTTCTCGAATAATAGAAAAACCTAACAGATCCACATAAAAGTGCTTTGATTTCTCATAGTTGCTCCCAATAATGGCAATATGATGAACTTTTTTTAAATTCATGGTGTATTTGCCTCTCTCCTACTTTGTTTGAATACATGAAATAATGTATCACAATGATACTATTTTGTAATATATTTTTTCAAAAGCTTATAAGTATTCTCCACGCCATCCATATGTGAGCGCTCATAGTTATGCGATGCATAAACTCCTGCACCGATAAGCCCATGACGGATATCATATCCGCTGTGCAGTGTTGCCTCAACATCAGAGCCGTAGTGCGGATAAACATCGATTGCATAGTCAAGCCCCTCGCTCTTTGCCAGATTTGAAAGCGCTGTAACAAGCTCGTAGTTGTAAGGTCCGCCTGAGTCCTTCGCACAGATTGAAACCATATGCTCCGTACAGCCGAGGTCGGCTCCAACGCAGCCCATGTCTACGGAAATCATCTCCTCCGTATCAGCCGGTACAAAGCTTCCGCCGTGACCTACCTCCTCATAAACCGTAAAGAGCAGTGTGACCTTGCGGTTTAGCTTCCAGCCCTCCTCCTTTACGGCATGAGCCACACCGAGTAAGATGGCGGCTGACAGCTTATCATCAAGGAAACGGCTCTTGATATAGCCACTCTCCGTGATGACTGTACGTGGATCCATGGCGATAATATCCCCTGTCTGGATGCCAAGTGCCTCTACGCCCTGCTTGTCATTTACATTTTCATCGAGCAGGATTTCCATGTTTTCTTCCTTTATCTCGACTTTTTCGTCTGCCACATGTGCTGATGGCTCTGTATTTAGCACCACGCCTGTGTACATTCTGCCATCACGCGTAAAAACCATGCAGTTTTCTCCATCTGCTGTGCTCCACTGATGACCGCCGATAGTTGTCGGGCGCAAACGTCCGTTATCCTTTATTGAACGTACCATGGCTCCAAGTGTGTCCACATGCGCTGCCAATACCAAAGGTGCGCCCTCTCCACCGATTTCTACGCTGACATTTCCTTTATTTGAAAGCTGTGGCGCATATCCCATAGCCTCAAGCTGCTTCATCAGATAGTCTGTGGCATTTTTTGTGAAACCTGTAGGGCTTGCTATTGATGTGAGTGCTTTGAGCTGTGTTCCGATATATTCTTTAATCTCTTCTGTTGACATAATTGTTATCTCCTGCTTTATTACTGTTTATTAACTGCATTATAACATCTCATTTTTGCGCATGCAATCCGTATTAACCATTGTTTGTAGTACTCTATTCGCAAGCCGCGGGTACCATGACGCACACACTATTCCATGTAAGCGAATAGCGAAGCTGCTTAGAGACTGTAGAATTGTGCTATGTAACGCAGAAATGCCGAGGCATGGACGCCGAGGCAAGGAGAAATCGAGCCATGGATGGCGAGTTTCGACGGTTTCGTCAAGTTAAGAAAACCTTTGGCACAATTCGTACAGTCTCTTAGCTGCGTAGCGTAGCGAACGTGGGATAGTGTGTGCGCCATGGTACCCGCGGCTTGCGAACAACACCCAACAATTTATGGTCAATCCACTTGCGATTAACCTGCAACAATGCTATTCTTAGGATATGAATACACAGAATACAGATAAAGAAATTAGTGATAATAATATAAATACAAATTCCAACACCAAAATAAAAATCTGCGGTCTGACTTCACCTGCTGAAGCACGGTATCTCAATGAAAATCATGTTGATTTTGCGGGTATGGTGTTATTTTTTCCAAAAAGCAAGAGAAATATATCCATCGAGCAGGCAAAGGAGATTATGGCAGCCCTTGATACTTCCATCAAAAGAGTCGCCGTTGTCGTTTCGCCATCCATAGAGCAGGTCAGACAGATTGAGGCTGCAGGCTTTGACTATATCCAGATACATGGGGAAATTCCGGAGACAGAGGCGGAGGCAGCAATAGCTATCCCGATTCTCAAAGCCTTCAATGTCTCTGATATGGGCAGCTATGAGAAGTATCACAACGATTCACGTATCGCAGGCTATGTGTTTGATGCCATCGAACCCGGCAGTGGAAAAACCTTTGACTGGAAGCTGGTTGACAATATCCCCCGCGATGAAAAGCTGCTGCTGCTTGCAGGGGGCTTAAATCCCGACAATGTGCGCATGGCAATTGAAGCCGTGCATCCTGACGGAGTTGATGTATCCTCAGGTGTGGAAAATGATAACGGAGCGGGTAAGAATCCGGACAAGATACATGATTTTGTTGCGGCAATAAAATCATAAAAAAATCCACATACATCTCTTTCAACATGATGTATGTGGATTTTATTTTTATGAAATTATGTAACTATTATTTTTCTTTGCCAATCTTGAAAAACAGATTTGCCTTGATGAGCACCGGTCTCAGTGCCATATACACGATTGTCGCAGCAATCACAGATATCACTGCATTGACTCCTGTTGTGGTCACGCTCCATGCGATTTTGAGCTGTGCCATCGGCTTTCCGAGGATAAGCATATCGTAAAAATAGCTTATTATCGGGTCAAAAATAAAGTTGAAGAGCATTCCTGCACATGCTGCAAGGACTGTCCATTTAAATACATGCTTCCTATCGGTTGAATATGTAATCTTTCCAAGCTTGTGTGCTACAAGACCTGTGATAATACCAATCATAAACTTGAGGAAAAATGTCTTTGGTGCTCCGGTGATATATATCGGGTCAAGTAAATCACCGATTGTCATTCCGATTGCTCCACCGATTCCTCCGTATACTCCGCCTAAGAGCAAAGCTGCAAGTACTACGACCGCGTTGCCCAGGTGAAAGGATGTGGCGCTGCCGCCCGGTAATGTGACCTTAATCTGTAAAAATGTGAATATGACATATGATAAAGCTGCCATAAGTGCTGTAAGTGTGAGTTTTTGAACTTTTTCGTTTCTCATAAAATGCCTCCATTTGATTATATGTAACTATTCAAAATCTGCTGCTTACATCTAAGCATGATGCATCAGTTTTTCTCAGTAGTTCTTAATAGTTCAATTAAAGTATATAATACTCTTATGTGGCATCAAGTATATATCCAATTTTATATAAATTTATATATCCAGTTTATATAAAGTCCATTTACTCCTGCGGTTTAATGCCGCTATAATGTTTTTTCAGCATTTCTATTATCACCTGCTGGCTCTGCTTCGAGTGGGTGATAGCATAATAGCTTCCACCAAATTTTGCCTTGCGCTCTTCCTCCTCTATTCCTACGCTTTGTCCCTTTTCAGTGACACGCTTTATCTTGTTCTCGCCTCCTGTAACTTCCTCCAGATATCCCTCTGCAATAAGAAGCTCGTTTATAAACGAGGCTGCAAGCTTTTTGTGCTCCTTATCCGCAGGACACAGCTCATTTATTTTGTTTGTAAGCTCTGTAAGCCTGCATTTGTCGGTGAGTTCTACCTCGTCAAGCTTTTGTGGCTCGATGTAAAACGGAAGCTTCTTTTTTCTCGTGCTGCCAGTTTCAGCAGCCTCCTCATCGCTTAAAACAGTCTGTGGTCTTTCACCGGTCGTGCTGCCTAATGGATTTGGGTTATCTGCAACAAATGAATTTACCGCCGTCACAAACGCTTCACCGTAATTTTGTATCTTCTGCTCGCCCATTCCGTACACATCGGCAAGCTGTTCCTTATCCCGTGGCAGCTTTGCGCACATATCCTTTAAGGTCTTGTCGGAGCAGATGATATACGGAGGCACCGACTTTTCTGCAGCCAGCTCTGTACGCACGCTGCGCAGCTTTTCAAATAGCGCAACACCAAGCTCGTTAAGCCCTGCAAGCTGTGCTGCCTTTTTGCGCTTTTTGCCGGTTTCAACGTATGTCTCCTCCTCTTCATTCTCCACAACCACACAGTTGCTGCATTTGTTGCAGATGCATGGCGTTGTGTCTCCGAAATATGAAAGTATAAACTCTCTCAGGCATTTGTCCGTCTCGCAGTAATTTATCATCTGCTGTAGCTTTCTTTGGTCATTGGCTGTCTTTTGCATGTCGGATGCCACATCGCCTGCTGAAGCCTTATTCTGCAGAAGGAACTTGTTTATCATGATATCCTGCTTTGAGAAAAACAGCACACATTCCGCTTCCTCACCGTCTCGTCCCGCTCTTCCGGCCTCCTGATAGTAATACTCGAGGCTCTGTGGCATGTTGTAATGCAGCACATATCTCACATTTGACTTGTCGATTCCCATTCCAAATGCGTTTGTGGCAACCATCACACGGATTCTGTCGTATGTAAAATCCTCCTGATTCTGCTTACGTTCATCATTTGAAAGCCCTGCGTGGTAACGGCCCGCCGAAATGCCCTGCTCATTTAAAAGGGTATACAGCTTATCCACATTCTTTTTCGTTGCGCAGTATATTATTCCACTTTCGTCCTCATGCTTTTTCACATAGTTGATGATGCTGTTGTCCTTCTGGCTGCCTCCCTTTCTTGTAACAACCCTGAAAAACAGGTTAGGTCTGTCAAACCCTGTCACCATAGTAACCGGATTGTTAAGTCCAAGCGAAGCCACTATATCATTTTTCACGCGCTCCGTGGCGGTCGCTGTAAACGCACTGACTATCGGTCGTCTTGGAAGTCTCGTTAAAAATCCGGCAATTTCCAGATAGCTAGGTCTGAAATCCTGTCCCCACTGCGATATACAGTGTGCCTCATCAACTGTCAGCATCGATATGTCCGCGTTGCAGGCAAAATCCAGAAAACGCGGCGTGTTGAGACGCTCCGGAGCGACATAGATTATCTTGTAGCGCCCCTGTGAGGCATACGAAAGTGCCATCCTTATCTGGTTTTCGGTCAGTGAGCTGTTGATATAGGCGGCATGCACTCCTGCCTGGTTTAAAGCCTTGACCTGATCTGACATGAGCGAGATAAGTGGCGAAATGACAAGCGTAATTCCATTAAGCATAAGCGCCGGAAGCTGGTAGCACAGCGATTTTCCTGCGCCTGTCGGCATGATACCGAGCACATCGTGCCCGGAAAGTATGCCGTTTATGAGCTCCTCTTGCCCTGTTCTAAGACTGTCGTAGCCAAAGTATTGTTTGAGTGTCTGGTTTATGTTCATTTATGCATGTTGTCCTCCATAAGCTGCTTAATTATCCTGTATATCATTCTGCAAATAACCGGACTAATAATTTGTCCGGTTATTACTTGTATGCTCTACTGATATGCGGTCATATTACAAAATTATATCATATTTTTCAATATCCACAACAGCACTTCCGTCACAATTAAAGCTGATTCCGTCTGCCTGAAGAGGTGTACAGATAGCTGTGGTTGCGACCTGCTGTCCGTCATTGATAAAGAGCTCTATAGACTGTCTGTCCATGATGAAACGAAGCTTTAGCTTTCTGTCTGTATCTGCGATTTTAATTTTTCTGACACAGACGACATCCTTTGTGACGCCACAGCAGGTACGATCAATCTCGAGCATGCCTGCGACTCTGTTGTAGGTAAACGCTGTGCTATACTCATCAACGCATGCCATTTCAACAGTGAAGTTATTGTACTCCTCGCCTGAAAGCTCCACTGTCATGTCGAGAGTGCGGCCCTTTATGCCATTAAAGGTCGTGTAGCAGTCTATTTTTTTATCTGTATAATGACACTTGTTTGCACGATAATTTTCTATTTCCTTAACCGGCTTCTGCCAGATACGGCCGTCCTTTATTTCAAGCTCACGAGGCAGTGTCATCATGCCCTGCCAATCCTGCGAATCAGGAACGACACATGCATCCCATGACTTCATCCAGGCAATCATCACGCGGCGTCCGTCCGGAAGCAGTGTAGTCTGTGGCGCATAAAAGTCCATGCCATAGTCAAGTGTGTGCGGCTCTTCTTTGATAAATACATGATTTTCTTTATCATAATCCCCCAGAAAATATACAGAGTTGTGTCCGTTATGAAACTCATATTTGTCTGCCTTCATATTCTGCGGTGAACAGACGAGCACATGCTTATCCTCCAGCCCAAAGAAGTCCGGGCACTCCCACATGGTACCTATTTTGCCGGTGCTGTTTGCCGCAAGGATTGTCACAAACTGCCAATCGGTCAGGTTTTTTGAAGAGCAGAGCACCACCTGTCCCACATCGTTTAAGTCCTTGCTTCCAACTATAAGATAATATGTGTCATCCTCTTTCCATATTTTCGGGTCACGGAAATCGATTCTGCTGCAGTTTTCAGGAAGCATATCGCCTGTCACAACAGGATTATTCTCATGCTTCACATAATTAAGTCCGTCTCCAAATGCGATGCACTGGTTCTGTCTCTCCTGCTCACTGCCGTCAGGAAGTTTAATCCTTGTGACACCTGTGTATACAAGCACATGCTTACCATCTGCCTCAATGGCGCTTCCTGAGAAACATCCTTTTTTATCATATTCCTCGTCAGGTGCCAGAGCACACGGAAGCTGTTCCCATTTAATCATATCGCTTGTCGTACTATGTCCCCAATGCATAGGTCCCCACTCACGCAGATATGGATAGTACTGATAAAACAGATGAATTTTTCCGTTATAGACAGAAAATCCATTCGGATCATTAATCCATCCTGCCGGTGCACTGATATGAAACAAAGGTTTACTCTCTTTATCTGTAGCAGCTATTTTTTTTGCCTCGTAGCTTCTTGCTTTTTCCAATAATTTGCTCATGCAAATCCTCCCATTCTGTTTGACATGTAACAGCCTGATTTTCTCCTGCTGCGTCCTGATATTCCCGGCTGCTCACACCATCCCAGGAGTTTTTATTCGCTGAAAAAACCTCATTTGTGGTTTTACTGTACCTTCTTTCTCATGCGCATCTCCCACACATAGTAGGTCACAATAAGCAGTATTCCTGTTGTAAGCCAAGCTGCCGGATCTGCAAAGCACACACCGACGTAACCAAATGGCTTTGACAGGGCAAGTATTGCAATCAATCTCGACACAAGCTCCATCACACCGCTAAGCATAGGCACAAGTCCCTTGTTAAGCCCCTGCAGGCCGTTTCTGTATGCAAAAATCCATGCCAGCGGAAGCATGAATACGCTCGCGATTTTCAGATATTTCATAGCATAGTCAATGTCAGTTGCCGTAGGAGATGTGATAAACCAACCTATCATGTATGGTCCGACAAAGCAGTTAATTGCTGCCGCTAAAACTGCGCAGCCTATACATATGAAAAAGCATGTCTTCATACCCTTAAATATCCTGTCGGATCTGCCTGCACCGAGATTTTGTCCGCAGTAAGTCGCAGCGGCTGTTCCAAGTGTAGGCATGGTCTGTGTCGCGATATTGTTGACCTTGGATGCGGCGGTAAACGCAGCTACCACCTGCGAACCGAACACATTGACCGCAGCCTGGAAAATCATCGTTCCGATAGCAGTTATTGAATAGTTGAGTGCCATCTGCAGACCGATTGAGAGCATGTGCCAGATTCCGTTCCAGTCCATGTAATAATCCTCACGGCTGGTGCGCAGCAAATCATACTTCTTAAACATCACGATAAATGACAAAACTGCTGCAATTCCCTGCGAGATAACTGTCGCATAAGCAGCTCCTGCCGTGCCTGCCTTCACCACCACGATAAAGAATATGTCCAGCACAATATTCAATACAGATGAAAAAATCAAAAAGTACAGCGGAGTCTTGCTGTCTCCGATACTTCGCAAAAGACCGGAAGCCACATTGTATGACATGGTGCAGAAAATTCCCGCAAAAATGACCTTTATGTACGCATCAGCCATGACAAGTATATCATCAGGTGTATTGAGCCAGATAAGAAACTGCCTCGACGCAAGCACTGTCGGAATCGTGAGCACCACTGAGACAATCACAGTAAGAATGATAGCTAAAGCCACATAATGCTTCAAAAGCTTCTCTTTTTTCGCACCAAACGCATGGCTTGCCATAACTCCAAAACCCTGTGCTATTCCATTTGCAAAGCCAAGCACCAGAAACATAATACAGCCTGTCG
The DNA here is from genome assembly GCA_900317585.1 of uncultured Lachnospiraceae bacterium. GTDB lineage: Bacteria > Bacillota > Clostridia > Lachnospirales > Lachnospiraceae > Roseburia. The sequence goes on along the minus strand of ONHG01000037.1, from coordinate 9,376 downwards.
AGCCAACCGCCGCAAGCGCCTTTGAGCCCAGATACTGCCCCACGATAACCGTGTCCACCATATTATAGAACTGCTGAAACAGATTTCCCATCAGAACAGGAATCGAGAACAGCAGTATAATTTTCATTGGATTGCCTTTGGTCATATCTGTCTTCATGTGTAAATACCCTCCTCAAAAATTCAATTCATAATAACTTTTCCCAGCAGGTTCACCCATGCAGAAAATCCATTAAAAAAATGTGTGAACAAGCTCTTTTTCAAAGCCTCGTTCACACATTATATACACATGTTTTCCAGTATTCAAGTACTATTTTCAAAATTTGTAACTTATTTTTTAACAGTACGTTTATTCTTTCTTCCTCACACGATAATTCACATATCTCTTTATCAGGTAGTACACGACACCCCATGTCGGTACTCCGATGAACAGCCCCACTACTCCAAATAATCCATTTCCAAGGAAGATTGCAAATACCACCCAGAAAGGTGAGAGTCCTGTGGACTCACCGAGTATCTTTGGTCCGATGATATTGCCGTCCACCTGCTGTAAGATAATGATAAACAGCAAAAATATCACACCCTTTGACGGGCTGTCGAGCATGATGAGTATGGTGCTTGGTATGGCTCCAATGTACGGTCCAAAGAACGGTATGACATTGGTCACTCCGACTATCACGCTCACGAGTGCTACATACGGCATGCGCAGTATCAGGCAGCACACGAAACAGATAGCTCCGATTATGAGTGAATCGATGATTTTACCACTGATAAAGCCACCGAATATCTTGTCGCTCTCTTTTAAGATGCTCGAAAGCACCTGTATATGGCGTTCCGGCAGAAATGCACTCACGAGCTTCTTAGTCTGACGCTTGAAGGTATCCTTGCTAAGCAGGACATAGATGGCCACGATGAATGCAACGAGGCAGTTTACCGCTGTACCAAAGATTCCCATAATACTGTTTATCACAAAGGTAACCTGTCCAAGCATATTGTCCCTTACCCATTGGGTAAAATAGCTTATGCTGTTATTGTATAGCTCTGTGATTATTTCCTTTGCCTTGTCATTATTTTTAGCAAGCTCTGTGATTTTTTTCACAAGGTCCTGTATCTGATCCGGTAAAAGACTGACCGCGTTTGTGATGTTGCTTACAAGCTGTGGCACCACCATCATGATGAGCACTACTATAATGGCTACTATTATGACCAGACTTATAAGTATTGACAGACCTCTCATTGATGGTCTCTTTCCTCGCTTTTTTTCTATGGCTTTGCCGAGCGAATTGCTTAGCTTTCTGTCATAAAACTCTACCATCGGATTTACGAGATACGCCAGTACAATACCCATGATAATTGGCATAAGTATGTTTATTATTCTCACTATCTGTGCCATTATTGCATCAAATTTAAATAGCACAAACACTAGCAGGATTGCTCCTGCTAGTGCTAAAAACTGTGAAAACCCTTTGGCCCATGCGACCTTTATGGTGTGCTTCATCTTATTATTCTCTTCCATGCGCGATTCCTCCCCGTTTATTGTATGTCCGGAATGTAACAAGCTGATTACCGCTCCCAAATAATTCCTTCGTTGGTAACTATTGTGAGATTACAATAAACATTATATAGTCTTTAATTAATCCGGGCAACACTCTCGCCCTCTGTCAGCTCAAATGGTATTATCTCATGACTTTTATCCATTCTATCTATCAGAGCCTGCTTCTGTGAACGCTTAAGCTGTTTTATGTGATACTCCCTGCTCATTGCCTCCTCTTTTGTGGCAAAATGCTCGAAGTAGACCAGCTCCACAGGTCTGCGTGTCTTTGTATATTTGGCGCCTTTTCCGTCATTATGTGCTTTTATGCGCTTTTTGAGGTCATTTGTCCAGCCTGTGTAAAGTGTACCATCAGCACACCTTACAATATATGTATAATTTTCCACTTTTGTGCCAATCCCTATTTCCTAAAAGAGTTTTACAGGCTCTGAAACCTGCTCTGAAAGCGTAAGGTACTCCTCTCTGTCCATCACACTATAGCTGTTACGGTTTTCTGACTTTACGCTATAAAGCACCTCATCAGCTATATGTAAAAAATCCCACACTCTGTTTTCCTTATGCGGCACATCGCAGAACATTCCCTGGGATATTGTGACAATTGGCATAGCTTTTGAATATCTGTGCGCTATATTCAGATTCAGCACCTTCTGACTCAGCTGCGCCGCATAGCTTTCTGCCTCCTCCTTTGATACCGCCTCATATATGATAACAAACTCATCTCCACCGTATCTGGAGCAGAAACCTCCATGTGCCATTGCCACTTCCCTGATACATTCAGCTATCTCAATAAGACATTTATCTCCTGCCTGATGTCCGTAATTGTCATTGTATTCCTTGAAATAATCAACATCCAGTATCTCAATTGCAAAATTATGTCCGGCTTCAAGTGCATTCATAAACATATCATCAGCCTGGACATTGAGCTTTCGTCTGTTTGCCATACCTGTAAGCGGATCTGTCTCCGACTGTACCAGAAGACGTTTATTTTCCTTTTCCATTTCTTTCTTGGCACGATTTACCTTCTCGAAGTTGTTTCGGAGTCCTATTACCTCTTTTATCACACCCTTTGACTCGGCTGCCTGTCTCTCCGACAGCTCATAGTACAAGCCGGCAGACTGCAGATACTCTGCATTCATATGATTTTTTCTGTAGTAACGGATTTTGAGTGACAGCAGTCTTACCTGCATGCCTGTGACCTTCATGTTGGTTAGCATTGGCTCCATAAGCTCAACAAGATGCCAGAACTCATCATTTTTATCGCTCTCAAACAATACATTCAGATAGACAAAAAAATCCTCCAGCAAATCCAGAAAAAGCATATCCGGACGGATTCCGCTGTCAATCTTATTGATGCATTCATCACGCTTATCATACTGACCGCTTCTATGCATATAAAAGGTTTTACTGATTAATATGCCAAGCCTGTCAATGGCATCCGCATACGGCAGATGCTCTTTTTCAACCTCAGACAGCATGGCATCTATGCCTGTAAAATCATTCTCAAGCACCTTGCAGTTTATCATATTTTCATATAAGGATATCATCTTGGTATGATACGCAGGGTCATCCGGTATGGACACTATGTATTCCATGGCTTTCTCAAAATATTCCATGGCTTCCCTGTATCTTCCGGCCTCTATGTTCAATGCTCCGCAGTTGACATTGATCATGCCCTGTTCTTCGAGTAAGCCGTATTTTTTACAATACATAAGGCCATCAAGATAATAATCATACGCCACAGGCATATTGCCTCTGCTAAAGGTAACAATGCCCAGTATGTTGTATGATCTAGCCAGAAGACACCACTCGCCGCTCCTCTCCAGATGCTTTATGGCTTTGACTATAACATCAAAAATATGTTCACAGTCATTCAGACAATACAGCGTTGAAGCAAGATAAAAATATCCAAACCCAAGAAGCTTTGAATCCGCTGTATTTTCGCCATATGCAATGAGCTCATTACAATACTTCATGGTGAGCTCGGCATTCTTTCTATATGTGTCAAGAATGCCCTGTGTCAACTGTTTTACTTTTTCATTGTATTCTTCAAATTCCACCATGCTCACCTCTCTGCCTGCTCATATCCGCATCTGCATATGGCGGATCATGTATGGCATATTCTATATTTTCTATTTATTTGTCTCCGAAATAGTCCATCGGATTGATTGGTTTTCCGTCCTGTTCCATTGCAAAATATATATTTGTACCCTCGACGGTGTAATATCTGGTTTCTTTTCCAACTGCCCCAAGCGTCTCGCCCGCTTCAAGCACATCTCCCTCATCACAGGTCAGATCCTTAAGCTGTCCGTACGTTGCCGTGTAGCCATCTCCCAGATCCTGTACCACCGTGCATCCTGTCTCAGCACTGTCATATATATCTATGATTCTGCCCTCTGTGACAGAGCACACAGCATCCCCCTCATTGGCGCGGATTACCATGCCGCGATTGTACTGATACTGATCAAGTGTTGGAAAATATACTGTTTTTTCCATGGAAAACGGTAACAGCACATCTCCCTTTAAAGGCCAGTTTGTCACATTTTCCGGTGAAAAATGCAGTTCTTTTTCTGTCGGTTCCTGTTTTTGAGGCTGCTTAGCATCTGTGCTATCCTGCTTTGTTTCTGTCTCGGTATCCTTCTCTTCCCTCACGGGCTGTGGTGTCTTTTTTTCTGTGGGCTCCACTATGGACGAGGTCTGTGAGATTTCTGTCGGTTCTTCCTCGTTACTGAGATTGTGTGTTGAATATACCGCTGCAAATCCTATGGCTCCGGCCACGAGACATGCCGCTGCTGCTATTTGTTGTTTTTTCATAGGACATTTCCTCCATCATCTGATTTGTTCTGATGATAGTTTGTCCTGTCTGCGCATATTTATTCATACACTTTATTCTTTTTTGGCTGCTCCGATTATATTGGACAACTGTGCAAACTGTTCCAGGCTGAGTGCCTCACCACGCACGTTTACAGGAACACCGAGTGCTTCGATGCTCTGTTGTATCTGCTCCTTTGTCAGTCCCATGCCGCCGAAGTTGTTGAGTCCGTTGGCAAGTGTTTTTCTGCGCTGGTTGAAGGATGCCCTGATAATTTTGAACATGAGCTTTTCATCCTCCACCTCAACCACCGGCTTTTCATATCTCTTGAGCGATATAACGGAGCTACCTACCTTTGGCTGTGGCATGAAACAGCTTGGCGGCACATTCACCACTATTTCTGGGTGCGAATAATATTGTACTGCCAGCGAAAGTGCTCCATAATCCTTCTTGCCGGGACCTGCCTGCATGCGGTCAGCGACCTCCTTCTGCACCATGATTGTGATGCTGTCTATAGGCACATGGCTCTCAAACAGCCCCATAATAATTGGTGTCGTTATGTAATATGGCAGGTTTGCGACTACTTTTATCGGCTTACCATTATTATATTCCTCTGCAAGTACGTTTATGTCCACCTTTAATATGTCATCGTTTATTACCTTTACATTGTCGTACTCACTCAGCGTATCCTCAAGTATCGGTATCAGATTTGTATCTATCTCGACCGCAATTACCTGACGCGCCGACTCACACAGATACTGCGTCATCGTGCCTATTCCGGGACCTATCTCAAGTATCATGTCATCCTTTGTGATGCCGGCTGAGTCTATGATTTCTTCAAGTATGTTTGTATCTATGAGGAAGTTCTGACCGAATTTCTTTTGAAAATTGAAATTGTATTTCTGCAGAACCTCGATTGTGTTCTTAGGATTTCCCAAAAATGCCATTATATGCGCTGCTCCTTGTGTCGTTTCGTCTGATGTGACAGTCCAACTGCTGTCAATATCTTTTATAATATCACATAAAATGTCTTTATTTCAATTATATTCATGAATTTTCGCGGTTTTCGCCCCTCACGCTGTGGCACAATCCCGGAAATTGACACGTTTAAAGAGTTCAAATGCGTTTGCGCGCGTTACGCGCTCTACCTCATCCGGCGTAATACCCTTGATTTCCGCTATCTTTGATATGACATACGGAATGTTTGACGAGTCATTTCTGGTGCCCCGATGCGGCTCCGGCGCCATGTATGGACAGTCGGTTTCAAGGAGGATTCTATCCAGCGGAAGCTCTGATACAGTCTGTACGAGCTTCTTTGCATTTTTGAATGTGACAACTCCGCCAACTCCGATATAATAGCCCATTTTTATAAATTCCTGTGCCATCTCCGGCGAGTATGAGTAGCAGTGTATCACACCGCGGATGCCTTTCGCTGCTGCTTCTTTCATAATTTTCATTGTATCTTCGGCCGCATCGCGAGAATGTATTATTACAGGCAGTGAAGCTTCTGCCGCAAGCTCAAGCTGGCGCTTAAACCAGTAGCGCTGTTTTTCCTGTACATCGGCTTCCTTATCCCAATAATAGTCAAGTCCTATTTCGCCGACGGCCACAGTCTTTTCCCATAATGTCTGCTGCTTAAGCCATGCAAAGGTCTCATCGTTCAAGTCTGCTATGTCGCTTGGATGCACTCCGACCGCCGCATATATAAAATCATATTTTTCTGCAAGCTCCATCGTTGTTTTTGTGGAGCTTATTGATGCACCGACGTTTATTATCGGCGCCACCCCGCTGTCACAAACCCGCTGTATGGTCACATCGCGGTCTTCCTTAAATCTGTCATCGTCATAATGGGCGTGTGTTTCGAATATCATTTTTAATTACTTCTCCTGTACTTCTAATTATTATTTTTATTATTCCGCATGTAAACTGCTACATATACTATGTACAGTATACCATCACAGCCTGTGTTTCTTCCACTTATTTTTCAAATCCCTGTTGACATAAAAAACAACCTGTGATATGTTTACTACGACAGACATAGTATGACACTCGTAGTACGTCACGCGTAGTATCCAGTTCACGACAGAATATTTCGTGTAAACAGTAACATAAAATCCATCATATATAAAACCGGATTCACAGACAAGTAAATCATACTCCGGTCTGAAATATAATAAAAATGGATAACTATTCTCACGGTGGTTCTGAATAGTTACTAAAATATTAGAAACAGGAGGTGGAAAATGGTTAACATCAGCAGCGATGTCATCCGCGGATACAACGATACCATCATCCTCTATCTGCTTCTCGACAAACCATCCTACGGCTACGAGATTTCAAAGCAGATAAAGCAGATATCCGAAGAAAAATACGTCATTAAGGAAACAACCCTTTACTCTGCATTTACCCGTCTGGAGAAAAACGGATACATCACATCATTTTCTTCGAGCGACAACGCAAACGGCAAACGACGAACCTATTATCAGATTACCGGTTCCGGCAGAGAATATTACAGGATGAAATGCGAGGAATGGAAACTGACACTCGACGTGGTGAGCAAATTCATACGATTTTAAAAGGAGACATTTTATGGAAACAATAAAGAATTATCTGGAAAATATGTTTTCGCACCTCCCGAATACTCCCGAGGTACAGAAGGCAAAATATGAGCTCTATCAGATGATGGAGGATAAATACAATGAACTGATATCCGAGGGCAAATCCGACAACGAAGCCATCGGCATCGTCATATCAGAGTTTGGAAATCTTGACGAGCTTGCTGACTCTCTCGGCATCAAAAGCTTCGTGGACCCTCGCCAGGCAATGCCTGCTGCCAAAACACTCTCCCGCGAGACTGCGGTCAGCTTCCTCAAGGATTCAGCAAAACAGGCATATCTCACAGCGTTTGGAGTGCTGCTTTGTATCCTCGCAAGCCTTGGACCGATATTCAGCGAATGTATTCCGCGTTCACTCGCTTCACCGGACGCATCTGATGCCATCGGCGTCACCTTCCTGTTCCTGTGTATCGCTGTTGCAGTCGGTTTTTTCATCTTTTCAGGCTCAAGCTCATCAAAATGGAACTACCTGAAACAAGAGCCTTACTGCATAGATTTTGAGACAGCAAACTGGGTCAACGAGCGAAAGGAAAGCTACCGTGCCACACACGCAATACTTTTAACAGTGGGCATCATGCTCTGTATACTCTGTGCAGTGCCTGCAATCATCATCAGCTCACTAAACACCAAAAGCACCTTCGCAGATTCACTTTCCGGCGGATTCGTGCTCGTATTCATAGCAATCGGAGTGTTCATGATAGTGTTCACAAATATGAAAAAATCAAGCTTTGACAAGCTTCTCTCATTAAACGGTGCTAAAACTGTAGGCGGTAATTTTGCCAATTCACACGATGGCAAGGTTCACTATGAAAATCCGGTTGTAGCTGCAATCATGTCAGTTTACTGGTCAACAGTCACATGCATCTATCTCTGCTGGAGCTTTCTTACATTTGACTGGCATATTACATGGATCATCTGGCCGATAGCTGCAATCATCCACTCTCTGGTTGAAAATCTGCTCAGCGATAAACATAGTAATTGATTTTAAAAGGAGATGCAAAATGAAAAAATCTATATATCTGACAACAATTACAATAATTACCGTAATCTGCATCATAGCCGGAAGTCTCTACCATATCGGAGGCTTGGCCCTTGGTCTGTTTGACAATCTTATTCCACACTCAGACAATTCTCCCGGAAATGTATGCACAAAGGAGCTTTCAGTCGACGAATTTTCAAACCTGATATTTGATGCAGCCGTACTGAATATCAACATAACAGCCGGTGACAACTACACGGTCTCATACAAATGCAACGAGCGACTTGTTCCAAAAATCAAGAGTTACGGCGATACCCTCACGATATCACAGAGCGAAAGAACCAACTACAAAAGAAACACAACGAGTGAAATCACTGTCACCATTCCTGAGGGCGCAGCATTGAACAAGCTCTCATTTAATACCGGCGTAGGCGAAGTGAACCTCGATGCTCTGACTGCAGCCGATGCTGAATTTGACACAGGCATAGGCGATTTATATGTCACTGACTGCAGCTTCGCCACATGTGATGTGGATGGCGGAACCGGCAACCTAAGCTTTGAAAACTGTGCCTTTGACAAGATGGATATCGACGGTGGTACAGGTAACATCACTGTGACATCCTCACAGTCACTTGACGGCTACATGATGGATTTGGACTCCGGAACCGGCAGTATCACAATCAATGGTAATGATTACGGCGATGAGTATGAAGTAAATGAAAAAGCCGAAAAGGTAAAACACCTGATTATCGACTCCGGTCTTGGAGATATTGAGTTGAAGTACTAGCACTTATCCGGCAACAAGACTATTTACAAGCTTCTGCATATCTGCCTCCCAGTTTCTTTCCCTGCTATAATAAACACAGCCATATATTTCCGGGTATTTGAGGTTCACGCTGGAGCAGAGAATTACAGGTATTGTGATTTTGTTCTTAATAACTCTGTCAATCAGAACATCTCCTGATTCCTCTTCTCTGCCACCCGGCTCGCTGGGATAATACATATCAGTAATTATCAGATCATACGGGGTATTACTATCCATTGAGTTTTTAATCTGTTTCCAGCCATCCGCGAGATTATTGGACCATTCGACATCTTTAATCCCGCATCCTGACAGGGCTTTGCAAATATCATTGTGTTTAAATGTATCATCTTCGATATTCAGTACTCTCATGTGAATCCCCCTGACTTTATCTGTTTAAGTATTCATTCCATTCTATAAAAAAGAGCAGTGCAATAATTTATGAATACACTGCTCTCAAAAGACTAATTAATAATTCTCTTTTCTTACTTCAAAATAAGCCTGTGGATGATTACATACCGGACAAACCTCTGGTGCCTCAAGTCCTACAACTACATGCCCACAGTTTCGGCATTCCCACATAGTTACTCCACTCTTTTTAAATACCTCCATTGCTTCTACA
>ONHG01000033.1 GCA_900317585.1 uncultured Lachnospiraceae bacterium | reverse complement strand
GTCTATATTTATATTTGATTTTTATACCACCGAAAGATGGTTTATTTGCTATGCCCTTTATTTCTTGGCTGTCTTCTACTTATTTGTTTCAAACTTATTCCTTTCATACTCCTGCGCTTTCTTTACGAAATTCTCAGCGAAATGCGGATTTGACGGATAATAAATATGAGGAAATCCAAGCCAGTAATTATCCCTACTTATCACACAGTCATACTTCCTTCCTGTAGCAGGTTTGGTCGCAATGCAATCCGTTCCGTTATCGGTGCTGTCATAATAATGAAATTCATGTGCTCTTATCTTTTCATCCGACGGCAGGAAATTGCTATGCTTTTCTTCCAGTTCAATATACCCGAATCTGACCAGTTTTTCCTTAAAACGGCACCACCCACCAAGTACTCCAGTCATATCAAAAACACAATTTTGATTATGGATATATGTGTGAAGATACATAAACCCTCCACACTCGGCAACCGTGGGCAGACCTGCTTCAAATGCGGTTTTTATTGACTTTCTCATAGATATATTTTCACTCAGTTCCTTTGCATACAGTTCAGGATAACCGCCACCCAGCAGCAATGCATCACAGTTATCAGGTAGTTCTGTATCATGCAATGGCGAAAAATACTGTAATTTTGCACCGCATTTTTCAAGAAGCTTCAAATTATCTTCATAATAAAAGCAAAAGGCTTCGTCCATGGCAACAGCTATGTTTACGGTATTATTTTGGCCTTGAAGCCTCATCAGCTCTGCATTTTTTAAGGTTTGACGCTTATCTTTATCTGCACTTCCGCTGTCACCAATTTCATCTGCCGCTTCTGCTATATCTATAAACAAATCCATATCTATTGTCTTTTTTAGTCTGTCGGCAGTTTCATTGAGCTGTTTTTTTATATCTGAAAGCTCATCCGGCATGACAAGCCCCAGATGTCTGCTTGAAAGCACGATATCCTTCTGTTCCGGGAAATATCCGACTACTTTTACTGAAAGCTCCTTCTCTATCAGAGGCTTTATGATGTCATAATAGCCCTTCGACATCCGATTGAGCAGAACCCCCTTAATCAAGTGGTGCGTGTCATACTGCAAAAAACCTGCTATAAGAGCAAGCACTGACTTTCCCATTCCCTTTGCGTCCACCACGAGTATTATCGGAGTCTGCGTCACCTTTGCCAGATGGTATGACGAACCCTGCTCATATATTCCGCCAAGCCCGTCATATAATCCCATCACGCCCTCAAGCACTACAAAATCACCATCGGCTCTTTCATCTAAGAAAAGCTGCACTGTTGTCTTTTCGTCCGTAAAAAACGTATCGAGATTTTTGGATGATACGCCAAGCACCTTTTTGTGAAACATTGGGTCAATATAATCAGGTCCGCACTTATATGACAATACGTTTTTTCCGCTATCCCTTAATAACTGCAGTAAAGCGCAGGTTATCATTGTTTTTCCGCTGCCGCTTTTTGGCGCGGCTATCATAAAACGATTTATTTTCATGTATTCATCCTTTATTTCATCATATACCTTAAAGTATTAGCCTTCGATGATTTATTACGGGTTGTAGCATAAAAGCCCTGGTTAAAATTCAAACGAACATATCCACACCGGATTTTCTGCCTGCATCAGATGGTAATGTCCTATCTGCTTTGAGCGGCTGACCTGCAGCTGCACGATATCCTCATTTTTCACATCATATGCCGACAATATTTCCTTCATCTCACAAATTGTTTCCATGGAAATTGCATTTATCACTATACGGATATGTGGATTTTTTACTTTAAGAGTCTCTATTATTTCCTTTAGATTGCCACTGCTGCCTCCGATAAATGCGTGTGTCGGCACCGGAAGATTGTCCATCCCGTCAGGAGCCTTTGCTTTTATCACATGGATATTTTCAAGTCCATGCTTTTCTTTATTTTGCGTGATAAGCTGCACGGCATTTTCCTTCTGCTCGATGGCATAGACCTCCATATCATCGGAAAGTGATGCGGCCTCTACCGCTATGGAGCCGGTTCCGCTTCCCACATCATAAAGCACTGAATCCGATTTCAAATGAAGCTTGCAGATGCTTACATGCCTTATTTCCTCTTTGGTCATCGGAACCTTTTCACGGATAAATGCTGCATCACTTAGCTGCGGTGTAACATTTTTTGCAACCGGATTGGGATTTTTTATCATGCAGATATACAGTCCCTCCCTTTTAAGCTTTGTGCACTCCTGCGGCGAAAGAACTGATATATTTTCATCCGGATAGGATAGCTGGTATCCTACAGTTACCGAGCTTTTTTGTAAACCATACCTTTCGTCACTGCTTAATAGGTGTCCAAGCATATTCACATCCTTTACACCTGACATCAGCATAAATGTTTTTGCATGGTAGCTAATCCGTGATGTGATATTAGAAAGCTTTACTCCGTGGATGCTGCAAATATATGCATCGCTGTAGGTTTCACCGACCGCTGCCGCCATATATGACACAGATGAAATTCCAGGAAAGATTGACACGTCCGCATTTAATTTTCCTTCTGCAATTTCATTTTTTATCGCCAGATACAGCTTTTTGCTTCCACTGTAAAAGCCTGTATCTCCCGAGAATAATATAAGAACATTACTGATTTTTGCAGTATCTGCACAAATTTCGTATAGATAAGGAATAATCTGTTCTGCAAGATAATACGGCTTTTTGTCTATCTTCGCACTGTATTTTTCTATCATGCGGCTTGCGCCAAGTATAATATCAGCGCTTTCTATTGTATCTGAAACAGCTTTTGTCATGCAAGCATCATTTCCCATTCCAATGCCGGCAAGCATGATATGAAGCCTGTTATATTTCCTGTCAATATATTCACAAACAGCTTCAAATGACATTCCATCATCCTGCACGCTTTGCCCCACAATATAGACCGGAATATTTTTATTTTTTGCAGCAGCTATTTTCTCAATAAAGCCACCGGCCGCACCGCTTTTTTTGGTGACCAGACATCTGATATCATACTGGTCAATAAGCGCCTCATTAAGCTGTGTGCTAAACGGTCCCTGCATTGCCAGAATGTGCTTTCCTGTAATATCATTGTGCATGCACAAGCTTATGCTCTCAATCCCCGGAAGCACGCGCACATACAATCTTTCCCTGACAGCTGAGGTTTTACAATACACTGACAGCTCCTTGCTTCCTGTTGTGAGCAGTATATTTCCGTCTGTATTGTTAAGTTCCTTTGCACATGCTTCATTGTCCTCAAAATAGCGGATATTATCATAATCTACTGATATATCCGTATCTCTTTTTAGACGCACATATTCGATATTTTCTGATATGCTGCTATCCGCCTGATTGTCTGTAACAGCATGTGCCTCGTTAAACGCATAAACTGCCTGCTTTATATTTTCGGTAACAACGGCTGCATACGGATGGGTTGCATCCACTATAAGCTTACATTTTTGTTCCGCAAAGAAGCTTCTCATGCCTTCGCTGTCCATACGCCCCATATGAACATGCGCAAACGAATTTTCATGCAGCACGATTTCACCGTATTCTGTTGCCACACAAACCGTATGCTCTATGCCTCTTTCACACAGATGCTCTGATAGCTTACGTCCCTCTGTTGTTCCTGCAAAAATCAGTATTTTACTCAATCTGATATCCTCTCCTTGTGACAAGCTTTCCGTCAATTATTCGTGTACCCTCATTGCCGATAAATACTGTCGTAAACATGTTGACCTGTGCACTGCGGAGCTCACCGAGGGTACAGACCGTATAGCTTGTTCCCTCACGTCCAATATTTTCGACATAGCCGCAGGCTCTATCCGGCTCTATCGCACGAAGCAGAATATCACAGGCTCTCATCAGATAATCCTTTCTCTTGTGACTTGACGGATTGTACAGTGCTATGACAAAATCACCCTCTGCAGCAGCCACAAGGCGCTTTTCAATCTTATCCCACGGCGTGAGCAGGTCACTTAAGCTGATGGTACAAAAATCATGGTTTAATGGTGCTCCAAGCACTGCCGCACCACTGTTTGCCGCTGTAATGCCGGGTATTACCGAAAGCTCTACGTTATCGTATTCCTGCCCAATCTCATACATAAGAGAGGCCAGTCCGTATATTCCGGCATCACCACTACATACAAGGGAGACTGTTTTGCCCTCAAGTGCCTTTTTAAAGCACAGGTGGCATCTTTGTTTTTCCTGACGCATCGGAGTGGTCAAAAGCTCTTTTGTCTGGAATTTTTCTCCAAGCAGCTTTATATATACGGTGTATCCCACTATGACATCACTCGCTTCCAGGGCGTCAATCGCCTGCTTTGTCATCATGCTTTCAAAGCCCGGCCCCATACCTACTATGTAAATTTTATTCATGTTAATCTCCATCTCTACTAATTTTATATAACCACGCAGCTATTTGCAATTTTTTAATGATATGAGGGTCAAAAGGTATTTTGCCCCTCATTTATGATTAATCAGGATACCTTGCTGCCGCAACCGTTACCCTGTCATATTTATGTTTTTTATAGATAAGTTCTCCTGCTTTATTACATTCCCTGCTGCATGCAAGCACTGCTGCACGCTCGCACACGTTGTCCACTCCAACATGCTCCCTGACAAACTGCGAGGCACTGAATTCTCCCTGCACCGCCATGAGCTCATCCGCGGTATAAGTGACAATATCTATCCTGTTTCTTTCGCAAAATTCTTTTATTCCCGGTTCATCTTTTTTCACATCTATTGATGCGATCATGTCTATATCCGAAATATCTATTTGCAGCTTTAAAAGACTTTGTCTGATTGCCCTGTCAATATTTTCAAACGCTGTATCCCTTCTGCACCCAATACCAAGTACAAATTGTGTGGGTTTTAAGTAAATACTGCCATTTTTAGGGTCCTTTGCTTTTTCGCATGATACTACAATATCAACTCCGTAAACAGGTGGGAAATCCACTGTTTTTATTGCATCAGCACTCATATCAGCTTCATCTAAAAATGCCTTTATAAGGCTTCTGTGCTTAGCCGGGATGTGCTCCCAGTCGACCGACATCGTAACCACTTCCCCCGCCAATACCTTTGATGACACTCTGGCGATGCCATCTTTATTGACTATTGCAAGCCTGCATTTCTTTGCAAAAACATCAACTGCAAATTTATTATTGATATCAGTAGCGGTTGTTATAACAGGTGTTGCATTCATCAGTGCTGCTAATAATACCGCAAGCTCATTGGCACCTCCCACATGCCCTGAAAGAATCGGAATAACAAACTGCCCCAGCTCATCTATCACAATAACAGGACTGTCTTTAAGCTTGTTATTAACAGAAGAAGCTATAGCCCTCACTGCAATACCGCATGCCCCGATAAAAATCAGAGCCTTTTTTTCACTCATCTGTACAGCTGTCCAGTCTGATATATTTTGTGATATGTAGCCGGTATTTCTAAAATTTTCATCGGTGGAATTTTTAATATTCTCATCCGATAATCTCGAGCACTTGGTAAAAACCTCCACCTCATATGCACTTTTTTCAAGCTTATGAGCAATGTAACATGACAGCTCATAGCCCTTTTTTGTGAAGCTTACAATACAAATTTTCATATTTTCAGTTTCCATATATTTCCCATATTTATATATTCACGCCTTTTTTCAATCGTTATCCTTTGACTCTACTGAAGCCTTGCGATACTCTGTCGAAAAATCCGGTGCGTAAAGTCTTGATTTCTCGTAATGCCGGTGAGCTATGACATCCCCCACAAGCACAATCGCTGTCTTTGTGATATTGTGCTCTCTCGCAGTCTGCTCCAGTGTAGCGACAGTGCACACGTATGCCTCCTCCTGTGGCCAGGTTGCCTTGTATACAATTGCAGCAGGTGTATCTGCCGCGTATCCTCCCTCAATAAGGCTTTCAGTAAGCTTCTCTAAAAGCCCGGTGCTTAAGTAAATCGCCATGGAAGCGTGGTGTGCGGCAAAGCTTGCTATGCTCTCCTTAGGCGGCACCTTCGTGCGCCCCTCCATGCGTGTGATGATGAGCGACTGTGAAATACCGGGGAGCGTGTACTCAATGTTGAGCGATGTAGCAGCGCCAAAGCACGCGCTCACGCCCGGACAGCTCTCATATGGTATTAAAAGAGTATCAAGCTCATCCATCTGCTCGCGCACTGCGCCGTATATGCTTGGCTCTCCCGTGTGCAGGCGCACAGTCATTTTTCCGTCAGCCTCAGCAGCTTTCATAACTGCGATGACCTCATCCAGTGTCATTTTTGCACTGTTATATATTTCACAGTTCTCCCTTGCATAGTCCAAAAGCTCTGGATTAACAAGCGAGCCCGCATAAATTATCACATCTGCCTTTTGTAAAAGACGCATTCCGCGTACTGTTATTAAATCCGCTGCGCCTGTTCCTGCGCCAACAAAGTAAACCATTTTTCTGCCTTTCTGCTTTTTGCAAGCTCACCAAATTCATTTGAATACATGATACAGTCTATCTCAAGTCTGCCCCTTGCCCTCTTATCCAGATAAAAGCATATGCGCTCCATCGCATAATCCATTACCTCATACAGCCTGCCGCTTTCATTAAGTGCCGCCAGGGCCTCCTCTGTCGTAAGGCTGTCCATAATGCGCTTTATGTATTCGGGCGCTACACCACACTTAAACGCAAATGCCGTCAAAAGCTCTATCCTGCAGTCTGCCTCCCTCGAATGAGTGTTCATGATGCCTCCTGCTACCTTTATGAGCTTTCCTATATGTCCTGTCAAAAGTATCCTCTTAAACCCCATATCTGCTGCCATATCAATTGTTTCGCCGATAAAGTTGGAGCATTTGACACTCCTGTCCAGATCATAGCCATAGCTTTCCTTCATAAAGTCAAGACCGTAATTTCCCGGAGCAACCGCCACATAATCATACCCAAACGAATATCTCTGCCTAAGCTCCACCCTTATCGTATCAATAAGAGCCTGTGAGCTCATGGGCTCAACAATACCGCTTGTGCCGAGAATTGATATACCACCAACTATCCCAAGCCTTGGATTAAAGGTCCTTTCTGCAAGCTCCTTTCCCTTTGGAACCGAGATTGTGATGTCAAGTATCCCCTTAAAATCCAAAAGCTCACAGACCTCCCTTACCTCTTTTTCAATCATCTCACGCGGCACATGATTGATAGCCGCGTTTCCGACAGGCTGGTCTAATCCGGGTTTGGTGACTCTTCCCACTCCGTCACCACCGTCTATATTTATTATAACCAAATCCTGCCTTTTTTTGCATAAAGCAGATGTATCGGAATGCAAAATCCGTACAGAAGCATATATATAGGCTCCTGTGGTCACATCCGGGTCATCCCCTCCATCCTTTATCACAGCACAGCTTACATCGTTTTCACTTCTTTTTATGTCGGTGATATCAGCCGTGTAAGCTATTCCCTTAGGTGTCTGAATCGTTATTTTGTTTTTAGCCTTTCCGGTTAAAAGCATATATGCCGCCGCCTTTGATGCCGCCGCAGCACAGCTTCCTGTGGTAAATCCGTATCTCATAATCACTAAATTTCCTCATGCATCAGCCTCTATCAACCAGACTGTAAATCAGCGCATTGCATATGGCAGCCGCAATATTGCTGCCACCCTTTCGTCCGACATTGACGATATACGGCACGCCTGTCTCCATAATTAGCTCCTTGGCTGCCTCCACATTGACAAAGCCCACCGGCACACCGATTACAAATGCAGGCTCATATATTCCTTTTTCTATCATATCGTACAGCTCTATAAGCGCTGTCGGTGCATTTCCTATCGCAAAAATTACAGGCTTTTCTATCCTTGATGCAAACTCCATGCTTACTGCCGCGCGCGTTGTCTTTTTCTCCTTTGCAATAAGAGCGACCTCATCATCAGCCATAAAGCAGTGCGCCTGTCCGCCGAATTTTGCCAGATATTTTTTATTTATGCCTGAAAGAGCCATATTGGTATCAGTCACTATATCAGCGCCCTCTGATATCAGCCTTTTTGCAATAGCAACGGCGTCCTTAGAGTATTTAAGCGTCTGTATATAATCAAAATCAGCACTCGTGTGTATGACTCTTTTTGTTATCATCTCCTGATCAGCAGGCAGCGTAATCTGCATTTCAGACAGCTCATGTGAAATTATCTCAAAGCTCCTCTTTTCAATCTCCATCGGCTCTAACTGTTTAATTTTTTTCAATACACTCACCTATCACTTTCAATAATCTTACATTTTCATCATAAGTCTTTACTGCCACACGAAAATACCCTTCCGAAAGCCCCACATAGTTGGAGCAGTCCCGTATCAGTATTCCCTTATTAAGAAGTATATCATATAATGGAAGCTTGCTGTAAAACAGTATGAAATCAGCATCACTTTTATATACCTTAAAGCCAAGCTTTTTTAGTCCATCTGACAGCAGCCTTCTTTGTCTGCTCACATACGATGTCGTTTCTTTAATATACTCTGATTCCCTAATGCATGCCTCTCCTGCCATCTGTGCCAGGACAGACACGTTCCACTCCGGCAGATTCCTTTGAACCTTTTGTCTTATTGTATCACTTTTACTGAGCATATATCCAAGCCTTACTCCCGGAATAGCAAAAAGCTTGGTAAAGGCTCTTACAACAATCAGATTGTCATAGTCACATAAAAGTGACAAAACAGAATAATTTTTTTCACAAAAGCCCATGAAGCATTCATCTGCCACCACATAAATATGCTTTTCTTTGCAATGCCCTATTATTTGCTTCATGAAAGTGCTGTCTGCAAGATACCCTGTCGGATTGTTTGGATTTGCGATAAAAAATATATCTGTATCATCTGTAAGCATATCCATTAAAGCATCCAGCCGTGCAGCAGGAGAAAAATCACTCTGCTCATCCAACAGGAAATATCCGATATCACAGCCGACTGCACGAAGCACATGCTCATAGCCGAAAAAGCCCGGGGCCAGAAGCACTGCTTTTTTGGGCTTTATGGCATGAGCTACCGCCATAAAAAGCTCTGAAGCTCCGTTTCCGGGAATTACATCCTCGCTTTGCATGCTGCAGCCTTGCTGTGTGAAATACTCTGATATCGCTTTTTTAAGGCCACTGCATGCCATGTCGGGATATCTGTCTGCATACGACAGTGCATCACTCATAGCCTCTTTAACAGAATGCGGTATGCCAAGAGGATTGATATTTACCGAAAAATCCATATTTACTTTATTGTTGTATATGTCACCGCCATGGATGCTTTTCATTCAAGTCCTCCATCAATTCTTACATCAATTCTTCCATATTCAAAGCAATATTAAAACAAGACTCATAACCGCCACAGATAAAAGCTCACACAAAAACGCAGTAATATACATCAGCCTGTTTGCACGCTTTATATCATCGTACTCTATCTCACGCAGGCCGTCTCCTATGTATTTTTTCTTCACAAGCTTCCCAAAATACACTGCATCACCCGCAAGCTGCACCCTTAAAGCTCCCGCACATACGGACTCTGTCTGGGCTGAGTTGGGGCTTGCGTGATTGAAACGATCTCTTTTAAAGATGCGGTATGCATTTTTTCCATCAAACTGCCTGCCACCAATAAATGCCGCAGCAATCATCAGATATGCACTGATTCTTGCCGGTATGAAATTGACCACATCATCAAGCCTTGCAGCAAATCTGCCAAAATACATATATTTATCATTTTTGTAGCCAAGCATCGAATCCATCGTATTCACAGCCTTGTATACAAAGCCAAGCACCGGCCCGCCGATTGCCGTGTAAAGCATAGGTGCAATCACTCCGTCAGATGTATTTTCAGCTATCGTCTCAACTGCCGCCCTTGTGACACCAGCTGCATCAAGCACAGATGTATCTCTGCCAACAATCATGGAAACAGCCCTTCTTCCTGCATCAACTCCATCTGTCCTTAGCGCATCGTACACCCTCATGCTCTCCACACGAAGACACTTTGTGGCAAGAATCTGCCACGTCATGACAGCCTCTGCTATTACCCCGGCATATAAATTTATACTGTATGCTGCCACAATAATAATTACCGATATTGCAAAAGTTGCAAAAATTACAGTAAAAGCAAGAAGCATGCCTCTTTTATATTTTATTAAATTTAATTTTTTTTCAGAGATATTATATCCGGCATCACAATTAAGCCTCTTATCGAGAAAAGAAATGAGTGAGCCGATAAGCCTGACCGGATGCGGTATAAAATGCGGATCTCCTATTAATAAATCAAGCACAAAGCCTGCTATAAATGCAAAAATATGATAACACATATGTTAGTCCTTCTTAAATAAATCATAGCGATATGGGCACTATTTCATTAAACACAATCTCATTGCCCTCAACCGCCACCTCACACGAGTAGCCACAGCCGTTTTTCACCTGGTAATCATAGTAATCCATATCACAGTAATGGCTCATTATCGCCATGATAGTCCCTCCATGCACAAAAAATACTATTTGTATCTCTTTATCAGGCATAGCCCTCTTAAGCTCTAATGCCTGTGTGAGTGCCCTCTCAAAGCCACATATACTTCTTTTGCAAAACTCTTTTCTGCTCTCTCCGTTTGGAAAGGCAAGTGTTCCACCACTGTCAATCCACGCCTGATATGAGTCCCTGAAACGGATATCTGTGCTAAGTTCCTTATAGCTTTTTAGCTCCCATTCACCGAAATCCATCTCTGCAAACTCTTTTACGGTATGAATTATATTGTGCTGTGCGACCGGCAAAATAATCTCTGCCGTCTGTTTACAGCGCCTCATTGGGCTGGTAATAATTATCTGCTCCTTTAAGCTATTTTCTTCCAAAGCCTTGTATACACCATTATTTAGCGCATTTTTAAGTTCAAAAACTCCGGCTTCATCGAGTGGCTCATCTGTCCTTCCCAGATATCTGTGCTCTCTGTTTGAGATGGTGCAACCGTGTCTTATAAAAATACAGTTTATTTTATTTTCTGACCGATTCCACATATTACGCGAACTACCTCGTCTGCTTTTTTTGCAAGCAGTATCTCTGCTCTGCCTGTCTGCTCCCTGTACTCTCTCTCAAACGCATCAAGAGGCACTATGCCGTTTCCAATCTCATCAGCAATGACTATTGTATCCGGATTTTCCTCTGCAAATTGCATAAATTTCAAAATATATTCCTGCAGTGGAAGATTTTTCTCAAGCACAGCCCTGATAAAATAATGGAATTTATCTATTATGAGTATACTCTCATCATCGACGACAAAATCCCACGGCCAGTCCTTGTATGATTCCTTATCATCACAAGTATCATGATTTAGGAAAAAGCAGTCATACACATCATATTTTTCTGTTTTTTCTATCATATTTTCGAGCACATAATCAAGCTTTCCCTGTGCCACTCCGCCTATCACAAGCTTCATATTTTCTCCAATTCCAAAGTTTAAAATTCATAGTACAACTTTTATCAAAATTCTTATCCGTACCATTCCTATATTCAAAACAAATATACTAAATAATAAAAGAGACACCACCCAAAGCCACTGCCATGGCGCACTCACATATACACACAAAATACCCTGCCGTATCGCCTGTGATGCCGCCAAGCTCCTTTTTTGTTTTCAAATAATAATACCAAAAGCTAAGTGCTGCCGCAATAATCATAGCCACCGCATAAGGCAGTGACACAATGAGTAAAACAGCTATACACAGTGCAAGCTGGATGTATAGTGCTGCCCTGACAATCGTTCTGTGTGCAGTGTCTGCAAACATAAATAACAGTCCATCGCTTTTTGCCGATTTAAATGACACAACAGCTATCCCGCTTAAGCATCTTGCGATGAAAAAGCCTGCACAAAAAACAATAAATGCTTTATCATTCATTATCTGAGAAAAAGCTCCCATGAATAATAATCCGTAGGCTGCAAGCATTATAACGGCAAACGCTCCTATATGTGAATCCTTAAGTATTGCAAGCTTTTCCTCCCGCGGTTTGTATGAATGAAATGCATCCATTGTATCCATAAAACCATCTATGTGAAAACCTCCAGTAACCGCTATCGGAATAAATGCCCCTATGCATACATAGCAGATATCCGCCACTCCAAAATGAGAGTATATATATCTCCAAAGCATAAGAAGCAGTCCAATCACAGCTCCTATCCACGGAAAGAATACCTGCATGTACTTCATGTCATCATCATTCCATTTGAATTGTGGCATAGGTATCTTTGAATACATGGAAAAAGATACTATGCACGACCTTATTAACTTCATAATACACTTAACCTCCACACTGCTTCACTTAACCGTCACCGGAATGCCTGCAACCACCTCAACGACACGCTCTGCCATCGCAGCAAGCCCTATGTTTACAATTCCCATTGCCTTTATGTAATTCATCGTCGATTCATCATAGCAGACTCCGTCTTCAAATACATTGTTTGTCACAATTACAAGCTCAGCAACATTTTCGCTTAAGATACTTACCTCTTTTAACACCTTTTTACTCACACGGCTGATTTGAGCAGTCTCATAATCCTTCATATTTTCAGGGTCATCCAAAGCCTCTTTCTCAGCTTCGGCAGCCTGCATACCGGAAGCATCTACAGGTGGAAACATCTCATTTGCCACAAGGTTTGACATACACTCAAGCAGTGCTGACCGCCCGGTTTTTAAACTGCTTTCTGATTGCAGCTTTTCAAATGCCTTTTTAATATCACGAGGCTGCTCGATGGTAATAAAGCCTTTTCCGGCACGAAGTCTTCTGTGCCTGTCTATCTTCCGCTGTCCCTCATCATCAAATACCTGCATGGTGGCAATGTAATATTTTTCTTTGTATCCCTTTTCATTTGACACGTGACAAATATACTTTTCTGCATATGCTGATTTGCCGCTGCCGCTGCCGCCTGTTATAAGTGTAATCATCTATACGTACCTCTCATACTGTGATACCGAGATATCGTCGAAGGTTGTCCGTCCTTTGTATACGCTAAGTGCCATATCCAAAAGCGCAAACATCATCACGGCACCTGTTCCCTCTCCAAGCGCAAGGGATGCTCTTATGACAGGCCTTACGGAAAGAGCCTCACACAAAAGCGCCACTGCAGGCTCCCTGCCCTCATGGGATGGAATGATAAAATCAGTAACTCCGGAAAGAAGCCTTCCTGCTGCCAACGCAGAAACCATGCTTATCACTCCGTCGAGCACAACAGGAATATGGTATAATGCACCGCCTATACACACTCCGACAAGTCCTGCAATATCAAGTCCTCCGACTGTCATAAGTATCTCAAAGGTGTCCTTATTATATAAATCATACTTTTCTATTGCACTCTCAATTACACGGATTTTTCTCTCAAGCCCACTGTCGTTTAGGCCTGCTCCTCTTCCTGTCACTGTGGCTACATCACACCTTAGCATGGCGGCTGCCATTGCCGCGCTGGTGGTGGTGTTTCCTATACCCATCTCACCGGTTGCAATAATTCTGCAGCCGTCTGCCTTACACCCACGCACTATTTCTATACCTGCTGCAATCGCTTCAAGTGTCTCAGCCCTTGTCATGGCAGGCTCTTTTGCAAAGTTTCTCGTGCCCATGCGCACCTTTCTTTGAAGCAGCCCCTTAACACTCTCGTCGCTGTTTATGCCTATATCCACAGGAATTGTATCAGCCCCTGCAGTCATTGCCATGCGTCCGACAGATGAAGCCTTCCTTGCCATGGATTTTGCAACTGCAAGTGTCACATCCTGTCCGGACTGGCTGATGCCCTCAGCAACCACACCATTATCCGCACACATCATTATGACCACCTTTTTTGAGATATCTATATTTTCATCTCCCAAAACAGCGCCGATTTTGGCCGTTAAAAACTCAAAATCACCCATGCCGTCGAGCGGTTTTGCCACAGAATCCCAGTTTGAACGGATTTTTTTGTACATTTTTGCATCAGGTGGAGTTATTTTTAATTTTTTTAATTCTTCAACTGTAAAATGGTCAGAAATAATATTGTTTTCAATCATATTTTGCCTCACGAAGCATGCCGTACACTGCATCCATATCCAGATACTCTCTAAGTGTATCCGCAAGCCTGTCATACTGTTTTTCTTTGAAGCTCTTATAGCTTAAAATGGCGCTGTCATTCACATCAATGCCCTTTTTATCGGCAATATAATCCACTATCACTCTGGCTGCCTCTGCAGTATCAAAAATGCCGTGGATGTACGAGCCATACACATTTCTGCCATCAGATATGACATTATTTAACTCATTTTTCCTGTCAGCACAAGCCCCCTGCTCATCTAAAGCTGTGCTATATGCGCTCTTACCCATATGTATCTCATAGCCCAGAAAGTGACAGCCTGAAAGCCTGCTCAATACACCATCTACATGTGCTATTTCACCGCTTGTCTGAAGCCGTGTCTTGCTGTCTTTTAGAACGGTATCTATAGGAAGAAGCTCCATGCCACGCATAAATCCTCCCTCCTCAACACCGTCGGGGTCGGCTATTGAAGCCCCAAGCATCTGATAGCCTCCGCATATTCCAAAAACAGGTATCTCACAGGAGAGCTTTTTGACAGCGGCCTCAAGTCCGTTTTGTCTCATCCACAAAAGATCCCCCATCGTATTCTTGCTTCCCGGCAGAAATACTATATCCGGATGACGCAGCTCATTTACTGTTGACACATACCGCACTGTTACCTCTGACATCTGCTCAAAGACATTGAAATCCGTGAAATTTGATATTCTCGGATATCTGATGACCGCTATATCAATAAGCCCATCTGTCTTTTTGTCAAAGCGCTCTGTCAGGCTGTCCTCATCCTCAAGCTGTACATCCATATATGGCACCACTCCGGTGACAGGCACCCCGCCTCTCTCCTCAAGCATCTGTATCCCCGGGTCAAGGATCGTCTTGTCTCCACGAAATTTATTGATAATAAGCCCGCAGACACGATTCTTTTCCTCATCGGTTAAAAGCATAAGTGTGCCAAGCAGCTGCGCAAAAACGCCACCTCTGTCGATATCACCCACGAGCAGCACCGGTGCATCCACCATATGCGCAAGCCCCATGTTTACAATATCATTTTCCTTCAGATTTATCTCCGCCGGGCTTCCGGCGCCCTCAATCACTATAATATCAGCATACTCCTCAAGCTTTTTAAATGCCTTTTTTATATCCGGTATCAGAGTTTTCTTGTATGCAAAATACTCTCTCGCCGGCATGTTCTTAAGAACCCTTCCGTTTACAATCACCTGTGAGCCTGTATTATTTGTAGGCTTTAAAAGAATAGGATTCATACACACCATAGGCTTAATGCCTGCTGCCTCAGCCTGCATCACCTGTGCCCGTCCCATCTCAAGTCCTTCGTCTGTTATATAAGAGTTGAGCGCCATGTTCTGTGATTTAAACGGTGCCACCCTGTATCCGTCCTGTCTGAAAATACGGCACAAGCCCGCGACAAGAAAGCTCTTGCCTGAATTGGACATTGTACCCTGTACCATAATTACCTTTGCCATATCTATACCTGCTGTCTGAATTTATGTGGTAGTCTGTTGCTTTACCATGAATATTAAACTGTAGTGTGAACAGTAACTTCCTTAAAGCTGTGCCAATTGTTCCTCAAGAAAAGGAATTTTTATAATTTTTCCTGTAGAGACTGCATACTCATAAAGTCTGCTGTTAAACTGCTCATACGTGCCAAACTCTGTTCTGTCACATACAACGCCCTCGCATGCATCAATAAGCTCCTTTGCCTTTTCAATAAGGGCATCGTCTACAGGCTCAAAGCTTCTTGCGCTGACAATCTCAGCAGAAAGCGCCTTTGCCGCAGGATAATCCAGATCATTTTCATAGATGATTCCTGTCGCAAACGGGATACCCTTTCGCTGTAAGCTCCTGAAGCTTTTTCTGCCCATGCCCCCTCCTGCTATGACAAATACCCTCGCCATTCCATCCGGTTTTTCCAGCTCTAAATCCTCTCCTGTTTCGTCAAAGCTTCCTGCCGTAATTCCAAAAAGCCCTGAAACATATTGGTCAGTAAATACCTCCCCGGGAGTTCCGTATCTGTCCACATATCTGCCATCTATACACAAAATATGGTCTGACACACGCTTTGCCATATCAAGCTCATGGAGCGACATGATAACCGTAAGATTCTTCTGTCTTTTAAGCCTTTGGAGTATTGATAAAAACTCAAGCTTGTACTTTATATCAAGATATGAGGTAGGCTCGTCTAACACTATAATCTCCGGCTGTTGGCATATGGCCCGTGACAGCATAACCCGCTGTCTTTGTCCATCGCTTATCTTTGTAAAATCCTTATCTTTTATCTGTGATACATTGACCAGCTCCATCGCCTCATCCACAGCCTTTTTGTCCTCATCCGAAAGTACTCCGAACCGGCCTGTGTATGGATATCTGCCGGTCGCAACCACATCATAGCAGGTCATAAGCTCCGTCTTTAGCTTATCGGTGAGCACAACAGCCATTTTCTTTGCAAATTCATTGCCATTCATCGTCACTACATCACTTTTATCAAGATATATTGTACCGCTCACAAGCGAAAGCTGTCTTGCAATACTTTTTAAAATAGTCGATTTACCGGCACCGTTTGGCCCGATTAATGTGAGAATCTCTCCCCTTTTCAGGGAAAAATCAATATTTTCAATAAGCGGCCTGTTATCATATCCAACGGCCAGCTTTTGAGCAGTAAAATAATATTCCATCAGACATTTTTCTCCTTGCTTCGTCTTATCATGATAAACAGCACTACCGGTGCACCAAATACTGCCGTAACCGTGCTGATACTAAGCTCCGTAGGCGCAAACATCATCCTCGCAAGCAAATCACAAAACAGGCAGAACACCGCTCCCCCAAGGAAGCAGGCCGGTATCATATATATAGGCTTTGTGCTCTTTAGCATGCTTTTTACTATGTGTGGCACGGCTATTCCGACAAACGATATCGGTCCCGCAAACGCCACTATACATGCGGAAAGCAGGCTTGAAAGCAGAACCAGAAGTACCCGGATGCACTTTATGTTTACACCCAGATTTACGGCATATGACTCTCCGAGCTGATATGCCATAAGGGGCTTTGACATGAGAAAAACAAAGATAAATGTGATTCCCACCACAATGCTCATCACCCCAACGCTGTCCCAGGTCATGCCCGAAAAGCTTCCCCTTGACCAGTTATGCAGGTTTACTATATCGGAATCATCTGCAAATGTCACCACAAACTCAGTCACCGCAGAGCATATGTAGCCAATCATGACACCGCTCACCACAAGCATTGACATGCTGCTTACCTTTCTTGAAATGATAAGCACAAATCCCATTGAAAGCATTGCTCCCAAAAACGCTGCTGCAATCATGGCCAGTGAGCTCACACGTATGGCATTTCCAAGTAAAAATACCATAACAAGTGCCACGACCATTTTGGCTCCCGATGATATGCCAAGTACAAAAGGTCCCGCGATTGGATTATGGAAAAAAGTCTGCAAAAGATAGCCTGCAAGCGCTAACGCACCGCCCAGTATCATCGCTGCGATAGCTCTTGGCATGCGGATATCCCACACAATACGTCCTACCCTGTCTGAGTGGTCATAAAGTGTTGAAAATGCAGCCTTAAACGATATGTGTACAGTTCCTATACACACATTCATGATAAGCAATACGATAATTAAGATTATAAGAATAATAAATGTTGTAAAACACCTTATTTTTTTGGTTTTTTCCATGTTGTAGCTCCGCTTTTTATCTTTTTGTGCTATTGATTTTACTGCATTCTGTCATATCCGGTAACAATTCAGCCCACCACATACATTCCACAAATCACAGTTACCTGAGCTTAAACAGATATTTCATGCCGCTGTCGGGTGCACCTGTAATCATCGAATGCATATCATCAATCATATATCCGATGGACATAGACTGCTGATACATATCGTTCGTGGTGCAAAATACATTGCCGTCTTTGACTGCCCTAAAATCAGCAAGCACCGGGCACTTGTCCAAAAGCTCAGCTATATTCTTCACACCGCCGTCTATCGCACTGTTATATATCAGATAGTCAGCATCTATTGCTCCATTGTAGAAATCCTCTAGCTGCATATTCATGGTTGACCTGCCTGTATCGTCGTCATTTGATGCATCAAAAATATATTTTCCGCCGGCAAGCGAAATCATCTTTGGCACATAATCTGTGCTCTTGCGCACCTGAACCTGTCCATTGGATGTGATATAGAAAAATGCAACTGTCGGTCTGCTATCATCATTTGCAGCAGTATCACTTTTTATAGAGGTATCACTTTTTGTGGCATCATCCGTATCGGTACCATCTGTCTTTGCGATGCGATTTACAATATCCACCTGCTCATTAAAGAGCTCATCGGCCTTTTCATCCCTGTCTGTGAGTGCTCCAAAAAACTTCACCCACTCCACTCTGCCGAGCGGCTCCTCCTCATAGCTTGAGTACTCGATTATTGAAGGGATATCAAAGCTTTTAAGCTTTTCCGTTACCTGCGGCGAATGGGTAATCATAGTATTTTCTATGGCAAGAGAACAGTTTTCTGACACCAAAAGCTCATAATCGGGCTTTGAATATTTGCCGGCATATAGCATTCTGCCACTTTCAAGAGCCTTTCTTGCACTGTCAATGTACCAGCCATCACTGTCAAGCCCCGAAAATTTAATAGTGTCCACTGCATCAAGCTTGTCAAACATATCCATCACCCCTGATGCGACCAGATACAAATCACTTACAGGCTCCTTCAATACAATGATATCCTTGTCAATATCCTTTGGAGTCTTTCTGCCCTTTGGCACGGTAAGTATTTGGGTACCGTCCTTTGTAATAAGTATCTTGTATCCACCCTCATAATAGTCAACAGAAAAATTCTTTGCATATAAAAGCTTCATGCTGCTCTTATATATAAGACCGTTTTGTGCTTCTGCCTCAGCCTTCGATTCGGTATTCCCTGAATCGGAAGAAGGACTGTCACAGCCTGACAGCCAGAACAGTCCTATAATTGATATCAATATATATATAATTATCTTTTTTCTTCCATGCATAGCTTAATTATTCTCCATCCTCACCAAGCACCTCTGTAGCAGAATCTGAATGGAAGTTGAGTGTGTACTCAACCTCGTGCGGCTTGCTCATAGCAACTGTATCTCCGATAACCTGCATAGGTGTATCAAGCTTAACCGGAATTTCAAATACAGAATTGCCGTCTGTATTTACAGGCATGTATTTCTGTCCGTCAACTATCATATAGTCATAGTTTGGACTGCTCCACTGCACTGTTGCAGTAGCGGCTCCACCGCTTATAGTCACCTCAGCCGGTGATGCAATGCTCGCCTTACCGCTTCCGCCCTCGAAATCGAGATTGATATTGTATGTTCCGTCAGGAAGCTCTTTTCCTGCACTCTCAGATACGCTTGCATCTGCGTCCGCAGGTGTGACATTTGAGACCTTTACCTTGTGGTCATACCATTTGCCCTTTGTACCGATAAGTGCAAGGTCAAATTCCTCATCCAAAACAGGAACCGGTATATCAAACGCATTGACCTCCTCAGTTGTGCCATCGCCACAATCCACAGTCTCAACAGTTGGCTCTAAAAGCTCAGCCTTGTCCTTTGAGGCATCCTTTGCTGTTCCCAAAAAGAGATTTACAATGTGTGTGGATGTAAGAGCAACATGTATTGTTGCCTTGCCATCCTTCACGGTGAGTGTACCTTTGTTGTCATATGCATCATTCACATGAAACATTGAGCTGTCTGTAGTAAACTCTGCTGTATATGTACCATCTGAAAGTGCTATCTTTTCTGTTTTTTCAGCCTTTTTTGTGCTCTCTGTCGCGTCCTGCACTGCTTTTTTGCTTTCTGTTTCAGCTTTTGCATTCTTATTACCGCAAGCTGCCAAGCTCATAGCACAAACCAGTGTCATTGCAACGATATAAGTAAACTTGTTTCTTAATAATTTTCTCATGTCTGATATACTGCTCCTGTTATTTTATAGCTTCCCCACTATACATTTAAGTAACTGCTACTTGCTCATGGCAGCCGCTGTATGCTCAACATAAAGCTTCTGGATACCCTCAATCTCACCAAGTCCGTTAATCTGTGTATCGATTTTATCGAACTTTCCTGATGCCTTAAACTGTGAAAGCCATGAATCATCATCACTTCCCGCCATATCATTGTTGGCATGGTCTCCTGCAACAACCATAAGCGGACGAAGAATGACATTCTTGTAACCAGCGGCTGACACCTTCTCAATGACAGACTCACATGATGTATCCTCCGGCTCACCCTCTACAGTTCCGATAAATACGTTATCATACCCCAAAGATGTCATCTGGCTCTGCATCTGGCTGTATGAAATCTTTGCTGTATGGCTTGTTCCATGTCCCATAAATACAAATGCTGTGCCCTCTTCCTTTGCAGCATCAAGGCTGTCATAGCCTGCCTTTTCTACAGCTTCCTCTGTGAGAATTTCTGCAACAGCCTTTTTATCCTCATTTACAACTGTTGCATCACTTCCAACCTCACCGAGGAGTGGCTCTGCAATCTTTACAGACTCAAATTTATCCTTATACTTTTCTACAGCCTCTGAAAGCTCATCATACTCTGCGCCATGCATCAGGTGTGTAGACTGTACCACAAGATTCTTTACACCATTTTTGACTGCACGCTCAAGTGCCTGATCCATATTGTCAATCTTCTCGTCATCTCTTGCCTGTACATGATTGATGATAATCTGTGCTGTGAAGGCTCTTCTGACTGACCAGTCAGGATTTGCAGCTGCTATTGCATCCTCCACACCCTTGATATCAGCCACACGGCTGTCGTTGAAGGATGTACCAAAGCTTACTACAAGAATCTCGTTCTCGCCGATATCATCCTGGTTTCTCGGATCATCCTTTGAAGCATCGCCTGTATCTCTGCCGAAATAGTCAGGATCAGCATTTTCTCCCTCTACAAGCTCCTTCTGCGCGTCTGTGAGCTTGTCCCAGGCCTCCTTAGACTCCTTGCACTGCTTGTCTGTATCATCTGTTCTCTCCTGCACGTAGATTGCATCGATTAAATCTGCCACATGCATTGCTGCCTCCTGATCTGCGTTTGCACTTGTCTCACTCTCTGAAGTCTTAGATGCCTGTGTATCATTCTTTGCATCATCTGCCTTGCTGCCACAACCGGTCACTGCTGTCATAGCCATAACTGCTGCCATCAGTACTACTACTAATTTCTTTTTCATGTTTTCTCCTTTTCATTCTCCTTGCAGCTATTAAGCTGCACATGTTTTAAATATGTAAGACGAAAACATTTAAAGCGTCAAAAATAAAAGCTCTTTGTACTATTATGTCAAAGAGCTATACATGTCAAAATCCTTCTAACCCAGACTATACGGCTATCATAACCTTGTCTGTAATTATAATTATTTCATCACGTACAGCCAGTTACTCGTGGCTTGAAACACTATTGTTTCCGTACAACACAAAGGCAGGTCTCCCGGCTTATATATCATTGCTTCGGCCGTCTTCCCGGTTGCCCAGTGACCTATCGGCCGTCACTCCTTAATTACGGTGACGAGTTCGTACAG
This sequence comes from uncultured Lachnospiraceae bacterium, assembly GCA_900317585.1. GTDB lineage: Bacteria > Bacillota > Clostridia > Lachnospirales > Lachnospiraceae > Roseburia. The sequence goes on along the minus strand of ONHG01000033.1, from coordinate 19,411 downwards.
GATTTGCACCTGTTTCCCTTTTCACCGGAGCCAGCTTCACATCGCCTGTCATAAATCAGATTCAAATGCTTGTCTGCTCCGACACCTTTATGCTACATATTCAGTTTCTTTGTGCGTTGCTTACGCAATCGTCTGGATTATTATATTACAACCTGTAACATTATTCAACAGATTTTTAACTTTTGAAAACCACCTGCTATGCATTACAAGCCTTCTTATTTGTTATCCCAGCAAAAACTGTGCCATGACATAATTTGCCACATCTCTCCCTCTTTCACTCAGATATATGTGACCACCCTTTGCCACAAGCAGCTCCTGACTCTTTAAGCTGTCCATCGTATCCTTATAGATTGCATCGATGGAAATACCAAAAGCCTTCTCGAAATTTTCTCTGGTGACTCCCTCATTCATCCGAAGCCCCAGAAACATAAATTCCTCCATCTGTCCCTTTTTATCTATAACATCTGCCGATACATGCAGATTACTCTTAAAGATTTCCTCTCCGACATCGTGAATATTTCTGCAGCCGGACAGATAATCGTCAATATCCGAGGTATTTGTATATCTGACATTTTCTATAAGAGAAGCTGCCCCTATTCCGAGTCCAAGGTAATTTTCCCTTGTCCAATATCCGATATTGTGTCTGCATTCCATACCCTTTTGGGCATAGTTTGATATCTCGTACTGTCGGTATCCGGCTTCCTTAAGCACCTCACGGCCGGCCATTTCCATATCATAAAGCTCATCTTCATTAGGCAGGAACTCAGTTCTCATCCCCGCTTCCTGACGAACCATATCAAACTTGTATTTCTCATAAAACGGTGTACCCTTTTCGACTATAAGTGAATACGCTGAAATATGGTCAGGCTGAAGCCTTGTTATTTTGTTGACGGTTTTTAAATAATGCTCTTTTTTCTGCTGTGGAAGACCATACATCAGGTCTACATTTATATTTTTAAAGCCGACATTTCTGGCAACCTCGTAGTTGGTCACAAACTGCTCAAAGGTATGTATACGTCCAAGCAGCATAAGCTCATCTGCGTTAGCAGACTGAAGCCCGATAGAAAGTCTGTTGATACCTGCATCCCTGTAGCAAAGAAGCTTATCTCTTGATAGTGTGCCCGGATTGCACTCTATGGAAATCTCCGCATCCTCAGCCACATTGAAGCATTCAAATATTCCCTCCATCAAAGCTGCCGTCCATTCCTCGTTCAGCCAGCTCGGCGTACCGCCGCCGATATAAACCGTTGACACCTGATAATCCCTCATCAAAGGGCCATAAAATATCATCTCAGCCATAAGTCCCTTGACATAGCGAAGCTGGGTTGCATCATCAGCCGGGAATGACAGGAAATCACAATATTCACATTTTTTAACACAAAAAGGTGTATGAATATAAATTTCCAGATTTTTCATACTATCCATTTCTCCTATACTTATGCTCAAATGCCCTGTCCATGTCCGGCTCGAACACATATCCCCACCGGATTATTCCTCATCAAGCTTAAGAACACTCATAAACGCCTCCTGCGGTATCTCAACATTACCGACCTGACGCATTCTCTTCTTTCCTTCCTTCTGCTTCTCAAGCAGCTTCTTCTTACGTGAAATATCACCGCCATAGCACTTTGCAAGCACATCCTTGCGCATTGCCTTGACAGTCTCTCTTGCTATGATTTTGCCACCGACTGCTGCCTGAATCGGTATCTCAAACAGATGCCTTGGTATCTCACCTTTAAGCTTCTCGCACATCTTACGGCCTCTTTCGTATGCACTCTCCTTGAATACGATAAATGAAAGTGCATCGACCATCTCCTTATTGATTAAGATATCAAGCTTGACAAGCTCTGAGCGCTCATAATCCTTCATCTCATAGTCAAACGAAGCATATCCCCTAGAGCGTGACTTTAAAGCATCAAAGAAATCGTAGATAATCTCATTTAAAGGCAGGTCATATTTTATAAGAGCTCGTGTCTTTTCTATATACTCCATGCTGATGTAGACTCCTCGTCTCTCCTGACAAAGCTTCATAATCGCACCGACATAGTCGCTAGTGACCATAATCTCTGCAGACACGTACGGCTCCTCCATATACTCAATCTCTGACGGATCCGGCATATTTGAAGGATTGGTCAGATCTATCACCTCACCGCTTGTCTTGTGAATCTTGTAAATAACACTAGGTGCAGTGGTAACGAGGTCCAGGTCAAACTCTCTCTCCAGTCTCTCCTGAATGATTTCCAGATGTAAAAGTCCAAGGAAACCGCATCTGAAGCCAAAGCCAAGTGCCAGTGAGGTCTCAGGCTCAAATTGTAATGAAGCGTCATTGACCTGCAGCTTTTCAAGCGCATCCCTTAAATCAGGATACTTTGCACTGTCCGCAGGATACAGACCACAGTAAACCATAGGATTGACCTTCTTATATCCCGGAAGCGCCTCATCACAAGGTCTGTCAACGAGTGTGACTGTATCACCCACTCGTGTATCCCGGACATTTTTGATACTGGCTGCAATATATCCAACCATGCCTGCCGACAGCTCGTCACATGGTATAAACTGACCTGCGCCAAAATATCCTACCTCTGTAACCACATCAGATGCACCTGTGGCCATCATCTTTATTGTGTCTCCTACCTTTACAGAGCCCTCTCTCAGGCGACAGAAAATGATAACGCCCTTGTAGGAATCATAGGTTGCATCAAATATAAGTGCCTTAAGCGGAGCATCCTTATCCCCTGTAGGTGCAGGAATCTTTTTAACAATCTGCTCAAGCACATCCTCTATATTGAGTCCTGTCTTTGCAGAAATACGCGGTGCATCCATAGCCTCAATTCCGATGACATCCTCTATCTCCTGTGCCACCTCATCCGGGCGTGCACTCGGCAGATCCACCTTATTAATAACAGGAAATACATCCAGATCATGATCCAGTGCAAGGTAAACATTTGCAAGCGTCTGCGCCTCAACGCCCTGGGCTGCATCCACTACAAGTATGGCTCCGTCGCACGCTGCAAGGCTCCTTGATACCTCATAATTAAAATCCACGTGTCCGGGTGTATCTATCAGGTTAAAAATATACTCTTCTCCGTCCTTTGCAGTGTATATAATACGTACTGCCTGAGACTTGATTGTGATACCACGCTCTCTCTCAAGATCCATGTTGTCAAGCACCTGAGCCTGCATCTCTCTGCTGGTAAGTGTGCCTGTTTTTTCTATAATTCTGTCCGCAAGTGTAGATTTACCGTGATCAATATGGGCAATAATACAAAAATTGCGGATTTTGCTCTGATCTATTGACATATGTCCTCCTAATACTTTCAATAACTCATCAAAGTTTATCAGATTTGTGAAATAAAGTCTATATTATTTTAACACTTTATCGAGTATATCTGCAAGAGGTTCCATGGCATTGTACGCTTCCTCCACGGTGTTTGTCTGCGCTCCGACCTCCACGAGCAGTGATCTGGGACACAGATGCATATTGTACCTGTAGCCCTTTAAGTAAATGCGCCTTGCAAACCCCGGATAATACTCATCTGCCATAAGCTGAAGCTGGAATGAAAATGCCAGATTGTCTCCCAGATACTGATTGGGCAGACTGTCAATTGCGCCTCTTGCAGCAGTACGGCACAGCCCGTTAAAAAACATAATCTGTGCCATCGGCTTTCCGTCTATTGTCGTAGCAAGTCTTGTAGTCTCAGCCACCCCATCCCTGTGCAGATCTATAACAACCTTTATTGACGGGTTATCATTTATGATTTTCGTAATTTCCGGAAGAGAGTTTGAGTACGCGTGATCACGGTCGTTTACATCATATTGTCCCTTGTGATGAAGTACCTTGTAGCCGTATTTATTTGTCAGAAGCTCACTAAGCCTGTCACCGATTCCTACTACCGTAGCACTCTGTGAATTGTCCGAAGAATCGCAGTAACCCTCCTGTGAATGTGTATGATATATGAGTATGTCCGGCCCGTCTGCCGACCTCTCTATGGACATGTCACGTCCTAACAGATTACTTTCACACAATTCGTCTGCTCCAATGTATGTGGTCTTGTCCACCTGATAATAATTCTTTATCAGATTTTCAAAGCTCATATCCACCTGTGGCATATCCGGCTTGTTCTCCTTGGAAATATTTTGTGCTTCCCCTGCTGCCTTTACAGCTTCATCGACCGATGCAAGCTGGTCCGTGTCAGACATCATACTATTCTTTGCACTGGCATTCTCATTTTCCATTGCAGCAAGCTCTTCATAAGTAAATATGCTTCCGGCTGTATCCTCATCCTCCAATATATGCTCATCATCGTTTTCTTTATGGACGCATTTTGAACCTGAATATGTAAGTTCCGGAAGCTTTTGTTCCAGGAACCTTTTTCCAACACCGTCTCCACCGAAAATCAGACACAGAATATATATTAAAGCAACAAGCATAATTAATCTCTTCTTCATGACACGTCTCCAATCAAAAAATGTAGTTACCATTTCAATTAATACTATGCTCGCCTGCGCCTCATTATTCGTCACCATACTCATCATTCGAAAATGCCATATTTATGCCCTCAGATATCAGACCGCTAAGCTTCTTTACCTTTTCATCTATATCCTTTGGTGTCACAAACATCCCGTTTAATTTTGGTGATAACATTTTTTTAGTATTATCCCTGCTTGCATTTACCGCATCCGAAACAATGGTGACAGCATCTATAACAGTCGGTATACCGATTGATATGACGGGAACGCCAAGATTTTCACGGTTTATGCCCTCTCTATGGTTTCCGACACCGCTCTCGCCGCAAGAGCATCAATCGTCACCACAAAATCAGGCTTTGTCTCTTTTACAACACCCTTTATTATCTCCAGACACTCCATCCCGGTCTGAGCCATCACTCCGGGAACAAGACCACATACGCTGTTCACGTTTTCATTGCCAAAGGCATACCTTCCGTATTCCTTTACTATATGCCTTGTGATAAACAGATTGTCAACTGTTCTCGGCCCTAAAGCATCCGGCGTTACATTTCTGTTGCCAAGTCCCACCACAATGGCATGGTATATCTTTTTATCACATACACTTCTGACAAATTCTCTAAGCACTCTCGAAAGCTCCTTTGCAGCCCTGGCAAGACATTCCTCATCCTCTTCATTAATCTGACCCGCTTCGATTGTTACGTATCTGCCCTTCGGTCTTCCGGTAGCCTTAACCGCATTCTCTGTATCAATCGTCACAACACTTACAACAATGCCGTTTTCAAGCTTTTTCTCACTGTATTTCACCCCTCTCATGTCAGAATTTGCTTTCTTAAGACTCTCCTGCGTCTCAACCGCCAGATCAGTTCTGATTGGACATCCTATTTCAGACAAATCAATGCACCTCCACTGTATACTATTCAAAAAAACAGATATATGTTAATTTTTTGCAATTTTTTTTTAAATATGTATTGACATGGCCTTAAGGTTGACATATTATATTCTAGTATGTTTGTGCCAAAGCGTCCGTGTCTGTTTTGGCATACATTAGATTAAATATTTGGAGGTGTACAAGTTGGCTAACATTAAATCAGCAAAGAAAAGAATTTTAGTAACAGAGACAAAAGCTGCAAGAAATAAAGCAATCAAATCAGGAGTTAAGACAGCAATCAAGAAGGTTGAGGCTGCTGTAGCTGCAAATGATAAGGCTGCTGCTGAGGCTGCATTAAAGGATGCAACTTCTGCTATCGCAAGCGCTGGTTCAAAGGGTATCTTCCACAAGAACAACGTAGCAAGAAAAGTTTCTCGTTTAACAAAGCTTGTTAACGGATTAGCTTAATACTTTATAGCAATAAATATAAACCCCATCGGTGCCGTCATACCGATGGGGTTTATTTTATTTCATTCTGTGTCCTTATCTGTCATATCAGCAGAATACTTCACTATAAAAAGCTCTACTGCCATCTGATCATTCATCCGGCCTGTCTTCACAGCCTCCTCATAGGCCACTCCGTCCTGCACTGCACGCTTTAAATCATCAAGCGAATATGCCCTGCACTGTGCCTGATATTTTCGTACAGCCCACTCCGGGCATCCGGCCTTTGATGCGATATCCTTGTTGCCAAAGCCTTTATTGACCATGGCCTTTACTGTCATCAATATGTTGAACTGGCGTGAAATCAGATACATTATACGCATTGGCGGCTCCTTTAGAGCCAGAAGATCATAATACAGATCAAGCGCATGCTTCTTCTTGTGCGAGGCTATCGCATCAACCATCTCAAACACCTTATTTTGTGTCTGCTCAGTTGTGACAGCCTCAACATCCGACAGCTCAATCACATCTTTATACATACAATAGCAAATAAGCTTTTCCAGCTCTTTATCTATATTTTCCATATCGGTACCGGTTTTGGCTATAAACTGATTGTAAGCAGCCTGACTCATGCCTTTTCCATCTTTTTTAATGCGCATGCCAATCCATCTGGCAAGTGTATCATCCGTCTGTTCCTTAAACTCTACCGGATTACCGCATTTCGAGGCCGCCTTATAGAGCTTTGAACGCTTATCGACACTTTCCTCAACAAATATAAAATGAGTGCTTTCAGGAGAATCCTTCAGATATTCACCAAGCTCATCACCTGCTTTCGAAAAAATCCCTGCATCCTCTATAAGAATAACTCTACTATCCGCAAAAAAGGGCAGTGTTTCAGCAAGATCTATGATTTCCTTCTGATTGATTCCATCGCCCTCGAACGAAGAAAAATTCATGCTGTCACCATCATTTACCATTGCTTTTATAAGCTTATCCCTATACTGCTTTATGAGATATCTTTCTTGACCATACAAAAGATAAGCCTTTTTAAAATCCATATTCTTTATATCATTATCTATTGTTTTCATATATAGCACTCTCTTTATATTTAATCTGTCCGCTTTCCATTGTATAGAAAATGCGGCTGCCTGCAGCTTCAATCCTGTTAACCGCTTCGTCAGCCGGATGCCCGTAGCGGTTTTCTTTAGCACATGAAACTGCTGTCCATTTTGGATTAATTGCCTCAAGCCACTGTGTACTGCTCGAATACTTAGAACCATGATGATCTGCTTTGTAAAAATCCGCTTTCAGCCCGTCTCCATACTCACTCACAAGCTTTTGCTCTATTTCAGAGGGAATATCTCCGGCAAAAATGCCGCTGAAATCACCGTCTGTAAGCTTAAACGACAGACACATATCATTTCTGTCCTCATAAAAATCATCATTTCCCGGATATAGACACACTATGCTTTCCTGTTTATCAGCTTGATTGTCATCATTTACATGTGTCATCTCAATCACGTCTCCTGCCGACAAAAAAATGACATCCACTCCAAATGTATGTGCTTTTTTAATCAGCTCAGCCATAGCCTCATCCGTCCTGGCTGTTTCTGCCACCACAATATGCTCTATTTGATAGCCGGATTCAAGCACTTCTGCAAGCCCGCTTATATGATCGTTGTCAGCATGCGACACAAACCAGTACGATATGTGAGAAACACCATTATATTTCAAAAAAGGAAGAATGATATTTTGACCAACCTGCTTTTTGTCCGTGCTGCCACCGTCTATAAAAATCTCGCAACCCGAATCAAACCTGTAAAATATGCCATCTCCCTGTCCTACATCAAGTACATCAAGCTCTTTTGTGTGTGACGGCTTTATTACAAGAACACACATTAAAAAAACAGTGCATACGACTCTTCTTATTCTTAATTTTACCATATATTCCTGTTTTTTATCATCTTTTTTTCGTTTTAATACCTTAACACTTATTATAAAAATCATAAGCCCTGTATAAAACACAAAAAACTTCCACAATGGCAGACTTCCTGTAATAATGTCTGCACCCGGAAGAATGATAACAAACCGACATAAAAACTCATACAATCTTAACACAAAAAAAGCGGGCAGCACCAGTATTTTTCCGGGAATCGCAGCAATACAGCCGGCTACCGAGGCAAACAGCCCCGAAATAAAAATAACCGGCAAAAGCGGAATGACCAGAAGATTGACAAAAACCGCATAGAGCGGAATCTCATAATAATTCATGGCAACAACCGGCAGCATTGGAAGCTGTATCGCCACCGAACTCCAAAATTTGTCCGATAGTTTAAGCCATCTGCTCTTATCCTTTTCCCTGACATCTGAAATCATAAAAGGAACTACAATACCTATACCAAGAATTGCCACAACTGAAAAGATAAAACCGGTATACCCTATAGTAAACGGATTATCCCACAATATCACCATAACCATAAACCCAAGCGAATTAAGCATGTCACCGGTACGTCCGAAAACAGCCGCAAGCATAGTGAGAATAAACATTCCGACTGCGCGCTTTGTAGACACAGCATTTCCTGTCATTACAGCATAGCTTAATATAAGAGGTGTCACAAAAAGAAATGAAGCAAAAAAGCCTGCTCCTTTTCTCCTTAGAAGCCTGTAAAAAGCCACACCGACTATTGATATATGGAGTCCGGAAATAGCAAGAATATGCGATATTCCCGTCACCTGATATAAATCCTTTATATCCTCATCAAGAAATGCCTTATCGCCCAACAGCATCGAAGAAAGTACTCCTGCCGTCTTCTCATCCGTCACATCAATAAGTGCCTCTGACATATTGTCTCTAAGCCTTTGAAGTCCATGGTAAAACCATGCATATTCCGGTAGCTTAGCCTTAATTTTTCCGGTTTTCAGGCCAAAGTCTATTCCCTGTGAGCTGTAAAAAGCCTTTCTGTCAAATTCACCCTCATTTGTCGCACTGCTAAAAAGCTTCACATTTCCATCTGCTCTCACATAATCTCCAAGCTTTGCCGCTTCCTCATCGCAATACAAAATAACACTGCCACACACAGAGAACTCACTATCAGGTGACATTTTCCCTGCAACTGTACAGTCTGACAGATAAAACCTGTATGAGCCGTTCTTATATTCAGTTTTTGTAATCTTTCCCCAGACAACGACAGCCTTATCATCTGTCATATACTGCATATAACTGTCACGAAAGTCAGACTTCACACTGTATCTGGCCTGTGCTGTAAAAAAAAGCATAATCGACATAAAGACAAAGCACCCAAGCCTTCTCCTGTATGTATTTACTTTTTCCCTGACTGTGAAGCATTCACAAAAAATGATGCATACACATGTCACAAAAAGCCCATATCCGTATAGCCTGCCAAACTCCTTTGCAACAATTCCTGCAGTATAGACCAATGCAAACATAAACATTGGTCTTTTACTAATCTTCTTTTCCTCCCGAGCTTAATTTAATGCTTATTCTGTGGATTCTTCTTCATCCACTATATCCTTGTTAAATTCATACATGTTATTCAACTTATAATTGTATAGCAGTGTGCCGTCATTCTCTCCGTCCACCGAAATCTGCACCTTATCAACCGAAGGCAGTGATGTGAGCGAATTGACCAGAGAATACAGCACGACATCCTCTGTCAGCTTATTATCAATTGTATTTCTGAAGGATGAATCAAAATTAAGATAACATATTCCATCAGATACCGAAATATTGATAAGCTTAGTGGTATTTGGAAGCGTAGCCTGAAGCTTTGACCCTCTCGGTCCCTCAATAAGCTGTTCAACAACCAGCTTCTCCAGCGAAATATTTGAGCTGTAATGTATAACACGGGTCTGTTCTTTAAGCCCGGTGCCCTCTTTATCCGCAAAAAAAAGCGTCAGAGTCTCCTTGACACTGGAATTAATCTGCTCTCCCGGATTCTCCACAAAATCATCCGCATTCATACTGCCTATCACTTCTCCGTCAGAATTCATAAGCGGAGCCTTGTCAACGGTAAACATCACATAGGTTATCTGCTTAAGCTGCGTCAGCGTCCTTACAACAGAGGCCCTCATAAGTACCTCCTCTGCCGCCGTCATATCATAATATGATTTAGAAAAGTCAATAGTGCATGAATACGCGTTTTCTTCATGCTTTTTTATCTCAACATCATCCGGAATAGTCTTGCGAAGCTTTGAATCATCAGGCTTTGATGAAAGCTTGTCCAGCAATTCATCAACCTGTTTATCAACACTTTCATCACTGCCTTTCAGCTCATACTTCTCAGGCACGGTGGCTGTAGCATCTATATTCAGATAAAAAATGTCTAATGTATTGCCATCATCCTTTTTTTCACAGCCTGTAAAGGAGAACATCATGATACATACAACTATAAGTGCTATTATTTTTTTCATGAAAAACCTCCTATGCAATATAGTTAAGCGGTATACGCACATCAAAGGTGGTACCTTCCCCAAGCACACTGTGAGCTTTTATTGCACCTCTGTGCATCAAAATTGAGCTTCTGGTAATGGCTAAACCAAGCCCGGTTCCTCCAATTTCCCTGGAGTGCGATTTGTCAACCCGGTAAAATCTCTCATAAATGTGCTCAAGGGATTCCTCAGGGATTCCAATTCCATTGTCCTCAACCTTTAAATAAAAATACTGGTGATTAGCATTTAAGGACACATGTACCCATCCGCCACTCTCATTATCATTATACTTTATGGCATTTTCAATCAGGTTGGTAAACGCTAACGTCAGCTTCACCTCATCAATCTCCGCCGTAACAGGTCTGAAACTCTCCAATACAAGCTCAACCTGCTGCTTATCAGCAATCGGCTGCAGTCTTTTAAGAATCTGTTCGAGCAGATCATTGATGTTTACGCTTGTAATGTTAAGATCTGCCGCTGACTTATCCATCTTTACAAGTGAAAGCAGATCGTTGATGATCTTTGTCTCCCTGTCAATCTCGTTTGTGATATCTCCCATAAACTCTCTGTACATCTCAACAGGAGCCTCATCACCCATACAGTTTATAGAATCAGCAAGCACCTTCATGGATGTAAGAGGAGTCTTTAACTCATGCGAGACATTCGATACAAATTCCTGTCTGGACTCATCCATCACCTTCATTCCGGCGATAAGCTCATTGAAATTCTGACTTATCACAGCCGTCTCCGTATAATTGTCTACATCAAGCTGCTCCTTGCCAAAGCCATCCTTAATGTCAGATATCTCATCAGAGAGCTTTTTTAACGGAGTAAGCATCTGAAGCAGAATAAGTATTCCAAAGAATAACAGCACAGCACCTGCAATTATAGCAACTGTGACAGCTATCTGAGTCAGATATGACATATTGAGCGAAATATTATCCGTTGAAACACTCACCACAAGTGCTCCCTCTATCTTTGCTTCCTTGTCATTGGGATTACTTACCGGAACTGATAACTCAATATAATGATTTTTTGAATCATAATTTGTGATTTCCGATGATGCAAATGTCTTTATAACCTCCTCCGAAACTATGGTATTTCCATCATCCAGATTATAAGTATCCTTTATAATCCTGAAATTTTTGTCTACGATAAGCACCCGGCCCTCATATATGGTTGTAAGCATATCTATCTGGGCGTCGATATTGCTCAAATCGCCGCCCTCTTTGTCAAAATATTTACTTGTAGATATCTTATTTGCGAGAATCTTTGCCTGACTGAGTACTTCGCTTTCGCGGATAGATATTGCCCTGGACTCATAGGTGTTTAATATGCCAACGCAAAGCACCACCTCCGGAACCAGAACAAGAACAAAAATCATAAGAATCAGTCTGAATCTCAGACTTTTTAAAAATGCAAATCGTAACTTTCCCTTAAACATCCGAGAACCTTTCTGTAAAAAAACTGTAAAATATTACTTCTGGTTGTAGTAATAACCCACACCCCATTTGGTATGCACATACTTTGGCTCACTCGGGTTTGTCTCAATCTTTTCGCGAAGACGTCTGACATGCACATCAACAGTCCTCACATCACCAGGGTAATCCTTGCCCCATACGAGATTGAGAAGACTCTCTCTGCTATACACTTTATTCTCATTCTTGACAAGAATCTCCAGCAGCTCAAACTCTCTGGCTGTCAGATTTATTTCCTCATCGTTTATGAACAGGCGTCTGCTGTCACAATCAAGCTTTATATCGCCCTTTTCAATCACAGAGGTCTGCTCTTTTACTACCTTTGCCGGTGAAGTACGACGCATTATTGCCTTGATTCTTGCCTTTACCTCAAGTATATTAAAAGGCTTAGTGATATAGTCGTCTGCTCCGTACTCAAGTCCCAGAATCTTATCCATATCATCGCCCTTTGCCGTGAGCATTATTATAGGCACCTCCGAGAACTCTCTTATTGCCTGACACACCTCAAACCCATCCATCTTCGGAAGCATTACATCCAGAAGAATCATGTCATAAGCATTGGATTTGGCCAGATTCAATGCCTCCTCACCATCGTATGCACAATCCACCTCCATATCGTCCTGCAGCAGGCTGAAGCGTATTCCTTTTACAATTAACTTTTCGTCGTCAACGACCAGCACTTTTTTTGCCATTTATATACTCCTAATTTACTGTTATATCATCTTTTATTTTATTAAACATCGCTTCCCCGATACCTGAAACATTGGTAATATCCTCAATAGCAGAAAAATCACCATTCTCGGTGCGATAGTCAACAATGCTTTTTGCTTTGCTCTCACCTATACCTGAAAGTGTTGTAAGCTCCTCAACGGAAGCAGAATTTATATTTATCCTGCCATCAGAAGCTTTGGTATCCGCGTCATCTGCCGCCGGGCGACCATTCTCCGGAAGCAGATCAGACTTCAGCTCCTCTGTCGTTGGGAAATATAACATCTCGCCATCGTAAAGCTCCTCAGCAAGATTCCAGAAATTTCTGTCTGCATCCTCAAGCATACCACCCGCCATATCAACCAGATCGCATATTCTTGAACCGGGTTTTATTCTGTACACTCCTGGGTTTGCGACCTGTCCGCAAATATAGACACACCATTCAGTAGAATCAGAATCTGCAGATTCAGCCTTTGCAGAACTGCTTTTTTCAGAATCGCTTTCGATATCCGAAACCTCTTTCTGTCCGTTTACATCACTTGAAACCACAGCCTTCTGCTCCGTTTCAGAAGCAAAATGTACTGTGGCATCATCCTTTTTACAGCCGCAAAATCCAAACGCAATTGTCATAATTAACGCACTAATTAATATTCTTTTTTTCATTAATAATAGTCTCCTTATGAAATATTACGTATTCATAATCTCAAAGGAGAATTGATGTCGTTTCTATTTTACAGACTTTTTGACAGTATTACAAGTGTTGTTTCAAGTTTTTCTATCATTTCGTCAACATCACTCTTTTCGATAACAAGAGGAGGCACAAATCTAAGCACATTGCTGCCTGCCGTAATGACTATAAGGCCTTGATTTAAAGCCTCTGCTGAGACCTTTCCTACAGGAAGGCTGCACTCCACGCCCTGCATGAATCCCATACCTCTTCTGGCTGTGAGGCAGTCGTATTTTGCAACAAGCTCATCAAGCTTTTTCTCCAGGTAGGGTGCAACCTCCTTTACATGGCTTACAATGTCAAGACGCTTAAACTCATCAAACACTGCACTTACTGCGGCTCCTACGAACGGATTGCCGCCGTATGTGGTGCCATGATCGCCCGGTGCAAGGGATTTGTCTGCCACCCTCTGTGTCATGAGAAAGGCACCAACAGGCACACCACAGCCGAGTGCCTTCGCACAGGTCATGATATCAGGCTTCACATCATAGTTCTGCCATGCGAACATCTCGCCACTTCTGCCCATGCCGCACTGTATCTCGTCAAGGATAAGAAGAATATCCTTTTCATCACAGAGAGCTCTCACTCCCTCGATAAACTCCTTCTTTGCCGGGTAAATACCGCCCTCACCCTGAATGGTTTCCATAATAATGGCGCAGGTTTTGTCTGTCACCTGAGCCTTAACACTCTCTAAATCATTGAAATCCGCAAACTTAACTCCCGGCATAAGAGGCTCAAACGGCTCCTGATAATGCGCATTGCCTGTAACAGAAAGCGCTCCGATGCTTCTTCCGTGGAAGGAATGGTTCATGGCAATTATCTCATGATCTGCATGGCCGTCTCTTGTAAAGGCATATTTCTTTGCAGCCTTGATAGCTCCCTCAATAGCCTCTGTACCACTGTTGGTAAAGAAAATACGGTCCATTTTGCTTGCCTTAAGCACCTTATCTGCCGCCTCGATAACAGGCGCATTGTAGTAAAGGTTTGATGTATGTAAAAGCTTATCAACCTGTGCCTTTAATGCCTCCTTGTGGTGCTCATTGCTGTAACCAAGTGCACATACAGCTATTCCTGCGGCAAAGTCCAGATATGCATTGCCGTCTGTATCATAAAGATGTACTCCCTCGCCGTGATCGAGTACAAGTGAAAATCTGTTGTAGGTATGAAGCAGTTCCTTTTCTGCCTCATCAATGTATGACTGTTTATCCATATTATTGCTCATTGTTAAATTTTTCCTCCGAATCTCCAAGAATAGCTGTTCCGATTCCTCTGTTTGTGAATATCTCAAGCAGTAAGCAGTGCGCGATACGTCCATCAAGAATATGTACTCTTGAAACTCCGTTATCGATGGCATCTATGCAGTTGTTAAGCTTAGGAAGCATGCCTCCGCCGATAAAGCCATCACCTATAAGCTTCTTTGCATCTGAGACTGTAAGCTCTGAAATAAGTGTATTCTTATCTGAAGGGTCTTTGTATACACCCTCGATATCCGTGAGGAATGCAAGCTTTTCTGCTGAAACTGCTCTGGCGATAGCACATGCTGCATCATCTGCATTGATATTGTATGTATTGTATTCGTCATCAAGACCGATTGGACACACGATTGGAAGGAAGTCCTTCTCTAACAGGTCATAAAGTATCTTTGGATTGACATCAGTGATTTCACCGACAAAGCCTATATCCTCTCCGTTTGAATACTTTTTCTTTACCTTTAAGAGGCCACCGTCCTTGCCGCTCACTCCGACAGCCTGCACACCGAGCTCCTCAACGAGTGTGACGAGAGATTTGTTTACTTTATTCAGTACCATCTCGGCAATCTCCATTGTATCAGCATCAGTCTTTCTGAGTCCGTTTACAAATACAGGCTCCATACCGACCTTTCCTACCCATTTGCTGATCTCCTTGCCTCCACCGTGTACGATAATAGGCTTGAAGCCAACCAGCTTGAGAAGTGTGACATCCTGGATTACCTGCTTTTTGAGCTGTTCGTCAACCATTGCAGAGCCGCCGTACTTTACAACGATAATCTTTCTGTTAAATCTCTGTATATATGGAAGTGCCTCAATGAGCACCTGTGCCTTTTCCATTACCTGTTCCATGTTCTTATCTGCCATTGTACTGCTCCTTATTTGTTAAATCTTGTTATATTTTCTTCGTTAAGTGTGAAATCATAGTAGTTTAAGTCTTCTCTGAATGTCCATCCCTCTTCCTTCCAGAAGTGGTTTCCCAGCTCATTCACTTTGAAGGCTATGATTGACACCTTGTTGATATACTCTGCCTGAAGTGCTCTCATGCAGGCAACCACCATGCTCTTTCCGATGCCGCATTTTCTATAATGCTCATCCACGCACACATGATACAGGCAGCCTCTTCTGCCATCGTGTCCGCAGAGTATGGCTCCAACTATCTTTCCATCTTCTACCGCTACAACACTCGTAGTCGGATTTCTCTTAAGAAATCTAAGCACTCCCTCTCTTGAGTCGTCAATAGAACGGATTCCAAAGCCGTGGATGGTCTGCCAGAGGCTGTACACCTCGTCATAGTCATCTATCGTCATAACCCTTATTTCATATTTATTCTCATTACTCATTTTATTAAATCATCCTTATATTTTTATATAACTATCAGCATTATAATGCATCTTTCTGATAATTACTTTCCTATTATTACGGGAACATAGGAACCATATTGAGTCCCTCTGCCTCATCGAAGCCAAATAACAGATTCATATTCTGAACTGCCTGTCCTGCAGCACCCTTTACCAGATTGTCAAGAGCTCCCATCATAATAATTCTGCCGGTTCTCTCATCAATCACAAAGTTTACATCCACATAGTTGCTGCCCTCAACCCACTTTGTCTCAGGGCAGACACCTTTTTTGAGCACTCTGACAAACTTCTCATTTGCATAATACTTATCGTAAACTGCCTTAATCTCATCATATGTAGGAAGTGTTCCATCAGGCTTTTTCTTAAGTGTCGCATACTCTGTAGCGAGGATTCCTCTGTTCATCGGAACAAGATGCGGAGTAAAATTGATAAGGATTTCTTTTCCTGCCGCATATCCAAGCTGTTCCTCTATCTCAGGTGTATGTCTGTGTGAGGCAACGCCATATGCCTTCATGCTCTCATTTACTTCACAAAACAGATTAGGTGTCTTTGCACCACGTCCTGCGCCCGATGTGCCCGACTTTGCATCGACGATAAGTGTATCTGTATCAATAAGTCCCTCCTTCACAAGCGGATAAGCTGTAAGTATGGAACATGTGGTATAGCAGCCCGGATTGGCAACAAGCCTTGTCTCCTTTGTGACCTTGTCCCTGTTTATCTCACACAGGCCATAAACAGCCTCATCAATAAACTGCGGCGACTTGTGCTCAATCTTGTACCATTTCTCATATGTGGCTACATCCTTGATACGGAAGTCCGCTGACAGATCGACAATCTTTACCTTACTTAATATATCCTCAGTGAGTACGCCTGCCAAAAAGCCCTGTGGGGTCGCAGTAAAAATCACATCAACAGACTCTGCAAGCTCCTCCATATTGTCATCCATGCACTTTGCATCAACTATCTGAAACATATTTCCATAGATATCGGCATAATTCTCATCCACATAGCTTCGTGAGCCATACCATGCAATCTCCACCTCTTTATGATTCATCAAAATTCTCACGAGCTCTGCTCCGGCATATCCGGTGGCTCCAATAATACCAGCCTTTATCATAGTATTTCCTCTTTTCATATTGTATTTCTGCATAACCATATAAAATGGTTCTGACGCATCATACATAATAATATAGTACAGTATTTTCAATCCGTAAAGAGAAAAATTATACAAAATTATGTATATTTATGCATGAATAATGTATATTTTTTCACTTGCAATATGTAAAGAACTGGTATATATTTATTCTAAAGTAATTATTCAAGGCTTTTAGACACAAAAGCAGTTAATGGTTACCATCATAAAAGAATAAACGAAAAGAGGACACGCACTTATGAAAGAAAAAGTTGTATTAGCTTATTCAGGCGGACTTGATACCACTGCTATCATTCCATGGCTTAAAGAGACTTATGACTATGACGTAATCTGCTGCTGCATCAACTGCGGACAGGGAGAGGAGCTTGACGGACTCGATGAGAGAGCTAAATTATCCGGAGCTTCAAAGCTTTACATAGAGGATATCTGTGATGAGTTCAGTGAGGACTATATCGTACCTTGTGTACAGGCTGGCGCAGTTTATGAGCACAAATACCTCCTTGGAACAGCAATGGCAAGACCGGGCATCGCAAAGAAGCTTGTAGAGATTGCAAGAAAAGAAGGCGCTGTAGCCATCTGCCACGGTGCAACAGGTAAAGGAAATGACCAGATCCGTTTCGAGCTCGGTATCAAGGCGCTCGCTCCTGATATCAAGGTAATCGCTCCATGGCGTCAGGACAACTGGAAAATGGATTCACGTGAGGCTGAGATTGAGTACTGCAAGGCACACGGAATTGACCTTCCGTTCGGCACAGATTCAAGCTACAGCCGTGACCGTAACCTCTGGCACATCAGCCACGAGGGACTTGAGCTTGAGGATCCTTCACAGGAGCCAAACTACGACCATCTGCTCGTATTAAGTGTCACACCTGAGCATGCTCCTGACGAAGGTGAGTATGTTACAATGACATTTGAGAAGGGTGTTCCTACATCTGTCAACGGCAAAAAGATGAAGGTAGCAGACATCATCAGAGAGCTCAACCGTCTCGGCGGCAAGCACGGCATCGGCATCATCGATATCGTTGAGAACCGTGTGGTAGGTATGAAATCACGTGGTGTATATGAGACTCCGGGTGGAACAATCCTCATGGAGGCACATGACCAGCTCGAGGAGCTCTGCCTTGACCGTGCCACAATGGAGGTCAAGAAAGAAATGGGCAACAAGCTCGCTCAGGTAGTATACGAAGGAAAATGGTTCACACCACTTCGTGAAGCAATCCAGGCTTTCGTAGAGTCAACACAGGAATATGTAACCGGAGAAGTTAAATTCAAATTATATAAAGGCAATATCATCAAGGCCGGCACTACTTCACCATATTCACTCTACAGTGAGTCTCTTGCAAGCTTTACTACAGGAGATTTATATGATCACCATGATGCAGACGGCTTCATCACACTATTTGGTCTGCCACTCAAGGTTCGTGCAATGAAGCTTCTTGAGCTTGAGAACAAGAAAAACAATTAATTGTTACAACCAATAAAAGAAAAAGAGATGTGAAATAACAACAATTATTTCACATCTCTTATTTTTTTAATAATTTCATTCTTTAAATCAAGTGCCTTATCCTTAATGTGTCTAGAAGCACTTTTCGACATAAGTACCCTTGCAATGAGCTTGGAGGCGACATCCAAGTGCTCCAGCCTGAAGTTCATCTGGGCCAGGAGCAAATCAACTGTGTCCTGGTTCATTCCATATATCGGGAAATGCTCTGTCTCAACAGCCCGTGTCATTCCATCCAATGCCTGCTCATAATAATAGCTTTCTGACTTTTGTGCATTTACAAGTTCTTCACTGTCCGGTGATTCACCGTCAGCCACAAGCTTTTCCAAAAGGCCACGATAAAGCCATGACATCTTAAGGCAAATATATGCCTTTTCGCTGTACGATGCTCTTTTAACAATTGCCGAAAAAAGTGCCAGCTTATATCTGTCTATTGCCTCATCATACGAATATATCAAAGGCGCATTTTTATTGCCGGGCTTAAACTTAGCGGCAACCTGTTCCTTAAGAAGCCTTATCTGAATATTCGACACATGTATAAAATCTCCATTCATTGCACTGTAACCACAATGCGGGCATGAGGTGACACCATACTTTACTGTATCAATCCCCTTATATACCGGTCTGAAATCATCATCAGAACCAACAAGACGCACCTTAGATGCTTTTACTGTCAAGGTTTGAAAGTTATCATCGCACACTGGACATGTAACACTCTTTGCAAATACAAAATCCCTTTCATCTTCTGTCTGAACAGCAGCTGCCACCGGAGTATTTACGGTGACCGTCTTTTTTTCATCATCGTACAGGTCATTTATCTCTTCAGGATTCAATCCGAATTTGTCAAGGCCTGACATTAAATCCATATTTTACCTCTATTCTTCTATTATGTTTATTTTTAGTCAAAAACTAGTACAGCGAAAATTAAGTTGTTGATACATTGAGCGAGGATGCGGTTTCGAGAGTGCATGTCAAAAAACGCAGGCGTAGCGGGCTACGTCAAGG
>ONHG01000042.1 GCA_900317585.1 uncultured Lachnospiraceae bacterium | reverse complement strand
CGGACAAAACGGACAACTTTATTTATTTTCTTTCTGAGACTGCTGCAGATATCTGTCATGTTGCTTTCGTGCGCTCTCGGCTGTAATGCCAATCTTCTGTGCCACTGTGTTCCAAGAATAGCACCTGACATGACGATACAGCATAATCTGCCGTACAACTGTATCGTCTATTGAGATAATCCATGAGATAATTCTGTCCTGCTGCTGATTGAGCTTTCTCTTCTTTGCTTCAATCATATCTCTCACACTCACAGCCTTGATTGCCAAGTCTGCCATCTG
Source organism: uncultured Lachnospiraceae bacterium (assembly GCA_900317585.1). Lineage (GTDB taxonomy): Bacteria > Bacillota > Clostridia > Lachnospirales > Lachnospiraceae > Roseburia. The sequence continues at coordinate 11,065 of ONHG01000042.1, read as the reverse complement.
GTCACTGCTTCCAGTGCCCGGAGTGAATGGCAAGCCTGTAATCTGCATTGCTTTTCCTTCTGCCTTGCTTTCAATCAGCTCCAGTTGTTCTTCCCACATCTTGATTTCTTTTTTGATGTAATATACGCTTGTTAATTCTTCCTTCGTCATTTGTCACTCCTCAATTCCGAACCATGCGAGCATAGATATAAAATGCTGCATTGATACCGTTGTACCTAACCTCCGCATCCAGGAACTTGTAGCCAGGATATGCTTTAGTGAGTTCCGTCTCTAACACTGTGTGGTCTTTGGCCATCCTCTCAACACGGCGCTTCTTGAACTTGCTATAACTCTTTGTCGGTTCCGGTGGCTTCTTTAGATTCCTTGAGCTCACCCACCTCTTGGTGCCGTGTGGATTTCTTGATATATATTCTCCTAAACCTGTGATGAGAAAATCATCATCAGGTGATATTCTTCGTGTATTTGGTCTGTCGCATTTATTCCACAGAGATTCCAGCTCGTCTCTGTCCATGCCGTCTCCGGTCATGAGAATGTGGAAATGTGGTCTCACATACCCATCAAATGCGAGCACATATATGTACTTGATATTTTCCAGTCCTTTTCTTTTTCTCCGGTAATTTATCTTTGCTATAAAATTCTTGATATCTTTTCTTGCTCTCTCTTCGTCTGCCGGAAGCTTGTCATCATTCCACCCGAACGTGCACCACAGGTCACCTTTTCCAAAGTTGATATTCGCAAGTCTTATCAGATACCGCCTTGCATTTTTATCATTCAGGTTCCTTTGAGATTTGCTTGATGGTCTCTTCTTGGTCTTTGGCATGTCACTGAGCCTTGGGTAGCTCGGGTATATCTGGGCTTCAAGAAGAGTGGTCTGTGACTTCACGTTGGTGCACTTCGTGGTGGCTGTTCTGTACAGGCAGTTTACCTTGCCCTCTCTGAGGAGCTTCTCAAGCCTCTCCTCCTCGGTGTCATCTATGTATTTTTTGAAAGCCTCTTCGTAGTCGTAGTTGTCGTATCTTCTCATACTGTGTACTCTTAAATATAAAAATCCCTCATATGTTAATACCCATTACAAGGACGATAAAGAATTTTTATCTACTATATTATGGGTTTACTGCTGCCTTTCTCTCATCCTTCTGTTGTAATCCGCTTGGTACAACAGTTTTTGGTCTGCGGTCAGCCCGATGCGCTCAAGAGTTTTCTTGTATCTCTTTAATTTTTCGCACGTTTGTTCCCATTCTTTCCAGATTGTGTCTGTTTTGCTTATTTTCATGGTTTTTCCTTTCTTCTATATATGTAGAGACACAGCCTGCTTGTGCAAGCTGTGTATACATGTCTTATAGTATTTGCAGGCCGGTGTGCAGGCCTTATCAGGTTCATATGCACATCTTATAGGTTCTATGGGTTTTACTCCACTGTAAGTCCTGCTGTTCAACTGCTGCCTCCTAAATTAATCTTCGAACCGGGCATTTATCGCAATGCTCTTCTCCCATTCTGTTATATGCCTCGTCATCCGTTGCCAGCGGATACTGTGACGGCCATTTGCAATATTCATCACATATCCTGTCATGGATATCTTCAAGAATCTGTGGAAGAGACATGTCTTCCTGTTTCTCGTGTTGTCTCATCTCTGTCATCTCCTTTCTCGTAGCCCATACACTTTACCGGTCTGCTTGGTCTACCACATTTTTCGTAATATTTACAGTTTAAGCATTCATTTCTGTTCATTGTGTTTCGTCCTCTTTTGTTTTGTACTGCTGCACCACTGCTCCTGTATGTCATCATCAGTCTTATCATGGTGGCTGATGTCATACCACATGAACGCTATTTCTGTCAGACCGATTGCGCCGAATACTATGAGGGCAGTGTATACTGCTGTTGTTAAGTCGGTCATTCTACATCACTCCAATCAATAGCCTGTCCGCAAGTTTCACAATAAGTTATTTTTTTTATTTGATTCTTTTTTTGCGATGCAATAAATTGCACTTCTGTCAAATAATAATCACATACAGGGCATGTATGAGCTTCTTTTTGTGTTCCCCAAGATGAATCTATTGTTTTATTTGGTTTCTTCGGTATCTGCTTTTCAAGCGCCTGTACAATCATTTCCATGTTTTTAAGCGGGATGTTATACAATGCCTTAATTTCATTACAACCCATTGATTCTGCTTCATGCAAAACCATTCTATAATCTTCTGCTAAATCTTTTTCTGTCATATTATTCCTCGATTACCGCAGTTTTGCTGTAAAGTCCTAGCTTTTTCATTTTTTTAAGAAAAAGCTTCATTTCATATCCTGTAAGGCCAACGCAAGTGTTTCCAATCTTATTTTCGTCTATCGAGTCTCTGTCATACGACTGTAATATATGTCTGCCTGAAGCTTTATGCCAAATGTCAACGCGCTGCCAATAATTGTACTTTGTATTGTAGCGTTCATATTGAGCGCCATACTTATCTTCACAGATTTTGTTGAATCCAATCTCTTTTAATTTTTCGTCTACGCTTTTAAATATTCTCATATTATTCCTCACTTTCCAATAACTTTTTATTATCAAAAATGTTGCCGATAACTTCTATTTCTACTTACATATCATTTTCTGAATCCATCCACGCTTCAAAACGCATATTCAGATTTTTTACCTTTACATCAATTTCATGTGCATCTTTATCCCATTGAGCTAAATAAAAAGCTATTTCAAGCATATTGCGCACAACATCTTCTTTTGATAGATTTGTTCTTATTTCTTCCATTTTCTCTCCTATTCCGCTCCTGATTGAAGCCATTCCCTAACTTCCGTCACTGTGTGCATTGAAACCCCATTTTCAATAGTCTTAACGCTACCCTCTTCATAAGTTTCCATCATCTTCATACAGATATACTCCATTCTTTTGATATATTTTTATATTGTGATTTTCTTCGCATTCCAAATCGCAATTAGTATGGAAATTGCAAGCAGTACAACTTATGTAACCACATTCCATAGGTGATACATCGCTATTTTTGGAGTTTTTGGATAATTTACCATTTAATTTGATTTGATAATCTTTAGTGAATTGCATTAGTGTGGAATATTCTAATCTTCCACCACATATAGGACATTTATTTAATATCTTAGCCATCTACTCCACCACCTTTCACAATCTCGATTGCTCTGCTTAGTCCAGCATTATATCCCTGATGTACATCTGATAATATAATCTCACAATCTATAAATTTATCTTTTTCCAACTGCTCCGCAACCTTATCTACATCGTAGGTGGTCGGCTGTTTTTCAACTTCCTTAATAGCCTCTTGTATCATCGAACAGCTACCACCATAGAAGCTATCAAAATCTGTTTCGTGATACTTCGCGTCTGCCTCATCATAGAGCAGCTCTAGTTCTAGTAATAATGCATCTGCATTAATCAGTCTCATTCTCTATTTCCTCATCCTCCTGAGGTAAAGGGAGCTGGGTAAGGGCTCCCTTTGTTTAATGGCTTACAAATCAGTTTTCGTGATATAAATTAATTCGCATGCCCGGTTTCTTTCGCATTTCTGCAGGTGTTTCAACCTATAACTCGTAGTGTGGTGTCTCTACCCAATAGAAATCTACTCCCGAGAGGAGTCTTAAGACCTCAAGCTCCGGCTTATAGAGAGGGTCCGTGAAACATATTCCGACCGCCATTTCGTCATTATGTGAAATAAGCCAGTCATCGTGCACGGCAAAGGTACTTGGTGGATCTTCATCTTTGCGGCACTTGTCCGGGTTGACTATGGCCAGGCGTGCATCATTTATGAGACGTGCACCTCCCGGTGTCTTTACGACAGACATCATGTTGTCACGCTGCATGATTTTGATTTGCGAAATAAAGGCTTCCTTTGCGTCGCCTGCCATGTCCCACAGGAGCGGCTTTCTTTCCGTTTCGAACTGTGGATCGTGCCCTTTCTGATACGTCATGAACTCGCCCTTTTCCGGTGCAAGACCGCATGTCTTGATTATGGTTCCTAAAAATTCCTTTGTGATTTTTTCTTTGTCAGCTTCTATCACCCAGCCGGTACCGTTTAGGATGTACATGCCTTTCTCCGTGAGGCCGAACTTAACGCCCCACGATTTGTAATCAGCTTTTAAGATTTTTTCAAGTTTTGCACAATCTATAAACATTCCGTCCCTCCTATTCCGGCTATATAAAACATGTCCTGATGCAGGATGCATGTCTTGAGTCCGCGTCTCTTAACAACTGTGAAGTATTTCATTACATCAACTATCTCAAGTGTTTCTTTGCCTGTGAGTTCATCGTCCTCGCGCCCACGCTGATCAGCTCGCATTTTGCGATAATCTACACAGACGGTTCTCTTGCCCTGTAGGTAATCTATAACCTGCTGCCTTATCTGCTTAATAGACAAGCCGCCTATCGGTTTTCGTGCTGCCCTGTTGAGGTCCTGCGCGAATACATTGTTTTTGCTCATCATCTGCCTCCTAACTTTGTGACTTTCCATATCTGTCAACCTTGCCGCTGAGCCATTGTCTGATTTTCTCAGGGAAAATTAAATCTGATGCCAATAAGCGGCCACTATGGTGCTCTTCCGTCATGTAATCAGCCATTTCCTGTTCTGTAAGGGTGTTCATGTACTCTTTTCTCGTCTTATAAGCTTCTATGCCCTCTATCTCCGGCTTTTTGTCCTCTGTCTCCGGCTCATTTTCTTCTATGTTTTGGGCTTCATTTTCTTCTCTTTCGATGCTCTCGGGCTCTGATTCTTCCGGGATTTCCGCGGATTTTTGCGCCGGCGCAATTTGCTCTCCAAGGCTCTTTTCTCCTGTCTGTTCCTCGGACCTGTCTGCAGGCTCTTTATTATCCTCTCCGCGGTCTGTATCTCCGTCGGTGGAATCATCCTTTTGCTCTTCTCCTGCTCCAGGAGCCGGCTCATTATCTGCCACGCTTCCCGATTCAGTCTCTTCGACCTCATCAGTGCCAGTTTCTCCAACTGCTGCATTGTCATCCTCTGACTCAGGAGTTTCTGCTGTAGTATGCTCTCCTGTCGGCTCATTTTCCTGTGCTTCATCGTCTCCTCCAAAATGGTTCTGCCACGTTCTGGTGCCTGCTGCATCCTCATCAAAGATGGAGCGCATAAGCTGATAAAACTCCCACCATGACATATTTTTTGGCGTGTCTCCAAACTTCTTGATTGTGACTCGGTTTTCGTACATCATCATGAAGTAGAGGCCTTTTTTGTACGAGCGGTTTCCTGCAGGATTTACGATTTCCGCAAAGCGACTCATTGACTCCTCGTCAAACTCGTTTGAGTACACCTCATTGAGAATATCCTTGTTGTCCTCAAAGAATTTCTCTATCAGCTGACTTATGTCATCTGCCACACCTGCTGCAGGCTCGGTCTTATTGAATCTCTTGAGTTCTCTTATGTCCTCTCTTGACGCCTCCGGCTGTATCATCTGCCTGTCAGAGTCGGGGAGCTTGAGCATTTCCTCGAGCTGGCTCCTTCCAAGGTCCGTATACTCCGGTCGCAGGTGCTCTGAATATCCGTCAATAGAGTATTCGCGGTTGATGGATATAAATCGGCTTGTGGTGGATGCCTCAAGTCCATACTCAGCCTTGGCAAATTCTGCTATACTCTTGTAGCCGTCATTTTCATAAAGCTTTTGGTCGTCAATCTGCCTGAGTGCATAGCCTATTCTCACGAAGCTCTGCTTCACTCCTATAAGCTCCTGCCTCAGTTTCTGTTTCATCTGCACCCAGTCATCTAGGGTCATCTGTACGTATTCCATATATCCTCCTATGCTGTAGCCATTACCGGCATATCTGCTGTAGTTGCTGCCACCATGCCTGCCGTCCTCAGTGTTCCTGTCACAAGCATTCGTATGTAAGCGTTGAGCCACTTCTGTATGTTCTTCTGGTCAGGCTTCTTATCGTGGGCTCCGTACCACTGCAGTATGTTCGGTGTTTCGGCTTCAATCTCGACAGTGATGTACTGCATATTGGGTGTGTCCTTAAACCTTAAGAAAAGTATGTATGTCTCTCCTCGATCGTGTTTTCTCAAGTAATTGTCTCCGCCGACGCAATGATGGAGCACTCGTCCCTCTGTTACTATTTCCTCTGCTGACTTTGCCGGTCTGATGATGTATGTCTCATCCTCGTAGTAATATTTATTTCTAAGCTTCCTGTAGCTGTGTCGAATGTTCGGGAAACGTGCCGCAACATCCTTCAGATGCTTGTCCAGCTCTTCCTTGTTGACCTCTTCCACCATCTTTTCGTGAGCCTCGTTTAGATTATGCGGGAACTGATATACCGTATTGGTCAAATCGTAGCCTCTGTCTTCTCTCATGCTCAAGTAGTCAGCGTATATAGAGGCTGTGTGTCTGATCCTGTATACCGACTGACTGCAGCCTCCGTAATCACAGCATGCATATTTCTTTATGCGGTTTAAAAATTTCTGCAATGTCATGTATTTCTTTGCGAGCGCGACCTGTGCGTATGTGAGTCTGGTCTCTGCCAGCTGCTGCACCTGTTCATCTGTCCAGTTCTCCATGAATCTCTTTTCCATCTGCAGAACCCTCAGCAATCCTATGTCTCCCTTTTCCTTGATAAGCAGCTTAAGCTTTTCCTTTCTGATGCCGAGAAACTCATCCGGTCTCGTTGCTGTTTCATCCTCAATGATTCCATATTGGCATTTGATAAGCTTCTCAGCTACTCCTATCAAGTGCATCTTCACAAGCATCTCAAGCTGAGGCGTGCGCATGTAGCACTCAAGGTACTCAACCGGATTGCATGCGCTCATGAAGCTGTCTGTGTATTCTTTCATGGCGCTGTATTGAAACATAGTTCCTGCCATCTCATCGTATGTCTCGGGAAGTATTGGCCCTGAATTGATTCTGATGCTTGACAAGCCATACAGATTGCAGTCGTCCCAGAAGTCTCTTCCTAAATATGGATCATGCTTGTTATAGTCAACCTGTACCTTTTTGCCGGGTTCGAAATATGCCCTTGCCAGCTCAACCCCTGACAGCTTTTCATATGCGTTGTACATTTCGTTGCCGTTTTCACCTGCAATGAAGCCGAGATTCCACTCTTTTCCCACCTCTATGTACCTTATGACAAAGCCATTATCTTTATATTTCTGGCCAAGAAACAGATACCGGGTCTTTCTGATGCTGCTTTTTACTTTTCCTTTGCACTTGTACTGCCCGCGTGCGCCACACATAGGACATGTGCCGAAGCTTCCTTCTCTTGGCTCTGCTATATGTTTTTCAAACTGCTCCTCGTATGCCCCACTGCTTTTCCATCTTGCAGTAGTCACACCGCCACACTTACTGCAGGCTATGTCAGCCCGGCTTCCATGCTTCTTGTAATACAAAAAGTGTTCATCATGGAAATATACGTGATCAGCTCTGTACAGTATTTCTTTTTCGGGGAGCTCTTTGGTGTTTGCCTGTCTGTCCTTCAGCGCTTCCTGGCGCCTCTTGTGCTCTCGCTCTACTCTGTTTACCCTTTCTGTTGATGTGATGTTGCCCTCATATTCAGCTATGTGCTCCCACCAACGAGTATCGTTGTATATCCTGGTGCCGCAAAAGCTCTTTATCCTCTCAAGGTCTTCCGGGCTCTGCAGGATATTTTCATTTGTCAGGCTTCCCCCGGTGCGTGTTTCCATCCATATAGGTTTGTAAGCTGAAATCTGCTGGCGCGTCCATATCTGTTGGTCCGGCCAGTATGTGCCGAAATCCTTCTTGGTGAGTGCGATTCTCACTACAGGAATCTTTTTTGACTCCTTTTTATTTTCGTACACCTCAAGGAGCAGGTGCTTTTTATGTCCTATAATCTTGACTGCAGTAACTCCAATGTACTTCACAGATTTTTTTCTGCTTATCTTATGCAGTCCTAGGTATGGTATTTTTTCTATTGTCTTTTCTTTCATCTGTAGCGCCTACTTTCCCATGTAGTAGTCTGTGATTATCTTCTTGGCTCTTGCCATGCCCGGGATGCCGAGCGTGACTTTGCTCGCTGATACTCCTGCTGCCTTGATGATATCCTTGTCCACTGTCTGCTGATTCTTGAATGACCATGTCAGGATGGCGGCTATACAGCCCTTCAATGTCTTTCCTTTCTTGCGGACGTTGTGAGCTAAGAGCTCATTCTCCATGCACTGGCCTCTTAAGTACTCCACCCAGTCCTCCATGATTTCCTTTGGTTTAAGCTCTGCTGCCTCGACATCAATCTTGCCGAGTGCCGCCGTGAGCTTATCGCACAGCTCCGGGATTTCTCCGTTGGTGTACAGGTCCACGAAATCAGCCTGTATTCCATTTTCTTTTGCCACTACCTTGAGGGATTCTATATCACCCTCATTGAGCAGGTTTTCTGCAAGCTCGTTAATCTCGCTAAACGAATCAAATTCTCCAAACTTATCAAACATGTCTTTCCTCCTTGTCCTCGATTGCTATAAGTATGTGTCCTATAATCGCAAGTGTCAGCTCGAATGATGCGAATATAATCAGCGACACATACACGAATAAATCTAAATCAGTCATTTCTTAACGCTCCCTGTATTATGCTTTCTACAACCGTCTGCATTCTGATTTCTTCCAGACTCTTAAACGTCATGTCAACCATCTGGTGCAGCCTTGCTTCTATCAGCTTTTGTGGATACCCTCTTTTTTCCAGATTCTTTCCTATCGAGCGTGCTATGCATCCGAAGTCGGATATCAGATCTGCATAGTCTCCTTCGATTTCCACCCTACCGCCTTCTGTTCTAATCATAGATTTTTGTCTCCTTTCAGGAAGCTCCACTTGTCGTATTTGCGTTCACTATCCGGGAAATCCGGATAAAACTCATCCAGATATGCTCTGAACATGCCGAGCATCTCTTTTCTATTTCCACTGCTACCGTTGTCCATCATATGATGGTGGTAGCGGCATCCGACTGCTCCGTTCTGTCGGATGCCAAGTCCCAACGACGAGCGCGGAATGTAATGCATGATATCTGTTATATCCATCTCAGGGACTGCTGCCTGTGGCAGCTCATAGCCTATCTGGCAGAATATGCATCGATAATTGTCACGTTCTCTTATGGCAGTACGCTCTTTTTGTGAAAATTCTAAGTATTTTGTGTATTTTGGCATATTGCTGCTCCTTATACATACTTTCTGTGGTCGTGCTCGACCTCTTTTTCTGATATATCAAGATATATCTGTGTAGTATCTATGCTCTCATGTCCCAATAATCTCGAAACGCTCTCTATAGGCATTCCCCTTCTCAGTGCGAATGTGGCTCCGGTTCTTCTGAAACGGTGCGGATGTGTATTTTCAACGCCTGCTTTTTGTCCGAGTTTTCTGATCTTTGTGCCGAGAGCATCTTTTGTTTCGTGGTCATCTCCAATCAGTTCTGGTACTGTCCACCAGTCATTCATTTTTACGTGCGCCTTCTTGCAGCGAGCCGGAAATGCATCTTCTCCCTTGCCTGCCCATGCCGGTTGTTTTAAGCACGGAAATAAATAAATGTTGGTGTCATTTCTCCTGCTCAAATATTTTGCTAGACGTAGCTTTGCGCTTGCGTTCATGTAGCATATTCTGTCTTTTTGTCCTTTTCCGTGAATCAGAACCTCTTCGTAGTTGTTTCTGAAGTCGGTCAATTTTATCTGCACCAGCTCCGAAGCTCGGCACCAGGTCGATAAAAGCATCTCTAGAACAAGGGTGAGTCTATCGTCTCCTTCCGCATTCATTCGCAGGAGTTCAATCTCCGTATCCGTGAATGCTTCTTTTCTTCTCCTTGGTATTTTTATCGTTTCGACCTTGTACATTGGATTGCTTGTAATATATTCCTCTCTTACCATCCATGTATAGAAAGCACTTATTACTCTGAGGATGTCTGCCTGATAACACTTGCTGGCTCCTCGCTTGACCTCCATCATTGCCAGATATCCTTTGATATCGTCTGATGTTATTTCAAGTGGTGACTTCGGAACATTCTCGAAGAATCTTTCCAGTGTATCCGAATACTGCCGTAGTGTGTTCTGGGTTCTTCCTGCTACCCTTTTATTGATGAGGAATAGCCGCACATACTTCTTGATGCTGTCCTCGTCTCTGACTATCACCTCGGTGTGTCTGCATTCCACATCATATTCAGCAAGAATCATGTAAAGCTTGTTCTTCACGCTGTCCGGTTCTATGCCCTCGCCTATCAGCATGCACATTATTTCATTCATTAGCTTATCTCTCATAACAGTGCCCCCATCTCTGCCGGTGTGCGCCACACTCTTTCCTTCGGATAACCCGGCTTGTATGGTTCAGCGAGTGAATCTCCCTGCGCCACTGTCGCCCGGATGCCTAAGAGTGAGAGCTGCACGTAAGTCATATATACTGCAGTCCAGTCAAGGTCCTGCGCTGTGACATGCATATTTCTCTGTGGGTTCAGTCCGTTGTCTTTCATGAGCTGTGCAACTGCTATAATCATTCCACCTGCACCGCAGGAAGGCTCTGCCACCTCTATGACGTTGTCCTGTGAGAGCTTCCAGATGTCGTTCGTGTATGCTGTTGCCGCAGTGGCATACGATACGTGATATGGTGTAAAAAACTGGCCAGTACCCTTGTTACCGCATCCGGATCTCATGTATACGTCCCCGAGCGCATCATCAAATTTCTCGTCGAAGGTGAGAGTGACTGCTGCAAGCATGTTTGAGAATGTCATCATTTCATCCTTTGTGTATTTCTTCTGGATAAGCATGTACTGCTGCTCCCTGTCTTCCCATACCTTGTCATGTATCATCACGCATGCGTTCTGAAGGGATATGGCCGACATTTTCACCCAGTCGGCAAACACCTCATATGGTGAGTGTCTGCCGGACATGTTTTGGATGCTTTGTATAATAAAGTCTCTGTGTTCCATTGAATCATCTCCTGTCTTTCAGCGGGCTGTGTATACAGGTTCTGTAGTACTTGCACGCTATGGTGCATTGCTTCGAGTCGTAAAAGCATTTCTGTTCTTCAATTGGCTTTTCTCCGCTGATTGTTCTGTTCTTCAACTGCTGCCTCTCTTTCTGTATACACGCTCATTAGTTATCTGCGCTTTACCGGGAATCTCCT
>ONHG01000029.1 GCA_900317585.1 uncultured Lachnospiraceae bacterium | reverse complement strand
CGGATTTCGCACACGCTGTGTCCGAGTTCTTTGAATGCCTGTATTACATCCGGCTCGCAGATGCTGTTGTATCGGTAAAATAGAATTTTCATGTGGGAGGCCTTTCTTTGTTTGCCTCTATCTTACTAGATTTGATTTTTTATTGCAATATCCGGAAAGTACTCATTTAAGTTATTCTTGCCATCCTACAGCCACAAATAGTATAATAAAAATAAATCAGCAATGATTATCTGCGTTGAGATATATGGGAGGCGGGAGTGTGCAGCAGCATATCAGTATACTGAACTGTTTTTTTCAATGAAATATGAAGGTAAAAGTGTCCTGATTGCAGGGCAGAGGGGATAATTATGGAAGCATTAATGAAGTGGAGGACAAACAATGGGCATATATCTGAATCCGGGAAATGATGAATATAAAAAAGCGGTCAATTCAGAAATTTATGTTGATAAAACGGGATTAATTGCTTTTACTAATCGAATTTTAAATACGGAGCAGCGGAATATTTGTGTCAGCCGTCCTCGCCGTTTTGGTAAATCTATGGCTGCCAATATGCTTGTCGCGTATTATGATAAGAATTGCGATTCCAAAGAGTTATTTTGTGGATTAAATATTGCAGATGATGAATCATTTGAAAGGCATATTAATAAATATAATGTGATTCATATCAATATGATAGATATAATTAGCAGAGTCAGTTCAATGGATGAAATGATAGATTATCTTCAAAGACGTATACTATGGGATATAAAAAAAGAGTATGCAGATTTGGATTGCTTTGATTGGAATGATTTGGTGGAAGTTATGTCTACCATATATAGTGAAAAGAAGCAGTCATTTATAATCATAATTGATGAATGGGATTGTATTTTCAGAAAATTTCCGGATGATTATGATGAGCAGAAGAAGTATCTTGATTTTTTGAGATTTTTTATAAAGGGAAAGTCATATGTGGCGTTAGCATATATGACAGGTATCCTGCCAATCAAGAAGTATGGAGAGCATTCGGCTCTAAATATGTTTGATGAGTATTCCATGACCAATCAGCGCGAGCTTGCGGAGTTTACCGGTTTTACAGGCGAGGAGGTGCAGAAGCTCTGTGTGCAATATGATATGTCGTTTGACGATATGAAGCAGTGGTATGACGGATATGATTTAAAGGGTGTTCAGGTTTACAATCCGCGTTCTGTTGTTATGTCACTTTTAGGGCACGATTTTGATAGCTATTGGACAAAGACGGAGACCTATGAAGCTTTGAAAAAATATATACAGCTTGACATGTATAATCTCAAGGAATTGGTCACAAGGCTTATTGCAGGGGAAAGTGTTCCTGTCAATCCAAATAAATTCCAAAATGATATGACGACTCTTGAGAGTGCAGATGATGTTTTGACTCTTCTTGTTCATTTGGGGTATCTCACATATGATTTCTACAATGAGACTGTTTCTATTCCAAATCAGGAGGTGCAGAAGGAGTTTATTAATTGCATAGAGGATGGTGGTTGGGAGCCGGTGATGGATGCAATCAGAAGCTCAGATAAATTGCTTGATGCTACATTGAATGGCGATGAAAAAATAGTAGCATCTATGATAGAGCACGCACATCAGGAGAATGCTTCAATACTCAAATATAATGATGAAAATGCTTTGGCATGTGTGGTATCACTGGCATATTATTCAGCAAAAAAAGATTATTTGATATACCGTGAGCTTGCCGGTGGAAAGGGCTATGCAGATATGGTGTTTGTGCCTAGAAATGGAGTAAATAAATCTGCAATAGTGGTTGAATTAAAGTATAATAAAACGGCAGATGCGGCGATAGAGCAGATAAAAGATAGACAATATGTTGAAGGTCTTAAGGCTTATAAAGGCGAGGTTTTGCTTGTTGGCATTAATTATAATGCAGATAGTGATTCAGTCAATTATAAAAAACATGAGTGCATAATAGAGAAAATCAGAATTCAGTAAGATATTGGAGGTATGATGTCGGCAGGCTTAAAAGATATATCATGCTGTTGTATTAGTATTGTATAGCATATGCTTTTATAAAAGGCCTGCATAATCAAAAACCACCGCAGGAATTTAACGCTCTAACTAAGCTAAATTCCTGAGGTGGTTTCTTTTATGCTTACTTGTTTACAATGCTTACTGTCCGGCTATACGGAAGCTGCTCTTGCGGTAGCAAGTCTTTTGAACTGTGGAGCAATCTGCGCCACCACGATAACCTTGACGAGATCAAGTCCGATAAATGGTACAAAGCCGGCTAAAAATGCAGCCTGTAATGTCATATGAGAGCTGAACATGAGCCAGAGAGAGCCGATTGCGTCAACGAGTACTGCTGACAGAATAGCCACGATGGTGTAGCGGATGCGGTTGTAGTTCTTGCCACGGCAGAGTGGAAGGAGAACTGCAATAAGCAAAAATGAGAAGTTGAATCCGCCGAATGGTCCGAAAAGATATGCAACTCCGGCATTTCCACCGATAAAAATCGGAATTCCGACCATACCGAGAAGCATCCATACAAGTACAATAAGGAAGGACTGGCTTACTGAAAAGACCATTCCGATAAGTGTTACCACAAAGTTGAGCAGTGTGATGTGGGAGCCGTTTGGAAGCGGGATGCTTATATAAGCCGATATGCAGAGTATTGCTGTAAACATTGCCATCATTACGAGTGAATGTACATTAAAAGTTGATTTTGTGTTCATTTTCATTACCTCATTTTGTTGTTTTATTTTTAATTCTCAATTAGTATAGCCAAGTGTTAACCTAATGTCAACCATAAATATTAATAAGGTTAACAATTAACCATGGAATAGCATTGACTACACATATGAAGCAGTCTATAATTCTAAGAATGGACATGGGAAATTCAAAAAGAACAGAAAAATTAAGACGACAATACAGAAATATATTGCGCAGATTTTCAAATGCCGGCAACTATGACGGATATTTTATAGGTAAGGTATCCCTGGAGTTTAATATGGCTGCAGATTCCGGAAAAATGAGTGAAAATCAGGCGCATATCATAAAAAGCAGGGAAAATTACGCTGAGCTTGCTGCGATGGATATCTTTGCGGTGAAGGCGCTTGAAAAGACAAAGGGCGAGTACGCGGTGGCGACATCGGGCTCAACCGGTGTTCCGAAGATACTTTTCAGATCCTACGAAAGCTGGGCAGGTTAGAACCATTCTGGCTGGCTCACTTTGAGATGCCGCGTAAAATTGTTATTGTATATGAGATACCGAAAAATGAAAGTGGTAAAATTATTAAAAACAATCGACAGATTCAGAAATAAACGTTATAATATAATTCAATAGTTACTCTAAATAGTATAAAACAGTTCCAGGGAAGGGGATTTTATGCAAGATAAAAAACAAAAGAAAACAATGCTCCAACTGATGTTTATGATTCTGATTTTTACGGTTGTGCTGCTCACGGATTTTTACGCTATCATCAATTATCCGGAGGAATACATACTTATTGCAGTCATAACTGTAATTCTTCTGATTTATCTGTGGGGAGTGGTAAACGGATTTCTCACTCTGCGCACATTAAAGGAGGAACGCAGAGAGGAGCAGTATGACAGTATTTTTAAGTCAGAAAAGGCCTCATATCTCATGCTCAAGAAATATTTTGAGGAGATAGAAGAAAAGATAGATATTTTACAGGAGGCTTCAAAGGTTCCTACAGAGGCTATTATAGGTGCTCAGAAGGGAATTGCAAAGGTTGTCATCAACAGAAACAAGGAGAATGCAGATGCAATCATGGGCTCAAACGAGCAGCTTTTAGATGCTGTCGAGAGGTTTGATGCCAGACTCAAGGAGAGCGATGAGTTCATCATTGAAAACCAGAAAAACGTTCTTTATGAGAATCTTAAGGAAATCATGGACAGACAGCAGACTCTTTCTGACAGTATAAAGGATATGGAAACCCGCCTGAGTCAGGTGATTGCTGCAAATCCGGTGCAGTTTACGGCAAATGTTGAGATGCCAAAGACAATCACTGCCATGCCATCGGTAAGTGAGGCAGCATCACAGCCGGTGACAGCTCAAAGCAGCCCTATAAAGCATGATGTGGTTGATGATTTCATAGTTCCTGCAGTTGATGAACCTGTTGATATGGCAGCGGCAGTAGAGCCTGCAGCTGAGCCAATTGCTGAGCCGACAATCGCGCCAGTTGCTGAACAGGTTAATACAGCAGCGGAACCAGTTACTGAACCAATTATGGAGCAGAAACCGGTTGAGACCCCGGCAGGCAAACCGGAGTCGGCAAGTGAGCCTGAGCCTGTAGTAGAGCCAGCCCCAGCCACAGAAGAAGCTGCAGCAGATACCGCAAACAGCGATCCAAACCGCCAGTTGAGTGCAGATGAGATAGCGGCACTTTTTGCAGGAGCAAACGCAGGAGCGGGTGAACCGGAGTCGGCAAGTGAGCCTGAGCCTGTAGTAGAGCCAGCCCCAGCCACAGAAGAAGCTACAGCAGATACCGCAAACAGCGATCCGAACCGCCAGTTGAGTGCAGACGAGATAGCGGCACTTTTTGCAGGAGCAAACGCAGGGGCGGGTGAACCGGAGTCTGCAGGCGAACCTGAGCCAGCGAGTGAACCTGAGCAGGTTGAGCCCCCGGCAAGCGCACCGGAACCGGAAAATGCTCCGGTTGTGGATTTGAACAACACAAATCGTAATCTCACGCCGGATGAGATAGCCGCTTTATTTAAAGGGCACTAAAATAAAGAAATAATATTTTGTAATAATCTCACAAATATGTTAAAGTGTGCATGTTATAAAAATATGCACACTTTATTTTTGAAAGGAAATCTAAAAGAATATATGGAAACAATCAGATTTGACGAATTAGAATTAAACCCTAAGATTTTGCGAGGCATCAAGGACATGGGCTTTGAGGAGGCAACTCCGATCCAGGCTCAGGGAATCCCGGCGGTGCTTTCGGGCAGGGATGTAATCGGACAGGCGCAGACCGGAACCGGAAAGACAGCAGCCTTTGGTATTCCGGTGCTTGAGAGCGTTGATGCATCAAGTCACAAGACACAGGTTATCATCCTCTCGCCTACCAGGGAGCTTGCCATCCAGGTGGCAGATGAAATCAGGAAGCTTGCAAAATATATGCATGGTGTGAAGGTGCTTCCGGTATACGGAGGACAGGATATCAGCCGCCAGATTAAGGCACTTAAGGGCGGTGTGCAGATTATTATCGGAACCCCGGGGCGTCTGATGGACCATCTCAGGAGAAAGACAATCAGGCCTGACCATGTAAAGACAATCGTGCTCGATGAGGCAGATGAGATGCTCAACATGGGCTTCAGGGAGGATATCGAGACAGTACTTGAATACCTGCCACAGGAGCATCAGACAGTGCTTTTCTCGGCAACAATGCCAAAGCCTATTCTGGAAATCACAAGAAAATATCAGCATGATGCCATCAACATCAAGATAGTTAAAAAAGAGCTGACAGTCGCAAATATCGACCAGTATTACTATGACGTAAAGCGCAAGGACAAGATAGATGTGCTCACGAGACTGTTGGATTACTATAATCCAAAGCTTTCGCTTGTGTTCTGCAACACAAAGAAGATGGTGGACGAGCTGGCATATGAGCTTTGCGGACGCGGCTACAGTGCAGAGGGACTTCATGGCGATATGAAGCAGGTGCAGAGAGATCGTGTCATGAAGAACTTCAGAAACGGAAAGACAGATATTCTTATTGCCACAGATGTTGCAGCGCGCGGAATTGATGTGGATGATGTGGAGGCTGTATTCAACTATGATCTGCCTCAGGATGACGAGTATTATGTGCATAGAATCGGTCGAACAGGAAGAGCCGGCCGCTGTGGAAAAGCATTCAACTTTGTAAAGGGCAAGGAGGTCTACAAGCTCAAGGACATCCAGCGCTATTGCAAGACAAAAATCTATGCACAGCCAATCCCTTCATCTGATGATGTTGCTAAAATCAGGGCAGAAAAGATTATGGACCAGATTTCTACCATCATAGATGAGGAAAATCTCACAAGTGTCATTGACGTTATAGAGAATCAGATAAATGAGTCGGATTACACCGCAATGGATATTGCAGCGGCATTTTTATACCAGGCTATGGGCGCTTCTGAGATATCCACAACTGAATCAAAGGATGACTATGATTTCCACAATACAGGAGCAGAGGATGGCATGGTCCGTCTGTTTATCAACGTCGGAAAGAAGGACAAGATAAAGCCGGGCGACATTTTAGGTGCCATTGCAGGCGAGTCAGGCATGCCTGGCAGGCTTGTCGGTGCAATCGACATGTACGACAAGTATACATTTGTTGAGGTGCCGGCTGAGTATGGCAAGGAAGTGCTTAATGCCATGAAGAATGCGAAGATAAAGGGCCGCTCTGTGAACATGGAGCCTGCAAATTCACGATAGCAAAGTCAGGCTTTTCTGATGATGCATCAGCTTTTCTTGTTCTCAGTGGTTCTGAATAGTTACGATGGTTGTATAAAAAATACCGGGACACAAAATGTGTTGCCCGGTATTTTTTATTACTTGTCGTCATCGATTCCCCAATGCTCTTTCATGTAACCCTTTCCCATTCCTCCACCGATATCATTTTGATTTCTGCGAAGATAATTTACAAATATTCCACCAACAACTGCAAAAAAGATAAGCGCAGCCGGATTACGGGTTACACTGTTAGTTGTGAACAGTAATTGACCGGCAGCGAAATCACGCGTCAGCCAGCATAAGCACATGCTTCACAATTGATTTAATTATATTAACTGCAGTTTCCATGCCCTCCACTGATATGTGCTCAAACGGGCCGTGGAAGCCGTAGCCGCCTGTGCCGAGGTTTGGACAAGGAAGACCCATAAAGGATAACCGTGCGCCGTCTGTACCGCCGCGAACAGGGCGTGAGAGCGGCTCCAGGCCGTTTTCTGCTATGGCAGTTTTTGCCAGGTCGATAATGTACATGTTGTCCTTTATGATTGAAAGCATATTCTCGTAGGAGTGGGTGATAGTCAAAGAAACAGTGCCTTCACCATATTTTTTGTTCATTTCTATCTCAAGAGAGCGGAGCGTATCAAGCCTTTTTGCAAAAAGAGCCTTGTCATGGTCTCGCACAATATATGACAGATGGGCTGAAGCCACATCACCGCTCATGTCACACAGATGGTAAAAGCCTTCTCTGCCCTCGGTTGTGGCAGGAGTCTCATTTGCAGGCAGTGCTGCGGCAATTTCACAGCCGACCAAAGCAGCATTGACCATGATATCCTTTGCCTCGCCCGGATGCACATTGACGCCCTTTATGGTAAAATCAGCGCTTGCGGCATTGAAGTTCTCATAGGCCACCTCGCCCTCGTAATCACCGTCCACGGTGTAGGCAAAATCGGCCTCGAAATAATCCAGGTCAAACAAATTCGCACCATTTCCGACCTCCTCATCCGGGGTAAATCCAACCCAGATATCGCCGTGAGGTGTGTTCTCAGCAATAATCTGTTCTAAGGCGGTCATAATCTCAGCCACACCGGCCTTGTCATCGGCACCAAGCAGAGTAGTGCCGTCTGTGGTTATGAGAGTGCGTCCGGTGCAGGCTTTAAGATCTGGAAAATCCTTAGTCATCAGGTAGTCCCCCGAGCCCTGCAATAATATATTGCTGCCGTCATAATTGTGGATAATCTGAGGCTTGACATTTTCGCCTGAAAAATCAGGTGCAGTATCCATATGTGCAATAAAGCCGACTGCCTTTTTGTGCTCCATGCCTGGTGTGGCAGGCAGCAGTCCATATACATAGCAGTGCTCGGTGAGCACAACCTTCGATAAACCAAGCTCCTTAAGCTCAGACTCAAGCTCTTTTGCTAAAGCAAACTCCCTTTCGCTGCTTGGTATCTTATCACTGGCTTCATCTGATGTGGTGTGATAGCCCACATATTTTAATAATCTTTCTTCTACCTTCATTATTTGTAAATCCTTTCTGAGAGACCTTTAATGGAAATCGGGTACAAAAAGTCTCAGTGTATAGAAAATAATATAGCTCAAAATGGCGTAAAATCAACAGTTTTACGCAAAACTAAAAAAAATTTAAAAAAAATGAAAAAAAGTGTTGCATTTTTATGAACTATACTATATAATAAATCTCGCGTTAAGGAAAGCGCAAAACAAATTTAAGAAACGCGCCTCTAGCTCATTTGGTAGAGCACCTGACTCTTAATCAGGGTGTGCAGGGTTCGAGCCCCTGGAGGCGCACTCAAAGGTACCGGTTTTATGGACGTACGAGCCATAGGGTTGGTGCTTTTTTTTATTGTATAATCATATTGAGGGCAAGGAGCTATCGAGCCACAACATTAGTATAATAGTCCTATAAATTTTAAAATTAGGGATTGCTATTTTGAAAATTTGAGTATATACTGATGAATAGGACAAAAGTAACATTAGAGGTAAAACAAAATAGTCGGAGTATAAATATGGTAAAGGCAGTTGATAAATTTTCGATCGAAAATAGGGCTGACGAAGAGATAAAATTTGCCGTAGAAAATGTTATCCGGCATGATTATGATAATGCGGTAAATCACATAAAAAGAGCACTCGGCATGTTGAAAAGCATCGGATGCATGGAAAAATATGTGGAATACCTGAATATACTTGGATTGGTATATGAGCTGGATAACAAAGAGAGTGCGGCATTTGACTGCTATCTTGAGAGTCTTGCCAATGCAGAGATAATGCGATCAAAGGACTTGAAGGCAATGATATACAGTAATATTGCGTCAAGCTATAGCAAGATGGGAAGAAACAAGGAAGCGCAGCGGTATTTTAAGGATGCGCGTGATGAGTACGGCGCTTTGTCGGAGAACACAGAGGAACGCCACAGAATGTGGAGAATGTTTGAGTATGTCAATAATGCAATAAACGACAGGTATGTCGCCCTATCTTGAAGCGATAAGCTTGCAGATAGGGTTTCCCATGCCTGAGAATTTTTCTTCATATTCTGTCATGATGTTTCCCCGGCTCATGACCGGGTCATTGTGCAGGTCGCGGGTGCTGGCATCGAGGTGCCATACGTCAGAGCATTCAATCTCTTCAAGTGAAAAAGTAAATAAATCCTGATTATCGGTCTTGAACTCGATATGGCCAGATGGTGCAAGAAAACTGTCATATCTGGCAAGAAATTCGCCGGAGGTGAGACGTCTTCTGGCGTGTCGGTCCTTTGGCCACGGATCGGAAAAGTTGAGGTAGATGCGGTCAACCTCATTTTTGTCAAAAATATCAGGCAGTGTGGCTGCGTCAATGCACAGAAAATGAACATTGGCAAGCTCTGTCTCCTGCATTTTCTGAACGGCGCGAAGCAGCACGCTCGTGTAGCGCTCTATACCGATATAGTTGATATTGGGATTGAGTGCGGCCAGATCCATCAGAAATCTGCCTTTTCCCATGCCGACCTCAATGTGGATAGGATTGTCATTTCCAAGAAATTCGTGCCATTTTCCCCTTAATTCCACAGGTTCTTTTATACAATATGGGCTGTTGTCGATGACTTCACCGGCGCCCGGAATATTTCTTAGTCTCATAGAATCTCCTTGGTTTATATGAATATATTTATAATGTATTTTATAACACAATTATGACAGTGTCAAAATAAAACAGAAAAAATGCATCTTAAATCCCTTGATAACATTGATTGCTTACTTTATAATTAAAGGGTTGAAAAAAGTTTAATTGTTACAGCAAAAACAGGAATATAATTATGCATATTTTAAATATATTTAGAAAAAAAACAGGAATAATAGTATTGATGGCAGTAATTGCCATTGCAACTGTGTGCGCAGCGCCGGTGTCAGTGAGGGCGGATGGAGAGTACTGGCCTGAGGGACCGCAGATTAACTCGCCGTGTGCGGTAGTTATGGAGGTTAACACCGGGGCAGTGCTTTATGAGAAAAATTCCCACGAGAGACATTACCCGGCAAGTATTACCAAGATACTCACCACTTATCTGACCATACTCAACTGCAAAATGGATGAAAAGGTGACATTTTCAAAGGAGGCGGTTAATGACAGCAGGGATGGTTCATCGAGCATATCAAGGGATGTTGGTGAGGAGATGACCATGGAGCAGACACTTTACGGTGTGATGCTTGAGTCTGCGAATGAGTGTGCCTATGCGGCAGCAGAGCATACCGGCAAAAAGCTTGGTGGAGATTACAGCACCTTTGTCGATTTGATGAACAAGACAGCTAAGGAGCTGGGGTGTGAGGATACACATTTCAATAATGCAAATGGTCTGCCTGACGAAAATCACTGGACAAGCGCCTATGACATGGGGCTTATTTCATGTGCGGCATACAAGAATGATGAGTTTCGCAAGATTACAGGCACGAAAACATACATGATACCGCCAACCAACAAGCATTCCACAGAGACACCGCTGTACAATCATCACGCACTGTTGCATCCGTTTAAGCAGTATTCGCAGTATGTGAATGCGGATTGCACCGGCGGAAAGACAGGCTATACAAATGTGGCCAACAGTACACTTGTGACATTTGCGGAAAAGGATGGGCTGACACTCTGCGTTGTCATCATGAATGCACAGTCGCCTAGCCATTATGAGGACACGAATACTCTGCTGAATTACTGCTTTAGCAATTTTAAGGCATTGAATATTGGTGAAAATGAGACGAATGAGTCATCTGACAACTCAAAGGATCTGGGTGTATTAAACACCTACGGAATGTATGCAAAGGTATCGGAGAATTATGTGGTTTTGCCGAACAATGCGGATTTTTCCGAGGTTACAAGAGAAGAGGATGAAAAAAAGCCTGATTCAAAGGAGGCTCTTGCAACGGTCAAGTATTTGTATGGAGACCATGTCGTTGGGCGCGTTAATTTGATAGCTTCAGGGGAAAAGGTGGATTTATCGTATTTTGATGCCGCAAATAGCAGCAAAAGCGTCATAAGGATTAAGCCGGTTTATTTTTTGATATTGCTTGTGGTGCTTATAGCACTTGTAATATTAATTTTGATAGGCAGGAGAGTTTATGATAATTTCTATCGTATCAGACATAAGCTGAGTGCAAAGAAAGAACAGCGCGAGAGATATAAGCAGTATAAGAGGATGAAAAGGAGAAAGACAAATTTGTCATTCAGAGGGAAGAAAAAATACTAAAAGTATCAGAAACGGAGATTTAGATGAGTGAGACAAAAACTGCCCTCGTGCTTGAGGGCGGAGCAATGAGAGGAATGTATACAGCCGGAGTGCTTGACTGCTTTATGGATCATGGCATATGCTTTGATGCAGTGATAGGTGTTTCAGCCGGAGCATTGTTTGGTGTGAATCTGCTTTCAAAGCAGCGTGGCAGAGTCATCCGCTACAACAAAAGATTTAACGGCGACAAAAATTATATGGGTATAAGGCCTCTTTTAAAGGAAAAAAACATAGTGAGCACGAAATATGCCTATGATATTGTTCCAAGAGAGCTTGACCCGTTCGATGATGAAGAATACAAGAAATCTGACATTCCTTTTTATGCGGTTGTGACTAATGTAAAGACCGGAAAGCCGGAGTATGTACAGATTAAGAGTGTTTTTGAACAGATGGATGTGCTTCGTGCATCCGGTTCAATGCCAATCGTGTCAAAACCGGTAAAGCTGGGGCATGAGTGGTATCTGGATGGTGCCGTGACAGACAGCATTCCTTATGAAAAGATGCTTGAGATGGGCTATGACAGGGTTGTTGTGGTGCTCACAAAGCCGGCCGATTACGTGAAAAAACCGATGCCTAAGCTGTTTACATCGATATATAAAAGGCGTTTTCCGAGGTTCTATGAGGCATTTTCAAATAGATACATTATGTACAATGCACAGCTTGAGCGTTTAAAGGAGCTTGAAAAGCAGGGTGTTGCAAGGGTGTTAAGACCGTCAGAGCACATTAAGGTCAGCAAGGTTGAGAAGAATCCGGATAAGCTGGAAAGCCTGTATCAGCTCGGTATACGTGATGCAGAGAGATTTCTGGCAGGATGACACCGGACAATAGGGGCATTGCTCACATCGCAATGTGATATGATGTATGGAGAAGCGGTAATGAATATACAACAGGTACAAAGTCTCATAGCTGAGGCTATGGAAAAGCACAATGGAATAGTGAAAAAGGAAGAGCTCACGAAGCTTGGAATAGACTACAGACGCATTGATGCGCTTGTTAAGGAGGGAAAGCTTTCCCGCGTCAGAAACGGCTATTATACTGACCGTGTGGACGGCTTTGGTGAGGTGGAGCTTGTCGCAGCACTTTTTCCGGATGCGATGCTATGCATGGAAAGTGCGCTGTATGCATACGGCTATTTAAAGGAAAAACCGTATGGGTGGACACTTGCAGTGGACAAAAACACTTCAAAATCGCGCTTTAAGATGGATTATCCAAGGATTATTCCGTTTTACACGGAGCCGGAGGCGCTTAGTCTGGGCGCTTCAGTTATTGAGCTGCAGGGCTGCAGCTTTGGTATTTATGATAAGGAACGGCTCATATGCGACTGCTTAAAGTATGAGTCCAAAATGAGCCATGATGATTTCAAGACTGCGATTCAGGCATATATCGCAGATCCTGATAAGGATATCTCTGTGCTTATGGATTATGCGCGGGAGAGAAAGGTCTTAAAAAAGGTACAGAGTCTGATAGGAGTTTGGCTGTAGTGAAGGTTGACTTGAGACGAATAAGCAGTGAAAAGAATATTCCGTACAGTGATGTGCTCTGGCAGTATGTCACAGAGGACTTCCTGTGGCGTATAGACAAAGCGGGGCTTGCGCCGGTGCTTTGGCAGAGAAAATCTGAATATGCCACGGGGGAGAAGCTGGCGCTTTACTATGTTTATGGAAAACCACATGAGGCTGCGGATAAAAGCCCTGGCGTGCCGATTGAGCTCATAAGGGGCATGATTACAGGGAATGCCGAGTGCAACAGTCATAGTGATGTGATATGGGAGAATGAGACCGTTAGGGAGGATGCCCCGGAGGTCTACACCCTGTCTTTCAGTGCGGATTTCGATGGCACTAGGGTGCCGTTTACTGTCAGGATAGAGAGGCTTGATGAAGCGGATGCGGGTATTCCTTTACAAAGGAAAATAATGGCTATGAACCGTTTTTATAAAACAATAGAGACGACTGTGTATTCCCCGGAATCGATACTGGGAGAGCAGCTTTTTGAGATTATGGATAAGCTTGAGCTGGTCAGGGATATGAAGCTGTTTGCCGATTCGTATGATATTCTTAAGGAATATTCGGTCAGTGGCAGGCGCATGATTGATTTTTTTAAGGCAAAGTCGCAGGAAAAGCCAAAGGTTGCGTCTATGCGAAGGCTTGAGCAGCTTGGCGGCTACAGAAGCTATACATACATGAAAAAACGCTGGAACCGGTATTGCAAAAGACAGGATAAGCTGTCAGAGCATTATGACAGTGCAGGCTGGGAGGAGACGCTTGATTTGATACTTGATTTCCTCACACCGGTCTGGAGCGCGTTCTGCAATGATGAAATATTTTATGATGACTGGATGCCGGAGCTTGGAAGATTTCTGGGCTAAAAAGGATATATAGGTACTTAAATGGAAAAAGAACTGATAAATAATTCACAATCAAATATTTATCCGTTTCACATGCCGGGGCATAAGCGCCGTGGCAGTGATATAGGTGCAGGGCTGGACCCGTATGCTATTGATATCACAGAGATAGACAATTTTGACAATCTGCACCACGCTGAGGGCATTATAAAGGAGGCGCAGGCTGAGGCAGCGGCACTTTACGGTGCAAAGCGTGCATATTTTCTCATAAACGGAAGCACCTGCGGTATACTGGCAGCAATATCTGCGGCCACCAAAAGGGGAGACAAGGTGCTTGTAGCGAGGAACTGTCACAAGGCGGTGTATCATGCGCTTTACTTAAGGCAGCTTCACCCGGTGTTTACATACCCTGAAATTACACGGACAGGGCTGCAGGGGCAGATAACCGGGGCACAGATAAGGGCGGCATTTGATGAAAATCCCGACATAAAAGCGGTTGTGATAACCTCGCCTACATACGATGGTGTGGTTTCCGATGTGGCGGCAATCGCATCTGTGGCACATGCACATGGAGCTTTGCTCATAGTTGACGAGGCACATGGTGCGCACTTTGGCTTTGGAGGCGGCTTCCCTCAAAATGCCATAGCGCTCGGGGCCGATGCGGTCATAGTGAGCCTGCACAAGACACTTCCGGCATTTACACAGACGGCACTTTTACTGCTGGGTGGGATGCGTGAAGCTGCAGTGGAGAAGTTTCTCGGCATTTATGAGACAAGCTCACCGTCATATGTGCTTATGACAGGCATAGAGCGCTGCATACACTATGTGCGCGATAATAAAGAGACAGCCTTTGCACAGCTTAGGAGCAGACTTGACAGATTTTATCAGAAGGTCGGCGGACTTTCACATCTGAACGTGGTCAGAAAAAGTGATTTTTCTGCTGACGAGGCATATGATTTTGACGAGTCAAAGATTATTATATTTACGAAAGAGGCTATGAATGGACATACGCTGCTTGAGCTTCTGCTCAAAAAATATGAGCTGCAGCTTGAGATGGCGGCGGGCAATTATGTACTGGCGCTGGCATCTGTCATGGATACGGATGAGGGCTTTGACAGGCTTGCGGATGCTTTGATTGAAATAGACAGCCAGCTCGAAAAATATAAGTCTGATTTTGAAGAGTTTTATGATATATTAAAACAGGAGGGTGTGGTACATCAATTTTACTTTCCTGTCAAAATGGATACGACTATATACCAAAAGCTGCCTGCCGTAATGGAAATGTATGATGCCTATGATGCAGACCATCAGGCGGTCTATGCCTTTAAGGCAAGCGGGAAGGTGAGCGGCGCCTTTATAAATATATATCCGCCGGGGATACCGCTTGTGGTGCCGGGAGAGATAATGAACGACAAGCTCATAGATGATGTAATAAAGGCTGTAAATTCAGCTCTTGAAGTGGATGGCCTGTACTTTGATCCGGATGCCCATATGTGGAAGTTTGTTGCTGTGTTGTAAGCAACAGTTTGACATAGCAAACAATCGTATTTATACTAATTAGTAACTATTTAGAACCAATGAGAAAAAAGCTGATGTGTCATGCTTACATTAATTAAAATATAAGAGGTTTACAGATGGGTAAGATTTTCTGCGTGATGGGAAAAAGCGCATCAGGCAAGGACACTATATACAACAAAATACTGCAGGATGATTCCCTAATGCTTAGCAGGATTATCCCGTATACCACTCGCCCGATAAGGGACGGAGAGACACAGGATAAGGATTATCATTTCTGCAATGAAGAGGATGTAAAAAGGCTCAGTGAACAGGGGAGCATCATAGAGCTTCGCGAGTACAATACGGTGTACGGCGTGTGGAAATATTTCACGGTAAACGATGATGATATAGACCTTCGCTGCAAAAGCTATCTGACAGTCGGAACACTCGAGTCTTACACAAAGATACGCGATTATTTTGGCAGTGACAACGTGCTGCCAATCTATGTGGAGGTGGAGGATGGCGACCGTCTGATACGCGCCATTCACCGGGAAAAGGGGCAGCAGGTGCCTAAATATGAGGAGATGTGCCGCCGTTTTCTGGCAGACGCATCAGATTTCTCTGAGGAGAAGCTGCATGAGGCGGGGATTACACGTCGCTTCATAAATGATGATATGGATACTGTGCTTGCCGAGATTTCAGCATACATACGACAGAGTTCTTAATTGCAGAGCAGGAAAATGGTTACGGCCTGCACATAAATGTAACCGGAAACGAATAAGGAGGCAGCCTCATGGCAGTCAGAGTAAACGAAGTAAATCAGGTGACACAGGTTCCTGATGCACAAAAAACACAGGTCGGAGACGGCTCGTTCAAATTCACACTGGCCAGCGCCATAACAGACGCTGATCTCCAGGCAAAGGTAGATGCACTGATGCAGGATATCACAGCACAGGGCAACAGAATAGCCGAGCATATGGACATCAGGGATATGAAGCGATATCGTGGGCTCATAAAGGATTTTTTGAATGAGGTGGTCTACAGATCGCATAAATTTTCCAGAGAAAATTTCCTCGACAGGAGAGGAAGGCACAGAGTTTATGGTATAATAAGACTGATAGACAGCAATCTGGACGAGCTGGCATCAGAGCTGGTGGAGGATGAGAAGGATCATCTGTCCATACTTGCAAGAATCGGAGAGATACGCGGACTGTTGCTTGATATACTCACGTAGGAGATAAAAGCTATAACAGTTCAATTAAAGACAAATACATGAAGAGCCTGCGCCGGATATGGGCAGAAGCATAACAGACACAGGCAGACTAAAACGGAGGCAGCAGCTATGGCAGGATTTAAGGATATAGTAGGAAATGAGCAGATAATAGAGCATCTGCAAAATGCCATATCAATGGGAAAGGTCTCACATGCATATATAATAAACGGACCACAGCTGTCCGGCAAAATGATGATAGCCGAGGCATTTGCCAGGGCACTGCAGTGTGAGAAGGAGGGCACAGACGGTTGTGGAGAGTGCAAATCGTGCCATCAGGCAGATGACCACAATCATCCTGATATCATATATGTCAGTCATGAAAAGCCCAACAACATATCGGTTGACGACATCAGGACACAGCTCAACAACGATATAGTGATAAAGCCGTACAGCAGTAAATACAAGATTTACATAGTGGATGAGGCTGAAAAAATGAACCAGCAGGCGCAGAACGCGCTTTTAAAGACCATTGAGGAGCCACCGGCATATGCGGTCATCATGCTTCTCACCACCAATGCAGACAGCTTTCTGCAGACCATCAGGTCGCGCTGCATCACACTCAATATGAAGTCGGTAAAGGACGAGGTGATAAAGGCATACCTGATGAACGAAAAGCATATTCCGGATTATCAGGCAGATATCAGTGCCGCATTTGCACAGGGCATCGTCGGAAAGGCTGTTAAGCTCGCCTCATCAGACGAGTTCAACGAGCTAAAGGAGTCAGCACTGTCGCTTATAAAGCGCCTCGATGACATAGATTTGTACGAGCTGGGCGCAGCAGTAAAGCAGATAGCTGAGTACAAGCTTAAGGTGCAGGATTATTTTGACCTGATTATGGTGTGGTACAGAGATGTGCTGTATATGAAGGCGACAAACGATGTTAACGGACTCATATTCAAGGATGAGGTCTATGATATAAAGAAACAGGCAGCAAAGCATTCCTATCAGGGAATCGAGGCAATACTTGAGGCACTTGAGAAGGCGAAGATAAGAATTAACGCAAACGTCAATTTTGACCTGGTAATTGAGCTGCTGCTTATGACCATAAAGGAGAACTAATCACATGACAAAAATAGTTGGTATCAGATTCAGGACAGCAGGTAAAATATATTACTTTGACCCGGCTGATTTCGACCTCGACATGGCAATGCATGTTATCGTGGAGACGGCAAGAGGCATAGAGATGGGAACTATCCTCATTCCGCCGAAGGAGGTGGATGATGACCAGGTGGTTTCACCGCTTAAGCCTGTCATCAGAGTGGCAACCGAAGAGGATGAGAAAACGGTTGAGAGAAATAAGGAAAAGGAAAAAGAGGCATTTGCCATCTGCAAGGAGAAAATCATAAAGCACGGACTTGAGATGAAGCTGGTGGATGCAGAGTATACCTTTGATGGAAACAAGCTGTTGTTTTACTTTACAGCAGACGGCAGAATTGACTTCAGGGAGCTTGTAAAGGATCTGGCAGCGGTATTCCGCACCAGAATCGAGCTGCGCCAGATCGGTGTCAGGGATGAGACCAAGATGATGGGCGGCATCGGAATCTGCGGCAGACCGCTCTGCTGTCATTCTTATATGGCGGATTTTGTGCCGGTTTCCATAAAGATGGCAAAGGAGCAGAATCTTTCCCTCAATCCGACCAAGATATCAGGTGTATGTGGAAGGCTTATGTGCTGTCTCAAGTATGAGCAGGATACATATGAGTATCTGAACAGCAGAATGCCGTCAGTAGGAGAAAAGGTCAAGACACCTGAGGGAATCATCGGAGAGGTCAAGTCAGTCAGCGTGCTCAGGCAGCTTGTGCGTGTTGTCATCGACAATGGCGAGGAGAAGGAGCTTCGTGAGTATACTGTAGATGATCTGCGATTAAAACCACGCCAGAAAAAGGATGTCAAGCTCACCGAGGAGGAGCTTCGCGAGCTCAAGGGCCTCGAGGACAGCGGCGACGAGACAATGGAGGACGAGCCACAGGAGAAACCGCAGAGAAACCGTGGACGCCGCGACAACCGCGATTACAGGGAAAACCGCGACAGCAGGGACAACAAAAATGAATATCGCGAGCACCGTGATAAGCGTGACAACAGAGAAAGACGTCCGTACAGGGCGGACATAGAGGCAGCGGAAGCTTCTGCAAATGAGACAAATGAAGTAAATGCTGTAAATGCCGGCAGAGAAAATAAGGACGGCTGCAAAAAGCCGTACAAGGGTGGCAAGAACAGACCAAACAAGCAGAAACACAACCGCAACAAGGATTACAAGAACAAAAACTATAACAAAGAGTATAGTAAAGATTACAACAGGGACAAAGATCATGGAAGCACTGATACACAGTAATGAGCGCATGGACGATTTGTGCCGCAAGGGCTATAGGCTCATACAGGATCCAAAGCTGTTCTGCTTCGGCATAGACGCCGTGCTTTTATCTGATTACGCAAAGGTAAAGCGCGGCGAGCGTGCTGTGGATTTGTGCACCGGAAACGGTGTGATTCCGATACTTCTTGAGGCAAAGAATAACGGAGAGCATTACAGCGGACTCGAGCTTCAGCCTCAGTGTGCTGACCTGGCGAAAAGAAGTGTGAAATATAACCATCTTGAGGATAAAGTGACCATAGAAGAGGGCGATGTGTGCAATGCATCGGAGATTTTCGGTCGAGAGTCCGTGGAGGTGGTGACGGTGAATCCGCCTTATATGATAGGCCAGCACGGTATCAAAAATGCAGACGATGCCATGACGATAGCACGCCACGAGGTCAGGTGTACACTTGACGATATAGTCAGGGAGAGCGCAAAAATGCTCAAATTCAATGGGCGTTTTTACATGGTTCACAGACCATTCAGGCTGGCAGAAATCTTTAGCACGATGATGAAATATCATATTGAGCCAAAGCGCATGCGTCTTGTACATCCCTACGCGGACAGGGAGCCAAACATGGTGCTCATAGAGGGGTTAAAGGGTGGCAAAAGCCGTATAACCATCGAAAAACCGTTAGTTGTATACAAGGAGCCTAATGTATACACGGATGAGATATATGAGATATACGGCGATAAGCCCCGGAATAACGGAAAATAAACAGGAGAATCATATGACAGGAACACTGTATCTGTGCGCAACTCCGATAGGAAATCTGGAGGACATCACATTCCGTGTGCTGCGCACACTTAAGGAGGTAGACCTCATCGCAGCGGAGGATACGAGAAACTCCATAAAGCTGCTCAATCATTTTGAGATAAAGACACCCATGACAAGCTATCATGAGTTTAACAAGATAGATAAAGCCTACCAGCTTGTGGCAAAGCTTAAGGAGGGCAAAAATATAGCCCTCATCACCGATGCCGGAACACCCGGCATTTCTGACCCGGGTGAGGATATTGTGCGCATCTGCTACGAGGAGGGCGTGCCTGTTACCTCGCTTCCCGGGGCAGCAGCGTGCATTACAGCACTTACCATGTCGGGCAGGCCGACCAGGAGGTTTGCGTTTGAAGCATTTTTGCCGAGGGATAAAAAGGAACGCGCGCGCGTCATTGAGGAGCTTAAAAACGAGACCCGGACAATCATCATCTACGAGGCGCCTCATCATCTTATAAAGACGGTCACGGAGCTTTACAATGCGCTCGGGGACAGAGAGCTTACCGTGTGCAGGGAGCTTACGAAAAAGCACGAGGAAAAGGTGCAGACTACATTTTCGGAGCTTTTGGAGCGTTCAAGGACACAGGAGCCAAGAGGTGAATATGTGCTTGTAATCTGTGGCAGAAACGTGGCTGAAATAGCAAAGGAGCAGCAGGAAAGCTGGGAAGCCATGCCGCTTGAAGCGCATATGGCACACTATGAGTCACAGGGCATCGACAGGAAGGAAGCCATGAAGCTCGTGGCAAAGGACAGAGGTGTCAGCAAGAGGGATATATACAAACAGCTTCTGTAAGCTGACAATAATACATTCTGCAGCAAATAGTTAGGATTGGATATGAACGATATAAAACATGACATAAAAAAACGACATAAGAACCTGACAGAGTTCAGATACATCGCAGTTGGCTTTTTTCTGACAATATTATCAGGGGCAATAATGCTGAGCCTTCCGTTTTCTTCAAGAGACGGACAATGGGCTAATTTTCTGGACTCACTTTTTACGGCAACAAGCGCAACCTGTGTGACAGGTCTTGTTGTGTTTGACACCTTCAGACACTGGAGCATCATAGGACAGCTCGTGATTCTGGTGCTGATTCAGATAGGAGGCATGGGCTTCATCTCAATCGGTGTGGCATTTTCCATGCTCCTGCACAAAAAAATCGGACTTAGACAGAGGGATCTGATGCAGGAGAGCGTCAATGCACTCGAGATTGGTGGAATAGTAAGGCTTTTCAGCGTGATAATAAGGGGAACCTTCCTTATCGAAGGCATAGGAGCGGTGCTTTTAGCAATCCGCTTCATACCGGATTTTGGCATAATAAGAGGCATATATTTCTCGGTGTTCCACTCGATATCTGCATTTTGCAATGCGGGCTTTGATTTGATGGGCATCAACGAGGCGTACTCATCGTTTACAAAATATGCCGCAGATCCGTTAGTCAATATCACAATTATGCTGCTTATCATCATAGGTGGTATTGGTTTTACCATATGGAATGAGGTCAGAATCAAAAAGTTTAAGCTTAGCAGATACTCGCTCCACGCCAAGATAGTAATATCAACCACACTGATACTCGTATTCGGTGGCGCACTGTTTATGTATATTTTTGAAAAAAACAATACCATAGCAGGCATGGACACACCGGGTGCCATATTTGCATCGTTATTCGGCTCAGTTACGGCGAGAACGGCAGGCTTCAATACAGTAGACACAGCAGCACTGACACCGGAGAGCAAGCTTTTGACTATAGTGCTCATGTTCATAGGAGGAAGCCCGGGCTCGACAGCCGGCGGAATCAAAACCACAACCATGGCGGTCATGATAATCTATATTGTTTCTTATCTTAGAGGAAGCAACGGCTGCAATGTGTTTGGCAGGAAAATAAGCAGTGAGGTAATCAAAAAGGCCGGAATGGTGCTTATCATCAATCTGGTGCTTGGCCTTACAGCGGTGATAGCTATACTTGCCACATCAAATATGAAGATGGACGATGTACTGTTTGAGGTATACTCTGCAATAAGTACGGTCGGCATGACAACAGGCATCACAAGAGATTTAAATACAGTAGGACGCATAATTATCATAATTATGATGTATTGTGGAAGAATCGGAAGCATGACCTTTGTGCTTTCGTTTGTGCATAGACCGGGAAAAACCAATATAGAGCTTCCGGAGGAAAAAGTTATCATTGGATAAGGAGAAACGCAATGAAATCAATTTTAATTATTGGAATGGGTAAATTCGGACATCATCTGTGTGCAGATTTGATGAAAAACGGAAACGACATTATGGTGATGGATAAGGACGAGGCCAAGGTCAGGGATTTAATCTATGACGTGACCAAGGTGCAAATAGGTGACTGTACCGACCCACAGGTAGTAAAAGCACTCGGAATTAACAATTTCGATTTGATTTTTGTATGCATCGGCACCAATTTCCAAAGCTCGCTTGAGATAACAAGTCTCGTTAAGGAGATGGGCGGAAAATACGTCATCAGCAAGGCAAACAGGGATGTGCATGCCAAGTTCCTGCTTCGAAACGGTGCGGATGAGGTTATCTATCCTGACCGCGACATGGCAGAACGAGTGGCAAAGAAATACAGCGCCAACCATGTGCTTGATTATGTGGCATTAAACGATGATTACTCAATCTACGAGATAAATCCACCTGAAGGCTGGGTAGGAAAGAGCATCAGGGAAAATAATGTGCGCCAGAAATACAATGTAAATATCGTTACAGTAAAGGAAGCCGGAAAGAATCGCGTGCTTCCACTGCCGGACTATGTGTTCAAGGCAGACGATGCAGTGATGGTGCTTGGACTGAATGCAGATGTGGACAAGCTGGTGCGCAAGCTATAAAAGTGTGGCTCAAAAAATAATAGGCAGCAATTTAAAGAAGAAAAGAAGAAAGGATGGATACATATGGGTAACAATGACAGCAGTGTAGAAACATTTTTGCAGTGGATAAAGGCTTCGGACAATATTGTATTTTTCGGCGGAGCAGGTGTATCAACCGAGAGTGGCATACCTGATTTCAGAAGCGTGGACGGACTTTACAATCAGAAGTATGATTATCCGCCCGAGACCATCCTGAGCCATACATTTTACAGGAAGCATCCGCAGGAGTTTTACCGATTCTACCGTGACAAGATGCTCTGCCTTGATGCAGAGCCGAACATCACGCATTACAAGCTGGCAGAGCTTGAAAAAGCAGGAAAGCTTAAGGGCGTTGTGACGCAGAACATAGATGGACTGCACCAGAAGGCCGGCAGCAAAAATGTGATGGAGCTGCATGGCAGTGTGCTGAGAAACTACTGTGAGAGGTGCTTGCAGTTTGTAAGCGCAGAGGAAATCCTACACTCGACAGACGTGCCAAAATGTCCAAAGTGTGGCGGCCCGGTAAAGCCTGATGTCGTATTGTACGAGGAGGGCTTAAATCAGAAAACGCTTGAGGATGCAATCTACTGCATCAGTCATGCCGATGTGCTCATAGTAGGCGGTACATCACTTGCGGTATATCCGGCGGCAGGCCTCATAGACTATTACAATGGAAACAAGCTCGTGCTTATCAACAAGTCCACCACACCGATGGACGCAAGAGCAGACCTTCTGATACAGCAGGGACTGGGCTCTGTATTTGAGCAGATAGAGGTGTAGTATGAGGGGCAAAATACCTTTTGACCCTCATATCATAGTATATAATATAATATGGCAGACATAGGTAGAGAAGGAATATAGGATGGATAAATACGCAGTAGGAGATATCGTAAAACTGAAAAAACCACATCCGTGCGGCAGCAGCGAGTGGGAAATCATGCGCGTCGGCGCAGACTTCCGCCTGAAATGCATGGGCTGCGGACACCAGGTTATGGTGCCAAGGAAGCTGGTCGAGAAAAATGACCGCGGCCTCACGAAGAAGCAGGCTTAGTTAGATAGAAACAAAGTAGAATAGTAAAAACAGAGGTGCATGTCCCGACCTAATAAAAAGTAAAGAAAAATTGCAAAAACCCCTTGAAAAGTACCACGATTCATGTTATTATCTAAACTCGTGATATAAAATTCCTTGCTCATAATCAGATTTATGAGCCAGAGACCAAAAGGAGGTAACATTCGCATGAACAAATATGAATTAGCACTCGTCGTTAGTGCAAAGATCGAGGATGATGCGAGAACAGCAGTAGTCGAGAAGGCAAAAGAGTACATCACACGTGCCGGCGGTACTGTTACAGAAGTTGAGGAGGCTGGTAAGAAGAGATTAGCTTACGAGATTCAGCACATGACTGAGGCCTTTTATTACTTCATCCAGTTCGATGCTGAGGGAACAGTCCCAGCAGAAATCGAGCAGGACGTTCGTATCATGGACAATGTTCTTCGTTTCTTATGCGTTAGAAAAGACGAGGCATAGTATAAGAAAATAGGAGATTGTATTATGAACAAAGTAATACTTATGGGTAGATTAACCAGAGACGCAGAAATCCGCTATGCCCAGGGGGATAACTCACTTGCAATAGCAAGATTTTCACTTGCAGTAGACAGACGCTACAGCAAGAATGCAGAGGAGCAGTCAACGGATTTCATCAATTGCGTAGCTTTTGGAAAGATAGCAGAATTTTTTGAGAGATTTGGCCGTAAAGGAACAAAATTTGTTGTTGAGGGTCGAATCCAGACCGGCAGCTATACAAACAAGGACGGACAGAAGGTATACACCACTGACGTCGTGGTTGAGAATGCAGAGTTTGCAGAGTCTAAATCAGCCGCATCAGGAAATGCAGGCGGATTTGCACCGGCAGACAGACCTGCACCTAGCCAGGCTGCTGGGGATGGCTTCATGAACATTCCGGACGGAATCGACGAGGAGCTTCCATTCAATTAGTAGTGTCCACGAGGACAAATATTCAAGGAGGTAACAAAAATGGCTTACAATAAATCAGCTGATGGTTCATCAATGAAGAAAAGACCAATGCGTAGAAGAAAAAAAGTCTGCGTATTCTGTGGAAAAGACAATGTCATTGATTACAAAGATACAAACAAATTAAAGAGATACATCTCTGAGAGAGGAAAAATCCTTCCACGCCGTATCACAGGAAACTGTGCAAAGCACCAGAGAGCTCTTACAGTAGCAATCAAGAGAGCACGTCATCTTGCTCTTATGCCATACGTTTGCGAATAAGATAAATGTATGATAAATCCCGACTACCGGATGGTGGTCGGGATTTTTAGGTTAAAAAAGTTTTATGTTTAAAAAATTAATATTTGTTGCATAAACAAATTACATAGTATAAAATGAATATAAAACAAATACTAATAAAAAGGGAGGGTTCAAATGGATACATACATTGTGTTCTGGTTGGCAGCCACCGTAGTTTTTGTTTTAGTTGAGCTTATGACAGTCGGGCTCACATCCATATGGTTTGCGGCAGGCTCATTTGTAGCGTTTATAATCGCACTGCTTGGCGGCAATGTCGTGGTTCAGGGAATTGCATTTATACTCGTTTCAGTCGTGCTTTTAGCTCTCACAAAGCCATGGGCCGGGAAGTACATCAATTCCAGGACAGTGAAGACAAACGTGGACAGTCTGGTCGGAGAAAGAGCTGTGCTCACCGAGGATGCTGACAGCATGAAGCAGACGGGAAAAGCCGTTGTAAACGGTCAGGAGTGGACAGTCAGACCGCAGGACGAGACCCAGGTCATAAGAAAAGGCGAGCTTATCGAGGTAGTGAAGATAAGCGGAGTAAAACTAATTGTAAAAAGGGTAAAGGAGGCTTAACCGGAAATGGAAGGATTAATAGCACTTGCAGTGTTACTCGTAATCGTACTTATAGTACTGGTAAACTGCATCAAAATCGTGCCACAGGCACATGCAATGGTAATTGAGCGTTTGGGAGGATATCTCACCACATGGAGCGTAGGACTTCACCTCAAGGTGCCATTTATCGACAGAATAGCAAAGAGAGTCATCTTAAAGGAGCAGGTGGTAGATTTCCCGCCACAGCCTGTAATCACAAAGGATAATGTAACAATGCAGATAGACACTGTAGTATATTTCCAGATTACAGATCCAAAGCTCTACGCATACGGAGTAGAGAATCCAATCATGGCAATTGAGAACCTCACAGCCACAACACTTCGTAACATCATCGGAGACTTAGAGCTTGATGAGACACTCACCAGCCGTGAGACAATCAACACCAAGATGCGCGCAACACTCGATGTGGCAACAGACCCATGGGGCATCAAGGTAAACCGTGTCGAACTCAAGAACATCATACCTCCAAAGGCCATTCAGGATGCCATGGAGAAGCAGATGAAGGCAGAGCGTGAGAGACGAGAGGCCATTCTTCGCGCAGAGGGTGAGAAAAAATCAACAATCCTTGTTGCAGAAGGAAATAAAGAGTCAGTCATCCTCGATGCCGAGGCTGAAAAGCAGGCAGCCATCCTTCGCGCAGAGGCAAAGAAGGAGGCAACAATCCAGGAGGCAGCAGGTCAGGCAGAGGCTATCCTCAAGATACAGCAGGCCAATGCAGACGGACTTCGCATGTTGAAGGAGGCAAATCCGGACAACGCAGTGCTCCAGATAAAGAGCTTAGAGGCATTTGCCAAGGCCGCAGACGGCAAGGCTACAAAGATAATCATCCCTTCAGAGATTCAGGGGATTGCAGGTCTTACAAAGTCAATTGCAGAGATAGCTGCGGATAAGACTGAGAAGTAATTATATTTAATTAAAATGATTAAAGGGTCAAAAGGTATCATTGATGCATGCTTGCATGCGATTCGATGTATACCTTAAAATGAATACCGGAAGATGAGAGCACACGAAAAGCATCGCATGTATCATATCAGATATATGCGGTGCTTTTTAAATTACATAAAATTTGTTTAGATTTTACATAATTATGATTTGCTACACAGAAATGCCATATATTCCTCATAATCATAACTGAGTATAACCGGATGAGTATAACTGATAAATATAGTACTAGGAATAATCCTCACAAAGTGGTATACTCTCTAGTAGGTATATCAATCGATGCGGGCTGCACAAAGGTGTGACCGGTAACTATTAATTTGTAGTACATTCTTGAAACCGGAATCGTTGCACCGGCAGAATCAGCGCAGCGCACCGGGGGATAAGGAGAGTAAAATGAAGAAAAAAATAAAATTCAAGGGAAGGCTGAAAAGCTACATGTGCTGGCCGCTGTATCTGACACTCGTGTTGGCATGTGCCGATGGAATAGCAATGCGCTACGACAGGAGACTTGGCTATGGCATGGCAGGCTTTACAGTGTTTTATTTTGTACTCGTGCTGCTTTTGTATGTCAGAAGCAAGTCAGTCGTTGCAAATGAGCTGATTAGCTTTGCAACCCAGTATTCATCGGTGCAGAAGAGGCTGCTTAATGAGTTTGAGCTGCCGTATGCCCTGCTTGAGTATTCAGGTAAGATACTATGGCTAAATGACAAATTCGCAGAGCTAATGGGCGTGGATAAAAACTATCACAAATCCATCACGACACTTTTCCCGACAGTGACCAGGGAACTTCTCACCAAGAGTGATGCGCCGACAGATTTCAAGATAGTAAACGAGGAAGAGGACAGCATAGTCAGACTGTCCGTCAAAAGAATATATTTCAACTCTATCGCAGAGGAAAATGAGATAATCGACACAAATGAAGCAGACGAGTTTTTGACGGCACTGTACGTATTTGATGAGTCGGAGCTTTATCACTGCAAGAAGGAAATCACAGAGCAGAAGCAGGTATCAGCGCTTGTGTATATCGACAACTATGATGAGGCACTTGACAGCATAGAGGACGTAAAGAGGTCACTGCTCGTTGCACTTATCGACAGGCGTGTAAACCAGTACTTTGCCAAGTATGACGGACTTGTCAGAAAGATAGAAAATGACAAATACTTCGTGGTGTTCAAGTACAAGTACCTTGACAGCATGAAGGAGGACAAGTTCAAGGTGCTCGACGAGGTCAAGGCTATAAAGGTCGGCAATGAGATGGCGGTCACACTCAGTATCGGAATCGGTATAAGGAGCGATAAGTATAATGAAAACTACGTTTATGCGCGAAATGCCATAGACTTAGCCCTCGGACGAGGCGGTGATCAGGTAGTCATAAAGGATCACGACGATATCCTGTATTTTGGCGGCAAGTCAAAGCAGGTGGAGAGCAAGACAAGGGTAAAGGCGAGAGTCAAGGCGCAGGCGCTTCAGGAGATTATTGAGACCTGTGAGAATGTGCTTATCATGGGTCACAGCATCACAGATGTAGACTCGCTCGGAGCTGGCATAGGTATATACTGTGCAGCCAAGAATCTCGACAAAAAGGCGCAGATAGTCATAAATGACCCGACAAGCTCGGTAAGACCTCTCATGGAGACTTTTTCGGAGGTAAAGGGCTATCCAACAGACATGTTTATAAATAGTGAGGAGGCCCTCGAGATGGTGAGCAAGGATACGCTTGTCATGGTGGTGGATACCAACAGGCCAAGCTACACAGAGTGTCCTGAGCTCCTCAGAAAGACAGGAAAGATAGTCGTATTTGACCACCACAGACAAAGCAGCGAGATAATAGAGAATCCTACACTCTCATATATCGAGCCGTACGCATCGAGTGCGTGTGAGATGGTCGCAGAGGTATTGCAGTACTTCAACGACGGAGTCAAGATCAATGCGACAGAGGCCGACTGCATTTACGCAGGCATCCTCATCGATACCAACAACTTTATGACAAAGACAGGCGTGCGTACATTTGAGGCGGCAGCCTTTTTGAAGCGCTCAGGCGCAGAGGTAACACGCGTCAGAAAGATGCTTAGAAATGACATGGCATGCTACAAGGCAAGAGCCGAGGCCGTGCGCCATGCAGAGGTATACAGGGGTTCATTTGCCATATCGGTATGCCCTAGCGAGAATGTGGAGAGCCCGACAATCGTCGGCGCACAGGCGGCAAATGAGCTGCTCAACATCATAGGAATCAAGGCATCATTTGTGCTCACGGAGTACAATGACAAGATTTATATCAGCTCTCGTTCAATCGACGAGATAAATGTCCAGATAATCATGGAGAAGCTGGGCGGCGGCGGACACTTAAATGTGGCAGGCGCGCAGCTGACAGGCGTTACTATCGTGCAGGCAAAGCGCATGATACAGGATACACTGGACGAAATGCTAAAAGAAGGAGACATAGAAGTTTAAATTCGAGCAATTTAGGTCCAATACTCAAGCTTTCAGCAGTAGTTTTATTAGTACTTATTGCTTTATTTGCTATTATTTTCGTAGCTCTGCCTAAACTTCTGCCACTTGTTGGAATAGAGTACAATTCACCGCTATTCCCGACACCAACCCCAGAACCTACTCCCGAACCTACTCCCGATCCCGCACAGTATATCAATATTGCAACGTCAAAGACGATAACAATCACAAAACAGCCGGGCGGAGAATCCCTTCGTGCCGGTAACAACGTGGTTTTTGTCGCTCACGCGACGAATGCCGTTTCCAGGGAATGGCGTTTTGTCTCGCCGGATTACGATCGCGAGATCGTGTGGAACGAGCAGGAAATCAAAGCCGAATTTCCCGGCATAAACTGCACGGACGGAGATCAGGATACCTTCATCATCTACAGTGTTCCGAAAGAACTGGATGGGTGGTATGCCGTATGTCTGTATACTGACAATGCCGGCGGAAAACTTGCAACCGAAGGTGCAAAG
Organism: uncultured Lachnospiraceae bacterium; assembly: GCA_900317585.1. GTDB lineage: Bacteria > Bacillota > Clostridia > Lachnospirales > Lachnospiraceae > Roseburia. The sequence goes on along the minus strand of ONHG01000029.1, from coordinate 116 downwards.
GTGAATGTTACAGTTCCCTGAAGCCGGCGAAATACCCGTTTTTCCATAGGCGCTGCCGGAACCATTTCATTCATATTGTTTTTTAATCAGAGACGACAGGCCTTTTCGGCCTGTCG
>ONHG01000028.1 GCA_900317585.1 uncultured Lachnospiraceae bacterium | reverse complement strand
ATTAAAGAAAGGAAAAGCTGGTGTACTGGCTTTTTCTATCCGACTGAAATTGGCTATTTTCTCCCGTCTCTGAATGGTTAATTTCTCCCGACGCTAACACTCATTTGCATTCTCCTTTTCATAACCTATATCTATATGTTATGAAAAGTATACATTACCTTTAATCAAAGAGCAATATAATTATTGCCAAAATTCCTTTTTCTCACACCTTGCTCTTTTTAAGCATAACATAAATAAAATCTGATTTTACGGAGATATGAAATTTTATGTGTGGTATTGCCGGATTCTGTAATTTTAAAGAAGACTTTGAAAAGAACACCGATTACTGGAACTTTCGTCTTGAGAAGATGCGTGCTGTGCTCGCCCACCGCGGCAACGATGCCAGAGGACGCTACCTTAAAAAGCATATTGGTCTGTCACACAGCCGTCTGGCCATCCGTGATATCCTGTGCGGCGACCAGCCCATGACGCGCACCCACAACGGCTATGAGTACACTATCTGCTATAACGGTGAGATTTACAACACTGATGAGCTGATTCCCGAGCTGTCCGAAAACGGCTTTGTATGCTCCACAACCTCAGACACAGAGGTTATTCTGTACGCCTACATCCATTGGGGCGCTGATTTTGTCAGCCGTTTAAACGGCATTTTTGCATTTGCCATATGGGATGCGGCTAAAAACCGGCTGCTTTTATACCGCGACCGCGTAGGTGTCAAACCGCTTTTTTATGCCATCCGAGGGGATTCTCTGGTGTTTGGCTCCGAGCCAAAGGCCTGCTTTGCGCACCCTGCAGTAAAACCTGAGCTTGACAAACAGGGCTTGCAGGAGCTTCTTGCTATCGGGCCTGCGCACACGAGCGGGCTTTCCCTGTTTAAGGATTTGTTTGAGGTTTTGCCGGGACACTTCATGATTTACTCCCGGGATGGGCTGCATGATGAAACCTACTGGGAGCTTACAAGCCGGGAACACACCGAGAGCTATCGGGATACCGTTGCTCACACACGTTTTCTGGTGGAGGACGCTATAAAAAGGCAGATGGTTTCCGATGTGCCGGTATGTACTTTTCTGTCAGGCGGCATCGATTCAAGCATCGTGACCGCCATCGCCGCAAACTATATGAACACACGCGGTAAAACGCTCAACACTTTTTCCTTCGACTTTAAGGACAATGACAGGTATTTTAAGGCAAACGCCTTCCAGCCGGAGAGGGATCTGCCCTATGTCAATCGTATGCTTGAAGAGTATGAGACAGCCCACTCCTATCTAGAGTGTGATGAGAACTCTCTCTTCAAGGCGCTCTTTGCCGCAGTCGATGCAAAGGATATGCCCGGTATGACAGATGTGGACTCGTCACTTTTGTATTTCTGCAGCCTCGTCAGCCGAAAAAACAAGGTAGCTCTTACCGGTGAGTGTGCTGATGAAATCTTTGGCGGATATCCGTGGTTTTACCGCAAAGAGCTGCTGGAAAGATATGGCTTCCCATGGTCATCGGATGTCGCTCCACGCCTTGCTCTTTTGCGCGATGATGTGGGTTTGGAGCTTGATTTATCCGGTTATCAGGCTTTTCGATATGAGGAGTCCAGGTCAAAAGCACCTCTCCTTTACGGCGAGGCCGGTGAGGACGAAAGCCGCCGCATAATCGGATATCTCAATATCAAATGGTTCATGCAGACGCTTCTTGACCGCATGGATCGCACCAGCATGTACTCCGAGCTTGAGGCACGTGTACCTTTTGCCGACCATCGTATCATTGAGTATGTCTTTAATGTGCCTTGGCATATGAAATATCAAAACGGTGTGGAAAAAACTCTGCTTCGCGATGCTTTTTCAGATGTCCTGCCACCTGAGCTTTTGCACAGAAAAAAGAGCCCATATCCAAAGACTTATCATCCCGGATATGAAGCTCTCCTTATAAATGGAATGGAGGAGATATTAGACTCCCCTAACGCTCCTGTGCGCACTCTCATTGACACTGACAAAACGCGCGAATTTTTAAAGGCACCGGCAGAATACGGCAGTCCGTGGTTTGGCCAGCTCATGGCAGGTCCGCAGCTTATCGCATATTTCATCCAGATTAATTACTGGATGGAGAAGTATCAGCTGTCTGCCTAATGCTCATCCATGATTAATTGACCTTGCGCTCTATATCAATGATGTTATTCTCTATGATATTGTTTTCTGTAATGTTGTTATCTATGCTCTCTACCGAAGAGGTGCTTTCACTCTCCTGCTCCTTCGGTGTAAATCTTCTCACCTTATCCATGAGCTGAGTCTTCTTCAGCTCATGCTTAAGCTCAACACGCTCACTCTTCTGCTGTCGCTTTTTCTCCTTAAGCTCGTACTTGGCCTGCTTCTTTGCGAGCTTATTCTGTCTCTTCTGCTCCTTTATGGCAGCCTTGGTCTCTCTTTTGGCCTGCTTTGCCGCAAGCTTTGCTTCTTTTGCTTCGGTCTTTATGCGGCTCTTTTTGTTCTTCTTGACACTCTTTTTAGCTACCTTATGTAATTCCTTGAGGTCTGACTTTGCAGCCTTTATATTTTTTCTGTCCTTGCGGTATGGATTGTGCGCAAAGTATCCAACAGTGCCTATCATCATAAGAAGCAGCGCCAGTGCCTCTCCAGCCATCGTGACATACTCCAGATACTGCGGATATAGCTTGTAGCCTGCCATCTCCGCCGCTATCAGGATAAGTGGGATGAAAAACAGTATATTCTTTCGCTTTTGGGACAATAACGCTCCCTCCGCACCTACACACATGAGTACATACAGGCACAGCTGCGAAGTCGGTCCATAGGCATATGCCACAATCGCAGCCATTATTACAGATATGCAAAACACTATGAATGCTTCTCCGCGGAACAGGGCATTCTTGTACTCTTTTATGCCCTCCAGCTTGTCTACCGATATGCCATGCAGTGAATATACCTGGTCTGTGATATCCTCCATGCAGTCCTCATGGTATCGCTTCAGCTCCCTGTTGCTGTTTATATCGGCATCTATGGAGCGTCTGCGCTCTGTAAGCAGCTTCTGCTCCTCCATGATCTTCTCCCAGGCCTCATCCTCTGCCTCACGCTGAAGCTTCACCTGCTCGTGAATCCACTCAGCCCGCTGGATGCGCTCGCTCTCCTGCGGTATAACCATCTGCTGCGCATCTACTGTCTGCTGCGGTGTTTGAGTCTCCTGCGTCATGCTGTTATTTTCCTTTTCTTTATTTATCATTCCGGTTTTCTGCCTCTTTCTTCTAGACATTTTCTTCCTCTTGCAGTCGTTATCCTGCTATCCAAATGTTATCTGATTATTTTTTCATGTACTCTTCTATAATACACTGATGCTTCTTTGTCTTCTTATCATAGCTTATGCCGACAAGCAAAATATTACCTGTATATTGCTCTATCGACTTCATGTATTGTTTTTCCCTTATTTGATTAATCGCTGTTTTTGCTGTCTTATTCCATTTCAGTTCAACAACCATTGCCGGATAATCTATCGCAAATTCCGGCTTAGGGATATAAACAAAATCCGCAAAACCTCTGCCTGTAGGCAATTCCCTCACCGGCTTAAAATAATAGTTCATTGCACCCAGATATGCTATAGTAAGGACGCTGCTTAGAGAATTCTCATTGTTATACTGAATTCCTGATGCATACTCATCATGAATTCGTCCTATCATTTCAGCCACAATATCATTTTCCATGTCAAGTGTCGCATCCAAAAGGAAAAGCGATTCATTTTCAAATGTAATAAGCTCCTTCCATCTTGTACTCTCAACAGCGGTTGTCAGCTCCTGCCGTATCTCCTCATTTGGAATAAACGCACATCTCTTTTTCTGATCAAATCCCAGATACCCTAAATGAACAAGATATGTTAAAACATCATCTTTATTTTTAAAACTAACCGTATCATTCATAAAGCTGCCGGTGTTCACCTTTATTTCTCCACCGGACAGCATCTGAATTATTGCGGTCTTTAATCCATCAAAATCCAAATTTATAAGTGGAACTATGACATCATAAGACCCGGTCTCTGACCAATAACTCTTTAAGTCTCCCTGAAGCATGCAATTTACTACTGCACGCGGATTGTATACATGGCAATCTCCCAGCATATATCCATCATACCACCGCTCTACCTGGCTAAAATCCCTGCCATAGCGATCACATATGTCTCTGACCTCATCCTCAGTAAAGCCAATATATGGTGACAAACGTCCCGCATATAACATGGTATATTCATCAAAATTATTAAGTGCCGACTGCGTCTTTAGCTTTTTTATCGGTAAAATTCCTGTGAGAAATGCAAGCTCTATATACTTTGTTGGTTCACTTCCTTTAAACATTCCGCGCATGAAATTGATATATTCCTCCTGAACTGAGGAATTTGCTGCTTCATCACGTATCAAAACATCCCACTCATCGATTATAATTACAAATTTATTGTTCGTCATACTGTTAATAACCGATAGAGCACCATACAATGTTTTCTGATCTCTTAAATCAATATCCTTGTACAGATCTGCCAACTCTGATATAACATTTTTATTTATATATCCTGATATTCTTTCCGGCGCACCGGCATCCATTAGTATCCACTGCATATCGAGATGAATAACATCATACTTGTTGAGATATTTCTCAAAGTATTCTGTCTGTGCAATGTTATAGTTCATAAATAATTCTCTGGAATCACAGCCCTTGCTGTAATATGCTGTAAGCATATCAGCCGTAATAGACTTGCCAAACCTTCTCGGCCGGCTATTACATATATATGCCTGCTTTGTTCCAAGCACACTATTGGTAAAATCGAGCAAGCCTGTTTTGTCTATATATATCTCGGAAGCTAATGCTACCTTGAATGCACTGTTTCCAGGATTTACAAATCTCCCCATTGCGTTCATCTCCTTTACTGCTATATATCTTCTATTAAAGCATATTTCAGCGGAATTTTCCATAGAATATGCGCATGATATCCGCAATTTTTACAAACTGCAAAAATCCCGGTATTCGTTAGAATTATGGGGTAAATATATACAAGGGAGAAAAAGTAATATTTTTCTTTCCTTTTTAAGAACAATATTATTGTGCATAATGTACAGTTTTTTCTTTTGCATAAGTGGATTTTGATGAAAATTGACAAAGTATGGTATAAATGATATAATTGTCTAAATATTATGATAAATAAAGTTTACAGATATATATAAAGTGGTAAATTCGGAAAGATATGATATCATTAAAATTGAATGATTCACCCCAATATATAAATGCCAAGAATACCCTGTGAAATTCGTTGGGTTCATTTGGAACTTTCAATGTGTTAATAGCTGTGATTACAATTGCACCTTTGAATTTTTTCAAATTTTCTAGTGTTTTTAGAAGTCTTTCTTGTAAGAACATCTACAGCATAGTTTGCGACGTATTATAGTGGGCTATAGCATAATAAGAAATGGGAGAAACTGTTATGGGATTGTTATATGCAATATTTTCAATTTTTATCACGCTATTTTTCCCCAAGCAAATCACGGATGTGATTTGTTATGGAAGACATCGTGATAGGGAAAATATAAAGAGCAAAAAAATATATTGTCTTATATATGTTTTTTGGACATCATTTTTTGGTTTGTTTTGTCTTATGATGGGTTCGGCATCCGGAGTAAATAATACATTTGATAGAGTTTTGGATTATTATGGATTGAATTTTGGTGAATATGATTATTTTGAAGTGGCGTCCATGTATGACGAGCATGATTATAAACACGAAGGTAATTTCACTCTTGTATACTATATCAGAAAACATGAAGATAATTTAGATGATTTAATTAAACAAATTGTTCAAGAAAATAATTCTATATACAAAAGATATCAGCTCAGTGAAATTGACGTGGTATCTGAAACGAAAGGTATTTATTACATATATGAAAAGGGGGAGGTGATTGCAAAGGTAGTAGTAGAAAACGATGGATTGTTAAAAAAAGTAAGTTATCAATGGAGTAGAGAAAAATTAGAACGAAATCTAGGAGGGTAACAGAAGTAGCAAACTTGGGAGCTGCTATCTATTCTGATTGTGACTATTTTAGTTCTATTAACGCAATTAACACTTTAGATCAAATTATTGAAAGCTTAAAAAAATAAGGATAGTAGAGAATATTAATATATAAATAGCAGTTACATGCCTCTATTATACCACAATGATACTTATTATTAAAAATCCCGGAAATCCGCTTACCTGCAGATTCCGGGATTTTATAATTACATATGATGTGCCACATCTATTCTGATAAGTGCCTTCCTGAGTGCAAACTCTGCTCTCTTCACATCAATCTCTGCTGTGTGATTTGAAAGGCGCTGCTCTGCCCGCTCCTTTGCGGCCTGTGCACGGTCTATGTCTATCTCATCAGGCCACTCTGCAAGCTCTGCGAGAAATGTGACCTTGTCTCCAAGTATTTCCGCAAAGCCTGAATGGATTGCGGCTATTTTCTCCTCATCGCCATTATGGATAGTCACGATTCCCGGTGCAAGCACTGTCGTGAGCGGTATATGGTTTTTGTATACACCAATCTCTCCGTTTTGGGTATTGAACTCGAGGAAATCTGTCTCTCCCTTGTAGAACACCCTGTCCGGTGTGATTATTTCTATGTCAAAAATGTTATCTGCCATGAAATCACCTCACATTACTGCATCTTGGCACGGACTTCATCTATGCTTCCAACGTTTAAGAAATAACTCTCCGGTACATCATCATGCTTTCCTTCGAGTATCTCCTTAAAGCCTCTGATGGTTTCGGCGATAGGCACATATTTGCCCTCGAGTCCTGTAAACTGTCCTGCTACGAAGAACGGCTGTGACAGGAAACGCTGCACCTTACGTGCACGGCTTACTACGAGCTTATCCTCCTCTGAGAGCTCATCCATACCGAGGATTGCGATGATATCCTGCAGCTCCTTGTACTTCTGGAGTATCTCCTGAACAGCGTGTGCCACCTCAAAATGCTCCTGTCCCACGATACGCGGATCAAGGATACGCGATGTGGATGCCAGTGGGTCTACAGCCGGATAAATACCAAGCTCTGCGATAGAACGCTCAAGTACTGTCGTGGCATCGAGATGTGCGAAGGTAGTCGCCGGTGCCGGGTCTGTAAGGTCATCTGCAGGCACATATACGGCCTGAACCGATGTGATTGAACCGTTCTTTGTTGATGTGATACGCTCCTGAAGAGCTCCCATCTCTGTCTGCAGTGTCGGCTGGTAGCCAACGGCTGAAGGCATACGTCCTAAAAGTGCTGATACCTCTGAACCTGCCTGTGTGAAACGGAAGATATTGTCCACAAAGAGAAGCACATCCTTGCCGCCTCTGTCACGGAAATACTCTGCCATTGTAAGTCCTGCCAGGGCAACTCTCATACGTGCTCCAGGCGGCTCGTTCATCTGTCCGAACACCATGGTGGTCTTGTCGATAACACCTGACTCCTTCATCTCGTAGTACAGGTCATTTCCCTCTCGTGTACGCTCTCCTACACCGGTAAATACTGAGTATCCACCATGCTGTGTAGCGATGTTGTGGATAAGCTCCTGGATGAGCACCGTCTTTCCTACTCCGGCACCTCCGAAGAGTCCGATTTTTCCACCCTTCTGGTATGGGCAGAGCAAATCTACAACCTTTATTCCTGTCTCAAGCATCTCCTGCGATGTAGCCTGCTCCTCAAAGCTAGGCGCTGGTCTGTGGATTGCCCATTTCTCCTCTGTCTGTGGAGGCTCAACCTCATCGATAGGCTCTCCGAGCACATTGAACATTCTTCCAAGTGTATTCTCCCCCACCGGCACAGAAATAGGTGCTCCTGTTGCGATAGCGTCCATGCCGCGGACGAGACCATCAGTAGGTCCCATGGCGATACATCTGACTGTATCGTCGCCCAGATGCTGTGCAACCTCGACGACCAGCTTTCCGCCGTTTTTCAGCGGCACCTCGACTGCATCGTTTATCTCAGGCAGATTACCCTCTGAAAACTTGATATCCAGAACGGCACTGATAACCTGTATGATTTTACCTACATTTTTATCTGCCATTTATAGTTTCTCCTTCTTTTTTAATTCATATGATACACTCGCCTTTTTGGCCATTCACAGACATACATGCCTGCCTTCCCATGACCGGATATGCATGTATCACTCTATCGCATTAGCTCCTGCAATTATCTCAGTAAGCTCCTGCGTGATTGAGCCCTGACGCGCTCTGTTATATTTCAATGTCAGATCACTGATCATATCCTCTGCATTGCTCGTAGCAGAATCCATCGCCTGCATTCTGGCTCCGTTTTCACTGGCAAATGACTCCACCAGTGCTCCGTAAAACAGGCTTGTCACATATTTTGGTATAATAAGCTCCAAAGCCTCCTCCGGATTCGGTTCAAAATTCATGAGAATATTGGAGTCCTCTTTCTCATCTGCCCCGCTCTCATCCAGCTCCACCGGCAATAGCTTTATGAGCTTCGCCTCCTGTGTAACTGTGTTTTTGAAATGGGTATATGCGAGGTAAATCTCCCCTACCTGACCGTCTGTAAATGCCTTTAACACTCTTTTGCAAAGTGCCGCAGCATCCTCATAGGTCGGGTCCTCCATCATCTCCGGTGCACTCTCAACTATATGATAGCCCTTTGACGTAAGCAGCTCATCACCCTTTGCTCCCACAGCGTATATGTCGAGTTCTTCTTTTTTGAAGTCTCCGTGTGTGATGAGCTTTACTATATTGCTGTTGTATCCGCCTGCCAGTCCGCGGTTTGATGTCAAAACAACTACCGCCTTCCTTGGCGAATCACCGGCCTTTAAGTATGGGTGCTCCAAATTGCCGCTCTTTGCAAGCATCGAGCTGACTGTCCTGTACATATAGTTGAAATACGGATCTGTTGCCTCCGCATGTGCTCTCGCCTTTTGCAGCTTGACGGTAGAAACGAGCTTCATGGCCTTTGTGATCTGCTGAGTACTTGTAATACTGCTTTTTCTGCGCTTTATGTCTCGCATCGAAGCCATTTTACCACCTGCCTTCTACTAATATCCAACCGTCTAACGGAACTGCTTTTTGCATTCCTCGATTGCCTTTATAAGTGCCTGCTCCGTATCATCGTCCATCACCTTTTTCTCCCTGATTGCTTCAGGAATCTCAGGATATCTGGTATCAATGAAATCAAACAGCTCTGCCTCAAATCTTAAAATATCCTCGATTTTGATATCGATAAGATACTTCTTTGTCGCAGCGTATATTATGATAACCTGCTTCTCTACAGGCATCGGCTTGTACTGCGGCTGCTTTAAAATCTCCTTGATTCGTGCTCCCTGTGCGAGCTGCTCTGCTGTGCTTGCATCAAGCTCTGAGCCAAACTGTGAGAACGCTGCAAGCTCTCTGTACTGAGCCAGCTCTACTCGGATAGGTGCTGCAATCTTTTTCATTGCCTTTATCTGTGCCGAGCCTCCAACTCGTGAAACTGAAAGTCCTGCATTTATGGCAGGTCTGAAGCCCGCGTTGAACATCTCTGTCTCGAGATATATCTGACCGTCTGTGATTGAGATAACATTGGTCGGGATATATGCCGATACATCACCCGCCTGTGTCTCAATGATAGGAAGGGCTGTGAGTGAGCCTCCACCCAGCTTGTCTGACAGTCTCGCTGCTCTCTCCAGAAGCCTTGAATGGAGATAGAAAACATCTCCCGGATAAGCCTCTCGTCCGGGCGCTCTCTTTAAAAGGAGTGAAAGTGTACGGTATGCTGCTGCATGCTTACTCAGATCATCGTAAACTATGAGCACATCCTGTCCGTTTTCCATCCATTCCTCACCTATAGCGCAGCCTGAGTATGGTGCGATATACTGTAACGGTGCAAGCTCTGATGCTGTCGCAGCCACTACTGTCGTGTAGCTCATGGCTCCGAACTCCTCGAGCTCATTTACTATGGATGCAACCGTAGAAGCCTTCTGACCGATAGCTACATAGATACATTTCACACCCTGTCCCTTCTGGTTGATTATGGTATCTATCGCGATAGCCGTCTTTCCGGTCTGTCTGTCTCCGATAATAAGCTCTCTTTGTCCTCGTCCGATAGGAACCATTGAGTCAATAGCCTTTATACCGGTCTGAAGCGGTGTATCTACTGACTTTCTCGAGATAACTCCCGATGCTACTCTCTCTATCTGACGATATTTGTCCGACTGGATAGGTCCCTTTCCGTCGATTGGCTGTCCGAGCGCATTTACTACTCGGCCGAGCATCGCATCGCCTACCGGCACCTCTACCACTCGTCCTGTGGTCTTAACTGTATCTCCCTCGTTAATATTGCGCTGCTGTCCAAGTAAAACAGCACCGACATTGTCCTCCTCGAGGTTTAATACCATTCCATATACTTCCCCTGGAAATTCCAAAAGCTCTCCCTGCATCGCATTCTCAAGACCATGAATACGTGCGATTCCGTCTGACACCTGAATGACTGTTCCTACATCAGCGACTTCGAGCTGGGAAGCGTATCTTTTAATCTGCTCCTTTATTACTGAGCTGATTTCTTCCGGCTTTAGATTCATGGAGCGCATTCACCTACTTTCAATTGTATTTTTGTCAAATCGCGGGTGAGTCTTTCTAATCTGCTGCTGACAGATGAATCCACCACTCTGTCCCCGATTCTGATTTTCATACCGCCTATGAGCGCGGTATCCACCTCAAAATGCATCTCAAATTTCACGTATTTTGTCGTGTCAAGAAGTCGTTTCTCCACAGCAAGCTTCTGCTCCTTTGACAGCTCAAATGCAGATGTGACGTATGCTGTTCCAATATTTTGGTACTCCTTGACTCTGTCAAGAAAGTAGTCGAAAACTAAGGTAAGCTCTTTGTAGTGATTCTTTTCTATAATCATCCTCATAAGCCCTACCAGCTCCGCTGAAACTCTTCCCCCAAATATTTCTTCGATGATTCTGACCTTTTCTTCTTTATCAATCTGCGGATGATCCATCAGCTTTGAGAGGTCATCATTTGCAGCAATGATTTCCTTTACTGCTGTTACCTCGTCAGACAGGCTGGATAGCCTGTTGTCCTCAAGGGCAGCCTCAAACAATGCATCACCGTATACCTTAGATACTAGCTTAGCCATGTTGATTCTCCCATTTCCTTAAGTGTCTCTTCAACGAGTGTATCCTGAATGTCTGTGGTGATTGAAGCTGCGACAGCCTTTTGTGCCATAAGCGATGCTATCTGTATCATCTCCTGCTTCATATCATCCATGGCATGCTTCTTCTCAAGCTCTGCCTCTTCTCTGGCTCTCTTTATGATGCGTGAAGCCTCTTCCTTTGCATCATCCACAATCTTGTTCTGGTTTTTAAGCGCCTTCTGTCTCGCCTCTGTGAGAATAGCCTCGGCCTCTTTATCGATATCCTTAAGCTTTCCCTCGTACTCTGCCTTTAGTGCTGCGGCACTTTCCTTGTCAGCAATAGCTGTGTTTATATCGCTTTCTATCCTGTCCTGCCTGTCCTTTAACAGCTTCCTTGCAGGGTTGAAAAGCAGATACGACATCAGCATGAAAAGGAAAAATACTGCAACTGCCAAAAGTACTGTATCAAAGAGCAACTGCGCATCCAGATTAAACAAAAATGTATATCCCTGTGCTAACAATTTTTACTCTCCTTTCCGTTGGCTGTATCGCCGCACGGTAATCCTCTGCGGCAAACCATAATATACTATCCGAGCGGATGAACGAAAAGTAAAAGTAATGCAACAACGAGACCATAAAGACCTGTTGTCTCTGCAACCGCCTGTCCTAAAAGCATGGTTGACATAATCTGTCCTCTTGCTCCCGGGTTACGTCCTACGGCTGCTGCACCATGTCCTGCTGCGATACCCTGTCCAACACCAGGTCCGATTCCGGCGATAACTGCCAAACCTGCACCGATTGCTGAGCATGCTCTGATTAAATCCTGTCCATTGATATCCATAATTGAATCCTCCTAAAAATACATCTTATAGTTTTACTCATCCGTCTCACATGCCTGTGTAACGTATGTCATTGTCAGCATACAGAATACATATGTCTGAATTGCTCCTGAGAACAAATCAAAGTATACATGCAGTACTGACGGCCATGCTATGGCTATAAACCTTAGCAGACCATATACCAGCGCCATGATAACAGTTCCTGACAACACATTGGCGAACAAACGCAATGATAATGAGATAGGAATTGCAATCTCACTGATAATGTTGATTGGCGCCCATATAGGCAGCCACGGCGGCAGTGGTGAACACATACCGGTCCAGATATCCTTTGCGCTTTGATGCTTAGCCTTATTGAATCTGATCATGAAAAATGTAATAAGTGCAAGCGCCAGTGTGGTTCCGTAGTCGGCTGTCGGTGGTCTTAAGCCAAACAAGCCTGAGATATTACTCATCAGTATAAATATAAAAATCGTACTGATGTAGTTTACAAACCTCGGAGCCCACTTACCCATGGTTCCCTCAACCATCTTGTCGAGCATCTCTACGATGAGCTCGATGATATTCTGAAAGCCGTCCGGTACTTTCTTTGCTTTTTTAAGCTTCCTGTTTGCCACTATAGCGAATATGACCATAATGGCCATCACTATGAGGATACAGGCATGCGATGTGGTAATCCAGACCTCTTGACCGAATACCTTTATCGAAAAAATACCATGGATCATAAAGTCGATATTGTCTGCGTTACTTTCCAGTAAAATCGCCTGATTCACATTATCACCTCCTCCTTATTAAGTTTACCTGCGGTTTTGCTACTCTGTCTCCATTTCGCCGGCGGAAGATGCATCACTTCTCCCGGAAAATCTGTCTGTCACCTTCATAAATAAAGGTTGTAAATATGCTGAAATCTTGAGCCCCAGCATACCGACAAAGGCCATTATCAGATTTCCAAAATCAAATAGTCCCAATATAAATAACAGGACCGCAACAACAATATACCTTAAAAGTGATTTTGCTACGATCCTGCGATTGGCATCCTTTTGTCCATATATGGCGGTCGCGTCATATATGACTGTGGCGATATTGACAGCCATACCAACAGCTATCGCTATCCCATACCATAAGCCGATAGAATATGAAATTTTGTCTGTGACAAACCATACCCCAATAAGCTGCACAACAATCCCGTAAAAAACTATCCCAAATACAAGTCCCGGCAATGCGTCATTTATTCTTTTTAACATCCTTCTCTACCCTGCTAATACTGTCTGATATCTCTGTTTCCGTAGTACTCTGCCTGCCCGGTGTCTGTCTGACGGCTCTGCCATCATCCTCTGGCTTCAGGAATTTTTGAACCATACGGTATATATTGTTTACCCCCGCAAACGCTCCAAGGAAAAACAATGGAACAGTTACCCAGTCCGCTCCGGTCTTTTTCCCAATCCACACACCGGCCAGTGTGCAGAGAAATATCGGCACAATCATGTTGATTCCAAACTGGAAAACCATGATAAGTGCGTTCATTACCTCTTTCTTATTATCTCTTTTCATATACAAACTATTATATCATTTTTATTGCTTTTGTCTATATTTTTATGTGTAAAATGCATAAAAAATATATGTGTTTTATGTCAAATCGCGTCAATTTGACATAACAATTGCAGTATAAGGCTGTAATCTGACAGCAATATCCATACAACCAATAAGTGTACATTACACCACAAGTGCTACAGCACAAGCGTCACCTCACGGCCTGTGTGCTCATACCTGCGAATTGTAACGCCTGCTGCCCTCAGCATCCTCTTTGAAGCTGTCACGCTGGCAGTGCCCTCGTACTTGTCACTGTCGTAGACTACCTCCCTGATGCCGGACTGTATGATTGCCTTAGCGCACTCATTGCACGGAAACAGGGTGACATATATGGTCGCTCCCTCAAGACTTCCGCCCCTGTAGTTTAAGATGGCATTGAGCTCGCTGTGTGTAGAATAAAAATACTTGTTGTCCTCTCCTTCTCTGGCCCAGGTGAACTCATCATCCGAGCAGCCCAGAGGAAATCCGTTGTAACCCATGGAGAGTATCTTGTGCTCCGGGTCCACTATGCATGCCCCCACCTGGGTATTCGGATCCTTCGAGCGCATGCCTGAAAGCATCGCTATGCCCATAAAATACTCATCCCATGAGATATAATCCTTTCTCTTTTCCGAAGCTCCCATATATACACCTCCATTCAATATGGTCTATCACACTGTCTGTTACTTTACTGTTTTATATCACTTTTTACACCTCAGAGCAACCTGCAGCTATTATCATCATTATTATTACTTGGTTCCGAAAATTCTGTCTCCTGCATCTCCGAGTCCCGGCACAATATATTTGTGCTCATTGAGATGATCATCGAGTGCGCCTATATATACATCCACATCAGGATGTGCCTCTGTGAGTCTCTTTACTCCCTCAGGCGCTGCAATTATGCACATAAAGTGGATGTTTTTCACACCGCGTTTTTTGAGCATATCAAGCGCTGCAACTGCTGAACCGCCTGTTGCGAGCATCGGGTCTACCACAAATACCTCTCTGTTGGCGCAGTCTGCCGGAAGCTTGCAATAGTACTCGATAGGCTCTGCTGTCTCCGGGTCACGATACATGCCGATGTGTCCAACCTTTGCGGCAGGGATGAGCTCAAGCATGCCCTCCACCATACCAAGTCCGGCTCTTAAGATAGGAACAACTGCAAGCTTTTTGCCCTTTAATTCCTTCACAGTGGCCTTACAGATAGGAGTCTCAATCTCCACATCTGCAAGCTCCAGATCTCTTGTTGCCTCGTAGCACTCAAGCATCGCAACCTCGCTGACGAGTGTTCTGAAATCCTTTGAACCTGTGTCGGTTCTTCTCATAATTCCAATCTTGTGCTGAATCAGCGGATGATCCATAACTACTACCTTACCCATAATATTTGTTCTCCTTTGTCTTGTATTGTGTTGTCTTATATTTGTTTGTCATTTATGTATTTTGTATTCCGGTTACTGATTATTTTCACCATTTGCATTTAAGAGCTTTACCAGCTTCTTAAGCGTGGCTCTGAGGCTTTCATAGCACAGCCCGTAGCTTTGAAGCGTGCCGCCGTAAGGGTCAAGTATCTCAAGCTCATCGCCCACATACTGTGAAAGCACAAAGACCTGCTCCGGGTCGATATCGGCAAAGCTTTCTATGATGCGCTCGCGCTGTGATGACTCCATGGTAAATACCATAGTACTCTCCGTGATATCCGATTCCTCAAGCTGCGTTGACACCATGCCATCCGTGGAAATGCCATTGCTTATGAGCACTGCCTCTGCCTTCTGATTGACCGGCTCCGGAAACTGAACAACAAGTCCTCTCGCCTCAATCTCCATCGGCACCTTGAGTACAAAGTCGTTCATGATGCCCTTTGCCATCTGTTCCCTGCATGTGCCGGTCTGTGCGACAAAAATGATTTTGTCATACTTCACATGTGTGTCTATCACCTGATGGCCTGCCGCCTTTAGCATACGGTTCATGATGGCCTGTCCTATACGCGGTGTGGAGAAGCTCTCCGAGAAAATCACATCCACATCGAGCTCATCACAATCCCTTAATATACGGTAAAGCTCATGGGCTATCGAATCCTCATCGGCCCTGCTTCCCATCGACAGGACAACATCTGCATCATAAAACTGCTTTGTCTCCTCTGTTGCGATGACTGCTATCTTTTTGCCATCATCCCTGTGCGAAGCCACAAGCTCATTTATCTTTGCAATCACATGCTTTCTGGTACCGTCCACGATGACCATGTCAGCCTTGGGCGCATAGTGCTTGTACTTCATGCCGGGGGCCTTGGGCTTTCTAGTATCATCTGCCGCTATGATTCCCGGATCGATGATGACCTCCTTGCCTAATACCTTTGAAAGCATCTGAGGTGTGATGTATCCCGGGCGGAGTACCATAGGTGTATCCTCTGTCAGATCAATGATGGTGGACTCTATTCCTATGCCAACCGGTCCTCCGTCTATAATCATAGCTATTTTGCCGCTTAAATCCTCAGCCACATGTGCAGCCTCTGTAGGGCTCGGTCTGCCGGATGTGTTGGCGCTTGGCGCCGCGATAAGGCAACCGCTTCTTCTTATAAGATCTAGCGCTATAGGATGATTCGGCATGCGCACAGCCACCGTGTCCATGCCGCCTGTTGTGGCATACGGCACTGCATCGCCCTTCTCCACTATCATGGTAAGAGGTCCCGGCCAGAAAGCATCCGAAAGCTTCCTTGCATCCTCCGGCACCGTCTTTGCGATGCGCTCCAAATCTGAAAAATCTGATATGTGTACGATAAGCGGATTGTCCGACGGACGCCCCTTTGCACTGTATATCTTCTTTGATGCCTCCGGATCTAAAGCATCACCGCCAAGCCCATACACTGTCTCTGTCGGAAACGCTACAAGCTCACCTGCTGCAATCAAATCACCTGCCTCCTGCATGAGCTTATGGTCTAAATTGTCCTGATCTATTTTTATAATTTTTGTTTCCATTTTATATCCTCACCGCACATACTACAATAATATACCATGTGCAAACACCAGTTTTTCTAAATAATCATGTGTTTTTATTGTAACAATTCAGGGCCACCTCGAGAGCAGGAAAACCAGCTGCTTACATGTAAGCATGAGGTATCAGCTCTTTTATCCTCAGAGGTTCTGAATAGTTTTCTATTTATTATACAATAGTAACAATAGCATTTCAAGTTTTACTCAATATTTGGTAATTTTTATATAAGATTGTGTAAAAGTAAGTACAATTTTATTTGGCATTGCATTATTCTGCGTTTTGTACTAAAATGCAGATAAGCCAATAACGGCGAATAATGATCATTATTTTATAAGGAGGATTTCATTATGGCATACGTAATTTCTGATTCATGCGTTAGCTGTGGTACATGTGCTGGTGAGTGCCCAGTAGGAGCTATCTCTGCTGGTGATTCACAGTACGTAATCGATGCAGATTCTTGTCTCGATTGTGGTACATGTGCTGGTGTTTGCCCAACTGGAGCAATCAGCCAGGGCTAATTTTAGCATACTGTAAGAAAGAAAGACGACCTGTTATGGGTCGTCTTTTTTTGTGTTGTAATTGTCTTTGTATTGTAATCATTTTTATGCTGTAAGCGTTTTTTGCAGTAATTATTTTTATAGTGTAAGCGTTGTCATACATGCTCTACAGCCTCACCGGATTAAGCTCATGCGTATGCGTCTTGTCGCGTCCCTTCTTTCCCTTGGTGTCTGCAGCACTTATTTTTGTATCTGCAGGCATGTCCGCGTTCCTTTTCCTGGAAAAAAGCCCCTTTCTACGCAGATTTCCGCGTATGGCAGCGTCCAGCTTTTTATATCTCTCCTCCTGCGCGCTGTCCTGTTCGCGCATCAGATAGTTCATTTCCTTTAATATCCGCTCCTGCACCTCAGTGGATATCTGCTGACTCAGCTCCTCATTGTTCAGTGCTATGGCTCTCCCCACGATATTGCTCATCAGCTCGCGAAACTCATCCATACGCTCTTCTGCCGTGCGGCTTCTGTATGTATGATTGTATCCGTCCAGCTTATCGTGATATGCGGGATTATACCCATACACCTCCTGTTTTGCCGCCTGATTTGCAATATTTGGGTAATTTACAGGCTGTACAGATTTTTCCATGACCGCAGGATTCGGTGGATTTAATGGCTCACCTGGTGCATCCGAATGAAGCATATCGCGGATTGCACGAAGCTGATACCCCTTCTCCTTGAGCTCCTTTATCCTTAAAAACTGCTTTATATTATCTCTCGTATAGTATCTGTGACCAAGTTCATTTCTAGGCACATCAAGTCCCAGCTCATCCTCCCAGTAACGCAACACATGAGTCTCCACATCCACGGCGGCTGCCGCATCGGAAATCATGTAACGTACTTTCTCCAAATTGAAGTCCTCCTGTCTGAAATTATATTTTATTCGCTATACGCTTTTGGCACATCGAAAAGAACCAGCACTGCGAAAAAAGTTATATCGCTGTACTGGTTCAATTATAGCCTTGATAGAACTCTCATTCAATTGGTTTCGGTCGCAACTTTCGACATATCGCGGTTTTTTGTTACTGTTCACACCTCAATGTAATCTGCTTCCGTTTATATATCCTTCACCACAGCAGTGATCAGTTCTGTAAACTGCTTTGCCACGCGGTCTGCGGTTTCCTGCACTTCCTTGTGGTTGAGCTTTTTGTCGGATAGTCCTGCTGCAAGGTTGGTGATACATGAGATTCCGCAAACCTCAAGTCCCATATGACGCGCTGCAAGTGCCTCACAGGCTGTACTCATTCCGACGGCATCTCCTCCGAGGATTTTACACATCCTGACCTCGGCCGGGGTCTCATACTGCGGGCCTGTGAGCTGTACGTAGATTCCTTCTCTCAGCTTTATGCCCAGCTTATCTGCCTTTTCTTTTACGATTTCCCTCATTCTACGGCTGTATACCTCGCTCATATCCGGAAAACGCTCACCCAGTTCATCAATATTGGCTCCTATCAGTGGACTTGGTATGGCTGTCGCGATATGGTCCGAAATCAGCATAAAGTCTCCCGGATTAAAATCAGTATTAAGGCCGCCTGCCGCATTTGTGAGTATCAGCTTTTTTGCGCCCATCATTCCCATGAGGCGTGTCGGCAGCACAACGTCTGTTACCGGATAACCCTCATAATAATGTACTCTGCCCTGCATGATGACAACAGGCACACTATCCACATATCCAAATACAAACCTGCCCTTGTGTCCGGGAACTGTGGATGTTGGAAAGCCCTTGATATCCTTGTAATCTATGGTTGTCTCTATCTTAATCTGCTCTGCATAGTCTCCAAGTCCCGAGCCCAAAACTATGGCTGTCTCCGGTACAAAATCTGTTTTTTCACGCACACTTGCAAGGCATGTGGTGAGTTTTTCATATATACTGTTCATTTTTTTCTCCATATATTTTCTGTTTAAGTTTAAAAAATTCCTGAGATATTACCCCTTAAAGTTCTTCAAGAATAGAATGTCCGATGGTACCCTCCGGCATTTTTACGCCGAAGTTGTCAGCAATTGTGGCTCCAATCACCGCAAAGGTGGCTTCCTCATCAATTGCGCCACTACCCTTCATGCTCTTTGAATACGCGATAAAAGGCACATACTCGCGTGTGTGGTCCGTTCCCTTGTAGGTAGGGTCGTTTCCGTGGTCTGCGGTCAGTATGAGCAGATCATCATCCCTTAGCTTTTCCATTAAAATGCCAAGATTTTTGTCGAATTTCTCAATTTCCTCTCCGTAGCCTGTGACATTTCTGCGATGCCCCCACAGTGCATCGAAATCGACCAGATTCACAAAGCACAGCCCTTTAAAATCCTTCTCACATATATCAATGGTCTGCTCCATTCCATGAACCGAGCTTTTTGAGCGGAATGCCTCTGTAATGCCCTCTCCGCAGAAAATATCATTGATTTTGCCGACTGAAATGACATCCAGTCCACTGTCCTTTAATGCATTTAATGCAGTAAGACCTGTAGGCTTAAGCGCATAGTCGTGCCTGTTTGAGGTTCGCACGAACTCACCCTTTTTCTTTCCCACATATGGCCTTGCAATGACGCGCCCTACTCTCCACTCGTCCTTGAGTGTTATTTTTCTGGCTATCTCACAGCAGCGGTAGAGATTCTGTAAATCAAAGGTCTCCTCATTGCCGCAAATCTGAAGCACCGAATCCGCTGACGTGTATACAATCATCGAACCGTTCTTTATCTCTTCCTCTCCGAGCTCCTCGATTATCTCAGTGCCGCTAGCGCTCTTGTTGCCTATGACCTTTTTTCCGCACTGCTTCTCAAGCTCTGCGATGAGCTCCGGTGGAAATCCGTGCTCTGTGAAGGTCTTAAACGGCTTTTCGGTTTTTATGCCCATCATCTCCCAGTGGCCTGTCATCGTGTCCTTGCCGTTGCTCGCCTCTGCCAGCCGCGTAAATCTGCCGATTGGCTCAGTCGCCGACTGCATCTGACCGCCACAGTGCAGATTGAGCATTCCAAGCCTTGTAAGATTCGGGATGTCGAGAGTCTGCACCCTCTCAAGTATATGTCCAAAGGTGTCTACATCTGTGTCTCCAAACCTTTCCGAGTCAGGCATTGAGCCGATTCCCAGAGAATCCAGGACTATCACAAAAATTCTGTTATATTTCTTCATGGTGTCATACCTCCATTTTCCGGTCCGTAAATTTGTGCTGCGGTTAAATGTTAAATCTCCATAAGCTTCACGGCACTATACCAGCTGTCTGAAAATCCGCTCCTTCACGGCATCATCCGCAAATGCCACATCCAGTGCATTTTTCATCATAAGCGGCAGCTCCTCTTCACGTATACCATAGGTTCTTTCTATGAATTCAAGCTCCTTTGACAGAGTTGTATTGCTTACGGTGCGGTTGTCTGTGTTTATTGTGACCTTTAATCCGGCGTCCAAAAACTCCCTGATGGGATATTCGTCTGCAGATGCCACCGCCTTTGTCTGCAGATTGCTTATCGGACAAAGCTCGATGCCTATGCCCTTTGCCGAAAGCTGCCTTTCAAGTTCTCCGTGGCCTATCATGGCTATTCCATGGCCTATCCTGGCCGCGCCAGCCTCCACTGCATCTATGATATTCTGTGCATTTCCACACTCTCCCGCATGGATTGTAAAAGGCAGCCCAAGCTGCTTTGCATATTTGAAAAGCTCCATGAAGCCTGACATAGGGTAAGGCACCTCAGCACCTGCGAGGTCTGCCGCGCACACACCCGCGCCTAAAAATTCCCTTGCGGTGTGCAGCATGCGTCTGTTTTGCTCCTCGCTGTGATGCCTCATGGCGCACACAATAAGCCCACATTCTATGCCAAAATCCTTTTTACCTCTCTCAAGTCCCTTAATCGTCGCCTCTATAACGCGCTTGCAGCTCATGCGCTCATTCTCTGAAAGCAGCGGTGCAAAACGGATTTCCGCATATACGACGTTTTCCCTGTGCATGCCCTTAAGCACATCATAGGCGGCTCCCTCAAGCCCCTTTTCATCCTGGATGCACTGCCCCGGCAAGTCAAATTTCTCCAAATACTGTGCCAGACTTGTGCAGTCATCCGACACGCTGAGCTCTGCCTCCTGCACCGTCCTGCCAAGCCTTTTCTCGACAAATTCACGGCTTAATGAGCCATCCAGATGGCAGTGAAGCTCTATTTTCGGCAGCTTTATTATATTGTCTCTTATATTCTCTTCTCTCTCCATATTTCCCCCATTTCCGGTTTCCCACTTCCTGTTGAGGCGGCTAATATCCACACGACCATATAACCAACAACTATTACAGCCCATTATACAGCCCATTAAAGGTACAGCTACTGGTCGCTCTACTCAAGGTTCGCAGGTCCGAACCCCTGCGGGAGCATATCCTCCAGTGTGTAAACCCTATAATTTTCCCTGTCAATCGCCAGTATTATTTTAAAGGTCTTCGGATTGCAAAACTCCATCATAACCTGGCGGCATACTCCGCATGGTGCTGTATAACCTGTCGCTTTTTGGTTCTTTCCACCCACGATACAGATTGCCTCAAAATCCCGCACGCCTTCACTCACAGCTTTGAAAAATGCTGTCCTTTCCGCACAGTTTGTCGGTGTGTAGGCTGCATTTTCTATATTGCAGCCGGTGTAGACTGCCTGATTTTTTGCTAAAAGAGCCGCACCGACATTGAAGCCTGAGTACGGCGCATATGAAAATTCAAGCTGTGCAAGGGCTGTATCAATCAGTTTTTCAATTGTTTTTTTATCCATATATAATTCCCCGGTTATTTATTGTATACGAAAATTCAGTCCATAGCCTTAATGAGCTTCACCACACGGCTTGTCCCAAGCCTGTCAGCGCCAAGCTCAAGAAATCTTTCTGCATCATCTAATGAAGAAATGCCTCCGGCAGCCTTCATCTTCACACCCTCTCCGATATGCTCTGAAAACAGCTTTATATCGTCAAAGGTCGCACCTGCCGTGCCAAAGCCTGTAGATGTCTTGATGTAGTCAGCTCCTGCGCTCGTCACGATATCGCACATCCTGATTTTCTCCTCATCTGTGAGAAAGCAGGTCTCGATGATGACTTTAAGCACCTTATCCTTGCATATAGACTTGAGCTTCTTTATTTCATCCTCTATCAGCTCATACCTTTTATCCTTGAGCCAGCCGATATTGATGACCATATCTATCTCCTTCGCTCCGTTTGCAAGGGCATCCTCTGTCTCAAAGGCTTTCACCGCAGTGGTCGAATATCCGTTAGGGAAGCCTATCACTGTACAGACCTTTACCCTTTCACCCAGGTACTTTGCTGCCTGACTTACATAGCTTGGCGGTATGCAGACCGATGCTGTGTGGTATTTTATCGCATCATCGCATATCTGCCTGATTTCGTCCCATGTAGCCTGTGGGGATAAAAGTGTATGGTCAACGTGTTTTAAAATTTCATTTATATCCAATGTCTGTTCTCCGTTTCTGTGTTTTATGTCTGACTTATTCTCCGGCGCAATCCTCGCGAATGAGGTTTCGCACTGCCGAAACCGCCACCTGAACCGCCATGTCCGTATCGCGTACCACAGGATTCTCAAGCCCGAGCTTTTCCCTCTCCTGATTTGCGACCACAAGGAAGCATGAGCCTGCCCTGACTCCAAGCTTTGCGGCAACGACAAAAAGCGCGGCTGACTCCATCTCTGACGCAAGACATCCAAGCCTCCTCCATGCATTCCATTTATTGATAAGCTCGTAGCCTGCCGGCATTTTTTCAGGCTCGTGCTGTCCGTAAAATGCATCCTTACACTGCACCACGCCTGTGTGATGCGTAAAGTTTTTCTGCTTTGCTGCCGCAACAAGCGCGTTTGTGACATCTAAATCTGCCACAGCCGGAAACTCTATCGGCGCATACTCCTTTGATGTGCCCTCCATGCGGATGGCCCCTGTCGCAATCACGATGTCACCGCTTTTCACATCTGTCTGCATGCCTCCGCAGGTTCCGATCCTCACGAAGGTATCTGCACCGCATCTGTACAGCTCCTCCATCGCGATGGATGCGGATGGTCCGCCAATGCCTGTCGATGTTACGCTGACCTTCACTCCATCCAATGTGCCGGTGTATGTGATAAACTCCCTGTTGTCAGCTATCAGGACCGGATTGTCAAGGTACTGCGCTATTTTAACGCACCTCTTCGGGTCTCCCGGCATGATAACATACCTGCCGACCTCTCCCTTTGCGACCTGGATATGATACTGTCTGTCAGGATCCTTTGAATAATTTTTCATGTAATGCCACCTCCCACAGTTTTCTTTTGTTAGCTTTAATTATACACAATTTCTGTGGTTTTGTGCAGAGGAAAGGACATTTTCCCTTGTAAAAAAATTTGTGTATGGTTTTTATGTAATACGAAAATTGCGGCATGGGATTCCGGCGCGCGTATACTCTCACTGAGCTGACGCTACGCCGATAAGATACTGTACGAATTATGCTTGCAGATTTTTTATGCTTGACGAAACCGTCGCTACTCGCCCTCCATGGCTCGATAGCTCCTTGACTTGCCTTCCCTGGCAAGTCATTTCTGTGCTTCATGGCATAATTCTACAGTATCTAACCGGCTTCGCTATGCGCTCTTGTGAGAGTATACGCGCGCCGGTATCTCATGCCACAATTTTCTGACAATCTATAAAAACTACAGCGGGCAGAACCAGTATCCGAACACTCCGCTATCGACATCCGCTGCATTTGCCGGGACGGCCGGCTCAAATTCCGTGAAGCCGAATATCCCTGCCAGCATGCGCTCCTGCGGCTCGCTCACGCCCGGCACTCCGAGATATTGCCTGCCATCTGTATCCGTTTTGATGACGAGATGCTTATAGTTTGCGTAACCGTGTGTAAGAAAGCTGTTGTTGACTATGTACCAGTTTTTGGCCGGAAGCGTGCGAAGCTCTGATATGTCTATGCGCCTGATTTTGTCCTGACTGTCATCAACATTTTGACTATGGATTTCTTTCTGGCAGCCCGGTTCAGGCTTAGGAGTCGATACAGGTTTTTTCTTATTTGATAAATCTGCTTGTACCTTGAGTGGTTTTCTTATAACTGCTTCCGTGTTATCCGTCCAGCAGCTTGCCAGAAATTTTTCATCTGCATTTTCCAGCTCTATCCTTACACCGAGCACCTGCAAAAATGTCTTTCCACTGTCCTTTACGTTTTCGGTATCTACATTATATATCTCTCGCGCTTCACCGTTTTTTACCGTAAGCTCTCCTGCCTCTATGGATTCTTCCGCTTCATATACCAGATACACTCTTCCTTTTCCGGAGTATTTTCCGAGATTTTTTATCTGTACGAGAAATGCACTTTTTTCTCCATTTATTTCCACTTTTATAAAGCCTGCATTATTTCCTTTTATTCTGCCATCATATAAATACAGGTATGTAACGAATCTCTTCATGCTTATTTACCCGCCTGCGCGTTTTGTACTATTCTATGAGTAAAGCAGTGATATTATGCGTGTTATTAATTTATACTTGATTTATAGCTATTCGAGCCATCTTGAGAAAATAAAATAGGAATTATTCTTATTTTCTCTTGACAATTATAGTACTATCGTGTATATTGATTTCAGTAACAATTCCTGATTTCATTTGAGAGGAGATTCATATGATTAAGTATAGTCGTCAAAGAGAGTCGATAGTCAACTTTCTGGCGAGCCGGACCGATCACCCGACTGCTGAAACTATCTATCAGAATATCAAAAAAGAATTTCCCAACATCAGTCTTGGAACTGTTTACAGAAACCTTTCCTTGCTTGAGGAAATTGGTGAGATCATCAAGATTTCGACCGGAGTCGGTCCTGACCATTACGATTACAATACAGCACCTCATTATCACTTTATATGCAGAGGCTGCGGACACGTGATGGATATTGATTTGGACTTCGCCGATGAGCTGATGACACAGGTGCAGGAATCCACTGATTTAGCGATTGAGAGCTGCTCAGTTTTGTTTACGGGACTTTGTCCGGATTGCGAGAATGAGCTTTCCTAGAGCCTGACAGTTTTTTACAACAATTAAACATTTATTTACTATCTTTAAAAGGAGGAACATTATTATGGCAAAATGGGTTTGTACAGTTTGTGGATACGTTTATGAGGGAGAGAATCCACCGGCAGAGTGTCCGGTATGCCACGTTGGCGCAGATAAATTCAAGAAGGTTGAGGGAGATTTAACACTTGCTGCAGAGCATGAGTTTGGAGTATACGCTTCAACTGTTAAGAACAATCCTGAGATCTCTGATGAAGATAAGAAATACATCTTCGAGCAGTTAAAGGCTAACTTCGAGGGCGAGTGCTCTGAGGTAGGTATGTATCTTTGCATGGCTCGTGTAGCTCATCGCGAGGGATATCCTGAGATTGGTCTCTACTGGGAGAAGGCAGCTTACGAAGAGGCTGAGCATGCAGCTAAGTTTGCAGAGATGCTCGGTGAGGACCTTGAGCCAAACATGAAGGCTACTACAAAGGACAACCTCGCTTGGAGAGTTGACTGTGAGTTCGGTGCTACTGCAGGAAAGACTGACCTTGCTAAATGTGCTAAGAAGAATAACCTTGATGCAATCCATGATACAGTTCATGAGATGGCTCGTGACGAGGCTAGACACGGAAGAGCCCTTAAGGGACTTCTTGACAGATATTTTGGTTAATTGCAAAATAGATATAAACCGCTTAAAATAAGGCTTTATAAGAGGAATGAGTATTTATGTACTTGTTCCTCTTTTTATAGAAAAATGTTTATAATTCATTTTAAGTGGCATATTTGTGTCATAGCCTGTTATTTTCAAGACTGATATTCATTAAAAGTGTCATCATCTTTTGTGTCACGTTAATTGGTTACAAATCCGCTATTTATGCGGATTTCAGCCTGATAATTGAAGTTTTATTTTTTCCATCATGTATCACCACCTTTCTACATCCATTACCCCAAAAAAGGGTAAAAAAATAGCCATCTGGATGGTTAGTCCAAATGGCTTATGTAAAAAAAATAGCCCCTACTTTCATAGGGGCTTACCGATGAATCGCCAGATTCACCACAACTGAATCAATTTTTACCGGTCAGTCGCCAGACCAACCATAACTGTATGAATATCATACACCAATATTATATGGAAAGTCAAGGATTTTATAACTATTCCTCATCCTATTCCTCATCCTTTTTCTTAAGCTGTTCTTTCAAATAATCTACCTTTCCAGTCAATGACTGAATTAAATTATCCTTTTTCTTTATTATACTGCTTAACCCAAGAACATTCAACAGCTTAATATCAACTTCTTTCATCTCCACGGATAAATCACAAACTTTTTTTGATACAATTCTCTCTTTACCAATTGTCTTTATCTGTCCGAGATCTATTGCACCACGCAGATTCTTGGTCGTTCCATTTTCATCCACAAAAGGATATTTACCTGTTATTGGAATCTGAATATCAGGAATTGTGAGCGTACTAGAAGAAATAATTGCTACTGTAAATACAGGTGAATGAAAATTATATGCGTTCGATTGTAAAACAACAACAGGTCTGATTTTATTCTCTTCACTACCTATATTTTCTCCCAAGTCAGCAAAATAAACCTCTCCTCTTTTTACGGTCCATTTTCTTTGAGATTTTTTTCCAATATTATAATATAGTATACCCCCGTTTTTCACTTCGCTAATCATATAATATATTACAATCTTCATTCAAACAACTGTCTCGTATATAACTCACAAAATTCATTATACTTTCGCCGGCTTATCAAAACCGTCTCCCCTGTGTTCAGCTCAATTTCTGTTCTGTTGTATTTATAGATGTAGTCAAAATTGACAATAAATGACTTATGACACCGATACATTTTTTTATAGTCCGACAGCATTTCTTCAACTGATGACAACATTGACTTATACTCAAGTATCTCCCCGTGTCCCCTGTTTAAATGCAGGGTACAGTTTTTTCCATTTCCCTCTATGTAAATGATCTCGTTCATGTTTATCATATGGTTTTCGCCGTCAATTTTCAATCTGATATATGTGTCATTTTCTGTCAGACGCAGAAAATCCAGCATTGCCTTTTTAAACTTCCCATCATCAATTGGTTTGACCAGAAAACGGAAAGTTCCCACCTCAAATGAATCGAATACCATGGTTGCATAACTTGTCAGAAATATGATGTTTACGCGCTTATTTCTCTTTCGTATTTCTCTTGCTGTTTCAATCCCGTTTTTCTTCCCGTCACCAAATTCATAATCCATGAAAATCAGGTCATACTGCTGCCCGGATGCAAGCATCTGTTCCCCTGATCCATATTCATCCACGGAAAAATCCTCGTTTTTCTGAAAGGAAAAATCCAGCAGTTTCTTTTTGATCTCATCCCTTATATAGTATATATCATCACATACTGCTATTTTAATCATGTTTTCTCCCTTTTTTATTGTCTGTCAGTAAAAACATTTCTGCCTTAAATTGTTTTTCATCACTCAAAAATAATACATTTCCTGAATACTTTTCCACAACTCTTTGTATATTTAATATTCCGATTCCATGAATACGCTTATTGTCCTTCGTCGTCAATATCTGGTTATTTACAATAAGCGGCTTTTGGGCAACTGGATTTGATATTTTGAGCATCCACTTTCCCTTCTTTATATATGATTCGAGGATGATTTCCTTTTCCCCTTCTATTTTGGCGCATGCTTCTATTGCATTATCAAGCAGATTTGACAGTAAAATTACCATATCTACATCTTTTATATCTCGCGCCGGTACTGGCCCATTTATTTTGATTCCTGTACTGATCTCTTCTGCTGTTTTTTGCTTTGACGCTAATATGGCATCTGCGATATAGCAGCCGGTGTTATATTGCGCGGTTGCCGCCTGAAAGGTTCCTGCCATTTTGATGATATATTCTCTTGCTTCCTGTGTTTTATTACCTGCAAGCATCTTGTCGAGCACATACAGAAGGTTTTTGATATCATGCCTGAACCGTCTTATCTCCTCATCTTTGTTCTTAAGTTCATCATAATATCCAGTAATGGACTGCATCTGTTCTTCTAACACGATCAGCATATTTCCGGTTGACACGTTCTTTTCTTTTATAACAAATGCAAATACGATTAGCGATGCCAGCATTAATACAATTACTACCATTACCACTTTTACAATTGGAAAAATATCAGAATTGAACACTCCTATTTCTACCAGATACACGAAAAATAGGAAAATAGAGATGAGTATATACTCTGCATTTGACAATGACAGCAGATAAAATGACAGCCTGTTTCTTTTGCTTTTTTTCATGAGAATATACGATAACAGGATGATAAAAATCTGCCAGATTATCCCACAAAAAATCACGGTCTTTTGCGTCTGTGTGATTTTTATTATCTCACCAAATACAGCGCATACGGTATAGCTTATCCAATAATCAACCACGGTATAGAACAAAGAAAAGCCTGTGATTATCGTTGTCTTTTTGAACATGAAATGTAAAAATATAGCTGTTTTGAATACAAATACCAAATTTAATAAAAATGCTACTATTAATAAAAGCACCGTTTTTTGGTGCTTTATTATTATATATTGCCCAATATAATTCATTCCTAATATACATACATACCAAAAAATTCCTACAATATGCTTCTTCCAGTTTTTACTAACTTCTGCCCCAAATACGGTTTTAAAGAAGAAAAACAAAGCTATCATGTATATTATTTCATACAATACTGTCACAGATACGTATGCAATATCAAAATTCATAGCAACCCCTTTTTTAACTAAACTTATCGTTCATTTTACGTAATTATATCACACTGCTACATAGATATCCATTACTAAAAATTTTTCCTTTGAATCTAACTGTATTATTTTACAGTAATCATTTGATTTACGAATTAGTCCTCGATTCTTGAGTATTTGTGCTACTCTCCCCTGAACTGATTCATATTCATCATATGTTCCTTCAAATCTAATTCGTATGGCATTGTCCAGAACAATTGTTTCATCCATGTTTTGTTGCCTATAATAAACAGTGTAACTACTATCATTGTTCTGATGAAATATAATTACTTCGTTCTCATCATCAAAAAGCATTTTTAACACTCTTATTAAATGATTTTTATCTGTTATTATATGTCCAAGACTATGCACATTGAATTCCTCATATAAACTAATCTGCACTGAATTAACTTTAATATGGGGTCAATCATTTTTCTTATGGGTTTAGCCCCAATGTTTTAGGTTATCGCCATCCTGCCGCCATCCTTGACAGGTCAAAAAATAAATGCTGTGGGTTAA
>ONHG01000027.1 GCA_900317585.1 uncultured Lachnospiraceae bacterium | reverse complement strand
CACAGCATTTATTTTTTGACCTGTCAAGGATGGCGGCAGGATGGCGATAACCTAAAACATTTGGGGCTAAACCCATAAGAAAAATGATTGACCCAAAATTATGGTCACATGAAAGCAGTTCAAAAACTTTTAAACAATCAATCTGTTCCTATTTTTCCTATTGTTGTTTTTGCCGGTAATGCTGAACTAAAAATAAATATTCAAAAATCTATAGTTGTGAAATTGAACTATTTAATTCCAACAATACAAGAACTATCTACAACTCAGGTAATGAGTGAATATCAAATGAACAATATTGTTTCCTTGATATTAAATTCTAATATTGATAGCGATGAAGCCAGACAGAGACATATAGATGAAATAAATCAAAAGAAGGATGCTGTTAGAGCAGGAATATGTCCCAGATGTGGTGGAGAGCTTGTGAGGCGTAATGGATAATATGGAGAATTTATTGGATGCTCAAATTTTCCCAGATGCAGATACACACAGAAAATCTAATAGGAATAACAAGAGAGGAATGTTGATATGGGAATTTTTTCAAAACCGGAAGTTATTATTTTAAAGGAATCAAATGCTGCAAAAGATCATTTAGATAAACTTGAGTCATTACTTCCAAAAGCTAATAAGGATGTCAAAGATGCAATACAAAAAGAAATTGCAGTCACTAAGGCTGGTATAGCTGGTGAAGATAATATAATGTTTGAACTTAAACATAGCAATATGGATATGGTAGTCTTACATGATATTAATTTAGAAACTAAAAGTGGATTAAAAGCGCAGATAGATTTTATTGTAGTTACATCAAAGGTTATATTTTTGATTGAGTGTAAGAATCTGGTAGGAAATATAGATATTGATTCAAAAGGAGCATTTATCAGAACTGTTACATACGGAACAAAGAAACAGAAAGAAGGAATATATTCGCCAATTACTCAGGGTGAAAGGCATCTATCTGTTTTAAAAGAGGCCAAACTGGATAATGCAGGGCTTGTCACAAGTCTTGCAATTAAACGAAATTTTGATAGCTCTTATAAATCATTAGTAGTATTAGCTAATCCTAAAACAATCGTAAATGACCGATATGCTCCAAAAGAAATCAAAAGTCAGGTTATTAGAGCAGATCAGCTTGTTTCAAATATGAAGAATATTATAGCTGCGTCAAATGATTTTGCATCTACTAAAAAAGAAATGATGTCAATTGCACAGGGAATTCTTGACATGAATATTGAAAGTCGTAAAGATTATGCAGCCAAGTATGAAGAACTTGTAAAGGAAAATGAGCTTTCTGATTCAGCAGATACTAAAAATGAAATTTCTGATAGTAAGCAGAGTGTAAGTGATGATAAATTGATTTGTCCTAAATGTGGTTCAAAACTGGTGCTTAGAACTGCAAATAAAGGGGAAAATGCAGGAAAACAGTTTTATGGATGCTCAAACTTCCCTAAATGTAGATTCATATTGAATATTAAACAGTAGATATTTATATGCTTCATATGAATTTCGGAGCAGAAGGTAAAATAACTCATGATAAACGAAAACAAAACCTTGGAATATTACAACAAAAATGCAGATAATTTTGCAAAAACAACAATAAATGTGGATTTTTATGAGACACAAAATCGCTTTAGCACGCTGTTGCCGGAGCACGGATATATATTGGATTTTGGTTGTGGTTCAGGAAGAGATACAAAATATTTTTTGGAACAGGGCTTTTATGTAGAGGCCACAGATGGTTCAGAGGAAATGTGTCATATCGCAAGCAATTACACAGGAATACAAGTCAGAAGGCTGCTATTTGAAGAGCTTGATGAGAACAAAAAATATGATGGCATATGGGCCTGCTCATCAATACTTCATCTTCCTAAGAATGAACTTAAAGCCGTGTTTATGAAAATGTTTAAAGCATTAAAGGATGACGGCATAATCTACACATCCTTTAAGTATGGTGATTTTGAAGGCGAGAGAAATGGCCGCTATTTCACAGATTTCACGGAAAAGACATTTGAAGAGTTTGTTGATGAAATAGATAATCTGCAACTGAAGGAAGAGTGGATTACAGGCGATGTAAGACCGGGGCGGGGAGAAGAAAAATGGCTGAACGTAATACTGCAGAAGAATTAGATGATGTATATGAAATAAAATATTCGACAGATGCAATGACCGGAGGCGCGGATAAGAGAATGTATCTGTACTATCAGCTTGCAAACAGTATAAAAAAGGCTGACAGTGTGGATATTATTGTTTCGTTCCTGATGGAATCTGGCGTGAAAATGCTGCTCGGTGAGCTTGATAATGCACTAAAACGTGGTGCAAAAATCAGGATTCTGACAGGAAACTATCTTGGCATTACGCAGCCATCAGCACTGTATCTCATAAAGCATAAGCTTGGGGACCAGGTCGATTTGCGTTTTTATAATGAGAAAAACCGTTCATTTCATCCAAAATCATATATGTTTCATTACAAGGATTACAGTGAGCTATACATTGGTTCCTCCAATATTTCAAGAAGTGCACTGACATCCGGTATCGAGTGGAATTACAGATTCAGCAATAAAACAGATCCGATTAATTATGAGAAGTTTTACAAGACTTTTGTAGACTTATTCGAAAATCATTCCATAGTAATAGACGATGAAGAACTGAAAAAATATTCAAAGAACTGGCACCGTCCGGCAGTATCAAAGGACTTGGACAGATACGATTTGCAGGATGATAAAGAGACATCAAATCAAATACCGCTATTTGAGCCGAGAGGCGCGCAGATAGAGGCTTTGTGTGCGCTGGAAAATACGAGAGCAGAGGGAGCAAGGAGAGCCCTGGTTCAGGCTGCAACCGGTGTCGGAAAAACATATCTTGCAGCGTTTGATTCAAAAAATTATGAGAGAGTTTTGTTTGTTGCACACCGCGAGGAAATATTAAATCAGGCGGCAGAATCATTTAAAAATGTACGTGATTCAGATGATTACGGATTCTTTAACGGAGATAGTAAATGCACTGAAAAGTCGGTGATTTTTGCGTCAGTTGCGACTCTTGGCAGAGTGGAATATCTGAATGAAAATTACTTTGCACCGGATTATTTTACATATGTTGTGATTGATGAATTCCACCATGCTGTTAATGAACAGTATCAGAGAATTGTTGATTATTTTAAGCCAAAATTTCTATTGGGACTCACCGCGACTCCGGAGAGAATGGACGGAAAAAATATCTATGAAATCTGCGATTACAATGTGCCATATGAGATTTCACTAAAGGAAGCAATCAACAAAGGAATGCTTGTGCCGTTTCATTATTATGGAATCTTTGATGAAACAGATTATTCAAAGCTGCATATAGTAAGAGGCAGATATGACGAAAAGGAATTAAATGAAACCTATATAGGCAACGTTCGCAGATATGAGCTGATTTACAAATATTATTGTAAATACGGCTCAAGGCAGGCGCTTGGCTTCTGCTGTTCAAGGGAGCATGCAAGGGAGATGGCAAAAGAATTTTCAAAAAGGGGAATACCATCTGTAGCAGTATTCAGCGATGCAAGCGGCGAATACACAGAGGATAGAAATGTAGCTATCAGGCAGCTTAAGCAGGGAAAAATCAGAGTGATTTTTTCAGTAGATATGTTTAATGAAGGTGTGGATATCACATCAGTTGATATGGTAATGTTCCTCAGGCCTACGGAATCTCCGATAGTTTTTCTCCAGCAGCTTGGAAGAGGACTCCGTAAATGCAGAGGAAAAGAGTTTCTGACTGTGCTTGATTTTATCGGCAATTATGAGAAGGCGGGCAGAGTGCGTTTTCTTCTGTCAGACAGGAGTAATCAGCATGCAGGTGTGTATAATCCGTCAGATACATCAGTTTTTCCTGATGATTGTCTGGTAGATTTTGATATGAAGCTGATTGATCTTTTTGCGGAAATGGACAGAAAACATTTAAAGCTTAAAGACCAGATAATTAATGAATATTTCAGGGTGAAGGAACTTCTCGGAAGGCGCCCGGACAGAATGGATTTGTTCACATATATGGATGATGGAATTTATGAAATAGCCATTGCTCATTCAAAGGATAATCCATTTAAGAAATATCTCGAATTTCTTAAAGAACTGGATGAGCTTAATCAGGATGAAGAGGTTTTTTACAAAGGAATAGGAAGAGAATTTATCAGTCTGCTTGAAAATACAAGCATGTCAAAGGTGTATAAAATGCCGGTGCTTATGGCTTTTTATAATCATGGAAATATCCTGATGGAGGTGTCGGAAGAGCAGCTGCTTTCAAGCTGGAAGGAGTTCTTTTCAACCGGAACCAACTGGAAAGATCTCGATAAAAATATGACGATTCAAAAATACAATTCCATATCGGATAAGGAACATTTAAAGAAGATTCTATCGATGCCGGTGCATTTCCTTTTGGAGTCGGGAAAGGGATTTTTTGTGAAGAAAGATGGTGCGGCAATCGGACTTAGAGAAGAGCTGAGACCGCTAATTGATAATCCGGTAATGGTTTGTCAGATGAAGGATGTGATTGATTATAGGGCTATGGACTATTATCAGAGGAGATATAGGCAGTCACAGGAAGAAAATAAAAAATAAGAATATCTTTATTTGATAAAATCTATATTTCTTGTATTAAATGTGCTATTATATAGTAATAAAGTATTATTTCATAAGGGGTAATCGGAAATGGGATTTGGAGATTTTGTTAAAAATCAGTTTATTGATGTAATTGAATATGTTGATGCTTCTTTTAGTAAAACGCTTGTGGTTAAATATTCAAGACCTGGTAATGAGATAAAACAAGGGGCACAGTTGATTGTACGAAATGGACAGGCAGCAGTATTTGTACACAGAGGTCAGATTGCGGATATTTTTGGTCCTGGCAATTATAAACTGAACACAGGTAACCTTCCATTATTATCCGCTTTGGCGGCAGTACCATATTTGTTCAATTCTCCAATTAAATCGGATTTGTATTTTATAAATACTACGCAGTTTATTAACAATAACTGGGGAACTACAAGCCCGATATTGAAAAGAGATTCTGAGATGGGAATGGTTCGCATTAACGCTAATGGAAAGTTTGCATTTAGAGTATCTAATCCAGTGGCGTTTATGAATGAAGTGTTTGGATCACGTAATTTGAGTATTACCAGAGAAATCGTACAGTACCTGGTCTCATTCGTAGGTGAGTCAATTGCTCAATGTATTGGTGAATGTAGTAACTCGGTTTTAGATTTGGCAACTAATTTTAGGCAGTTGTCTTCAATGCTGGTGCCATATGTAAATGAAAAGACTCAGTCACTGGGAATTACAATTACTCAAGCGTCAATTGAGAGTATTGCACTGCCGAAAGAAGTGGAAAAACTAATTGATGAACAGTCTGGAATAGGTCTGGCATCTAGAGATATGGATACATTTATTCAGTATCAGTCGGCAAGAGCAATTAGAGATGCGGCTAAGCAAAAGGGTGGATTAGCTGGACTTGGAGCTGGGGCAGTTGTTGGACGTACGGTGGCAAAAAGCATGGCTGACAGCTTGGATAGACCATCAGGCAGGAAAAAGCAGGAACCGGCAGAAGAAAAGACGGTAAAAAAAGAACCAGCAAAAGAAAATCCTGTAAATGCCGGAGATATAGCCGATAAAATTGGAAAATACAAAAAGCTGCTTGATGAGGGCGTTCTGACTCAGGAAGAATTTGATGAGGTAAAAGCAATGCTTTTAAAGGAGATATAAGTATGGATAAGATTGAAGAACTAGAAAAATACAAGAAATTATTAGATGACGGAGCGATTACAGAGGATGAGTTCCGTCTTATGAAACAGAAAATCCTTGGATTAAAAACTGATGAGGAAAAAGCAGCTGAGAAGCAGGCCGAGAGAGAACAGGCATTAGCGGAAATTGAAAAATTGCGTGAAGAAAAAAAGCGTGCACAGGAAGAAGTTCAGGCAAGAGAGGCAACTGAAAGACAGAGACAGGCAGCTGAGCAGAATCGGATTATTCAGGAGGAAAGAAATAGGCAAGAGGCAGCAAGGCAGGCAGAACAGGCCAGAATTAATCAGATGCAGTTACAGCAAGCTTATAACGAGGAAAAGGCAAAAGAGGCAGCAAGGCTTGATGCTGCCAGAGCACAGGAAATGAAAATACGTAAAGAACGAAATCAAAAAATGCAGGGAACTGCAAAAACAGCAGCTTCAGTTCTGAAAACAGTTTTACTTTGGATAGTGGCAGTTTTTTTGATACTTTATGCAGTGGGGGCTTTTAGCATAGGTGGAATAAAATATGTGCTGAGTGGCATTGATAGTTTATTACTGGCAGTGCTTTGTTGTCCGTTGATTACCAAAAAGGTAAAATCTATTCCTAAAGTTGCACAGTACTATGGTATCAAAAAAATAATTACTATTGTATTGGTTATTTTGTTCTTTGTTATTATTATTGTGTAAGAAAATATTATATGATTTGAGGACCAAAACATATCTTTAGTAGAATACATTTTGACCCTCAAACGCATTAGATTATAATGTATATTAAGACTATTTATGAGGAAGTTCGAGTTCTTCAGCAAGATGGGAAATTCCTATAAGAGAGAAATTGTGTTGCTGTATCTTATAATGGGTTATGGAAATTATTATTCAACAGTTCGTATAGGAAATAAAGTTGTAATGGATGCTATCAAGGTTACCGGTATAATAAAAGAATGATGAAAGTGAGCAGGCGAATACAGTTCGTGTGCTCATTTTGGTATATTTTAAGAGAACTAATTAGTGTTATGTGATACAAACTATAAAAGAAAGAAAATATAAAACAAACAAAGATTCCAATTACGAGGGCAGACTTTGGGACTCGTAAAGTCATATACTAAAGACAATCAAAGAGCTGATATCATTTGCAACTAATAAGGGAGCATGTGATTATGAGAAATAACAAGAATTCTATTGGAGAAAACATAATTTTGTTTCTGGCAGCTATTGGAGTATTTGCTATCATAGGTGGATTCGCAGGATGGTGGTCTGGTTCTGATGATGAAGAGTATTATGATTATGACTATTCACCATCAAGTTCATACTCGTCACATAGCAGTTCATCGTATAATTCAAGCGGCAGCTCAGGAAGCAGCAGTTATACACCAAAGAGCTATTCTTCCGGAAAATATAATAGTAGTAGTTCATCAGAAAGCAGTACAAATTCTTCGGGCAGCAGTACGAACAGCTATAGCAATTCCGGTAGCAGCTCTACATATTCAGGAAGCTCTTCAAGCAGCAGCTCCGGTTCAAAGAAATATTATCATGATTCATATGATGATGGTTATGATGATGTCTATATGGATGGAGACTATGATGATGACAGATACGACAGCGATGATGATTATGCTGCCGGTGTAGATGATGCTATTGATGACGATGATGAGGACTGGTAAAATAGTTGGAGGTGTACTGATATGCCATAGGATGGATACGGTGGAGATGAAAGCTTTCCGCATGATGGAAAACAGGGAAGATGCGGCTGTGGCGAGGGCTACAGCTGGGATGATAATGATGGCAAATTCAAAAGAAGGTGGTCAGAATGGGACTATTTAAGAAAAAGACAGTTACAAAGGCATATGATAAAGAAAATAAGAAACCGGTAATCAAAGCGAGCATATGTAATGGTGAGCAGGTTGCAGGCTTTAAGAACATTCATACAGGTAAGATAGAAGAAGTTATGCTGATTAAGAACCGGGCAGACCTTGATGCATTCAAGAAAATGTATGGAATAGATGGAGAGATAGAGAAGGAATATTAAACGAGGTATAATTATATGCCATACGATGGATACGGTGGAAATGAAGGATTTCCGCATGATGGAAAACAGGGAAGATGCGGCCGCAGCGGTTGGAGTTTTTAATGAGTTATTGGGCGTTATTATTCTCATTGTGTTTGCATTTATTATTTGGACAAGAAATTAAGAAGAAAGGTATAACAGGAAGTAAATAATGGTAAAGAAGATAATGCGTGATCCACTGTTTCTTGCACAGAAATCAGTGGATGCTACAGAAGATGATAAACAGGTGGTTACGGATTTACTTGACACATTGAGAGCAAATCTTGACCATTGTGTTGGAATGGCAGCTAACATGATTGGCGTGAAAAAGAATATCATAGTGGTTGCGGCCGGACCATTCCAGTTTGCCATGATTAATCCGGTGATTACCGGAAAATCAGGAGCTTTTCAGACGGAGGAAGGCTGTCTTTCGCTGGATGGTGTGAGACCATGCACAAGATATAAAGAGATTGAAGTGGATTATCTCGACCAGAATTTCAAAAAGAAACATGGCAAATACACAGGCTGGACAGCACAGATAATTCAGCATGAGGTGGACCATTGTAATGGGGTGGTCATATGAAGCTAAAGAACATATTAATAGTAGTGGACAATATCGAAGAGTCAGTCCACTTCTATAACGAACTGTTTGGCCTTAATGTGATTTCGAGACAGGAAGGTAATGTAATAATGTCGGAGGGCCTGGTATTGCAGGATGCCGGAATATGGAAGGAAAGCATGCAGATACAGACTATTCCATATAACAACACGCTAAAATTTATGCGTTGTTGATAAGCTGTCATTAAATAGAATGACCAATGCCGTTTCAAATAATTTTTAAAGTGAATTGATTTCTTTCTCTAATTGGCGAACTGATTCCATAATAGTATTGAAGCTTGGAATATCGCCATATAACATTTCTTTCATGGCTTCATAATCACTGTTCAGGGCAGGAAAGCGGTATTCAGGTGGAATCAGCTTTAAGGTGCCGGGAGTTGCTTCTGGATACTTAGCCCATGCTCTTGGATAAAATTTCATTTTAAATTCAACGACCGTTTTCAGAAGATCTATGTGAGAAAAAGCAACATCTTTTACTTGGGTTTGAGCCATTCTATAGAGATCATAGTAATGTCTGGAATATCGTTGTGGCATATCCAGATGATCCGGTCTGTTGGCTTCGTGATGAAGAATTGTTGCCTTTTCCCAAAAGGTACGTTCTGGTGAAACAGTAAGAATTTCAGTATTTTTCTGCTCAAAGATTTTTGGGTAGTATACAGCTGTATACGGTTCAATGCTTGCAAGCTTAGCAGGGGTCCAGGCTGCTAATGCTCCGATTTCCAGGCGTATTACTTTTAGGGTGGAAGGATTTGTGAACAGATTTGGATAAGCAAAAATAACAGTTTGTTTGTCATTCTCATCTATGTAAATATTAGTGTCACACCCCAATTCTAATGACAGTTCTTTTTTTATGGTAGGACAGAACTGTTCTGCAAGAAAAATCTCAGCCCGGTTATTAGCTTCTTTATTAAATGCATCTTGTTTTGTATTGGAGCGTTTTTCCCAAGGCTCCAGTATTCCATAACCCAGTATGCGCCAGTCAAGGATTAAATCAATGTCTTCTGAAAAACGGCTGATCAGATTAAATGCTTTTGAAAGGCTTGTTCCACCCTTAAAAGTGATGGAGTCTTTCCATGGACAGCGGTGAAATAAATAATCCAGGGTAAAGCATACCCAGAAGTCTTTTTCTACAATAGCATCATTTAAGCCCATTTTATCAGCGGTATTTCGGAAAAGCTCTCTTCTGTCATCATCTGACAGACATGCAATTTTTCTCATAGTGTATTACCTCCGCATATTTGTCGTATTGTATCATAAACCCAGTCGGTGGATTCCGTTGCTTCTTTCAGACAAGCCTGTTTTTCGGATAAAGAGAGTTTTGTTGAAAGAGTCTGGATAACTTCCGGGGTTACATTTTTTTCCCCTAATGTTTTCAATGCCTGAATTACCAGACTTGTCATACGGGACAGACCGGTAATTTCTTTATTAGTTCGGTGTTTGAATTCGAGCTTTGTAGAATTCCATTCATAGGTTTTATAAGGTCCGTCACTGATATAGGACCAGACCGCCGCTACCTGAGTGGAAAGTCCAAGTAAATTAAGGGCAGTGTTCCCGCATGGAGCGATGGTCCAATGATAACTGCGGGCTAATGCCTGTGCAACGGCAGCAGGATCAGCAGCTACATATTCATCGAGTAATTTACTGTATTTTGGTTTTTCATAAATTCCATTTATAATTCTGCGAAGAATATTATCCTTAACAAGGCGATATAATGCTGAACGAACCGTGTTGGTATCAGCGATATCCGCAAAATCAGAAGTGGAAAAAACCGAGCCATCTTCGGAATCCAGGATTCGACTTTTAATTTCCTGCATATAGCTTTTTGACATATAAAAACCTCCTTTGCAACGAATATTATATATTATTCGTTGCAATTTTGCAATTACGTATGGTTTATTATTTATATATTTGCAAGAAATAAAAAATTATTTAGTTGACTGAATACCTTTGTTACCGAAATACATTACATAAACTTTCAAGATTGTGTTGCAGTAAATTCAATAAATCAGTATTATATATTTATGCATACAAATAGTGGAAAAGTTAAAAAATACAGGTGCACAATAAAACAGAGGATAAGAGATTATGAAAAGCGATGAATCGGAGATAAAACCGGCATACAAAAATCCTTTAATGGAGCATTATGAGTGTGATGGTCAGATAAGCCTGTTTGATTATGAAGAACAGACACAGAAAACTGATAGACCTGAAAACGTGGATGAAAGCGGATGCCCAGGCCAGATAAGCATGTTTGATTACTGGGATGAGACATTAAAATATAATGAGACAAAAGATGATTGTGATGGCCAGATAAACATGTTCGTGTATCTGGATAAATAATCTCGTTTAATTGAAGAGGCTGGAAAAAATGCAAATATTTGTAGATGCAGTGGATTATAAGCTTATAAGCCTCTGCCACAGGGGAGATATCGTTGTATCGCAGGATTATGGAGAGACATCTTAACAAGAAAGCCAGACGAAGCTCACATAAGAATCATATCAAAGGACCGAGAAAGCGTACAGAGGAAGACAGCAACAGTATATGCATCAATGCATCATGGAAACACAAAAAAGATAAATGACGAGATAGCAAAGACAAACGATGTCGAGCTGATAGATGCGACACAGATGGTAGAGAAAGACCTGTCTTTAAGTCAATTGAGCAGGTGATAGCATACAAACATGATAACATTGTTGGAAGGTTTTCATGCAAGGGATTTGATACGTTTGGTCCGTTCAAGCTGATTGGCGGGGTATCAAAGGGACATCCGGATGAGAAGGATATCGCAGCGGCTATAGAGTTTTACAACGGACTAACAGAACAGCCAGTGTTTCTGAAATAGAGAAACACTGGCTGTTTATGTTTAATCATTTTTTTATAGTTCAAGATTCATATAAATCTCATCACGTTCATCCTGCTCAATACCCAGATAATGCTGCGTGACTTTATAGGACGAGTGATTGTAGACATCCATCAGCAGAGCAGGTGGTGTGCCGTTCTTCCAGGCGTGATATCCAAATGTCTTTCTCAGAGAGTGACAGCTGATATGTTCATCCTGAACTGTCTCCTCGGCAGCAGTCCTTACAATTCGGTATGCCTGAACTCTGGTTAGTGGCTGCCTCCTGCAGGTGGCCTTTGTAAAAATAAACTCATGTTCAGTTGGATGCCGTTCGTTGAAATATTCCCGGAGAGCATCGGTGGCATTGCAGTTTAGAGTGACATAGTTATTCTTGCCGGTCTTTTGCTCGTTGATAAGAAAATGAGAGCGAAATACATGGTGCTCGAAATTGTATACGTTATCCCACTTCAATTTAAGCAGGTCACTGATTCTTAGTGCTGTGTTTAATCCCATAACAATTAAACAGTAATTGCGGCGGTTTGGATGGATATCTTTATAGTACATCCTGAAAGCCGCCAGTTCATCCTTATTTCGGATTGGCTGTGTAGTTCCCATTGAATACTCCTTTGTAGTAGAAAATATTATCAGGCATATGCCGCATGACAGACTCTTCCCCAGAATATCCAAAATCCACAACAAAATAATAGTAATTACAAAAAGCAAAAAATGCAACATTTTATAGTAAAATGTTACATTTTTTGCTTTACACCTACTATATCGGACACCATTTTTAGAACTTAACCCCAAGAAAAAAATTTTTTAAAAAATTTTCTTTACATTTTTCTATTATTTTTAATTAATTTCACGGGATTTAACTATATCACGTGAAAGATAAAGCAATTTTTGATGAAATATGACTTAATCGGCATAAATATTTGATGTTATTTAATCAACTTCTGTTTTGACCCCTTATTAATCTGCGAAAAAATGTAACATTTTACTATAAAATGTTACATAATTCGGAAAAGCATGGACAAAGCTATTCCCTAGTGCATGGAGGTAGAAAATGCTCAAATTATCATTAAAGGAAGGGCAATATGTAAATATCGGAGATGATATCCGAATCGTGTTCGCGGGTGGAACCGGAAAGCACTGTCGATTACTGATAGATGCTCCAAAAGAACTGAATATCGCAAGATCCAACAACGAACCGGACCCGGCGAAGCGAAAAGATACATATTATCCCGACCCTGAGATTTCCAATGAGGCACAAAAAGAAATACAGCGCATCATCTGGAAGGAAAAAGCGCGTCAGAAAAAGACGCAAAGCAACTAACCATGTTAATAGGCGGCTGTGGCGCAAGCCACACCCGGGAAGCCGCTTGTTATAGAAAACCGCAACTGCTTAAATAAAAATAAGCACAAAGCAGCTGCAAAACCCTCGGGAAAAGGATTTCCAGAGGTCAAACATAATAACCCATGAATATGGGACAAGGAGGATTATATTATGGTAGTACAACACAACATGCAGGCTATGAATGCCAACAGAATGCTTAACGTAACAACAGGTCAGCAGGCTAAATCTACAGAGAAGCTTTCTTCTGGATACAGAATCAACCGTGCAGCAGATGATGCAGCAGGACTTACAATTTCTGAGAAGATGAGAAAACAGATTAAAGGTCTTGACAGAGCTTCAACAAATGCTCAGGATGGTGTTTCTGCAGTACAGACAGCAGAGGGTGCTCTTACAGAGGTTCACTCAATGCTTCAGCGTATGAATGAGCTTGCTACACAGTCAGCAAATGGTACAAACTCAGATACAGATAGACAGGCTATCCAGGATGAGGTTGACCAGCTTACAAAAGAGATTGATCGTGTTTCAGAGACAACAAAGTTTAATGAAACATATCTTCTTAAAGGAGATCCTGCTACAGCTGCAAAATCAACATTTATGCAGTCAGGTTACTCTATTAATGGCGATTTATATGCTGCAGGATCTGATGACAAAATCACGACATCAGATGCTTTGAAAAAAGCTATAGCATCAGGTTCAAAACTATATACTACGTCGAAAACCACTGGTCAGGATGATACAAAATTAGCTACAAGTGGTACTACATATGCATATGTAACAAAATTATATGATAAGAATGGTAAACAGGTATCAGCTGAAAATGTAATAGCAGGCAAGATGGCCGATGGTACGACTGAGGCAACTGATGGTTATTTTCTTAATAAATCTGCTACGGGTTATAAGGTTGCGAAAGATAAAGGGACTGATTTTACAACACAGTTTGATGTGAATGGAGCTCTTTCTTTCAATCTCCATGTAGGAGCAGATTCAGCATCAGATAATAAAATTTCAGTTAAAATTGATTCAATGAGTGCAGGTGGAATTGGTGTTAAAGACCTTAAGGTTAATACAGAGGATGATGCAACAGCTGCAATTGACCGTATTTCAGAGGCTATCTCAAAAGTATCTTCACAGCGTTCATCACTCGGTGCCGTTCAGAACAGACTTGAGCACACAATCAACAACCTCGACAACGTAGTTGAGAATACTACATCAGCCGAGTCTCGTATCCG
Organism: uncultured Lachnospiraceae bacterium; assembly: GCA_900317585.1. GTDB lineage: Bacteria > Bacillota > Clostridia > Lachnospirales > Lachnospiraceae > Roseburia. Next base: position 17,556 of record ONHG01000027.1, on the reverse strand, counting down.
TGATACAGATATGGCTAAAGAGATGGTTAACTACAGCAAGAACAACATTCTTGCACAGGCTGGACAGTCTATGCTTGCACAGGCTAATCAGTCTAATCAGGGTGTACTTTCACTCTTACAGTAATCATCTACAATTTAATGTTGTACAAAGCGAAAAGAGCTCGAAAGAGCTCTTTTTGTTGTGTTGAAATAATATTATGATTAAAGGGTCAAAAGGTATCATCGATGCATGCTTGCATGCAATTCGATGTATAACTTAGTGACCCCCATATCATTTATTTATAGTGTAGTTTTATCGCTTTCCTTCTTATTCTTATCCTTATCAACCGGCTTGAACAGAATCTTGCACACGAGCGCCAGTCCACCAAATATGAGTATCAGAATACCGGCCCACTCAAAAAGAGACATAGATACCAGATGAAAATTGGTAGAATAAATTATGGAGGCGATGATTAAAAGCACGCTGATTCCTAAAAACAGCTTGCGCCCAAAGGACTCTGGTTTGATAAATACGAGAATCACTGCGATGATGAATGGAACTATAATTAATCCGTTATGGATGGTGATAGAGCCTATCATAAGACCACCGGAGAAGAATGTACTTGATACGCGCACATTTAGTGAGAACCAGTACAATCCGACGGCAAGCATTGCAACTCCACCGAGAAATTCAAGTAATTCGTTTTTAGCTTCTTTCATTTGAATATTACCCTTTCATTGTAAACAATTTTAAATCAAGCATTAAACCAGCTTCTGGCCACATTCTGTGCAGAACTTACCCCCGTTTGTCGGAGTACCGCAGTTTGGACAGAACTTTGGAACGTTACCGGCCACACCTGAGGAGCTGCTCTGATTTGAGGTGTTCTGATTTGAGGTGTTCTGGTATGTTGTGTTCTGATTCACAGCGTTCTGGTTCATAGCAGCCATGTTGTTTACCATCTGCTGTCCCATCATCATGCCCATCTGCATGCTGGCCATGTCAACAGCAGCATTTCCGCCGTGGCCACTCTTTGAGACGGCATCTGTGACTGCAAATTGCTGATAGCGGTTCATATCGCCGACCATGGACTGGGAAGCGGCCTTCTTCTGCATTTCCTGAACCTCCTGTGGATATGAGAAATTAGAGCACTTGAAGTCGAGCACGGTAAGGCCTATTTTTATAAGAGCCATATCGAGGTCAGTTTTGATTCCCTGGCTGATTTCCTGGGAATTCATCTGCAGATTGAACATATCCTTGCCCTCGCGGCTGATCCATTTCATCAGAAGCGGATCAAGTATGGAGATAACATAATCGCGGATATCGTCTATTGTGTAAATCTGCTTCACTCCGGCAAGAGCGTCAATAAGCTGCAGGTAATCATTTACCTTGACATCAAAGGTCCCGAATGCCCTGATTGGCATACCGCCCGGAAGTCCGGGTGCCGGAAGAGATATTGCATTTTTGGTGCCCCATTTGATGTTGAAAATCTTGGTGTTGACGAAGAGAACTTCGGCTCTTAGTCCACTGTTGAAGCCGAATTTGAAGCCCTTTAAAGTTGAAAGGAACGGAATAATCTGGGATTCTATTTCGTAGCTTCCCTCATCTGTGAATATTCCCTCAATTCTGCCATTGTATAAGAAAATTGCGTCCTGTCCCTGATGGACAATAAGGCGGCTGTCTTTCTTGATTTCGTTGTTGGTCCATTTCCAAAAGATTACATCGTCGCGATATTCTGACCATTCAATAACATTTGCGAACTGCTTACTAAATAATCCCATAAATTGAATCCTCCTGATTATTAATAACATCTGTGTTGACAAGAAAAGGGGAATCATGTTTCAGATTCCCTTTTCAACAGTGCATAATTTATAATTTTATTTACCCATCTGTGCCTTCAATGCAGCAAGCTCATCGTCAAGGGAGCTGTCATTAGCAGGACTGTCGTATTTACTTGTGAGTGCATCAATTGAAGACTCAGCGGCTGTCTTGTTCAGCTCAGACATTGCATTTGCCTCGTCTAACATCTGATTGGCTTTGTCCTCCATTCTGTCAAATGCTGACATGTCGTTGGCAACACCTGCAGCAGAGGAACCGATTTTGTTCATGCGCTGCTGTGTTTTTGCAGCGGCCATTTTTGCTTTTATTGAAGCCTTCTTTGCATTTAACTGGTCAATGTCAGATACGAGCTTGTCGTGCATGCTGCGCATCTTTGCAGCATTCTCAGAAGCAACCTGATATGTACCCTCCAGAGATGAAAGCTGGTCTGTGTATATCTTTTTCTGTGCCAGAAACTGTCTTGCATCGGTATCATTGCCTGCGGCAACAGCTTTTTCAGCGTAAGTCTGCATCTTTGTGATGTTTGCATTGCACTCATCAAGTGCTCTCTTAGCTCTGCTTTCCTCTGCGATAACGGATGCTGTCTCAGCCTTTACCTTACCGAGGTCGCTCTGAAGATTCCTCATGTACTGGTCAATCATTTTCTCAGGATCCTCAGCTTTGTCTAATAAAGCGTTGATGTTTGCTGCCATGATGTCCTTAAATCTTTCCATAATTCCCATATTTATTATCCTCCATGAAATATAATATTGTAATATTGGGGGCATTCCCACACTTATTTTCATTATAAACATTATGCTATGCTTTGTCTATATGATTAATAACAATAAGAAATGTGTGTCAGCCTTCTTGTTTAATATGAACATAGTATAATTGTTTTCGAATGGATGCACAACGGTATAAATGGCAAAATAACAGCCCATAATTTGGTAATTATGTCAAATTAGCTGTTAAATTGCTGACAAATTAGTATTTGAGAGGTTGCGTAACGCGCTATAAAAATGTATAATTAGGAGTAATGAATTTCATATTAAATGAAATTGGAGGTACTCATGTCACAGTCGGTTACGATAAAGAGTAATAAATATGGAATTAATCTTATTCTAAGTCCGGAGGCAGCGTTCGATGAGCTGTTGGAGGCAATTATTGAAAAGTTTAAGGCATCCGGCAATTTTTTTAAAAATGCAAGGCTTGCCATTTCATTTGAAGGAAGGCAGCTTTCAGATGTAGAGGAGCAGCAGATTATTGCGGCAATCGAGGAAAATACCACAATAGAGATTTTGTGCGTGGTTGAAAACGGCACCAGACAGGAAGCTGTCATGAAGGAGCAGATTGAGGCATTTAATGAGGCAGTACAGAAGCAGTATGAGGATGCCATTGCAGGCACATCACCGGAGCAGTTTTACCGAGGAACCCTCAGGTCAGGACAGGTGATTTCCAGTGAATCTTCGGTTACTATTATCGGGGATGTCAATCCGGGCGCTAAGATTATTTCCCAGGGAAATATCGTCATTCTTGGTGCGTTAAAGGGAAATGTACATGCCGGATGCACCGGGGACAGAAGCTGTTTTGTTTTCGCACTCGATATGCAGCCAATTCAGATTCAGATTGGTGATCTGATTGCAAAGAGTCCTGATAAGCCGCAGGTGAAGCATCGTTTGAAGCGTAAGGAAAAGCCGTCACAGGAGCAGGCGCAGATTGCCATTGCAAGGGATGGAAATATTTACATCGAACCAATTACTAAAAATATTTTAAATAGCATTTAGGAACGTAGGAGGAAAAAAGTTCATGAGCGAAGTAATCGTTATCACATCAGGAAAGGGTGGTGTGGGCAAGACCACAACCACAGCAAATATCGGTACAGGTCTTGCACAGTTAAATAAAAAGGTTGTTATGATTGATACAGACATCGGACTGCGTAACCTGGATGTTGTTATGGGGCTTGAGAATCGTATTGTATACAATCTCGTAGACGTTGTTGAGGGCAAATGTCGTATCCGTCAGGCTCTTATCAAGGATAAGAAATATCCTAATCTGTGTCTGCTTCCATCAGCCCAGACAAGGGACAAGGATGCTGTTACACCTGAGCAGATGGTTGAGCTTATCAATGAGCTTCGTGAGGAGTTTGACTATATTCTGCTTGACTGCCCGGCAGGTATCGAGCAGGGCTTCAAGAATGCCGTTGCAGGAGCTGACCGTGCACTCGTTGTCACTACACCTGAGGTATCAGCAATCCGTGACGCTGACCGTATCGTTGGCCTTCTCGAGGCAAATGAGATGAAGCGCATTGACCTGATTGTCAACCGTCTGCGTGTCGATATGGTTAAGCGCGGCGATATGATGAATGTGGATGATGTAACAGAGATCCTTGCAGTCAATTTAATCGGCGCAGTACCGGATGATGAGCAGATTGTTATTTCTACAAACCGTGGTGAGCCGTTAGTTGGCTCAGACAGCCTTGCAGGAAAGGCATATATGAATATCTGCCACCGTATCATGGGCGAGGAGATTCCTTTACTTGATTTAAACCAGAAGCATGGTGTATTTGAAAAGTTGAAGGATATGTTCAAGAAAAATTAAAGGGGGATATAAACCATGGGTATAATGGATTTATTTAAAAAGAAATCTTCGGGCAACGTCGCTAAGGACCGCTTGAAGCTGGTACTGGTTTCCGACCGTGCCAACTGCTCATCGGAGATGATGGAAATGATGAAAAAGGATATCATTGAGGTTATTTCCCGCTATATGGATATTGACGCGGAAGCTCTTGACGTGAAAATCACAGAGACAGAGTCTGATTCTAACAACGGAATGGTTCCGGCACTTGTTGCCAATATTCCTATCCGTGACATGAAGCATCGTCCGGATCCAAGATAGAGTAAATAAAATAATAGGATATGATATGAGGGTCAAAAGGTGTTTTGGCCCTTTAATTATTATATTGAATAAAAAAGACTTGATTTGATATTAGAGTGTGATATACTATAATACGTTACAAATAAATAAATTTTAGCAGAGTAGACACATGTGCGTTAAGTGCCGGATGAACAGGGAGTTGTCACCCGGACGAAAAGAAAATCTTGCGGTACATGAGTCGCATCCCGCTGCATCCGAAGATATTAATTATCTCCTGTTGTAGTTCGGTGAGGTCTGCAAAGGAGGTAATTTTTTAATGAAAAAATTCGTTACTTTGTTCACCGATTCTGCCCGAGAGCTTAAATCGGTCAGAACCATCACAACTATGGCAATGCTTGCTGCAGTTGCCGTTATCCTTGGATATTTCTCCATCGAATATGGACAGTTTATCCGTATCGGTTTTTCCGGTATTCCAAATGGTATCGTTGATTACCTGTTTGGACCGGTTGCCGGAGCTGTTTTCCACGGAGCGCTTGACATAATCAAGTATCTGATGAAGCCTACAGGACCATTTTGTCCACAGCTTACACTTGTTGTAATGCTTGCAGGTGTTTTATATGGCTGCTTCTTTTACAAGAAAAAGCTTACCATATGGAGAGTGCTTGCTGCGAAGTTTGTAGTAATGCTCATCTGCAATGTCATTCTCAATACTCTGTGTCTGCAGGTACTGTATGGACAGGCATTGATGGCAATCCTTCCAATGCGTGCACTTAAGAACCTTATTATGTGGCCGATAGATTCAATTGTCTTTTTCGGCATTGCAAAGGCACTGGAGCAGATTGGATTGTTCCGCACCTTCCGTAAACCGGAGCTTGTAAAGAATCCATAGCATGTTCTTTATAATGTATATAAATGATGAAAAGTAACATAGCAACAGAATAATGCACAGACAATATAATGCACAAAATATTACAATAAAATAATATTTTAAGTGTTAAATGACAGTTTTTATTTATAATTTTAAGCATAAGTGACTTTAAACTGACAATTGTGAGGTATTTCACATTTTTAATGAAAATTGTTGACACAATATATTGAACGTGATATTGTTTACTTGTTCAAAATAATACACAAAAGAAAACGAACAAACAACTACATATTAATTATGAATATTTAAGAGCAAAGACGCTAACCGGTGAAGCACTTTGCTCTTTTTTATTTATCAAATTTATTAAAACAATTTACTGACAAAAGTACAAAGACATTAATTTTAGGAGGCAATATATTATGAAATTAAAAGACACAGGATTAACAGCACAGGACATCAAAGACAAAGTAAAGAAGTATATGATTGAGACATATGAGCGTTTCGATTTCATCGCTGAGACTGCTGAGGGCATGTATCTGTATGATGAGAATGGCACACCATACCTTGACTTTTACGCAGGAATCGCCGTAAACAATGCCGGCAGCAGAAACCCTAAGGTTGTTGCAGCAGTCAAGGATCAGGTGGATGACATCATGCATACATTCAACTATCCATACACCATTCCACAGGCTCTGCTTGCTGAGAAGGTTTGCAAGACTATCGGAATGGACAAGATTTTCTACCAGAACTCAGGAACTGAGGCAAATGAGGCTATGATTAAGATGGCTCGTAAATATGGTATCGAGAAATATGGTCCAAACAGATATCACATCGTAACTGCAAAGGATGGCTTCCACGGCAGAACCTTCGGTGCTATGTCAGCAACAGGACAGCCGGGAAACGGATGCCAGGTGGGCTTTGGTCCTATGACATACGGCTTCTCATATGCTCCTTACAATGACTTAAAGGCATTCAAGGATGCTTGTACAGAGAATACAATTGCTATCATGATTGAGCCTGTACAGGGCGAGGGCGGTGTTCATCCTGCAACACCTGAATTCATGAAGGGACTTCGCGAGTTCTGTGATGAGAAGGGCATGCTCCTCCTTATCGATGAGGTTCAGACAGGATGGTGCAGAACCGGAGCTGTAATGAGCTACATGAACTACGGTATCAAACCTGATATCGTTTCTATGGCAAAGGGCCTTGGCGGTGGAATGCCAATCGGTGCTATCTGTGCTACAGAGGAGGTTTCAAAAGCGTTCTCAGCCGGTTCACACGGTACAACCTTTGGTGGACATCCTGTATGCTGTGCAGCAGCACTTGCAGAAGTAAACGAGCTGCTTGACAGAGATCTTGCCGGAAATGCAAAGAAGGTTGGTGATTATTTCACAGCTAAGCTTGAGAAGCTTCCACACGTAAAAGAGGTAAGACATCAGGGTCTCTTGGTTGGTGTTGAGTTTGACGATACAATCTCAGGTGTTGATGTAAAGCATGGCTGCTTCGACCGCCATATGCTCATCACAGCAATCGGAAGCCATATCATCCGTATGGTTCCACCGCTTATCGTAAGTGAGGAAGAGTGCGACAAGGCATTTGATATTATAAAGGAGACTGTTGAGTCACTTTCATAGAACGCTTGAAGCATATTTGAAGCAGGCAACAGAATATATTGCGGCAGATTTTACGAGCCGGATAAAGGACAAGGGCGTCACGATTAGCTTCGTGCGCCCTTGTTTTGAACAATATCAACATATTATAAAGATGTATATAAGAAAAGCGAGGGGAACGAAATGGCACATCTTGTTATTACAATAGGATGCGAATATGGCGCTAAAGGAAACCAGATTGGCAAAAAGGTTGCCAAGGACCTGGGAATTAAATTTTATGACAGGGATACTGTAGATGAAATCATAAAAGAGGTCGGTATTCCGAAGGATATCATGGAAAAGGTTGAGGAAGGTATCACCATCGCCGGAAAAGGTGCAGAGGGTGATGTCAGAGGCTCTTTCTCCAAATATGCAGACCTCACAGAGCGTGCAATTCACGTACAGAAAACCATAATCAGAAAATTATCAGACCGTGAGTCGTGTGTGATTATCGGTCGTTCAGCAGACTATATACTAAAGGAACATAAACCGATTTTACGTATTTTCATATATTCACCGGATGAAGTGAGGATTGAAAATGTAATGAAGAGCCACAATTTGTCGGAAGATGATGCAAAGCTTTTTATCACTGAAAAGGATAAGCGTTATCATAAGCGTCATATGGCGCTGACAGGAAGCAACCGAGGCGACAGACACAACAGGGATATGCTTATAGACAGCAGCCTGTTAGGAGTGGATGGCACAGCGGAGCTTATTGAGTCTCTGGCAAGAAAAGTGGTAGAGAATGAAAGTAAGACAGAGGCAGGAACAAAAACGCAGTCGGCAACAAAGGCTGTAATAGAAACAAAGGCTGGAACAAAAGCCGGGGCAGAAGCTGGAGGTGACAAGTAATGGAACAGAAAAAATCAGAATTTAACAAAGTCCTGAATGCCTGGGACATACTTGTAATTGCATTTGGAGCCATGATTGGCTGGGGCTGGGTTGTCTCAACCGGAGGCTGGATTGAAAAGGGCGGAGTGCTCGGTGCCGCAATCGGCTTCGTAATCGGCGGTATCATGATATTTTTCGTGGGAATGACCTACGCGGAGCTGACAGCAGCCATGCCTCAGTGCGGTGGCGAGCATGTATTCAGCTACAAGGCAATGGGTTCGACAGGTTCATTCATATGTACGTGGATGATTATCCTTGGATATGTCAGTGTGGCATGCTTTGAGGCTTGCGCTTTCCCAACAATCATCACATATCTGTGGCCGGGCTTTTTGAAGGGCTATCTGTATACGGTAGCAGGCTTTGATATCTACGCTTCATGGCTTATTGTAGCAATAGTTATCGCATTTTTAATTATGATGATAAACATTATTGGCGCAAAGACAGCAGCGATTTTGCAGACTGTACTCACATGTATTATTGGTGGCGCCGGAATTTTGTTGATAATTGCATCGGTAATCAATGGAACAGTTGATAACCTGGACGGACAGATGTTTGCAGGAAGCTCTGCAGGTCTGAACGTAAAGGCAATTATCGGAGTGGCAGCACTTTCACCATTTTACTTTATCGGATTTGACGTAATACCTCAGGCGGCTGAGGAAATCAATGTTCCGGCAAAGAAAATCGGCTCAATACTTATTTTATCAGTAGTTCTGGCAGTTGTGTTCTATGCACTTGTCATTGTTGCGGTAGGTCTTGTCATGAGCCCACAGACAATTGTTGATTCAGAGCAGGCAACAGGACTTGTCACAGCAGATGCAATGGCTGCTGCATTCAACACAAAGATAATGGCAAAGGTTATAATAGTCGGCGGAATGTGCGGTATCGTAACCTCATGGAACTCATTTTTGCTTGGTGGCTCGCGTGCCATGTACTCAATGGCAGAGTCATATATGATTCCGAAGTTTTTTGCAAAGCTTCATCCAAAGCATAAGACACCAATCAACTCACTGATTCTCATTGGAGTACTCACAATGCTTGCACCTTTTGCAGGCAGAAAAATGCTTGTATGGATTAGTGATGCCGGCAACTTTGGCTGCTGCGTGGCATACTGCATGGTTGCTCTTTCATTTATAATTTTACGTAAGAAAGAGCCTGATATGCCAAGACCATACAAGGTTCCTGCATACAAGTTCTTTGGAACAATGGCAGTTATCATGTCAGGCTTCATGGTTGCCATGTACTGTATACCGGGAAGCGGCGGAACACTTATCGCCCAGGAGTGGGGCATCGTGCTTGCATGGTGTGCGCTCGGTGTGGTATTCTTCATCTTCTGTAAAAAGAAATACAAGGAGTCATTTGGTACACTTGTTGAGCTCATTTCAGATGAGGATGCTGCGACACTTATGCCTGAGGCAGATGAGGTTGAGCTGGATAAGGTTATCGATGCTGCAATTGACAGGGTACTTGCAAAGAAAGCAAGCTAGGAAACAGAAAGGACAGATTATATATGGAAACATTTAATTTCTCGGTGCCACAGGACATCACAGTGGGAAAGGGCAGTCTCTCAAAGCTGCCGGAAATAGCAAAAAAGCTTGGAGGAAAGCATGCGCTCATCATTTCAGGACCGCATCTTGAGAAGATGGGACTTGTAAAAAAGGCAGCAGATTATCTGGCATCAGTTGATATAAAAGCAGATACCTTTACCGATATAGAGGCAAATCCATCTGTCACAACCGTAGAGAAAGCCACAGCAAAATACCTGGAGTCGGGCGCAGACTTTATCGTGGCATTCGGAGGAGGCTCACCGATGGATGTAGCAAAAGCAGTGGGTGTGGTTGCCAAATATGGCGGAAGCGTCACAGACTATGAGGGAGCACACAAGGTGCCGGGACCAATCGTACCGCTCATTGCGATACCAACCACCGCAGGAACCGGCTCAGAGGTGACAGCATTCTCTGTAATCACAGATCATAGCAGAAACTATAAGCTCACAGTATTCAGCTACGAGATATTGCCAAAATATGCAATCCTCGATGCAGAGCTCATCACAACAGCACCGGCAAGTGTGGCGGCAGCCTGCGGAATTGATGCATTTATCCATGCCGAGGAGGCATATGTATCCACAGCGGCATCGCCATTCTCAGATGCACTGGCAGAAAAAGCGATGGCACTTATCGGAAAAAATATCCGCAGATTTGTAGCAAACAGAAACGATATCGAGGCTGCAGAAGCTATGATGACAGGCTCACTTTTTGCAGGAATAGCATTCTCATTTGCAAGGCTTGGAAATGTGCATGCGATGAGTCATCCGGTCAGCGCATTTTTCGATGTGCCTCACGGAGTGGCAAATGCAGTGCTGCTTCCTGTAATCGCAGAGTACAATGCACTTGCAGATCATGGCAAGTATCTGACTATCTACAATGATATAAGCCCGATTCCAGCGTATGCGGACGAATTTGAGCCGATGATGCTTGTGGATGCAATCAGGGAGCTTTGCACAGACATCGGAATCCCTGAGAATCTGACCATCGCAATCAACAATGCCAGCAAAACCGGAACAGTCACAAAGGAAGAGATAGAAAGCAAGATAGAGCCGATGGCTGTCGATGCCATGAAGAGCGGCAACATTGCTGTCAATCCAAGGGCTTCACGTCAGTGCGATATCGAGATGCTGTATCGCAGGGCACTGTAAACTTATAAAATGATATGAGGGTCAAAAGGTATTTTGAACCTTTAATCATGAAATACAACATGTAAGGTAACTATTCCGAATAGTTACCTTACATGATTATAAACAGTATAGTTAGAGAATTAAAAGCAAACGGAGATATGAGTATGGATTATCTGTCACACAATGTATCTGAAAATTTAAAAAGAATACGTCAGTCAAAGGGCATGAGCTTAGACCAGGTAGCGGAACAGACCGGTGTGAGTAAAAGCATGCTTGCTCAGATAGAAAAGGGCACAGCAAATCCATCTATCGGAGTGCTTGGTAAAATCACAAGCGGTCTGCGAATTGAGTTTCAAAGACTTATAGATCCGCCGAGAGTGGACTATGCGCTCATATCTCCGGATGATCTGGTTCCGACAAAGGAGCTTTTGGGACAGTACAGGGTATGGACCTGCTTCCCATACGAGGACTCAAGGGAGGTCGAGGTATACCGTATCGACGTGGAGCCGGGCGGCGTGTATACAAGCGGTGGGCACGGCGAGAAAACACGCGAATATCTTACAGTCACAGACGGTGTGCTGACAGTTGAGTGTCACGACCATGTGCAGGAAATCCATAGGGGACAGGTGTATAAGTTTGAGACCGATCAGCCTCATTTGTATCGTAATGATGGCGAGAGGGTGGCAAGCTGCATGTGCTTCTTTTTGGATTATACTAATATTCGGTGAGATTTTTAGCCTCTCCTCACCACAGCACTTTTCCCTCTAAAAGCAATACCGATTCTGATAATTGAATTCACACCATTATCGCGCAGCTCTGTGTCGTATTTCTTTGCTTCTATCTGTTGCAGGGCACTGTCGGCTAATGCGGATAAATCTATATGTTCATCTTTAGTGTGTTTAAATTCAAAGATAAATCCGGGCATTCCCTTTGTTAAAGGCATAAGCTGAATATCAAATCGACCGAGACCTGATTCGCGGTTTGAGCGTATCTTGTAGCGGTTTCCAAGTATGGCACAAAGACCAAGCATCATTCCGTGATAGAAGCCTTCATTAGCTCCATCAATAGAAGAAATATTTTTTACCATAAAATCTTCCAGCAGAGCCTGGAGCTTTTGTGTATCCTTGGAAAAGATAGCCTGACTGATAGATATGGCAAGGCTATTCTGGTTGGTGCGGTTTAGAACCTCCTTTTCGTAAACAAAAGTAATTTCTTTGTTCGGAATAGCAACATCACACATGAAATTTCCATCGCTTTGCGGATAAATATTGGCAACCTTCAGGTATCCGGCTACCAGAAGAAAGCTGTATATACTATATGGATTATTCTGAACCTCGGGATAGATAACACTGGTATCAATATAGGTTGCGATTTTTTCACCACATAGCAGCTTATAAAGGTCTTTGGTAATTTCAGGCGTAGCTGTCTGGATAATTTCTCCGATTATCTCATTGCTGCCGGTGGATTGCCAGAAGGCTTTCGGAAAGCAGTTGTCAGAGATATAATTGATTACAGACCATGGATTAAAGATTTCTGTATTGCCAAAACGATATCCATCGTACCATTCGCTAAGTTCATTGTATTTATTGTCCTTTCCATAGTAGCGCAGCATGTCTTTTACTTCTTTTTCAGTAAAACCAAAATAAGAGCTGTAGCCATCATCGAGAATAGAATAGGTTTTCAGATTGTTCATACCGCTGAAGATACTTTCCTTTGCTACACGCAGTATTCCTGTAAGAAAGCCAAAGGCAAGGTGTGGATTGTCCTTGAGTCCTCCTGAGAAAAAATTGCGCATGAAATTTACAATTTCAGGATAGAAATTGCAGGTATGTCCCTGCTGGATTGGGGTGTCATATTCATCAATGATAATGATACATTCCCTTCCATAATGCTTATGAAGCAGTAATGATAAAAGCTGCAAGCCCATCTGACAATCTATTTCATCACCGGTGTCTCCGGCAAGAAGATGATATTGTTCCTTTTCGTAAGAGGTTAAAACAGAACTTGTCTCAAGCTCGTTATGTCGTATAAATTCTAGAGATATAAGCCTGCGGATTTTCTGAAAGGTTTCTTCCCATGTCATGCTTTTAATATCTTTGAAGGTCAAAAAAATGACAGGATACTGTCCTTGGTGTTTAGTGTAGTAATTGCCGCATTGCCATATCTGTTTGTCTTTGAAATAAACAGATGTATCCTCGTTTGTTTTTTCAAAAAATACGCGCAGCATATCCATATTCAGAGTTTTTCCAAAACGCCTTGGGCGTGTGAAAAGAGATACCATAGGCTTTTTATCCAGAAAATCACGTATCATCAGAGTTTTATCTACATAATAGTAGCTGGTGGTTGCAAGCTTAAAATCAGATACACCTATTGGTAGGGATTTATTTTTCGCGAAATGATTCATGTGTATGGTTTCGTCAGGGATTAACCATTTACGTCCTTCCTTTATTGCACCGGGCAATTCACCGTTTTTGCACATCTGTTGGATTCTTCGTACAGAAAATCCCATTGCTTTTGATGCATCTGAGCAAGATAAATATTCCATGTGACACCTCCGTATAATAATCTGAATAGCAATACTTTGATTATATTATATGGCGTTACGCGAAATAAAACAACTGTGATTTCGCATAGATTTCGCCTGCAAACGAAATGTTATGTTATTTATCAGGTGTTATCCTGTGTTTTCATTGGTTATCCTATTGCATATATAGGTTTAGATATATATAATGATGTACGTTGAGAAACAGATTGTTTTAAAAAGAACATCCCAGGAGAAAACCATGCAAACATTAAAGAAATTCATCAAATACTACAAACCCTACAAAGCAGTCTTTTTCATAGACCTGCTTTGCGCAACAATAATCAGTGCAATAGATCTGGCGTTTCCGCAGCTGCTTCGCACGCTGACCAAAACCCTTTTTGCAGGAGCACCGGGAAAAATTATTTCTGCGCTGATTCCTATTACAATAGGCCTTTTGGTGGCATATATCATACAGACTGCGTGCAGGTATTATGTGACGTATGCGGGGCACATGATGGGAGCGAGGATGGAGCGCGACATGAGAAAGGAGCTTTTCGACCAATATGAAAAGCTTTCTTTTTCGTATTATGATCAGAATAATTCCGGACAGATGATGAGCAAGCTCGTATCCGATTTGTTTGATATATCGGAGCTTGCGCATCACGGACCGGAGAATCTTTTTATATCGGTTATAAAGATAATCGGTTCGTTCATTTTTCTGTTTATGATAAACCGTATGCTTGCGGTTCCTATGCTTATTCTTGTGGTGCTTATGCTTATATTTTCATATGGCCAGAATAAGAAAATGCAGGAAACCTTTATGGATAACAGGCGAAAAATCGGTGATATTAATTCGAGTCTTCAGGATACTCTGGCGGGCATAAGGGTGGTGCAGTCATTTGCCAATGAGCGTATCGAGCAGGAAAAATTTAACAGAAGTAATGAAAATTTCCTGATTTCAAAGGATGCAAATTACAGATGTATGGGTAGCTTTATGAGCGGAAATGCATTTTTCCAGGGGATGATGTATCTTGTTACGCTGGTATTTGGTGGTTTCCTGATAGCGCATGGAAAGATGGAGGCATCCGACCTTGCTATGTATGCGCTGTATATAGGCATCTTTATCAGTCCTATCCAGATACTTGTAGAGCTGACTGAGATGATGCAGAAGGGACTTTCGGGCTTCAGAAGATTCTTAGAGGTGGTGGAAACTGAGCCGGAGATAGTTGATGCTGCTGATGCAAAACCGCTTAAAAATGTAAAGGGAAATGTCTGTTACGAGGATGTTTCGTTCCACTATAGCGATGATGATACACCGGTGCTTTCGCACGTATCCTTTGAGATACCGGCAGGAAAATCAATTGCGCTTGTTGGACCGTCAGGGAGTGGAAAGACGACAATATGCTCACTGCTTCCGCGGTTTTATGACGTGACGGAGGGAAGGGTCACAATAGATGGAAATGATGTGAGAAAGCTCACGCTTGAGAGCCTTCGCTCGCAGATTGGGCTGGTTTCGCAGGATGTTTATCTGTTTGGTGGAAGTATAAAGGATAATATCGCCTACGGAAAACCGGATGCGACGATGGATGAGATTGTAGATGCGGCCAAAAAGGCGAATATACACGATTTTATTATGGAGCTGCCGGATAAATACGATACGTTTGTCGGAGAGAGAGGCACCCGATTGTCCGGAGGTCAGAAGCAGAGGATTTCCATTGCGAGGGTGTTCCTTAAAAATCCGCCTGTGCTAATACTTGATGAGGCAACCAGTGCCCTTGACAATGAGAGCGAGCGCTTTATCCAGAAAAGTCTTGAGGAGCTGGCAAAGGACAGAACGACTATCACTATCGCCCACAGGCTTTCGACAATCAGAAATGCGGACGAAATTCTCGTGGTAGCTGATTGTGGCATTGCTGAGAGAGGCACACATGAGGAACTTTTGGCATTGGATGGAATATATGCGCGCTATTATGATATGAGCAGGTAGATAATTGATAATTTAGCAGCTTATACGCTGTGCAAAGGCGGAATTTACAGAGAAGGGATTTGCCGGTACATCTCTGCGCAGCATATGTAAAAGAGCATCATGCATTTGAGCTTATGGACATGGCACTAAAGAATGTGGATTAGGTAGTATAACTGATATGATTGAACATTAACCCTATTTGCGCGACAAATTAATCAAAGGCAAAATGTAGAAAAATTTTTTATTTGTTGATAAACTATTGTATAATTTCACTAAAAATGGTAATATGATACTATAATTCTAAACTAAAGGAGTAGCAATAGGATAGGAGAGATGGTCATATGGAACAGTGTAAAACTAAAAAAAGAGGTACATTTGCAGCCAAAATCATAGTAATGGTGATTTTAGCTGTTATAGTTTCAAATGTAATTTGTATGGTATTTATTCTTGAAAGCTCCAAAAAACAAATTACAGACAGTGTCAAGCATACCATGGTAGATGTTGCTAATACAACGTCAAAAATCATGGAAAATGAGATTAGTAATTCAGGTGTTGATGATCTGGATTATGATGGTTATGCCAGTAATCTTTCAGATGTAAAGCTTGAAGGCATGGACAGCGCATACATGTATGTGGTTCAAAAGGATGGCACAATGCTTTATCATCCTACAAAGGAAAAGGTTGGACAGCCTATTGAGAATGCTGTAATTAAAGGCGTTGTACAACAGCTTCAGGATGGCAAAAAACCGGGAACGACTGTTGTAGAATATGATTTCAATGGAACAACAAAGTATTCGGCATATACGATTTTGAACAATGAAAATATACTTGTGATTACAGCAGATGAGTCTGAGGCACTTGCTGGAATCACTACTGTAACAGGAGTTG
This sequence comes from uncultured Lachnospiraceae bacterium, assembly GCA_900317585.1. Classification (GTDB taxonomy): domain Bacteria; phylum Bacillota; class Clostridia; order Lachnospirales; family Lachnospiraceae; genus Roseburia. The sequence goes on along the minus strand of ONHG01000027.1, from coordinate 1,427 downwards.
CCGTTGGAATCAGTGCTATTGTTGTGCTTATTGCAATTATTATCTCATTCATAATGGGACGCAGGCTTATGAGACCGCTTGTAAAGGTCAGTACAATAATTGAGGATATTGCCAATGGTAATATTGAGGCAGATTTCAGTGTGGTCAAGGAGTCAAATGATGAGATAGGCCTGATTATAGAAAAGATGAAGGAGCTCACACAATCGATTGGAAGTATAGTCGGAAAGATAAGAAATTCCAGTGATACGATGTCATCAAACAGCTATGAGCTCAATGACACAAGCAGTCAGACACTTGCCGCAAACAATGAGATATCAAAGGCAGTCGAGGATGTTGCAGAGGGCTCTACAGGCATGGCTGCATCTATTTCCAGGATTAATGAAAATCTTCTGGAGATGAGCAATGAAACAAAGGACATAAATGCCTCTGTTGATGAAATCAAAAACCAGACGGTAGCCGTGCAGGATAGCAGTAAAATCATGAATGACAAGATTAAATCCATGCAGGATAGCAGCCGAAAGATGGATGATGGTATTTCAGCAATTTCAAAACGTATAGAAACCGTAAACAAGACAGTTGACAAGGTGAGCAATATTGTTTCTGTTATTGAGGAAATATCAGGAGAAACCAATCTATTGTCACTCAATGCATCTATAGAAGCAGCCAGAGCAGGCGATGCAGGAAAAGGCTTCGCAGTGGTGGCACAGGAGATTCGAGTGCTCTCAGACAATACCAATACGGAGCTTGAGAATATCAAGCAGATAATTTCATCACTGGTTGAAGAGTGCAGGTATTGTGTACAGGCATCAAGCATCATCGTCGAGGACAATGCCAAGCAGAAGGACGAGATTAAGGCAGTGCTCGATGAATTCAGCGAACTTGATAAGCAGATTCAAAAGACAGCAGAAAAAGCTGATGAAATCGAAGAGCTTGTCACTGCAATGGTTCAGCTGAATGATGATATCACTAAGAGCAGCAACAGCCTGACAGATGTCAGCGCAGCAAATGCCGCAGCAACCGAAGAGATGAATGCCAATATCGAGGAGCTCAATGCGATGATGCACGGAGTTTCTGAAATGGCAGGACACATGAATGAGGAGTCTGATGGCTTGAAGGAAGCGTTATCGTTCTTTCATAATTAATTGTAAGTATTCATAAATGAACATTGACCTCCTTTGCGCTTTAAGTTTATCATTAAAGCAAAAAGGAGGTTTTTGTCAGGTTTCAACATAAATCAGTCGTAAAAGCAGTAAAATGCTTTTGTGGCTGATTTTGGTTATATACTTATACAAAAATCTTTACATATGATAAACAGAAGAATGAGGTATAAAGTTTGAAACAAATAAGTAGAAGACAGCCAAGAAATAAAGGGCATAGCAAATAAACCATCTTTCGGTGGTATAAAAATCAAATATAAATATAGACAC
>ONHG01000026.1 GCA_900317585.1 uncultured Lachnospiraceae bacterium | reverse complement strand
TGATGAGAGGATCAGACTCGAAAGAGAGGGCGGCTCCAAGATAGGGGCTGCCCTCGCATTTTTGATGGCCCGCGGTATGCGCTTCAGCGTTCCCGGGAGGTTCCTCCTTGTCCCGGTTATTTTGGGTTGTTTACTTCTTGTTTTGGTTTAGATGCGGCTCCTAAACATTAAAATTCACCGAAGTATTGTTAATAATCATAATGTTTAATAAAATCAGTTAAACACTCGGTTCGAGCCTCCCACGTGAGGAGACTCCGGCTTCTATATTGTTCCCCTTGCGGGGAGAATAACTACTTAACAATTTGGCATAAGCGCCACCAGAATGACAAAGAACTATTCTACTGGTTAACACACAAATATAGCACTTTATTTTAAAATAAATCGTATGATCCTAATGCATACAGAGTTGCTGCTGTGCATACTCCTATAGTCACCTTTACCTGCCATGGAACCGCTTTGATAAATCTCAATAAAGTTCCACCTGCTTTACTCAACATTCTTCCATATGATAATCCCTTATTTTTTCAACAAAATGTCTAAATGCAGCCCCTGCATAACCTAATGAAAATACTGCAAGAATTCCACATATATTCTTAAGTACTTGACGTCCACTCCACCCTCCTTCCGTATAGCACATTTCCTCTTCATCCATTACAGCATAACTGCTTGGGAGCACCAATGCTCCATCGTAACATAATTCCATTTTGTTTTCCTCCTGTTCTCTTCTAAACATTATTTTTCTGCCATGTCTGTTTGCAACCGGGCATGACTTTATGTAAATCATGATTACATACACCTTTACCAGAACCAGTATCTTCTCTTTACCGCCACATACACAGCTATTCCTGCAATTATGCCGATTCCACCTGCAATCAGTATATATCTGACCGCTGTGCCTCCCTCTCTGATGGGCTTTGCCGTGATCATATACTTTCCTGGTGTGCTTAAATTAAGCCCGCTCATGTCCTCTGTACTCACAAGTTCGTATTTATGCTTTACGTTATTATATAGATACAGATATTTCCCTTTTACATCATCTATGTGCAGTGTCACTTCTCCGCACAGATACTCTCCATCGTTTAGATTGAATTTTATGCAGTCTCCTGCCCTTTCGAGTTCTATATCCGTATTAAGTTCATTTTTATAATTTACTATCTTCTTTCCGTCTATTATGATGCTGTAGCCGTCTCCGGTCACTTTCATTGATCTGCCTGCTTTGTACAGTTCATATAGCATCTGCTCACTTATTACAGGTGTTTCGGATACATCCGTATTTTCATCAAATGTCTGTTCACTTGTATTTTCTGCTTCTGTACTATCTGCTGCCTCAGGTTCAGCCACAGAACTTTCCATATCTCTGTTTACGATTACCGAAACAGCGCCCGACAAATCCCCATTTGAAACTATTATTGTAGCTGAACCTGTCTGTTTTGCCGTTACCACACCACTGCCCGATACTGCTGCAACTGATGTGTTGGTTGATTTGTATGAAACCGCCTGCTCTGCCTCTGCCGGAAACACAGATACGCTCAGTTTAAATGTCGTTCCCGGCTTCATTACGAGATATTCTTTATTTATATTTATTCCGGTGGTTTTTACTTTTACTGTCAGATTTACCTCTTTTATTATACTTCCGGCAGATACATATATGGTAACATATCCTTTTGAGATACCCTTTACTTCACCTCCGGAAGTCACAGTTGCTATATTTATATCAGATGAACGGAAGGTTATCGTGCTTTCCGTGGCATTCGCCGGAAGTGCCGTGGCTGTAAGGTTTATTGTCTTTCCTACTTCCACTTTCTCCTCATGATCTGATATCTCGATATCCGTTACCGGTATATTCTGTTCCATATCCTTTACGTCTGTTTTGTCTTCCTTGTCCGTTTCTGATGCATTGTCCGTTTCTGATGCATTGTCCGTTTCTGATGCATTGTCCGTTTCCGGGGTCTCATCCATATCCGGTTCTGCATCATTTGCCATATCGCTTTCTTCCGCTGTCACTTCTGCAGCATATACCGCCATTGGTAAGTACTCCATACCCAAAGCCAGTATAAATATAACAGCAAATATTCTGATTCTATTTCTCAACTCCATAACCTTATCCCATGTCATTTTCCGGTTTTTATTCCGAGTTTCTCAAGCACATAGTTAAAATATGTGACTTTATCATACTGTATCCTTGCAGCCGCCGTCATACCGTTAGTCACGTCTACCTTGTCTCCCTCACGGCTCAGCACATAATCCTGGTCTAGCACTATCATCACTTTAAACGCCCGGCTTGTCGCTCCATCCTGCCCTTCCTGTGTAGTGACATTGCTGTCTATCCGTGATACGCTTCCGCTTATCGTCCCATAGACATTCTGTGACAGACCGTCCATAACCACCTGCACTCTGTCTCCCTCATGCATTCTCGCCATATCAGATGTGGAAACATATGCTTCGAGATATCTCTGCGAATTTTCCGGTGTGATCGTTGCCACAGTTGTCGTTGTCTGTACAACCATTCCGCTCTTATAATTGCCCAGCATATGAAGCACGCCTGATGCTGTTGCCTTTACTTCATAGGAATCCTGTCCTCCCGATACTGCCGCAAGCTGCGCATCAATTGATTTAATCTGCTGGTCCGCCTCTGCGATCTTGGCTTCTGCCGACTGTATTGCAGAATAATATACTTCGTCTATTTTCCCCTGATTTGTTTCAAGCTGTGCCTGTATCTGCTCATCAGTATATCCATATGCCTGATACGTTGACACATCAACCTTATTCTGTTCCACCTGTGATTTGTAGGTTTCAAAAAGACTCCAGTACAGACCGTCATCCGCTTTTGTCTCGTCAAAATAATTGGTATCGTCTTTTATTGATTTTATAAGAAGACTATACTGTGATATCTGTTCTTCATATGATTTTCTGTTGTCTTCAAGCTGTGTCTGCTGCAGATCATAATCAGTGCTTTTAATTGTAAAAAGCACATCCCCGGCTTCCACAAGTGCGCCCTCTTCCATGTTGCTGTCAAGAATCTCTCCCGTATAGCTGCACATGACATAATTTGACTCATCATTCGTCACAGTACCCTGTGCCTGTATGGTATACACCTTCGGTGTTTTTATACTCCATACTACTGCCACAATAAGAAAAACAGCTACAACTGTTATAAGTATATAGCCGAATGCCGGTGGATTCTTATCAAACAGTATTCTCGATTCCCTTATTTCATCTAAACTCTTAACTCTTCTGCTCATAACGCTTTTATTCCTTTACAGGCATGAATACATCTGCAACCATTGTCTCTTCTTCTTCGTTTCTGTCTACGTAGATCGTATAATTGCAGCCATCCAGCTCAATATCATTCTCAAATGCATACACCCCAAGCTTATCGTAAGCGAACTTCAGCTTGTCCTCCGGTCCGTTATATCTGGCATACAGACAGTTTTTTACACGCAACAGAGACTCCATCCTATATGGCTGCTCTACGTTGTGGATAAAGCTGTTCGCCTGGAGCATAAATATCATATGTACATCAATTTTATCTCCATCATACACACATATATCCGAATATTGAATTAAAGGTCCAATCTGTTTATAACCATGCGTTTGTATATATACATTCATTTTTTGTATTTCCAGGTCAATATCCTTTTCATTATTCTCATCTGCAGAATGAAACTCATATTTTAATACATTATTTAATTTAAACGTTTTATTTTCATATATTTTTATACTACTCATTTCTATCCTTTTCTACTTTTGTATCTCAAGATTAAGCTTAAAATTAACACTATTCCAAATAATGTACACATAATATCAACAATATAATTCTCATAAGGCATTAAAAATAATATTGCCTCCCCTAAGTACATTAACGAAATCACCAATGTATACCCTTTTTCTTTATTTTTATGAGAAAAGTAACTTTTAAATTCAATTATGAATATACAAAATAAAATAAATATAATGTATTTTTCATTAAAAAGTTTATGCTCACCTAAATATTGAATCATCTTATCCTCCAAAATGTGTAGCTCTCCATACATTTGAGTATAAAAAGCTACACATATCATCTAGTAAAACACTTTATGTGTTCCTAAATATCCTATTGCAAACGCTGTCGATACGCCAACAATTACTCCAATCAATCTCGAAACAGTTGCCATTTCAACTCCTATTTTCGCACAAAAAGCACCCAGATATCCTATTGCCTTATCTTTTGCCCAGCTAACTGCAGAGCATGCCCATGCCCATACCGTTTTTCCTTTAACTGAAACTCTTTTACAAATACTTTTAAACACACCATATTGTCCGGCTGCCCCAACAATATTATACCAGAGAGTTTTTACGCTCCAATTTCCTCCCTCTAAATACATCATGTCCTCTTCTTCCATAACAGCATAACTGCTAGGGAGCACCAGTGCTCCATCGTAACACATATCCATATATGTGTACCTCCTTTTCTCTTTGTTTTATTTTTGCCATTCCCGTCTGCAGACAGTCCTGACTCTATGTAAAGCTTTTACATACAAAAATTAATCATCTAGGTGTAGCTCATTACACCCTCATCATCATTCTCAAAGTTCTCAGCAAACTGTTCATCCTTATCTGAATCTTCTTTGATAACAAAATTTCCCTGCTGCATTTCCCACAATCTGTAATACAGTCCTTTCCTCTCAAGCAACTGCTGATGTGTTCCCTGTTCTACAATTTTCCCTTTATCCATGACTATTATCTTGTCACAGTTTTTTACTGTTGCAAGCCTGTGCGCAATAATAAGCATGGTCTTTTTTCTGAATTTATTGTATATCATATCGAAGATTATATTTTCCGTTGCAAAATCCAGATTACTTGTGGATTCATCCATGATATAAAACTGATTTTCCTTTAGAAATGCTCTTGCAAGTGCAATTCGCTGTTTCTCGCCTCCACTCAGACCATTTCCTGCTTCCTCAAGATAAGTATAATACTGCATCGGCAGTCTCTTTATGAATTCATGGGCATCAGCGGCTTTGGCAGCCTCTTTTACCTCGTCAAGCGTTGCACTCTGTCTCGTAACTCTTATATTGTCATAAATACTTTTTGAAAAAAGCTCTATATTCTGTGGCACATATGATATCGCATGACGTATATCGTCATTCTTATATTCTGATATATCCATCCCATCTATAGTTATATCCCCCGCCTCCGGCTCATAATATTTGAGCAGTAGCTTGGCTATTGTAGATTTTCCGCTTCCGCTTGCCCCCACAAGTGCCACTTTCTGTCCTTTTTCTATAATAAAGCTCACATCATCCAAAGCCGGTTTTCTGTTTCCGTATCTGAAAGTGACATGATCAAGCTTAATATCACCATCTATACTTGATATCTCCTGATACTGTCTCTCGCTTTTCTGTTCTCTCTCATAATCCATGATTTCAGAAAGCCTCTTCATTGAAATATTTGCTTCCTGAATGGATAACTGAAGGCTTACCAGATTGCCTATAGGATCCATAAAGTATCCCGCAAGTGTGTTAAATGCCATGAAGCTTCCAAGCGTCATGTTGTTATTTATGACCTGCATTATTCCTACATACAGAAGCACCAGATTCCCAACTCCCGATATAACACTCGATATTGTTGACTGCACATTTGAAAGCATACCCTCTTTATAACTTATCCTAAGAGATTTTATGTATTCCCGCTCTATGCTTTCGAGCTCTATATCCTCATTGGCATTTCCCTTTATTGTCTCAACTGCGCGAAGCCCTTCTATTATTTCCGAGTTGAGTATAGATGACTGCTGCATCTGTTCTTCGTTTATCTTCTTATATGGCTGCTTGAATATAAATACGAGTACAATACTTATGAGTGTCATCATTATGATCACTGCAAAAAGCTTCGGGTTCATCTGAAAAAGTATTACTCCGGTTATCAAAGCCATTGATATGTCCATGATCAGTGATAATGCTATACTGGTAAATATGTCTTTTATGGTAAATGCATCCGAAAACCTGGTTGTAATATCACCGGTCTTACGGCTCGCAAAAAATTTCATCGGTAATTTGTATATATGCTCAAAATACCCCAGCATAAGTGGTATATCAATTTTGATGGACAGATGCATGAGAATCCACTGTCTCACAAAACTTACAAATGTAGATGTCAGTGATATTCCAAGAAATACCGCAAGCATCATCTTTAATACATCTTTTTGCTGATACGGAAGTATTTCATCATATATTATATTGTTAAAAAGTGATGATAAAATTCCCAGAAGTGTAACCAGAAGTGAGGCTACAAGCGCATATATAAACAGCTTCTTCTGTGGAAGCAGCAACTTTATATATCTGTCAAATAACTTCGTTCCCTTTATCTTTTCACGCTCAAACTCACTATTTGGTTTCAGCAGGAGCATGGCTCCTGTAAATTTCTTATAAAACTCGTCTATAGTCAGTCGCTCTAAATCCTTAGCCGGATCACCTATTATCACATACTTTTTTGTGATCCTGAATATCACTACAAAATGCGATAAGCCTTCCTTTGTCACGATATTTGCTATAGCCGGTAATGTATATCTGCTAACAAAACCCTCTTTATCTACTTTTACAGCCTGACAGTTAAATCCAAGTTCTTCTGCACACTTTGACAATCCTATAAGGTTTGTTCCTTTCAGGTCTGTTCCCATCATATCACGTAATTTTGTTATTGTTGTCTCTTTTTTATAGTGCAGACAGACCATGCCCATGCAAGCTGCTGCACAGTCTGTTGCATCATGTTGTTTTATGAAAGTGTATCTCATTCTTTATTCCCTTATCAACCAGATTTCAATAACTATAATCCTAATAGTTTTTTTATTATAAGCCATACGTCACTGTTCATTGATGTATTATTCATTCTTTAGTGCCTCTCTTTCGTTTATATAAAAAACAGTACCACTTATTCTAACTTGTTTTCAACACCTTAAGAATGAACGGTACTTTTTTTGTAACGAATGGTATTTATTTTTTTATTGCAATACTTACACTAAACTTTCCATCATCTGAGCAAAAGTTATAATTTCCTTCACACAACCTGACTTCATCTATTATATTACTTACCCCATATCCATGTGATAATCTATCATCCTTTGATGTATATCTCCCCAACTTAGATATATCAACTTCCCATTCAATAGGGTTCTCTATCATAATGACCATATAATTTTTCACATTTGATATATTAATCATAATTTCTTTCTTTTTTTTCTGTAATCTATTACATGCTTCAACTGCATTTGAAATACAATTTGAAAGTATTGTACAAATTGTTAAATCAGAAATTTCATTCCTGCCGCTAAAATTTCCCATACAAATAAACTTAATTAATGGATTTTTTTGATTAAAGTAATAGATAATTGCATCAATTATTCCGTTATCATAATATGATTCCAATTTTTTACCTATATCATAATGCATTTTGATGTCATATATATACTTAACAGCTTCATCGTATTGTTCTGTATCTAACAGATTATACAATATATTTATATGAGCATTCATATCATGTTTTATTTTCCGTATTTCTCGCATATGAGAATACAATTGACTATAATGTTCTTTTTGAATAATCAGATAGTTTTGTTTTATCTTATTATCTATCTCAAGCTGCTTCTTATATGCACCCAAAAACAAAAAAACAATTCCAAATATTCCTAACATAACAAATGAAATCATTGTTAATACATTTATTACAATTTTAAGTCTATCCTGACCAGGTAAAATTATATCATCGGTCATTACAATTATTCCCATATTGATTATTTCTATCATGGACGAAGCCATAAAATATATAGGATCAATACGCGCTATCATGGACGATACTTTTTTGAATTGATTTATTATTTTGCCAATAAGACAAATTATAATAATAGTAATTATGTATACCACTAACTCATTATTGCTGCCAACTATAATTTTAATCGGATATTCTATTACATCGATATATCCATATGCAAACAAAAACACTGCTAATTTACGCCACATCGTTTCTTTGAATAGTATCCCTGTAGCAATTAAAGCACTCGGAAGCGCTAATATGGTATACCATATGCTTTGTGTCGGTCGAATAAAGATAACAATAATTTCACCTAACTGCATTAACATTATGAGCATAAACGCAAAATATTTTTTTAACTTGATATCACCAATCTTCAGCTTACATATCAGCCATTCAAATAATATTAATTCTAAAATCATCTATCTGTTCTTTCAACCCTTGCCACTTTACACATATAATTAAAAAAATCTTCTTGTATTTGTTTTTTCATTCTTCTACTACTCTTTAGCTTCACCCCATCTGTCATAATTATCTCATCTCCAATTGTATTAACATTTTCAAAATTAATTATAACACTCCTGCTTATTCTGGCAAAATTCATATCCTTCAACATTTCATAAAGCTGTGATACACCTTTATCTGTAATAAAATATTCGCTCCCATCTAACATGTATATCTTTAAGTACCTTCCCTGTGCAATACCATACACTATATCTGAAATTTTAAACTTTGTCAGTCCACTTATAGTATTTAGAAAAATCCATTTTACCCTTCTATTAATAATATTTATCGCATGAAGCAATTTCTTTTCAATTTCTTCTTCCCTCACAGGTTTCTTAATAAAATCTGTAACATTTCGCCCATATGCTTTACTCATTATTTCATCATGGCTAGTACAGAAAATAATCAGTACCTCATTGTCCGTCTGTTCCAACAAATCACGGACTTCCAGACCATCTATGTGTTCCATCTCTATGTCTAGTATCAATATATCAGGTTTCTCACAATCCATAACCTGAATTCCTGACTCATACTGGATTATTTTAACTTCTATATCGTTTTTTAAAGCTATATTTCTTATACTTTCCGATATTTTTATTCTACACGCTTCTTCATCATCACATATTCCAATTCTGTACATCATCCTGTATTCCTTTTCTAAACTTACTCTATAATAAATAATATACAATCTATAATTCATTTGCAATCAAATCTGCATAAATGACATAAATTCGAACATAAATGATATTCCACGCATTTATGGATAAGCTTAATCAGGATGGCATACTCAATTTTATAAAGTATAGAATTACAGACTTTAAGAAGGATCTCAAGACTATGGTTGCTGATTAATATATCTTTAAATCCGCGATATCACAAGCCTTCCATCCTGCACATCAACCCTGACCTTATTAGACTCTATCCCTGCTGCCTCAAGCATCCCGACAGTGCAATAATTATCTACACAACACAAATTCTTTGAACCTTGGGAGTGTAAACTCCAAATGTCCATACTCCGGTGAAATAATCAAGCCTTTTTTTATAAGCCTGTTCCTGTATACACTGAAACTGTTTGATGCTTTTTTTATAGTCTTTCTTATTGCTTCCACTTTTGTGTCATTGGTTTTTGCCATAGCAATCAACAATTCCTTATCACCTTTTGACAGTTCACTCCATATCTTTTCGTATACATATTCCTCCAGATACTGACTGAATTCAGGTAATACATTATGCCATCCGGTATTATGCTTAAAACAAAGATACCCCAGTACCTGGAAGGCAAACGGATATCCCCTTGTCTCTTTAGCCATCTCTGTGGCTTCCTCATCCGACAATTCAAAAATTGACTTGTATTTTTCAGCTATCATGCCTATATTCAACGGACGAAGCTCAATTTTAGGTGCCCTGTATAAAAATGTGAGAGTCTTTTCATTCTGAAGCTCATAAATATTCTCATAAAGACCTGTCATAAGCAAAAATACCGGCAAATCCTGTCTCATATATATCTGGAACAGGCTGACAAACTCTTTCATTGTATCATTACATACAGCTTCGTCTATCGTCACAAGAACTCTCTTATGCTTCTTTTTAATCTTTTCAAGCATCCTCGTCACTGCGACATTTAAATCGGTGATTGGAGAAGCACCTTCTATTTCAACGCCCAGCCCTAAAAATGACAGATTTATTTTAGCTTCACGAAATACCTCTGACAAACTTGGATAATTGCTCAGATTTGCAGCAAATGATTGTAATAAATCACGTTCAGGACTCAGATCGATAACTATCCAGTCGTCCTCTGCCACAAACGTTTTATTGATTTCTGTGAGCATTACAGTCTTCCCTGAGCCTCTGACTCCTGTAATCATACACACCTGGTAAGCAGGATTTTCATCTTCAAAGGTATCAATTATCTCATATGACTGGACATTACGGTTAATTAAACTGACCGGTTCCTTGCCAAATGATAATGAAAAGGGATTTTTTTTCATCTTTGCGCTCCTGTTTTATAACTTTTTATAACTTTTGCTGATTTTTATAACTCTTTATAACTTCGTAATCTTTTTATAACTCTTTATAACTTATTTGTCAATGTCATGTCCAATACATACCCTAAAGTCGCATAAATACCCTACAGCCTCCTGTAGTTCTCAAGAAGCTTGTGCAGATCATCAATCTCTCCAATAAGCCTCTTTCCTATATCGGTATCCTTCACAAGCATACGTCTCTTATCATTCTCCTCGACCTCTGATGATGTCTCTATGTCAGTATTATTTATCAGAGCATCCTCCACCGATGTAAAAGGCGTGTGTGCCTTGAGCCTTAGACCATGTGAATTGTAAATCAGTGTATAGCCGGCGATACCGGTTTTCTTGTTCATCGCACGGCAGAAGCCTCCATCTATCACAAACAGCTTGCCATTGGCCCTGACAGGGTTCTCTCCCTCTATTGCGTGAACCGGTGTATGTCCATTTATGATATGCGCATCATCATCATACAGCCCGAACTCGTGCAGTATCTGACAGCAGAAGCTCTTATCGTAATACCTGCTGTAGTATGGGTTAGAAGGCTCTTCCCACATGCTCTTGTCTGTAACATATTCCATCTCAAAGGTCTTAAGCCTTCTGCCGCACAGCGGTGATTTTTCTCCTCCCCACAAAAACCACATAAAGTCCACATCATCCTTATAAGGATTGTCCACATACGCAGCCCTTGCCTTCTCATCACATTTGTCAAGCAGCGCCCTTCCATGATAAAATTCACCATCAATATACAGCTTGTCAAAGGCTCCGTTGCTATCAACCGGAACACAGCCATGATAGAGCAGGTTGCCATTGTATACATTGTACATGCTGCCCTTATCATACAAAAATCTGACATGCTTGTGCAGGCGCTGTCCTGTCACAAACTGTCTGTGCAGCTTTCTCATGATGACAGTCTCCTCGTCACTTAGTGCGTAGGGTTTCTCATCATCAACGGTTGGAAAGCGCTTTCTGTCCACTCCTACATCCTGCAGCTCGTCCAGCCTGTCAAGCATCAGCCTGTTTCCCATCTCATACTCGGGATGTGCAAGTATAAGCTGCCCTTCAAGCTTAAAAAGCATTACTGTGATGGCCGCCCTTGCAGCCTCAATTCCATCCTCTATACCATATGTTTTCATGCCAAACAGCATTAGCTGTCGTAAGCTTATTCCGTAGGCATTCTCAAGAATTTCCACATTGTTGTATTTCAGATTGTTGCGGATGACATTACATATACATGCATCATTTCCACATGCCGCACCCATCCAGAGGATGTCGTGATTGCCCCACTCGATATCAAGCGAGTGATAATCATAAAGCAGATCGAGAATCTTATCCGCGCTTCCTCCTCTGTCAAATACATCTCCCACAATGTGCAGATGGTCAACAGCAAGCCTCTTAATCAGTGCAGACAAAGCGATTATAAACTCATCCGCATCCTCCAAATCAATTATAGTCTTTAATATCTGCTTATGATATCTGACCTGGTTTGCATCCTCATCCTCCTGCGCATGCAAAAGCTCATCGATGATGTACGCATATTCCTCAGGCAGAGCCTTTCTGACCTTCGACCTGGTGTACTTTGATGAGAGCAGCTTCGCGACAAGTATAAGCTGATTTAACGTCATAGCATACCAGTCACTGTCTATCTTTCCCTGTTCATCAAGCAGGGCCATTTTCTCTCTTGGATAGTATATGAGCGTGCAAAGCTCCTGTCTGTCATAATCAGAAATTGTATCCTTGAAAATCAAATCCACCTTTTCCTTTATCACACCTGAGCAATTGTTCATGATATGTAAAAAAGCCTCATACTCGCCATGTATATCACTCAGGAAAAACTCCGTGCCCTTTGGCAGGTTTATAATCGCAGAAAGATTGACTATCTCCCTGATTACATCCTGACTTGATGAATAGTTTTGCTTTAACAGCTTCAGATACTTTGTATTGCCTTTATCGTTGTACATATTTCCCCCGTAACCTCTTATTTTTCAGTGAAATATACTAATTCGCTTATTTTATAATCATCCTTGCCGGCCTGTTTTACCTCATAGAGCATTTTATCAGCCTGCTTTAAAAGATCGGTAAGCCGGGTGCCTTCTGTTGCATGCTGCTGTATAACTGCACCTGCGGAAATCGTCACCTTATCCGTACCATCCGGCTTTGAGTCAAATTCAATGGCTGCATTTTTTACATTTTCTATCAGTCTGTGCAAGAAATCCCTGACCTTTTCTTCAGATACATCATATGCCATAAATACAAACTCATCACCGCCATATCTGGCCACACAGAAATCGCCGTCAGATGTATGCATTAATATCGCAGCAATCTGCTTTAGACATTTGTCACCTCTGATATGCCCATATGAATCATTATATACTTTAAAAAAGTCTATATCGAATATTCCCATACAATACGTATGAGCATTTCGCAAAGCATATCTATACATTCTGTCATAGCGACGCCTGAATGCCAGCCTGTTGTAGACACCTGTCAGCTCATCAACCTCGCTCTCTCTCATGAGCTTCAGATTGTCCTCGTTCAGTCGTCTGTTATTCTTGCGTTCATCCTCTAAACGGCAGCGATTGTCTATGGCTGAGATTATTATGTTGTTTCTCTCAGTATTAATTCGCTCCCTAAGCTGATAGTATCTGCGAAGCTGTTGCGCATATTTTTCCTTTTCACCGGTTTTTTCGTATATCTGTATGCGAAGCCTGCAGACCTGAATTCTTTTTCTGTCAATATCTGATTTTTCGGCCATATTGCTTAAGCCTTCAAGTATTCCATATGTATATTCGATTTTATCCATATTTATAAGCAGCTTTACTATGTCCCAATAATCGTCAAATAAATCAATATCATTCATATTGTTTTCAGACAGAGCCACTACCTTCATACACATATCAAATGCTTTTTCATATTCACCGGTTTCATAATACAGCATGCCATATACGTGTGACACCCTAATCCTCTCCAATGGTATGAGAGTGTCCTTATCTATGGTTTTCATCACTTCATCCAGATAAGCCTTTTCCTCAGCATAACATTTTGTATTCTGCAGTCCCTCACATATATTCAGATAAAGACTCAGCCTACTGCATGATAATTCATTATCCCCATCATTTTCCTGATTTAAGAATTCATATGACTTTTTAAAGTATTCCGAGGCATTTACATAATCACCTGCATATGTGAACACTACTCCCACATTATTGTAAATCATGGCTTGAAGCTCAATATTGCTGTATTTCCTTGCCAGCTCCATAGCAGCATGATAGTAGTCCAGTGAAAGCTGTAAATCGCCCATATTTGAGTAAATAACCCCTATTATATTGTACGTAGTCATCCGCTGCTCATCAAAGCCATTTTGCTTCTGTACCTTTTCCGCCATCATAAGGTATTTTAATGCCTCATCTGCATTGCCCATGGCAAAAACCGCATCTCCCATATAAAGATATGCATATGCAATATCATAGTCATTTCCTGACTGTTTTCCCTGCTCAAGCAGCTCACAGCATATATTATAGGTCCTCTGTGGATCTGCAAACCTGTATTTAATTATCTCTTTTCGCTTATCCATCCTATATCCTAACCTAATCTCTTAACCCGGTATCCATTTTTTGAGTTGTTTTTTACCTCATAAAGTGCCATATCCGCCTCATGAATAAGTGTCTCAAAATCCATCGCTGCAGACTGCTTCGCTATGACCGCACCAATGCTTATCGTCACCCTGTCAGAAACCCCTGACTGGCTATTCTCTATATATTTATCGGCAAGCCCGGCACTTATCTTAGAAAAAAGCTGCTCGGCCTGTGCCTGCGATATATTGCTCATCACACAAAGGAATTCATCCCCGCCATATCTGCAAATAATACCCTCATCGCCTATATTTTGTCTCAAAATATCTGCCACACATTTTAAGCATCGGTCTCCGGCAATGTGTCCATATGTATCATTATACTCCTTGAAAAAATCGACATCTGCAGTGGCAACCATAAGTGTGGTATTCATACTGTCATTTTCGCTATAAAGCTGTTTAATCCGGTTCTTTAAGCCCCATCTGTTGTACAGACCTGTCAGCTCATCATTGCTGCGCTTATCGGAAAGTGCAGCCTGCCTTTGCTCTATCTGCTTTTTCCTGTCAATTTCATAAATCAGCTCTATCTTTCGCCTGATTCTGGTCACTGCCGCCTGTTTTTTCTCTTCCTCGTATATGGTATCATATTCAAAATACCTTTTGTAGGCTTCACTAAGCTCATCCGTACAGCCAAGCGCTTCATATATCTCTATGCGGTATCCCATGAGCTTTACCCATTTTCCGATATTTATGTTCTCTTCCATCAGCTCCTCAGAGATTTCTGATATCTGCAATGCCTTTTCATAAAGCCCTGCATCTATGGCTATCCTTATTATCTCAAACTGATATAATATGCTCTCATATCTGTTGACGCCCTCACTCAGTATGCTCATCGCGGTATCTATATACATGGCACACTGTTTATGATCACCCTTTATTCCATAATAGAATGCAAAATTAATATATTTTTCTACGCCTGTATCAGCCTGTATTTCGCTAAGCTGCATCAGCTCCCACGCCTTATCCGGTTCATTCCTGCACAGATAAAGTCCTATCTTATCTGTCTCATAGCTTATTCTGTCAAGCTCTACATTTGACTTATTTTCAGCGGTCTCACATATCATCTGATAAAATCTGTCTGTCATCCTCTCCGCTTTATCGTATGCTCCTGCTATCCTGTATGTATAAGCTATATTCGACAACAGCGTTGCCTGCATCATCTTGTCATTCATTTTCTCTGACAGTTCAATACCGTTAAAGAAATAATCCAGTGCACTCTGTTCATCATCACGGTACATGTATATGATTCCTATCAGATTGTACAAAATAAACAAAAGATCCTCATATCCGTCTGCCTCAGCCAGCTTAAGCCCCCTGCCAAGCTCGAACAGGGCTTCATCAATCTGTCCAAGTGTATGATATGCATCTCCCAGATATGTCCTGCCAAAGGCTTCCGTATACCTGTCCTTGCTTTCTGAAAGCATCTGCATACACAATTCCTTTTCTTTTTGCGGATCATCAAATCTGATGTCCAGAATTTCTTTCATCTGCTCTGTTCTTATAGCCATGTTATTTCCCCGCATTGCCTATTCATGTTCCATGCTGTACCGGACAAATTCCTTAAATTACCTGTTTTCATTATATAATAAAAATTTTTCCCCCGCAACCAATCCTGTCGTTTGTACTAAAAAAGATGCGCAACACTAATACTAGTACAGCGAATAATAAGTAATTGATATATTCCTTGACGTAGCCCGCTACGCCTGCGTTTTTTGACATGCACTCTCGAAACCGCATCCTCGCTCAATGTATCAACAACTTAATTTTCGCTGTACTAGTTTACGCATCTTTGACATATTTTATATTCTGAATAATTACCTTTATTTCATGTATTCAGGTGTCACATCCCTGCCCATGCTCTCAAGCATTTCCTTGTCACTCCTGATTGTGGCACAAGCTACTGTCGTAAGCATATTTCCTGTGATTGTAGCTGATGCTCCAGACTTGAATGCAAGCTCCCCATCATTTGTAAGCAGCGCCCTGCCGGCTCCGAGACGTATGTCAGCCTCTGGATTTATATATCTGAAAAATGACACTGTACGCAGTATATCAGGCTCACTGATATGCTCAAGACCCTCAAGCGGTGTACCAGCAATCGGCATAAGCGCATTAAGCGGAATGGAATCCACTCCTACCTCTGCAAGGCTTACTGCCATATCAAGCCTGTCCTCCCAGGTTTCACCCATTCCGATGATGCCGCCTGAGCATGCATACATGCCCTCTGCCTTCACCTTTTTAAGCGTCTCAATCTTCATATCATAGGTGTGTGTGGTGCATATATTGGGGAAATTACGCTTTGAGGTCTCTATATTGTGGTGATAGCTGCTGACACCTGCCTCGTGCAGTCTGTGAAGCTGCTCCGCTGAAAGAAAGCCCATTGACGCACATAAATCAATCTTACACTCTCTGTTCATTGTCTCATATGCATGTATTGCCTTGTCAAACTCCTCACCTGTCAGTGCTTTTCCCGCTGTAACTATAGAAAAGCGGTCTACACCTTCTCTCTCATTCATCCTGCAGGCCTCAAGTATTTTCTCCTCAGGTAAAAAATCATAAACCTCACAATTTGTATGATTATGTGCTGACTGCGCACAATACTTGCAGTCCTCCGGACATTTTCCGCTTCGTCCGTTTATGATGGAGCACAGGTCTACCTTGTCCCCAATGAACTTTTCCCTGATCATATCCGCGCCCTTACACAGCTCGTCTAAATCACATGTAAGGAAAAATGATAGGTCATCATCCCTTGTGATTCTTCTTCCGTCTATTATCTCATGTGCCAGTGTTATTGGATCCATTTTAATCTCCTTTGTGTCCTGTGTTTCTTCTCTCATGTAATATCTCATTATAATAAGTATAATTAAGATAGTATTATTGTCAACTTTTATCACATCTTCGGTTAACAATGATAAGATAAAAAATGGAAAACGTCAAGAGATTTTTCGATTTCTTAATGAGACATCAGGGATTCGGTCTACGCTCCGCTTCGGTCTGCGCTGAACAGACGTCCCCCGGACGTCTAGCGGTCTACGCTCCGCTTCGGTCCGCGCTTAACGGACGTCCCCCGGACGTCCAGCGCCCCGACCAACTACGTTGTCCGGAGTTCAATTCACCATATATCAATAGAAAAAGAAAACCACCACTCTTACGAGTGATGGTTTTCTTTTTCTAATGAGACATCGGGGATTCGAACCCCGGACAACTTGATTAAAAGTCAAGTGCTCTACCACCTGAGCTAATATCCCATATCTATCAGATTGTAACAGGGCTAGTTGGATTCGAACCAACGAATGCAGGAATCAAAATCCTGTGCCTTACCGCTTGGCGATAGCCCTTGAGTAATACTCGTGCGCCGCACGGATACGCATATAATGCGCACGACACTTTTGCACTAATGCAAAGGGTGGATACAGGGATTCGAACCCTGGGCCTCCAGAGCCACAATCTGGCGCGCTAACCAACTGCGCTATACCCACCATATTTACTTCATATGGTCCATATGGAATTAATATGAAATAAAAAATGTGCCTGAAGGGATTCGAACCCCCGACACCCGGCTTAGAAGGCCGGTGCTCTATCCAACTGAGCTACAGACACACATGCGATATTGCAAATGCTGCAATATCTAAGCGGGTGATGGGAATCGAACCCACGTATCCAGCTTGGAAGGCTGGTGTTCTACCATTGAACTACACCCGCATATAATCGGGGTGACAGGATTCGAACCTGCGACCTCCTGGTCCCAAACCAGGCGCTCTAGCCAAGCTGAGCCACACCCCGAAGGTTTTTGTTTTGCGTTCTTTCCGTGACGCAAGAATTAGTATATAGCAAAGAAGTCATTCTGTCAACAACTTTTTTTATTTTTTTTAATATTTTTTTACAAGGCAATTGCCGGGCCGCGCCCAGGCGCTTTCCGGCAGCCTTTTTTGCTGTGTTACAGCACTTTCATAAGCAGCTCCTTCATGGCACGAAGAGCCTTGCCACGATGGCTTATGGCATTCTTCTGCTGTGGTGTAAGCTCTGCCGAAGAGCAGCCGTACTCATCAAGATAGAATATAGGATCATAGCCAAATCCGTTTGCACCTGCTATCTCCCAGCCGATATAACCCTCCATAGTCTGTCTGGTCACAAGCTCCCTTCCATCCGCAAGCACTGCTGCGATAGCGCACACGAAGCGTGCTGTTCGCTTTTCCTTTGGCACACCGTCAAGGCGTTCTATAAGGTTATTATTCTTTATATCATAGGAAGTATCCTCGCCCATATAGCGCGCTGAATATACTCCCGGTTCCTTGTTAAGATAGTCAATCTCAAGCCCTGAGTCGTCTGCTAGAACAATTGCATCTGTGTGCGCCGCAATTGCACGCGCCTTAATGAGTGCGTTGTCCTCAAAGGTCTTTCCATCCTCCACGATATCCACATTGATACCGGCTTCCTTCATTGACTGAATCTCCACATCGCAGTCTGAAAGTATTTCTTTGATTTCTCTGAGCTTATCCTTGTTTCCTGTTGCAAATATTATTTTTGTCATATCATCTATCCTCTCTATTGTGTTTCATTATTGTATTGGTACAATTATTGCCGGACCGCGCAACCAGCTGCGTTATGCTTTTCTGATGCTGCGGTTTGAAAATCAGGCAAGTCATATGGCTGGTTACTTATTATTCGATGTACTAGTACCCCTCATCAAATGCCTGCATAATAGCATTATATATGCCCTGTGCCATCTTTTTCTGATAATCCGGATTGGTCAGATTGTCAAGCTCTTCACGGTTCGTCATATAACCTGCTTCGACAAGTGCAACCGGTGCATTGCTTGTCCTTATTATATATATATTGTCTGCCTCAAGCAGTCCGAATGCGCTGCTTCCGGTCTCCTTTGTCACATTGTCCATACATATCTGTGCCAGTCTTTTACTGCCAAGCTTACGGTCATCAGACTGACTGTAGAGCACCTGCGTGCCATGGATTGCGGTAAAATTACCAGTCTCATATGAATTACAGTGCACACTGATAAATAAATCAGCATCTGCCTTATTTGCCAATGCTGCTCTCTGCTGGAGTGTTGGATTGACATCTGTGGTCCTGGTGTAAAAAACACCTATCTTTTTGTCGCCGGAATAATTATCGAGCAGATTTTTTAATGCCAATACAATATCAAGGTTTATATCTTTTTCATATACACCATTTCGCACAGCGCCGCTCATTCTGCTTCCATGACCTGCATCTATCACAACAACCTTGTCATATATGTCATGTAAATCGACAAATTTAATATAAAGGCTTCCGTTTTTTATCAGGTACTTTATCTCATACAGCTTATCTGTAGTGATAGCTATAACACCGGCCCCGTCATTTTTGTAATATTGCATAGAGTCAATATAATCTGAATTTCCGGTTATTGAATAGTTTGTGAAATAGTTTTCCTCTTCTGTTTTAAGCTTTACATATACTGTCTGTGTCAGATAATCTGTCTCCACAGAAATATCCTGCTTGGACTTTCCTACGGAAGCTGGCAGCTCTATTTTCAGGTCTCCATCCTGATTGTCTGTCGATTTTAATATATCATCCGGATTCTTCTTTTCCTTTGCCAGGGCTGATGCCCTGACATAATTCTGCAGTACATTATTTTCAAGCTCCTCTGCCATGGCATATTTTTCATTCATTGCCGGCAGCTTCTTGACTGTTACCGGAACAATAATCACCAGCGCCATAAAGAGTACTGTTATTATCTTTAAAATTTTTCTGTACATATCATCTGTTATCAGAAAAGGCCTTTATACAGAGGTTGCAATCCTGTTTTTCCTTTACATTGATAAAAGCTACTCCATCGTAGCTGATATAGCCCTCACCATCGTTTAAATCCACGGCTGACATATATTTTTCACCGGAATCATACTCAATAGCCATAGGATGGGTTGAGCCCGGTGTACTGATATACAGCACCACAGCATAACGCTCGCCAGCCTCCACCTCCATCGGCTCATCAAAATCAACCGTATAATATCCGGAATTTTCAAGAGTTCCCTCCGCTACCTGTGTCTTGTTCTGGAAGGAATATTCATTCTCAAAATTTTTGACCACATACAGCTTATATGATGTATCAGATGCTGTTGCATAAAAGCTTGCAGCCTTAAGTGACTCAGCCGACTGTGCGGTGAAAACATTAGCTCCGTACATATCCTCCTTATCATAGCCCATCTTGCCTACCCAGCCGCAGAGGTCACTCTGATAAATATTATCGTAATTGTCAGTATCCTCAACATCTGTGTAGACAACATTGTGTGTACCTACATTAGTATCATAGTAAGACACATAAAACACTCCATCCTCACCAAACTGTGAGCCCCAGCTATTCTGACATATGAAAGCTCCATCGCCTTCAAGGTCCACATTAAAATTCTCCTTTGGGTAGTTATCATCCCATCCTATTATGACAACATCATGATTCGGCTTTTCAGACCCCATATAACAGTAGGCATTTGTCTGTCTGTTGTAATAAGGAGTCTTTGTCTTTGAGCTTGTTATGGTGCTGTAAAGCGATGTCTGCACACCTCCATATTTGAATACAGCCTCCTTTATACCCTGATAATCCTTTCCGTCTATTATACGAATCTCCTGCACATGCTTTACTGCCGTAAGATCACTCCTGGTCACGCCATCTCCATATGGGTCGTCGGCATCATAGACCGGTCCCTGCCAGGCTGCAAGATATGCCATTCCCATGGTGTACTCACCGCCATCATACTGATTGACATTGAATGAATTGCTCATGCTCATATGGTCAACAGAAAACAACAGATTCTCCTCCGGCATAAGCGCCGACTCAAGTGCGCTGGTAGCGGCAAATGCCCAGCAGGTGCCATATGTCCCCTGATCCCTGACCTGTGAAACACGCTGTTTCTCTCTTAAGTCATACTTTGGCGGAACTGGTGAAACACCCTCAGACTTGTCTGTCATGGTGAGCGTATTCGATGCTGTGTCAAAGCTGCATGTCATATCTAACAGCTTTGAAAGCTTGTCCAGACTGACGTAAAATGCACCTTTATATTGCACAAAGCCATTATCATCGGAAAGCTTGAAATCAGCCGTCAGACTATGCTTTTCAACCAGCAGCTCCTCTTTATTATAGACATGTGCACTGCTGTTTAACGCATCGCGCAGCATCGTTACCGGAACCATGATATTCCTTTCGTCATCCATATACACATGCTCATTCTCACTCGTATATTCTTTATTTTCTATCTTAAGCTTAATAGTACCACCATTTACATCATCGGCAACCAGAGGGCTCCATACACCGCTTTGTATTTTCGCACCGCGGAATGCCCCAAGTGTCGAATTATCCTTTGCATATATATAAAAATTCGACACAAAAATGAGTGCCAGTATGAGTGTAAATACCATGTATCTCTTTGAATATTTCATTTATTATTCTTAATCCTTTTTTCTTCTTGGAGGCTTAGGACCCATAAACTGATAAAAGTATGTCTTTATCATGCCATTGTAGATTTTTCTGTTTTTATCCGCTTTTCTGCCTATATAACGCTCCGTATCCTCATAGCTTGTAATCAGATACATGGACCAGGAATCAAGCCCCTTATACGCCTCGCCAATCTGTGAATAAAGTGCAGGCAGCGCTGATTTTTCCTCAAGTCGCTCACCATAAGGCGGATTGGATATGATAAATCCATATTTTTTAGGATGATGCATGTCTGCCACCGCTCTCTGCTGGAAATGAATCATGTGGTCCACACCGGCGCGCTTTGCATTTTCTCTGGCTGCCGCCACCACATCAGGGTCGATGTCATAGCCCTGGATATCAACCTGCACATCCTTTTCTATCATGTCCTCAGCCTCCTGCACTGACTCATACCACAGCTTTCTCGGTATGATATTGGTCCAGCTCTCAGCCGTAAACTCCCTGTTCATTCCCGGTGCTATGTTCGCCGCCATCATGGCTGCCTCAATCGGAAATGTACCGCTGCCGCAGAAGGGATCAACAAGTATCCTGTCTGCATGCCATGGTGTGAGCATGATGAGTGATGCTGCAAGAGTCTCAGTCAGCGGTGCCTTGCTCGTTGCAAGACGATAGCCTCTCTTGTGCAATGAATCTCCGGATGTGTCAAGTGTAACCATAACCTCGTCCTTGTACAGGAAAACTCTTACCGGATACATAGCCCCATCCTCCGGAAACCAGTCGATATGATACGACCTCTTCATTCTCTCAACCATGGCTTTTTTCACGATAGACTGTATATCCGATGGTGAAAAAAGCTTACTCTTTATGGAAGAAGCCTTTTTCACCCAGAATTTGCCATCCTTTGGGATAAAATTCTCCCACGGAAGCGCCTTAACATTCTCAAAAAGCTCATCAAACGTCGTTGCCTTAAAACGTCCTACCTGAAGCAGTACTCTCTCAGCTCCGCGCAAAAATATGTTTGCACGGCATATTGCCTCAGCATCGCCTTCAAACGACACTCTGCCGTCCTCCACACGTGATATCTCATATCCCAGGTCATATATCTCCCTCTTTACCACTGCCTCCAGACCAAAATGACACGGCACAACAAGCTCAAATTTATCCATATATTGTAAAACAGCCTTTCTATATTCTTTCTTAAATCATTATCTATTATTGTTACATAAATTCACTTTTTTTTAAATAGTTTTAGCCATATTTCTGCAACTTTTTTTGATATCCGCACAAAGCATTGTAGCCTCCTATGACAGTTGCAGTATCAAAGCCCCTGTTTCCCAGATATCTGGCAAGCTTCATGCTGCTGCCGCCATGCGTACAATAAAAAATCACAGGCTGCGTTCTGTTAAGCAGCTCTTCGTACGAATCCGTGATATCCATCGGCAGACTGACAGCAGCCTTCCAATGGGATTTCTCATATTCCTCGCGTGTCCTGATATCAACAAGCATTGCATTTTTTGCTTCTATCACATTATCGAGTTCATCTGCGTATACTATTTTAAATTTCATAATATAACAACACCCGGCATTTATCTATTTATATCAGAATATTCTATGTATCAAAAAAAGTGAGAATAATGTATGAGTTTCCATACAACTATTTTGTTTGACACACAAAGCTTCCCTCAATATAGTCCTTAAGTCTAGTAATATCAATGCAAACTTTAGTACATCAACGTGTTAGTTTCTTAAGATTTAATAATTTTTCTTATACTCTATTGCTTTTTAGTTTCCATTAATCTATAATACATCGTGAAAAGAGAAATCTTTTCAATGTTATACCTCTTATTAATTATTTATACTCCCCTCAAAAGAGCCGATTCGTGTCGGCTCTTTTATCTATATGCTTTCCTTTAAAGCAAAAACAGCAGGTCTCATTGAAAATCAATGAGACCTGCTGTTTTTGCTACCCTAAAAGCTTCTCATATTCTTCAACCGGTAATGGCTTGGAATAATAAAAGCCCTGTATGCTGTCACAATCTATATTTTTCAGGAATTCAACCTGTTCCTTTTTCTCAACACCCTCAGCCGTCACATAAAGTCCCAGCTCTTTTGCCAGAGCAATGGTATGGGTCAAAAGTCTTTCACCACTTAAATCACCGATATAATCGATGAGGCTCTTGTCTATTTTTAATGTATCAAAGCACTTCATATTAAGTGTTGCAAGGGATGAATAGCCTGAACCGAAATCATCAACAAGAAGAGGAAAGCCTTTACTGTGGAACCTGTCTGCCAGCCCCTTTATGTTGTCATTATCTATCGCCGCACTCTCTGTAATTTCTATCGGCACAAGCTCCGTCTTCACACCTATTCTGCCTGCAATGTCATGATATCTTTTCACAACAGACTCAAAGTACAGACTTGCTCTTGACAGATTGATGGAAACCGGCACTATTTTTTTCCCCTCCAGCTGCCACTTCCGCTGATACTCACATATAGTACGGAATACATACTCATCAAGCACCTTTATCAATCCGTCCCTCTCAAATAAGGGTATAAATCTGCCCGGCGGTATAATATTGCCGGACGAATCTCTCCATCTGACAAGTCCCTCTGCACCGACAAGCTCATTGGTTTTCGGATCATACTTAGGCTGATACCATATCTCAAAACGCTTTGCTTTCAAATCCTTATAGAAATCGTCCTCCATGCGCTTTTCCTCGAGTATCTTGTCAGTATCCGCCTGACTGTATACCTGATACAGCACATCCTTTCTATCCTTAATGCGGTTCTTTGCAAAATTCGCCTCACTGTAAGCTTCCTCAACCTTTTTCCCCGGATCCCACCTTGTAACTCCGAAATACGGTACAATCTTTGGAATCTTAAGTGCATTAGAAACCTTCTGAAGCTGTAAGTTAATTTTCTCTATCTTTCTTATGACATCTGAAATATCATCATTGGCGCAATATATGGCAAATCTGTCCGCATTTATATGCCCCGCCAGATCCTTTTCTCCAATCACGCCAAGTATATTGTCCGATATCCATTTTAGCGTCTCATCACCTTTGGCCACCCCACAGATAGAGTTTACTATCTTAAATGAATGTATATCCATTGACAAAAGATACCCAGGCTCTCTTCTATCGCGAATCTTTTTCTTGAAGCTATCGTAATTGTCCTCACCTGTCACCGGATCTGAATACGCTATTCGATCATACTCTCTCTGCTTCTCCGGACTGATATCAGAAAAACCGGCTACCATTTTGTGAAGCTCTCCTACTCCAGACACATTAACAAATTTCGCCCTGCAGTATCTCACCTGTTCGTCTCTTACAATACGGAAATCATGCTGGTACGTATCCTTAATCATGAACTGTCTGCGCAGGTTTTCAACCGATAGCTCCGAAAGCATATGGAGCTTATCTTCCTCTAAAACAACATTTGAAACATACTCGGTAATCAACTGAGTATAGCCCGGAATTGTCTTAAGAAGCTCTCCAAACATCCCCTGTATTTCATCCTTCACTCTGTAGGTGTACACTTTGTCATTATCAACATCCACATAATATATGCTGTGGAAATTGTTGCCGAGCGCACTGACCATTTCACTGCGGTTTGTATAGTGGTCAAGCTTTTCTATAATCCCAACAGCTTCCGTCGTCTTTCCTTCTTCGTCAAACTCAGATGAATTAAGCGAAATGCGGTATGCATCCGTTCCCTCTTTAGCATGTAATACTACTGTGGCACTTTGGGCACCGTCTGCTATCCGGTCCATAGCCTCAAACAACTTTTCAGAATCCACAATATTGTCTATAAAATGATTATTTTTTAAATCTGTAATCTTGCCTGCTGTATCATGTGTAGAAACAACATAAGAAGAAAGCTGCAAATACCCTTCCTTTGGGAAATATCTGAAAAGATATTTCCCAAAGAATGCAAATGCAGCCTGCAAATCTAATTTTATGCTCTTTTTATCATCAACTTCTTTATTCATAAATACTTCCCACTAATAATTCAACCTATAAATTAATCATTTTTCCATAACACTACTATATCATTAGTATGCTGTTCCGTAAAGTTTTGTTTTAATTTATTTATGTATAAATTTTGTATTTTTATTTTATGGCGTCGAGTGCGTTTGAGATATCTGCAATCAAATCCACCTTGTCCTCAAGACCTAAGCTTATTCTGATAAGCTCTGCCGGCACTCCTGCTTCCTTAAGCTGCTCATCATTCATCTGACGATGCGTGCTTGTTGCCGGATTTAAGCAGCAGGTTCTCGCATCTGCCACATGTGTCTCGATTGCACCAAGCCTTAATGCCTTCATAAATGCAGACGCTGCCTCTCTGCCGCCCTTTAAGCCAAATGATACGACTCCGCAGCCTCCGTTTGGAAGATACTTCTGTGCTCTCTCATAGTATTTGTTTGAAGGAAGCCCTGAGTAGTTTACATAGGCAACCTTTGGATGATTTTCCAAAAATTCAGCCACTGCCTGTCCATTTTCCACATGCTTTGGCATACGCACATGAAGTGACTCAAGACCAAGATTCAGCATAAATGCATTCTGTGGTGACTGCATAGAACCAAAATCGCGCATAAGCTGTGCTGTACATTTGGTGATGAACGCACCTTCCTTGCCGAATTTCTCTGCATATGTGATGCCATGATAGCTGTCGTCAGGTGTGCACAGTCCCGGGTATTTATCTGCATGTGCCATCCAGTCGAATTTGCCGCTGTCTACGATTGCTCCGCCGAGTGTGGCTCCGTGTCCATCCATGTACTTTGTGGTAGAGTGTGTGACAATATCTGCGCCCCACTCAATTGGTCTGCAGTTTACAGGTGTCGGGAAGGTATTGTCCACTATAAGCGGTACTCCGTGCTCGTGTGCCACCTTTGCAAAAAGCTCTATATCAAGCACCGTAAGCGCAGGATTGGCAATAGTCTCACCAAACATAAGCTTTGTGTTCGGTCTGAATGCTGCATTCAGCTCCTCCTCTGTAGCATCAGGAGATACGAATGTAGCTGTAATACCCATCTTTGCCATAGTTACCGCGATGAGGTTGAAGGTGCCTCCATATATGGATGATGATGCCACGATATGGTCTCCGCACTCACATATGTTGAACATGGCATAGAAATTGGCTGCCTGTCCTGATGATGTGAGCATGGCAGCAGTGCCACCCTCCATAGCTGCGATTTTTCTTGCTACCGTGTCACAGGTTGGATTCTGCAGTCTGCTGTAGAAATAACCCTCTGCCTCAAGGTCAAAAAGCTTTCCCATGTCCTCGCTTGTGTCATATTTGAATGTAGTTGACTGAATAATCGGAATCTGTCTCGGCTCTCCGTTTCCGGCTTCATAGCCTGCCTGTACACACTTTGTACCTATACTGTATTCTTTCATTGTGCTTCTCCTTTAATATGTTAATGTTTCAGTTGTGTATAGTATATTACATTTGGCGCGTTTTGACAAATTCAGATTATATAACTTTTGTCACCATAAATTCTTAAGCTTTATAACATATTGTATCTACCAGTGCTTCATAGCTGCTGTCATCAGCTTGTAGTATCTCTCTGACATTGTGCTGCTCTAATGCTGCTGTTGTTTTTTCACCTATCGAGTATGCTGTTTCCACGTATGCATTCTCCGGCAGCATATGAAAAAATCTTTCCACATTTGATGCGCTTGTAAAAACAGCTTCACTTACCATGTTTCCAATGCTTTCAGGAATACTCTCATATGCCTGCTCATTTACATATGCATCAATTTTTTCTAATTCACATATTTCTTTAAGCCCTGCCTCAAGGTCAGGTGAAGCCTCCTGTGCCGAGAAAATGCAGACTTTGCACATTTTATCAGATATATTACCATTGCTTAAATCCAATGTACTATTTTTCCCTAAATCAAATGTATCCTCATCACTTTTCCCATAGACATACGGCATACATAATTTCATTGCATCTGCAAGTCCTTTTCCGGTCTGTTCTGCCGGAATAATATCTGCATTTATGTGATGCTTTGCAAGCTCTTTTTCTGTAGCTTTTCCCACCACTGCAAACCTTGCATTTGCTATAATCCTGATGTCAGCCCCTGCCAGATCCAGATTATAGAAAAATGATCTTACACCATTTTTGCTTGTAAAAACAATCCAGTCTGCCGATCTTACCTTATCGGCAAATTCAGGAATTATTATCGGATTTATTATGCCTGTCTTAACCGGTGTGACATCTGCTCCAAGCTGCTGTAATTTTGCTATCAATTCGTTTGTTTTGATATTGTTATTACTATTTTTTAACGCTTTAGAGCTTTCAAATTTTCTTCCATCATCTTTTGCTCCTGCTTCAATATTCTCAGGCATAGCCTCGATATATGGTACTGTGATTTTTCTTCCAAACAGTGGTCTTTTTTCAAAGAAATCCAGCCTGTCATTCAGAGAAACCACATCTCCCACAACGATTATAGCCGGTGATGTCAGCTTTGCTTCCTCAATCTTCTCTCCGATATCTGCAAGCGTTCCTATACATTTGCGCTGCGCGGCAAGTGTGCCGTTCGATATCACTGCTGCCGGAGTATCCGCTCTTCGTCCTGCTTTCATAAGCCCTGCTGCAATGCTTTTTACATGTGCAAGTCCCATCAAAAATACGCAGGTGATTGTCTCATCTGTAAGAAGGGAATAGTCTATATCTGCCTCCTCATCCTTTCTGCTGTGCGCAGTGATGACCTGAAAGCCTTTTGCTATGCCTCTGTGCGTAATAGGTATTCCTGCAGCTGCAAGCGCTGCAACCGACGAACTGACACCCGGTACCACTTCTACCTCCACATTTCTATCTACCAGGTAGAGAGCTTCCTCTCCGCCTCTTCCAAAGACATACGGATCTCCGCCCTTTAAACGGACTACAAGCTCATGATATTTTGATTTCTCGTACAAAAGCTCGTTTATGGCATTCTGCTTCATGACATGCTTGTGATTTTCCTTGCCCACATAAATAAGCTCACAGCCTGCCTTTGCCATTGAAAGAAACTCTGGTGATGACAGCCTGTCATACACCAGACAATCCGCCTGTTTTATATATTTTTCTCCTTTTAAAGTGAGCAGGCCCGTATCTCCCGGTCCTGCTCCAACTAATACTACTTTTCCTGTGTTTTCTCTCATGATTTTCCTAATTATTTTTCTACTGAATTATTATGATTAAAAATTATGACTTGATATTTTTAAACGAGCCACTTGATGTATCGGCTGCATGTTTTTAAATTTAAAACCAGGTTAAATATAATAAACTTTAGTCGATTTCTAATTTATACCGAATATCGTGCACCGCACGCTCCACAATATTGTTTCTGTCTGATGTAATATCACATACCTGCTCTGTCCTTGCAAGCTGTTTTCCATCCTCTGAACCAAACATCGCAAGAAGCTTTAGCCTGTTATTTTTGTTGCTGTCATTACCTCGGTCTTTTTCACTTACAATATCACAGTATGCAGCCACAGGCAGATGACAGTTTCCACCGATTCGCTTTAAAAATTCTCTCTCAATACCTGCGCACAGATTGGTTTTCTCATCTGACAAAGCATCAAGCTTTGCCATCAGCTTAGCATTGTCAGCACGTAGCTCAAGCGCAAGTGTGCCCTGTGCCGGAGCCGGAATCATATCATCCTCTGAAAAGTACTGTGTGATCTCAGAATCTCTTCCGATACGCTTTATTCCCGCCGCTGCAAGTACGATTCCATCCAGCCTGTATTCGTTATACTTATTCTGTTTTTCGTTAGCTATCTCATCGTTATTTACAGTATTATCGGAAACCTCTTCATATATAATTTCCCCATCATATAGCTTACGAAGCCTCGTATCGATATTTCCGCGTATGCCAACCACCTTAAGGTCAGGACGCAGCTTTAAAAGCTGGTACTTTCTGCGCTTGCTTCCGGTTCCTATCACGGCACCATGAGGAAGCTCATCCAGTGAAGCGGCATTTTTTAGCACCAAAACATCCCTTGGATCTTCACGCTTCCATGCCCTTGCAAATGTAAGCCCTGCTGCCGGTTCATCAGGCATATCCTTCATGGAATGGACTGCCATATGAATCTTTCCCGATAAAAGCTCGTCCTCTATCTCCTTTACGAAGATACCCTTTGAGCCAATCTTATCGAGTGCCTTTTTCTGCTCTAAATCGCCTGTTGTCTTTATGATAACAGCCTCGAAATCATCATCCGGATATGCTCTTTTTAACTTATCTATCACGTAATCAGTCTGAACAAGAGCAAGCTTTGAGCCTCTCGTTCCTATTAAATACCTCATTTTACTCTCCTACGGATCATGCCATTTTCCATTTATAATTTATAAATGAACAACAACTTAAAATCTGTAATACCATACTTTAAACTATATTTCCGGAATCCTTCCATTATCAATAGCTGCACACAATATTTCTTTAAACACACGCTTTCTCTCGGCTTCCGTGTCATATTGCGCTATTACTTTTTCGCGGATCTGTCCCATGTATTCGTTCAGCTCACCAAGAAACGGAGTAAGAATCTCCTGCTCTTTGCCTTTCAGATACTGAGTCAGCGCAGGGCTGTTTCCTCCGCTCGAAAATGCCGCAACAAGATTCTTTTCCTTTATGTATGACGGAAAAATAAAGCTGCAATCAGCCTTCTGATCGACCGCATTTACCATGATGCCATTAGTTTTGCAATACTCTGCAATCTCATGATTTAAAGCATTGTCATCAGTGGCAGCGATAACCATTTCCATGCCGTCACAGTCTTTTCGTTCAAACCTTCTTTTTATGAACGTAATTCTATCTGCTGCATCCGGGTCCGTCTGATTGTTTTCTTTATTTGCCGTATATGAGCCCGTTTTATCCTCGCTTGCTATATCATCAATTGTAAGCTTTCCCAGCTCATCACATATATCCTCTGCCACAACCGTGACCTTTGCGCCAAAATCCAGCATTACAATCACCTTGCGGTATGCCACATTTCCACCGCCGACGATCAGACACTCTCTTTCCGTCATATCCACAAACATCGGAAAATACGCCATTTTTATCTCCCTGTAATACCATATCCTTGCCTTATTTCATACCTTATTCTACGCTTTATTTTTTGCCTTATGCTTCACACTGTATCCATTGAGCATTCCTTCAAAAACAGGACGAAGCTTGGCAGAAAACACTGCTGCCGATACGCATAATATAAAGTCCGGTGCAACAGTTATCAGACAGTAATCTACTATTACTATGCCCCAGCTGACAGGTGTTGCCGCATAGAAATTCTTCATGCAGTAAAAGTATATTGCTCCAACTGTATAATATGCCACCAGTCCGACCGTTGCCGGAAGAATGAGTGTAAACGCATTGGTCTTTTTAAGCTTTTCTGTGATAGCTCCGATTAAAAATGCGGCAAGCACAAAGCCTAAGAGGAACCCAAAGCCAGGTCTTAAAATATATGTAGGGCCGCCGCCTGCCGCAAATACAGGCACTCCCACCAGTCCGATGCACAAATATACTATCACGCTAAGCGATGCCAGCTTTGCCCCCAGCAGAAATCCTGCCATCAGCACAAAGAACCACTGTAATGTAAAATGCATGGTGTACATAGGAAGCGGAATATCAATCTTGATAAATGCTCCAACTGCTATAAGTGCCGCAAAAAGTGCACATGTTGTAAGTTCCTTCGTTTTTAATTTCATTTTCGCACGCTCTTTCGTTTTATTAAATATACATGCTATAATAACATCTTTCTCTAAAAAAGAAAAGCCATCTTCGATGAAGCTGACTTTTCTTTGCAGCTTTCGTTGCGACTCAAAACATTAACATATGATTTAGAAGTAATATTCATCAGAATATATTCGTAAATCCTCTTTCGTGACCTGTCCACCCTCGATATGAAACGAGTTGATTACAGGATTTTCTGCCATAAGCGACATTATCATGTAGCTCGCACTTGGATCGTATGCAAGCTTTATATCCTCATCCGATGGCCTTGAAGGGCTAGACGGGTGTGAATGCCAGTTGCCAAGCGGCTTAAGGCCGTTTGCTCTCATGTCCTTTATGGCTGCCAGCTGCTCCTTTGGATCCATTGTGAAATGGTCCTCGGCATGGTCTGTATTCGTCAGGTAATATACCTTTGTGATGAGACGACCGTTTTCGTCCTCACTGCCTGCTATCAGACCGCACGCCTCCTCCGGCAGATGCTCTTTAGCATATTTTGCTATTTCATCCAGAAACGGATATTTCATTCTTATGATACTCATATCGTTCCTTTCCTTACTGTCTTTTTATTCCTGTGTACGAGGTGCATCAAATCTGCCCGCTGTCTCCTCGCAGACCTCCTGCTCGTAGTCGATTGGCTCGAGAATAGTCGGATGGTCGCCACAGACTGCACAGTTGTGTGTATCCTTTGGAAGCTTAATCTTGTGGAACTCCATGGTGAGTGCATCATATGTAAGCAGATATCCTGTGAGCAGCTCTCCAACACCGATTAAATACTTGATAGCCTCCATAGCCTGAAGCGAACCGATGACTCCGCCCATAGCTCCGATAACGCCTGCCTGCTTACATGTAGGCACTGCATCCTTTGGTGGCGGATTCTTGAATACACATCTGTAGCAAGGTCCCTCTCCCGGCACATATGTCATGAGCTGACCCTTGAAACGGATGATTCCTGCATGTGAAAACGGCTTTTTCTCAAGCACACATGCATCGTTGATTAAGAACTTTGCCGGGAAATTGTCAGTTCCATCGATGATGAAATCATAATCCCTGATAAGCTCTCTGATGTTTGACGCATCTACAAACATACGGTATGTATTGACCTGAACGTCCGGGTTCATGGCGTTCATTGTCTCTTTTGCTGACTTTACCTTGGCTTTGCCCACATCGGCTGTTCCGTGGATAATCTGTCTCTGCAGGTTGGATAAATCTACCTCATCCGCATCCACAATACCGATTGTGCCAACTCCTGCTGCCGCAAGATACATGGCTGCCGGAGCTCCAAGTCCGCCGGCACCGATAATAAGTACCTTGCCCTTTAATAATTTCTTCTGACCTTTAACGCCCACCTCATTAAGGATAATGTGGCGTGAATAGCGCTCGATCTGCTCATCAGTCATTGCCATTAGCATCCACCTCCCATGAAGTAAAGGAACTCTACATTGTCGCCATCCTTAAGCACTGTCTTTGGCTTATCCTCTGTGGCAACAAATTCCTCATTTATTGAAACTGTTACATACTCCGGCATATCTACATTCTCAAGCTCAATAAGCTCCGGTAATGTAAGTCCATCCTTATATTCTTTCTTCTCTCCTGCTACTGTGATAGTCATTTTATTTCCTCCTGTGTCACAGATTGTGGTATCTGTATGTGTTATTATCCTGTATCGGACTGCTTTATATAATAATCTAAAAACTATAATAATTCTTCAACCCACGCCTTCAAATCGGCAGGCTTTTGTGCGCCGACCTTTCTATCTAAGACCTCTGCGTCTTTTACGAAAAGCAGTGTCGGATTCGCAGTCACCTCATACTCATCAGCGAGCTCTCCGTCAAAGTTTGTGTTGACCTTGTATACGTGAAGCTTATCCTCATAATCATCCTCGATATCTCCGAGAACCGGTGCCAGCTTCTTGCAGGCCACACATGAATCCGAGTAAAAATCAACAATTACCGGAAGCTTGCTTTTTAATACTTTTTTATCGAAATCCGCCTTTGAAATTCTTGCTGCCATGATTAGTCCTCAACCTTTCTGACGTAAAGAGTGTATGTTCCATCCTCGTTGTCCTCGAGCTTAAGTATCTTGTGTCCCTCTTCCTTCATGCTTCTTGGAACATTCTGTACCGGCTCTCCATCATTCATACGGATTGCAAGCACCTCACCGTCATCTAATTCCTCTATTGCTACCTTTGCCTTTACAAATGTAAGAGGGCAAACCTTGTCAGTTATATCTACCTGATCGTCGAATGCTATATCTGCCATTTTGCCTCTCCCTTCCTATACTCATATTTATTATATTTTTGCCGTAACCGTTGTTGTTTATGCATGCCGGATATTTCCTGCTATACATGAGGATTATTTACCCTCGTATGCTGCCTGAATCTCTTTTTTGAACTCTTCCTCGCCCACTCTCTGAAGAGTAAGTCTGAAACGCTCACCACCGTTTGCATGCTTCTCGAAGAAACTAATTGCTGCATCTGTCACTCTGAAAAGAGTTTCCTTGTCGCGGATAATAGGAACAAGCTGCTCTCCTTTATAGATGTGGTTTCCGAAAAGTCCTCCAAACGATACGATATATCCCGGAGTTCCCTTCCATGCATCTGTAGGACAGCTCTTTACGCAGCGCGCACAGTTGTTACATTTGTCTCTGTCTATGACAATCCTGCCATCCTCCATGCTAAGCGCACCCTCGCGGCATGCCTTCACACATACACCACACTGGATACAATCGTCATGGCTGCACTCTACTGTCATGCCGCCCTTGATTCCGACATCGTTTTCCTCAGCCTTTAAGCAGTTGTTCTGACATCCTGTGACACCAAACTTGAACTTGTGAGGAAGCTCTCTTCCGAAGTATCTTTCATCAAGTTCCTTAGCCAGAGTGTATGTATCGATACATCCGCTAGGACAGATTTCTGAGCCCTGACACGCTGTGACAGTACGTACTCTTGGTCCGCAGACACCTGTTCCTACACCACCCTTTGCCAGTTCCTCTTTTACCACATTGATATCCTCAACCTTGATAAAAGGAATCTCAATACCCTGACGCGATGTCATATGAACATATCCGTGTCCGTATTTCTCAGCAACCTCTGCTACTGTTTTGATATTTTCTGCTGTAAGATTTCCTCCTACAACCGCAATTCTAAGCGAGAAACAGCCCTTTTGCTTCTGTCTCATGAATCCGCCCTTTTTTAGGGCCGCGTAATCAACTTTCTCCGCCATTTTTAATCTCCTTACTGTGTAAATATGTTAATGTTTTGTTTTATATATAAATGCATATGCACGCTCTCATTTGCATACACATTGATACCTTATTATGATGGCTTAATCAGCTATATTTGCAAAAGCCTGTGCAAAATCCTCCTTGAGGTCATCTATATCCTCGATACCCACGCTGACTCTTATAAGATCCTCAAATACTCCTGCATCCTCCTTCTGCTTATCTGTGCTGTGAAGACTGATTGTGGAGCCCGGATGAATGACAAGTGTCTTCGTATCTCCGATATTGCTGAGTGTGTATGGAATCGTCAAGCTGTCTATAAATTTAAATGCCTTTTCCTTGCTGCCAACCCTGATTGTAAGGATTGCTCCATAGCCGTTTGTGAGCTGTTTTTTTGCTATTTCATGCCATTTGCTGCTCTCAAGCCCCGGATAATTAACCTTTATGTCAGGATAATTGTTTTCTATCCACGACGCAAGCTCGAGTGCATTAGAGCATTCTCTTTCCATTCTAAGACCGAGTGTCTCAAGTCCTATAATATTTAAGTATGCATTCACCGGAGCTAAACAGGCACCCATATTTCTGAAAAGACTGTTTCTCAGCTTTGCGACAAATGCCATAGGTCCATACTTCACATAATCTGCAAAACCCGGATATCTGTTCTTGTCCCATTTGAACTTACCTGAGTCTGTCAGAATACCACTGATTGCATTGCTGCTTCCATTTATATATTTGGAAGATGAATTGACCACGATATCAGCTCCATGCTTTAAAACCTGTATCAGGTAAGCTGTCGATGTGGTATTGTCAACTACAAGCGGTATATCATGTGCGTGTGCTATCTCTGCAAGCTTCTCAATATCTGTGACATCCAGACAGGGATTACCGATAGTCTCTGCAAAAATCAGTCTGGTATGCTCATTGATGCTGTCCTCTATCTGCTGCCAGTTGTTGTTCTCGACATATCTGGTTGTGATGCCGAAGGCCTCAAGATCATGGAACAAATCTATTGTGCCACCGTAGAGGCTGGCGCTTGAGATGAGCTCATCTCCACTGCTTAGTATATTTAAGAAGGTATTCATCAGTGCCGCCATGCCTGATGCGCATGCCACCGATGCTATTCCTCCCTCGAGCTTTGTTATTCTGTTCTCAAAAGCTGTAATCGTAGGATTGGCAACTCTTGTGTAACAGTAGCCCGGAGCTTTGTTTTCAAATATTTTTTCCAGATCTGCCGCGCTCTCCTGCTCGAAGGCGCTTGTCTGATATACCGGTGGCAGTGTAGAGCCATTTGTCTCTTTTGTCACGCCGGCATGAAGTAAGCTTGTATTAAATCTCATTGTTTTCTTCTTCTCGTTAATTCTTACATAGTCTATTGTGTTACTAGGAATTGATGAGATTATTATACAAACGTGTGGGTTGAAAGTCAATGCTATCAGTTATACAAATTATTTGTGCGTGGTTATATATTTTGTTTATAACCATTAATGTCCCTTAAATACTCTGCGGCTGTCGTTGCAGCATTTGCTCCGTCAGATACTGCGGTTACCACCTGACGCAGTGTCTTGGTACGGACATCTCCCGCCACATACAGTCCCGGCTGGACGTTTCTATCATGGTCACCATTTTTTGTTGCAGCATATGTGATGCCGTCCTCACCTGCCACTACATATCCTCTCTCATCAAGCTGCACCAGATTCTTTATAAGCTCTGACTGCGGTACTGAGCCATATGCCACGAATATTCCGTCTACAGCCAATGTCCTGCCACTTTTAAGCTTTATGCCTGTTGGCTTCTTTTCTCCATATATTTCTGTCACTGCTTCGTTTAGGACAAGCTCTACATTTTCTTTCTGCTTTAAGAGCTCAACTGTGCTCTGTGCACCGCGGAAGCTGTCTCTTCTGTGAACCAGATAGACCTTCTCACATATATCGGACAGATATAATGCATCATCCAAAGCGGTATCTCCGCCGCCCAGCACTGCGGCTGTCTTTCCTTTATAGAATGCTCCGTCACAGATTGCACAGTAAGATACTCCCTTACCGGTATACTCATCCTCTCCCGGCACTCCTGCCTTTCTCGGATATGCTCCTGCAGTATAGATGAGCGCTCTTGCCTCTGCTATCGTGTCATCATCGAATTTCACTCTGTATATCGCTGGTTCTTCTTTCTCACAATTTTGCACTGCTTCTATCTGCACTGCTTCTTTTTCGATAAATTCTACATCAAGAGACACTGCATGCTCCCTGAATTTTTCTCCCAGGTCGTATCCGTTTATGTTGGGAAGCCCCAGATAGTTGTTCACATTTCCGCTCTCGGCTATCTGGCCTGTTCCCTCGTATTCTTTTTCTGCTACTGCCACATTCAGATTGGCTCTCTTTGCATATATTGCTGCAGACAGTCCTGCCGGACCACTGCCTATTATTATTATATCAAACATGGAATTGGTTCCTTTCATCGTCCATTGAATTTTTTCGGTAACTTATTATATACATTTTCCTTAAAAAATACAATAATACCGCCTGCTTTTATAAAACACCTTTATAAAAACAAGCGGTATCAATTTTATCTATCGTATATACATCCTGGCCTCATAAGGTCTGAGCACTGACATATCAGAGGTATCCTTATAATTTGAAATCAGCACCTCCATGCCCTCACACTCCTTTGCAAGCGGCATTGGTATCTCCTTGTCAAAGAAATTGCACACAACAATCATGGTTTTTTCTTCATTCTTTCTGCTGTATGCAAAAATATTCTCATCATCCTCAAGTAAAAGTGTAAATTTACCATCAACAAATACCGGATAATCCTTTCTCAGCTGAACAAGCTTCTTGTAGCAGCTAAAGATTGAATCAGGGTCATTCACCTGTGATTTGGCATTTATTTTGTCGTAATTGTCATTTACCTTTATCCAAGGTGTTCCTGTGGTGAAGCCGGCATTTGCCGAGTCATCCCACTGCATAGGTGTCCTCGCATTGTCACGGCCCTTTGCGTAAATGGACTTCATGATTTCATCCTTTGAGTATCCTTTTTCAAGGCGCTCATGGTACATGTTTATGATTTCACAGTCCTTATAATCCTCGATATCATACTGTACATTTGTCATGCCCAGCTCCTCGCCCTGATATATGTATGGTGTACCCTGCAAGCCGTGCAGCAATATAGCAAGCATCTTTGCAGATTCCACTCTGTACTCCCCGTCATTGCCCCATCTTGACACGATACGCGGCAGGTCATGATTGTCCCAGAACAGACTGTTCCAGCCACAGTTGTAGAGCTCATTCTGCCAGTGAGCCATTATCTTTTTGAGCTTTTTAAACGGAAGCGGTGCAAGGTCCCATTTCTCGCCGCCCTCCTTCTGGTCAAGCCCTATGTGCTCAAACTGGAACACCATAGAAAACTCGCTGCCATCCGGATTGCTGTAAAGCTTTGCGCGCTCTGTGTCTGCGCCCCATGCCTCACCTACAGTAATCAGGTCGCCCTTCTGGAAGGTCTCCCTGCTCAGTTCCTTAAAATATTCCTGAAGCCTTGGTCCGTTTATGGTGATTCTCTTGTCCGGCTCTTTTGCTATCTGGTCGATTACATCAAGTCTGAAGCCGCCGACTCCCTTGTCCATCCACCAGAGAATCATATCGTAGATTGCTCTTCTGACCTTTGGATTCTCCCAGTTTAAATCCGGCTGCTCCGGTAAAAACTGATGGAAATAATACTGTCCAATTTCCGGCACATATTCCCATGCGCTTCCACCGAAACAAGCCTTCATATCACTTGGCGGCACGCCTTCATCTCCGTCTCTCCAAATATAGTAGTCATGGTATGGATTGTCCTTGCTCTTTTTAGCCTCCTTGAACCACATGTGCTCGTTTGAAGAATGATTTAAGACAAGGTCCATCATAATCCTTATATTGTGCTTCTTTGCCTCGTTTATGAGCTCCTCCATATCATCGAGACTGCCAAACGTCGGATCAATATCCCTGTAATCCGAAATGTCATAACCGTTGTCCGCCTGCGGTGATTTGAATACCGGCGAAAGCCATATTGCATTGATTCCAAGCGTCTCAAGATAATCAAGTCTTTTGATGATACCCTGTAAATCACCAAAGCCGTCTCCGTTAGAATCCTGAAAGCTCTTTGGATAAATCTGATATACCACCTTGTCATGCCACCATTTTCTCTCCATAATGTGTACCTCTTATCTAATCATAAATTTTGCACTCATTTACAGCTTGAGCACTTCGCCTTGATGTATTATACTGCTATTATAGAAAGTATTTAGTATAAATTCTTGCAATATTTTTTCATTTTATAACACAATACTGCTCTTATAATTTTAAAGGGTATAGTTTTAAAAGCTATGGAGAAACAACAATATGAAAAACAATAATCTGCCTGCCCTCGGGCAGAAAGAAAACGCAAAGCACGGAGAAGTATTTTTCCCCGTTCAGAAATATATAACAAGACTTGCAGCAGATTACCCTGTCATCACTACACACTGGCACGATGAGGCAGAGCTCACACTGATTACAAAGGGCTCATGCACCTATCAGATTGATTTGCTCGAATATGAAGCAAAGGAAGGCGATATCATCTTTATCCCGCCACTGCTGCTGCATTCCATTTCAATAAGGGACTGCGACGAATTTTACTCGGAAACGTATGTATTCCATATCAATTTTTTAGGTGGAAACAATACCGATATATGCTCTTCAAGATATCTGACTCCGCTAATCAACCATGAGTTTGCCATGCCTTACCTGATTGCACCGAAGCATCCGGCATATTCATCCCTTTGCAAATGCTTCATGCGCATAACAAATCTATACTCCGGTCAGGAATTCGGCTATGAGCTGGCTCTAAAGGCATTTCTGCTTCAGGCAATATTTCTATTGCTGCAATACAGTGAAAAAAATGCTGATTTCGGTGTCAACACATCCTCCGATAAGCTAAAAAATGTGCTCGATTACATCGAGGTGCACTATGCCGAAAGCATCCAGGTTGCAGAGCTTGCCGGGCTTTGCTATTTCAGTGAATACCACTTCATGCGTTTCTTCAAAAAACACATGAACATGACCTGCGTGCAGTATATCAACAATGTGCGTCTTGAAAAATCCGTAGAACAGTTCGAGCGCGGCAACACCTCAATTTTAGATGTCTCACTGTCTGTCGGATTTCACAATCTGAGCTATTTTCACAGGGCATTTAAAAAGAGGTATCATATGACACCTCTTTCCTTTATCAAAAGCCTTGAATAGATATTTATTTGCACGCAATCACTCTGAGTATATACTCATATGACCTCTTTGCAGAGGATATGGAAAGCCTCTCCTCAGTCGTATGGATATCATACATGTCCGGTCCCATTGATATGCAGTCGAGTCCTTCAATCTTGCCGCTTAAAAGACCGCACTCGACACCGGCATGAATAGCCTCAACTGTAGGCTTTTTGCCATACATCTCCTCAAAAATCCGTACCATATCCTCGCGGAGCTTTGAATCCTTCTTGTACTCCCATGCAGGATAATCACCCTCAAATGTAACCTCTGCCGCAAAAGCGCCTGCTATGCATACAAGCTGGTTCTTAAGGCTCTTTTTAGCCACACCGACAGAGCTTCTGACTGCGTATCTTAAAGTGACAGCAGCATCGTCTGATTTTAAAACTCCCAGATTAAGTGAGGTCTCAACAAGCTTATCTATTTCCCGGCTCATTCTGATGATGCCGTTTGGCAGTGCCTCGATAAGTGCGATAACCCTTGCGCTATCCTTTGCACTTATAGCTGACTCACTGCAGTCAGTCTCCTCTGACACAGCAAGCTTAAGGTCAGGATCAGATGCCTTAAACTCCTCCGCAATCTCAGCTGCTGCCTGTTCTATCGAAGCCTTCACTGCCGCAGCCTCATCAGGTGCTACAATAATCTGTGCAGTACACTCTCTTGGAATGGCATTATCCTTTCTGCCGCCATCTATAGAAGCTATAGCTACAGGTGCCGATGCGTCGCGAAGCAGTCTGGACATAAGAGTATTGGCATTGCCCCTTCCCTTATCAATCTCTGAGCCTGAGTGTCCGCCGGTGAGACCTGATAAGCTCACAGTAAGCTTTGTTCCGCTCACAGTCTCTCTCTCTACCGGCAGCTTCACATCGGCTCTGCATCCACCGGCGCAGCTTGCGAGCATCACGCCCTCCTCCTCGCTGTCCATATTAAGAAGCTTCTTTCCCTTAAGCATAGACACATCGATGCCTGTAGCACCCTCCATGCCGACCTCCTCGCATACAGTGCATACAAACTCAAGGCGTGGATGTGACAGGCTGTCATCGTCCAAAATAGCAAGCGCATATGCCACCGCGATACCGTCATCTCCACCGAGTGTAGTGCCCTTTGCCGAGATAAAATCACCATCTATCAAAAGGTCCAGGCCTTCCTCGTCCATATCCTTATCACAGTCAGGTGCCTTCTCGCAAACCATATCCATGTGCCCCTGCAGTATGATTGGCTCCACATCCTCATATCCTTCTGATGCTTCCTTTATGATTATCACATTGTGAAGCTCATCCTGGTAATGCTCAAGACCTCTTGCCTTTGCAAACTCCACCAGATAATTACTGATTCTCTCTTCCTTGTATGATGGATGAGGAATACTGCATATATCCTCGAAAAATGAAAAAACGTTCTTTGGCTCTAAATCTGTTAATACTCTCATTTTACTCTCCTTAAAAAAAGTCTGCCGACGAATCCGCCGACAGACATATTATAACACAATCCGGTATTTAATTGTATATGTATTATTCAAGTCCAAATCTTCTCTTTACGGCATCGACCAGATAGTCGGCTGTCCCTTCTGTACCGAGCATACTGCTGTCAATCATGATTTCTTTAAATCTCTGGTCATTTGGCAGAAAGCCCGCATAGTGCATATGATAATGATCCCTCGCCTCATCTACAGCCTTAATCATCTTTCTGGCCTCATTCTCATCCATATTGAGGTCATTTACACAGTTCTTCACACGCTCCTCATATGGTGCGTAGATATATATTCTAAGCAGGTTCGGCTCATCAGCCAGAATAAAATCAGAGCAGCGTCCTACTATAATACATGACTCTCGTTCCACAAGAAATCTGATGATATTCTGCTGTGCCTCAAAGAGCTTATCCTGCAGCTCGTCAGCCTGTGTACCAAGCGGATACATCATCCTTCTAAAGCTGTTTGAATGCACCTTTTTCTTTGCGCTCTCCTCTATCTCATTGATTTTTGACACCGGAAGATTGAGCTTTTTCGCAGCCTCC
Source organism: uncultured Lachnospiraceae bacterium (assembly GCA_900317585.1). Classification (GTDB taxonomy): domain Bacteria; phylum Bacillota; class Clostridia; order Lachnospirales; family Lachnospiraceae; genus Roseburia. The sequence goes on along the minus strand of ONHG01000026.1, from coordinate 8,599 downwards.
TCCACGATATCCCTGTCATAAAACTCTACTCCGAGTTTTTCGCTCATACGCATGGCAATCGGACGTCCCAGACTGCCAAACTGTCTTGCTATCGTTACAACGTATTTTTTTTCGTCCATACTGTACTCCTTTTCCTTTGACGGATCATTGTCTTACAATTATAGTTACCGTTCACACATCAGTGTAACTGCTACATCACAAATCCCAGAATCAGAAAACCAATTATAGAAATACCGGCTCCGATAAGCACATACGGCAGCTGTGAGCCTGCGTGCTCAAGATTGTCAATTCCTGCTCCGTTTGACGCGAGCACTGTTGTGTCACAGTAGAAGCATGCATGGTTTCCGAATGCACAGCCTGAAAGAATAGCTGCCATAACAAGTACGATATTTGCTCCGACACTTGCCCCAAGCGGTATAAGCACCGGTGCTACAAGTGTACATACGCCCCATGCATTTGCAATCATGAAAGCCAGAAGTCCTACAATTATAAATGTAATCATCGGGAATACACTTCCTGCCATAAACGGCTTGCATAAATCTACAAAGAACTCTGTCATCTTCATCTCACTTGCAATCTTTTGGAATGTAAGTGCAGATATAAGTAAAATGATAATCGGGAGCATATCTGAAAATCCCTTTACAAATGTATCCCAAAACTCAGAAAATGTCATAATCCTTCCTGCGATATACAATACCATAGAAACAATTATTGCAATAACTGCTGCCACAACCAGATCGCCTGTTGCAACTGCCACACCTACCAGTATAGCAAGCGGAATGATGAAATACCATACACTTCTGCCCTCGTCCTCGCCGTACTCAGAACCTATATTGTACTTTCTGCTTATATCGCTGTATGTTTTTCCTGTAGCAGCAACACGCTCATATGCTTTCTTCATGCCTCCAAGCTTTGGAAACCATCCCATACAGAAAAGGAATACTATTAAAAGAGCCACAAGCGGATAAACACAATATGGAATCGCCATCATATATGTCTTCATCAGGCTTCCACCTGCAAGCTTCTTCACACAATCCTGCTGAAGGAAAATAGCTCCAAAATACGCTGCCCAAGAAGAGAACGGTATCAATACACAGACCGGAGCGCCGGTGCTGTCCAGCAGATATGCAAGAGCCTCTCTTGGCACCTTCTTTTTATCGTATGTGCCCTTCATGGCTGTTCCTATTGATAAAACATTCAGGTAATCATCCACGAAAATCAATATTCCTAAAATAAATGTGGTAAAAAGTGTCTTTCTTTCTGAATTACAAAGCTTTGACACAATCTTTGTAAAACCAAAGCTTCCTTTTGAAGCAGTAAGCAAAGCGACAAGACTTCCGAAAAGTCCGCATATCAAAATGACATATGCCTCATCACTCATCACACCCTCAAGTGTACTTACCCATTTTGACAGGAAATCCTGTTTCCAGAGAACAACAGCTCCCACCATAGATCCTGCAATCAGGAAAGCCTCACATTTTTTTGTTGTGATTGCACCGACGACAATCGCCACTACAATCAATGTTGCAATTAGTCCATAGCTCATAATCTTTATATTCCTCTCTTTCCAGGCATCATATACTGCAAAAAGGACCGAAGGATTCTCATCCTCCGGCCCCGTTGCCTTTCGTTGAACACATATTATATTTATCTGCCTGCCAAATCAATAGCTCATGTAAATTTAGCTGTATTTTCGTCTCTTGTAAACAAAACCTGCTTTGCGATTTTGTTCCCATGTAACAAATCCACCCAAAAACTTAAGGCATCATGGCTCAAGTCATTATCCGATGGATTTCTAATGTAACCTCCCTAAGTCCTATCACTCTATCACTGCAGATAATAATAAATCATCAGCGCATTATACAGCTCCTGGCTGTCAAAGCGGTCTGCAAAGCTTCTGCCTGTGAGCTGTTCTACTCTCTGCAGCCTGTACTTCACAGTATTTTTATGTGAAAAAAGCTTATCCGCAGTCCTCTGCAGATTGCAGTCACACTCAAAATACGTCCACATAGTCTCCATAAGCTGAGTGTGTGCCTTCTTCTCATATGCAATTATCTCACCAAGCACCTCGTCCGCAAACCTCTTCATAGGTGCGGTATTCTCATATGCCATGAGCATCCTGTAAAATCCCATCTGATCATAAAAGACAATCTCATTCGTCCTGCCTATATGCTCAAGCACGGCATTGGTCTTTGATGTCTCATGAAAGCTCTTTTGAAGCTTTGAGATATTATCACATTTTTCACCTATGTTCAGTGTATAGCGTATATCACTGTACTCATTTTTCAAAAAAGTATCAAATTTCGTGAAAATATCCACAATTACATCTCTTTTGTCCGTGCAGTCATTCATGAAACCGATTATTCTGTCTCCATAGCATGACACAATCGCCTGATAATCAGCAGCCTTAAAATAATCCTTTAAGGTCTGCGCATAGCTTCTTATCTGATCATTGGTTATTATATTGCCTGCTATATGCAGTACAAACACCTGCTTAAGCACACTTTTTTCATATCCCATCTGTATACACTTCTGCTCTATGCTTGTCGTATTAATACTGTTTCCAAAAATAATCTCGGCAAGCAGACTATCCTCTATATCCTTTCTGTCATCCAGATATGAAATCGCATGCCCCAGCTCCTCAAAAAAATCCAAAAGCGGCACATCCCAGGGCATGGTAAAAAGCGGAAAATCATTCTTTTCCGCTAAATCAATTACCTTATCATCTATCTGCGTCACATAGTTTTCTCCAACCAGCAGAAGCGCACATGACATTTGAAGCTCTATCGCTTTCTTTATTGTCTTGTACAAATCAAAATTTTTCCTCTGTGTGACAGGGCTGCTCACTATAAGAAGCTCCTTTCCCCGCACCCATTTCTCAAAATTGATATTCTCTGCCTTATAAGACCACCTGATGCCTTTTTCCATACCGCCTTTTCCGGCGATAACCTTCGCCTGCGACAAAGTCGTAAGCGAAAGTAAATCCTTGCACTGAAACATGAATTATTACCTCTTATTTCAGCAGGTCGATTGCTCCTGTAACCTTTGCCGGGATTTTTTCGAATAAATACTCACCGTGTCTGACAGAAGCAGTGATTCCTGCTCTCTCACATATTGCCTCAAATTCTGATTTTGCATCGAGCACGATAAAGTTGGCTGGCTTGCCCTCCTCGATACCATAGCGATCGGTAATGCTCATGGTGATGGCTCCATTTGTTGTAACAAGGTCTAAATCATTTGTAATCTCCTCCGGAGACATCATCTGAGCCAGATGAATGCCATGGTCAAGAATCATCATCATATTGCCGTTTCCAAGCGGATACCATGGGTCTGACATGGAATCCTGTGCAAAGCAGACATTGATACCATTGTCATACAGCTCCTTAACCCTTGTAATTCCCCTTCTCTTTGGATAGGTATCCTGACGTCCCTCAAGATATACATTCTCTGTAGGGCATGAAATGAAATTGATACCTGACTTCTTGAAGAGTTTCATCATCCTGAAGGCATAGCTGTTGTCCGCTGAGCCGAATGAGCATGTATGGCTCGCCGTAGTCCTGGTGCCAATCCCCTCCATCAGGGCAAGTGCATTCAAAAGCTCAAGGAAGCGGCTCTGAGTATCATCAGTCTCATCACAATGTGCGTCGACCAGCTTATCGTATTTTACCGCAAGCCCGATAGCCTTGTGTACTGACTTCTCGCCAAATTCCCTGGCCAGCTCAAAGTGTGGTATGGCACCGACACAGTCAGCTCCCATCTTGAGAGCCTCCTCTACAAGCTCATCACCACCCTTGTATGCATACATGCCCTCCTGTGGAAAAGCTACAATCTGTAAATCCAGGATATCATTTACCTCATCTCTCACCTCAAGAGCTGCCTTAAGCCCTGTAAATGTCGGGTCTGTGACATCAATATGAGTCCTGATTGCCTGCACACCATTCAACATCTCTTTCCTGATACCACTATATATGCGCTCCTTCATCTGCTCCACTGTCATATGTCCCTTTGACTCGCTCCAGCGCTGAATGCCCTCAAACAAGGTTCCTGAGCCATTCTCCTCACCCAGCCCTGCAGTAAATACATAGTCCAGATGCATATGCGGATCAACATACGGTGGAATGACAAGCTGTCCCTGCAAATCAATGATCTCGCAGCCTGCCTGCTCCGGTAAATCTGCTGAAATCTTCTTAAATACTCCATCCTCCACAAGAATTGAAGTAAGCTCCTTTTGACCCTTAAGCCTTACGTTTTTAAATAATTTTGTGCTGCTCATACTGTATTCCTCTTTTCCATATGACCTAAGTATTCATAGCTTTAGCCACGCATATCCGGCTAAAAAAGGCACTAAGGAATACACCTTAGCGCCTTTGCTAAAACCTCATGTCATTATTTATTTACTATTTGTTGTTTACGAACAAATAGTAGCATCATGTCGGAATACAGTCAACAAAATGCAAAATCAACGATATTATTTTATTCCTGTGTACCAAAAATGTCAAATAGATTTGGTTGTTGGGGACAAAAATATCTTCTCATATCTATAATGCATCTCTCACAATCATAAGTGCAAAGCCGAGCAGATTCTGTCCTCTCCACTTACCTCTTCCGCAAGCTTCCTAACCTTCCCTGCATCCGCACACTGATAGCAGTTCTTCATCGCTTCATCATACGAGAAATCTACTGCATTACCCGCTGCTGTCACATCACACTTCCATGAGCCACACGAGCTGTGCACCTGCGTAATACCTGTATATTCGATAAATGCTCTCACATTGTTATCATTCACACCGCTTCCGGCCAGAATCGTAATATCTTTTCCATATTGATTTTGAAGATGCTTAAGCTGTTTTCTGCCATCCCATACATTTACTGCTCCACCGCTTGTGAGGATACGATCTGCGCCAAGCCTAATAAGCTTCTCCGCTGCACTTTCCTGATTATCTATGCAGTCAAAGGCGCGGTGAAACACAGCTTCCCTGCCATACTCATGAATGAGCTCTATCATTTCCTTCGTGCGCTTTTTGTCAAGCATTTTTTCCTCTGTCAGAAATCCAAACGCAATACCGTCTGCTCCATGCTCTAAAAGAATTTTTGCATCCATAAGCATAGTGTCGTATTCTTCATCCGAATAGCAAAATCCGCCGCCCCTCGGCCGAACCATTGCCACTACCGGTATATTGCATTTTTCCTTTGCATATATTAAATTGGCGAGTGTAGGTGTCAGCCCTCCCATATATAGGGCACTGTTCAGTTCAACCCTGTCTGCACCATTTTCATATGCTGTTTTCACATCCGAAAAGCTGCCACAGCAGATTTCAAGCATCGGTTTATTTATTTCTTTGCCTCTCATTTTATCCCACTCATCCTCATAGCATATAAAAATTATATCATATGTTGCGCACTTTGTATTGTTAACATTTCTAAGATTTCTAAAAATCATGTTTATTTGCCATTATTTCAAACTCATGTTACAATACTTTTGTCCGGATTAATGGTGATTATTATCAGACACTTTTTAGTAGACAGCGAAAATGTCAACGACAACTGGCTGATGCTGTTTGATATGGCAGATGAGGACGACGAAATCGTAGTTTTTTACACAAAAAAATCACCTCACATGTCATACATGTCAGTCATCAGGCTTATGGAAAACAACAGTATTAACGTACGATTTGAGGAATGCTATGAGGGAACGAATGCCCTCGATTTTCAGCTGGTATCCTATATGGGTTATCTGATGGGACACAACGATTCCCTCAGTGAAAGCACATGTGAACATGCATCCGGCAACACTGAAATACAAGATAACACAAAGCCATATAATGATAATTCTTCAGCTACTCATATCGTTGCAAACACAGCAGATGTATCAGCAGCCTCATGTGCTGATGAGTACATCATAATGAGCAATGACACAGGCTATGACCCTGCTGTAAGGTTCTGGAAAGATAAGGGATTCGCTGTACGCAGATTCAATGTAAATTTCTGCAAACAGGCTGTTCAGCGAAGAAAAAACATCAAGTATCAGGTAGTAGCAGATATTCCATCCAAGGAAGATAACGTCAATAACAATATCAATACCGATACTGATACCGATGCTATCACCGCAAAGTCTTACAATCTGAATGAACTTATCGATGGCAATCATAGCAGCTATACAAACAGTGAACCGTTAGGTGATGAGCTTGCAACTAACGATGACTTACCGTCAAGTGATAAGCTTATGACTAATGATGACTTACCATTCACTGACGAACAGACACCTCATAATGGTTCTGGTAACAGCTCAAATAAAAACGAAGCAGATGAGGCTAAATCCTCAACGGACAGCATTGATACATCAGATATTTCTGAAGTATCGGCAGTATCCGAAGACTTCGACCATTTTGAGGTAGATTCTTTCCTAAACTGCATGGGAAAAGACAATCTTCTCAAGCTTCACGAGACGCTGGTTCATGTTTATGGTATGAAACAGGGTCAGACAATTTATAAAACCATAAAAGACAAATCCTACTCTTTTACGCCTGAAAAGCTCACGCGTAAAAAGAAGGTAGAGCGTTTTACAGGTATAATTTTCGCACACAGTGATATTAATGATCCCGGAAATTTTGTTGATTTTCTTGAAAAAAATAAGAATAAAACAAAGAATCTCAATGGCATAAGATCTGCCATCACAAAGACCTACGGTGAGACAGATGGTCTGAAATATTACAGCCTTTTCAAGCCATATTTCAAAATTATATCTGCACTGAAATAACGCCCTTTATTTTACAACAGAAAGGTAATCCGGATATGACAATTGAGGCACGGAATTAATACTCCGTGCCTCAATTATGTTATTTATTTGATATCTTAAACCATGTCAATAATCTCTTTTAGTTAATTTTTTTCAGCCACTCATCCGGTTCTATAGCTGATACCACAGAAGCTTCAAAATCTGCTATATTTCGAGTAATTATATAATTTGCTGAAACTTCCTCGGCACATCTGTCCTGCAAGCAGTCCTCAAAATCTTTAAAGTTATCCATTTTAATAGCAGCCATGACCGCTTCCTGTGATGCAGATGCTACTTTTAAAACCTTGCAAACATTTTCCAACCATAATCTTCTTGTTTCTACCGGTACTTTTCTAAGAATATACCACAGATTAGGCAAAGAGTGAAACGCCATGTATCCATCGGCTTCTCCAGAAGCACATTTCTCCATTACACGCAATGCTGAATCATAAAACGGTTCTCTTGCAACAAGAAAATCAATAATTACATTCATATCAATCAATACTACCATATCTTTCCTTTCTTGCGGCTTCCAACTCTGCATCCGGATCAAAGTCATCCGGCAAATATTTTTTTGCCTCATATCTTGTCGCTACCAGTTCTTTAAACGCCTGCATTTTTTCATCGGATTTCTGAGACGGATAAATAACACTGGTATATGTTTTCTTTGATATTAATCGTTGAATCACTTCGAGTAAAAAACCTACATTATCATCGGACATATTCTGAATCATCCGAACAGCCTGCTCCTGTAACATAGTCATGTGATGCACCGCCTTTCCTCATTACCTTACAAAAATTATCATTTCTTGATTTAATTATAAACTCTTTACACTAATTTCTCAATCAATATTTACTTTATGACAATAGCAAATTTTGGAGCTTCCATATAAAACAATGCTGGAAGAAGGGTGGTGTTTACGAATAAAGCTCCTGCAAAGAATTGATGCGGTTTAGGCTTTTGTGTCAAATTTGCCCTTTTATGCAATAATATCTTTAAATGACTGTTTTTCGGTCATATTCATAAATTTATCCAGATTTACAACATTTTCGTTGAATAACATCAGCATCTGTCTGCCATCAGCCCATGGATACAGCCGGTCGGCATGAAAATGTCCAAAGGCCCATCTCTTATAATCCAAATTAAATTCTATCTCGCCGAGATATCTTTCCATGGTTGAATCAACCGTACTCTGATCAAGTCCTGCAAGAAACAAATCGGTTGGTTCATATAGATATGGGCATGTATGCGAAAGTACTAAATCAAACGGTGCCTCATTTCTGCACAATTTTCTTCCTAGCTCCATCTCTTTTTCGTTTAATTGCTCATCCTTATACCACGTCAAATGTCTGGCTTGACGATAGTACTTGTCCACGCTGTAAGCACCGGGCAGAGATAGAGTTTTATAAGACTTAAAATTATATACTGCCGGTCCGTCTGCTAAATACTCAATGTGAGGGAATTCTTTCTCAACAAATATGGAACCATCATATTTTGATATTGTTTCCCATCCATCAGGATTTTTGTCCATAACCGTTTTTACTCTGGCTTCATGATTTCCTCTTAGACATATAAAAGTAAATGGCAATTTTGAAAGCTCTGATTTGAATTTATGATTTCTCTGACCAGTGAGAGCAAAATTTGCACCAACATCACCAAGCAGAATCATAAAGTTTTCTGATGAATCCAAACTCAATCTTTCCTTATTTTTTTGATAAAAATAGTATAGTGGCTCAGTTGTCAAGACAAAAATCTAAGATTTTTATAATGAACTGATATGGTGGATAAGTTACGAGGAGCATGGGGAGAATAGTGGAATGCTC
>ONHG01000024.1 GCA_900317585.1 uncultured Lachnospiraceae bacterium | reverse complement strand
AGGTTCATTTTCTTTAGATTTTAAGCTCTCATCATTTTTATACTGTCTAACTCCCATTAATACTGATATTACTATAATAGATATAAAAATAATTGTGCTGACATATTTTTTCACTATAATTTACTCCCTTCATTCTCATTAAATATACTGTGCCAACCGCATTAAAGTTTCTAGTATCTGAGTCAAAGAAACTCCATCTGCCATAAATATTTCTGCTTTTCTCATACTTGAGTCTCTATATAATGGATCCATTTCCCAATATACTTGATCTAAATTTTCTTTTTCCTCTTCTACTCTCACTGCACTCCAATTTTTCATATCCACATTATTTGATTTTTCAAGTTTGACACTTGAAGTTACTGCTAAATTTTGTTCTAATTGTGTTGTAACTTCGCATTGTATTGATATTGAAGATACATCTAACGAACCTCCATATTTCATTTCAGATTTTCCATTTTTTATTACGGAATTTAAAAATATTTTTCCATCTTTTTCAATACCTGCTTTTATCTTTTTATTATCCCATTCATTTGAAAAACTTACTCCATCACTATTCATTTCCGCTGATAAATTTTCAATCTCAAATTTCTGTGCATTAGCAAGCACTATCTGCTGCTGATCAATCGTTACATTTATAGTTTCACTGCTATCAGTCTCTACTGAGCCCGATACCGTTACATTATAAGTAGCAGACATATCCACACCGAGCGGTACCGTTATCTCATATATTCCCTCTTCCATTTCAACATTAGGATATAATGTAGTCAGCCAATTAGAAGTTCCACTTAAATATGCCATCTTCTCCTCATCGCTTAACGCCATAAATTCATCATATGTCAAATCAAGATTATCAACTACATCCACATAATCAGTTGCTTCATCCACTTTTCCATCACTTACAAGTGTTTTAACCACACTCATATTTGCTGCATTCAATTTCTCTTTATCCGCATCCAAAATTGCTTTATATTTTTTAATATCAAGATTTCCGCCATTCGGATCAATTAACCCCGAAAGATCATCTATATATTTAACCCACAGGTTTCCTGTATTTATATACTGTGAGAGTTTTCCCATATATTTTGTGTCTACGCTTTGTACATTTGCAAATATTTCTTCTATCTGCCGTTTTGTTGCCTTGTTTTTATTGATCAAATTACTATAATAATTTCCAACACTATCTATACATTCCTTAATTCCCAATCGGCTAACTATAACGGGAATACTGACATTATAAAATACTATTGTATTTGCTATTTCTTCCCATCTTTGTTTTGATATTATACTATCCACATATTGCAGGAGTTCCTGTTTTGCCTCGCCTGAAAAGTCTCGTACCATTGCATTATTCTCCTTATCATTCATTCTCATATAGGATATTGAAGGTAAATGCGGCAAATGCCGCATTTACCTTCAAAAAATGACTCTGATTAGCCTCTTACTGCTGCGGCTCCTCTTGCATCATCGTCCTGTCTGTTCTGCATGTAGCTGTTGATGAAATCAGAAATACTCTGTACAGCTTCTTCTACCTTATAAAGGGCAGGCTTGTATTCACTTTCGAATCTCTCGATGAATGCATCGGCTGTCTGGTTTGTCCATCCATCCTGTAACTGTCCATTCATATTTACGAGGGTTTTGATGACATCATCAATTGCTCCCGCCTGATTTGAGTATACTGATACTCCTGTTGTTAATACGTCATAATCGACTTTGTTAATTGCCATTTTCATTGGCCTCCTTTAAATTTATTTATGGTAAAACTGCTAAGCAGTATTCCATCATGATTGTCTGACAACTTTAATCTTTACCAATTCATTGTCCTTTATATAATAAGCATCCCCTGTCTCTATAGGTTTTGAATATTTTTTACTTGCACTAACTGAGATGTCACATATCTTAATATTACATACATCATCAAATACCATGTAATGCCTGTTATCTTTCACTATCTTAAGCATCTCAGGAGAATTAAAGCTGATAGAATTATTTTCTATATCTGGCATAAATACGAATATTTTCATGTTCTTATATTTACCGAGCCAGTCCTTCATATATTTCATTATTTTATTATCTCCACTCATATTCAACATGATATCTGCACTATCTATCACAAGAATAATCCATGGTTCCATCTCTAACTCGTCAAACATTCCTGCCGAATACATCTCATATCGTTGCTCAATTCTCTGATTTATTTCCTCAATCATAGGTGGTACATCATGATATGAGGTCAGATACATTGCGGTGTTAGGATTAAATTCACATTCTCCCATTTTCTTTGTCGCATCATCCAATACATACAGCTCCGTATTGCCGGATGCCTTTTGAACAATTGTATCCATGAAATATTTTGCAAAAGTCTCCCTGTCTGTCTGATTCTTTCCTGTCAGGGAGAGCACATCTCCGCTCTTTAATTCAACTGCCACCGGTAATATATTTGTATAATCCAGACCTATTATCACTTTGTCATCACTTATGCTTTCCGTAAATTGTGACTGAATATATGTCAATGTCAGTTCTTTTGGAATTTCTGGAATAACTTTTGCTTTTTGATTTATATATTTATCGTTTTGCTCATCGACAAAACTCTTTATCTTCTGTACACGTTCATATTCTTTTTCTCCCTCAAATGATATAAACAATTGTGCCTCCAATACTTCTTTATCCAACTGCACCATGCATCGTCCCGGTGTATTAGGAATAGACAAACGTACTCCGTTTAACATCATACTGTATTCTGAAGAGTCATTACAAAACAATGTTATTCTTCCTTCAAAATTGCTTAGATACCTCTGTCCAATTCCGGATGTCTGTAAATTAGCTACTACAAATGTCATTCCAACAGCAATTCCATCCCTGAATAAAGGCAATAAATAATCTATATCCTGTAAATACATCTCCTTTAAAGCTGTCATATTATCTATCAGGACAATTATCTGTGGAAGGTCTGTTTTTCCGGCTTCCTTATATGCCAAAAATGAGCTTACACCTATCTCTGCAAGTTTTTCCTTTCTTAAATTAATCTCTTTATTCAATAATTTAAACAGATTCTTCAGCTTTTCATCATCATCAGAACATACCACTCCTCCACAATGATTTAAATTTGCATAGTTTCTCAATATCATGGAACCAAAATCTATGATATATAAATTAACCTCCTGAGGAGTATAATTTTCAGCTACTCCTCTTATGATTGTCTGTAACAGATTAGTCTTTCCACTCTGTGCTGAACCTATAATCATATAATTCTGCGTTGAAAGATTTAATTCCAGTTTTTCCTGAAGCTGACGCTCCGGTTCATCAACTATACCTATGTTTACCCATATTTCACTTCCTGACTTTTTCTCTGACTGTTCATAAGCAATTGTTTCCGGAAGCGGTGGCATACATATACTTGGCAGCCTCTCTATACCTGTCTGCTCACAAAAATCTTTTATATAATCCACAACTGCTTCCAACTGTGTTTTGCTTTTCTGTTTTTTCTTCTTATTCTGATAAACAAGACTTCTTTTGCCAGAAAAATCCAACTCATAAATTGAAAATTCCTTATCTTCTTCCCCTTCTGATACAGCCGCTGCCCCACTGTATGCTGACTGTAGTAACTCGAATATTTCATTATTTCCAACTTGGAGATAAGCACGTCCTGGTTCCTTTATTTCAGCCGCCAATGGTGTTTTTAATACTTCATTACTATCCTCTTTTGATTGCACCTTCAAACACAGCTTAAACTTTGAATTTGACCATATTTGTCCATCTACAACTCCACTTGGTTTTTGAGTGGCCAGTATAAGATGAACCCCAAGACTTCGACCTATTCGTGCTGTACTGATAAGCTCCTTCATAAATTCAGGCTGTTCTGCTTTAAGTTCTGCAAATTCATCAACTATTATCACAAGATGTGGCAATGGCTCAGATACCTTATGCTCTTTATATAACTGAATATATTTATCTATGTGATTTACACCGGCCTCCGCAAAATAATTTTGCCGCTTCATAAGCTCTGCTTTGATAGATTTTAACGATCTCTGTACTTCATTTCCATCTATATTAGTTATAGCTCCAATCAGATGTGGTAAATCCTTGAACTGATTTACCATTCCTCCTCCTTTGAAATCAATTATCAAAAATCCAATCTCATATGGATGAAACAATGTAGCTGCTCCAAGTATAAATGTCTGCAAAATCTCGCTTTTTCCAGAACCCGTTGTTCCTGCCACAAGTCCGTGCGGTCCATGAAATTTTTCATGAAGATTCAGATACACTATTTCATCCTTAACATTTACACCAAGTGGCACAGCCATCGTCTCATATATCTTTGAATTTTCCCATCTGCTATCAAGATTCAATCCTTCCACTGAATTAACTCCAAGAAGTTCAAACAATGAAATATTTTTTCTCAATGCTCCTGCAAGACTGATTTCTTCACACTCTACCGGTGCCAGAATGCGGACTATATTTTCCATACTTTCATCATCTATACTCTCATACTCAAAGTATTTCTTATGCATCTTATTCTGCGAATCATATACCATGGCACTCTCATAATCAAATATATCTATGATATGACTACAGTAAAGTGGCAACAGTGAAAGCTTTGACTCAAAAAACAAAAATACTGTATCAAGTTCTGAAGCATGCTCTATAAACTTAGAAATTGGATGACTTTTTATTCCATAGTCTTCCATAACAACGACAATATTAAATCTTCCACTTGTATTTTCATCCTGTCTCAATGTCAGCTCTTTATAGAGATTATCGAACACCCTGTTTCTGCTTTCCTGATCACAAACTATATTTCGACATCCTCCGGTTCCCTGTATTGATTTTAGGTTTTTTAACCATTTGTATTTTTTTTCATCCTTATCTATCAATGCATAAAGATTAATATCTCCATAATATTGCCTACTTATTATATCCACTATTATATTTTTCATCATGCAATAAAGTGATTCTTCATTACCCACTATTCCAACAGCATTAGCATCCCTGAGACTCAATGTAAGAGGGGCTTTTTCTATATCTCTGTATTCATCGGCAACATGATTTGGAATACAACTTAATTCATCTCCAACCTCCAGCTTCTCCTGTTTCTTATAATTAATCTGACGTAATGACTCTACATTTCCACGTCCTAAGTACACTTCCAGAAAATCATGATCTGTTGGAATACGGTCAAACAAAGTTGTATCAAAATTTTCTATATGACTTATATCCTGTACTGTACTGTAATACTGATCATTTAGGCAATCCAGCTCCTCTCTTCGAATATTCTCAATTTCTTTACGTTTCTTTTCGATATATAATTTATAAGTATCTTGTCGTTCAATACAAGTCTTCTTATACTGCTTTTCTCTGTTTACAATACCAAATATTGATGTAAGTACACCCACTCCCATTGAACATACACTAAACATCATAAATGAACTACTTGATCCGCTCATTGTACCTTTAAGCAACATCATCATTGCCATCATAAATACTGGTGGAAACAATGTTGTAATCAGATTTAATTCTGGCTTTTTAGGTACAGTTCCGGGTTCAAGTATATCTATCGGAGTCTCATCCATTTTCACCTGTATCCTGGTATTACGAATAAAAACAGGGTATGTTGTCTGTATACTCATACTTTCCGGTCTGACATCTACACCATTAGTTTTGATAACTCCATAATCAAAATAAATCTTTCCTCTATTGTAATATGCCATAAAATCACCTATCGATATAAAGTCATGATTATTTATCTTAGCGGATTTCTGTATTATTTTATCATTAACACATGTATCGTAATCACCACCATACTTTGATAGTATCGAATACATCATGCTTTTATCGATCTGCAATGCTATTCTTGCTGCCCTTCCATAAGCCCCCTGCAGCTGTATATGAGCATCCGGCGTATCTCCTATAATAAGAGGTGTTCCCGGAACTAAAGCTATTGACCATCCAAAATTATCCATTTTCATTATCTCCTGAATATAATTGATGAACCATTTCTGATTCCAAAATCTGCAAGTGTCCTGTTCCCTTTTAAAAATGCTATTGGATATTCACATGCCATATAACACTCTGTAGTATTATTCTCATCTAAATTTAAATCATATGCTCTTTTTAATGCTATTATTAAAGTATTTGCAGATATATTTAGGGGTATCTCCAACTCGTGTGTCTGTCCCCTGATTTCGTCTATAAAATTTACTATTTTCTTTTCATTCTCATCCATTTTCGCACTCCAATACTTTTCTATTCATTAAATATAAATTCCTCATTAGCTAACATCAGACAGTCTCCCGGTAATATCTCTGTTTCCTGCCCCGCCTTTATTATCCTTCCATTGATAAATGTGCCATTGGTAGAATTTTGGTCCATTACATAATAACGCCCGTTTCGCGTGGTTATCACTGCATGCACCCTGCTGATATTCGTATTGTCTGCTACCGCATAATCTGACTTTTCCGGATTCTTTCCCAGCACAAACGACGGTTTGCAAAGCTCTATCTTTTCATCTGTTACCTGCCTTGTAAGACTTGCAAAATGATAGTTCACCGGTTGCATCTGCTGTATCTGCTGTACGGATATGCCATCATCTGACAACACTGTAGTTCCATCCATGCTGCCCTGCATTACCTGCTGCATTATCTGTTGCTGCATTGTCTGCTGCATTGTCACTGCTGTGTTTTTCAGCACGTTCACAACTGCACGCTCTTCGCGTGAGATATATTTTTCTATCGCATTACCATTGAATCCGTGAAAGCTCCTGACATAATACATAAATCTGGATATATAATTCGTATCCTCATTGATAACAGGTGTCATTGTATAAATTATGTTTTCTATAAATCCGACAATATCTGCACTTTCCTGTCCTCCTACTATCGGAAAATATATAAAATACATCTCTTTTGTCATCTCGTTTATGTATACGTCATCCATATTAAAACGAACACTGTTTACGTTCAGTCCGTTATTGTATACATCCTGAACCATTATTACTATCTGCTCCATCATAAAAAAGAAATCATATTTGCTTACGGCTTTTTTCAATCTATCGGTAAGATTTATATTTGCAGGGCACGTATATGTGACACTGTCTTTTTTTGTTTTTGTCACATGCATGATTCCACATGGTTTTATTCTGGCTAGCTGGCTTAGTTCGGTTTCATTTATTCTTTCCTTTCGTCCTGCCTTCATCATGGCAGTAACGGTCGATTTTTTTATGCTTACTTTTAATTTGGACATTCGCTATTTTCCATTCCTTCTGAGATACATTCTGTCGTATGTATAAATTCTATTTTCTTTGTCACTTCGAACCTGATATTGGTTTTCTGCAGCTTTTCGGTTATATCTTCCAATACTATGGTTTCATCCTGCAATACTTCTGTCGGTGCAGCCAGCACAGTAGTTTCATCTATCTTTTGTGTATATCCCGGCTTTTTCTTATTCTCCCCTGCCAGGTTATATGACGGTGCTATGGGACCGGACGATGTTATGTCAATATGTCCCGCTGTCTGCTTTTGTACAATTGCTGCAATTCCTTTCCGGGCAGATTTTCCTGTAAGTGCACCTATGACCTTCGGTATTTCAAGCACTATAAATATGACTATTGAAGCTATAAGCATTATGGCAAATGCCGTGAAGGATACGTAAAATATCATCCTGTACAGATTATAAGTCATCTTTGTTTTCCTCCTTCACGCTCTGTGCCTTCTCAATTGTTTTGTCTATATTATCCTGCAATCCTGTTATCTGCTCGCGCATTATGGATTTATCCAGCTTTTCTGTTTTGTCCTTTATCGTATGTAATAAATCCATAACTTTATCCTTATCTGTCACTGCTATAAATGATGTGATATTTGTGTCAACTATATCATCTATCTCATTCCATACCTGAATCTTTGCGTCTATGCTGTCAAAATCCTCTGATTTTGCATATAGCTCATTTATTTGCTTCCATAGCTTTTCGTATTCTTCATATGTTTTTTCTGTCTGTTGTATCTTTGCTCCATCATACTGGCTAATCAATGTCAGACAATCTGATATCTCACAGTATATTCCTGCCTCCGGATGATTCTCCTTCGCTTCCTTGAACCACTGCGCCGCACTGGAGTATCTGTCTTTTTCCACATTGATTTCGTAGTAGAATAAAAAGCTTTCACCAATCTTATAGCATACATCCTCATATCCCTTTGGATTTTTTTCTTTCAGCTTTGCCATGACATCATATGTATGCACCCGGCCATTGTGGTCCTTGCAATCTATACCTACCATCAGCCTGTTCAATATCTGCGCCTCATCCCTGTCCAGCACAAAATCGTCTGTCAGTTTGTCATTCAGCTTAAGATATGCCTCCGTCCTTGTCGGGTCGGTGACTATAGCCGTGTAATATCCATTGTCATAATTGTCATAGGTATCCGCTTCTTTTAATATGCTATTATAATTTTCATTTTTTTTGTGTTCTGCCGCACAATAGCTTAATACTGTGCTTGTTCCAAGCAGCATCGTCAAAGCTGATGTGGTGATAAATACCGCAAGCTTTCTCTTTAGATTCTTCCTATACATGTCATCAATCTCTGTATAGTGCTCAAGGTCATACATCAGCTCAGCTGCGCTCTGATATCTGTTGTTTGGATCCGGCTGTGTACACTTTGTAATAATACGTTCAAGACCACCTGACAATGTTGGGTCAATTTCTCTGATCGGCCTTATTTCGTAAGGTGGCTCACAGGGATTCATTCCCGTAACAAGATGATACATTGTGGCTCCCAGACAATATATATCTGTTCTCGCGTCTGTCTGCCCCATTCCACCAAACTGTTCCGGTGCAGCATATCCCATCGTGCCAAGACATGTTGTATCCTCTATGTTATTTTCCTTATATTCCCTTGCTGTTCCAAAATCTATAAGCACCACATTTCCATCAGGCTTTAGCATTATGTTTGCCGGCTTCATATCACGATATATGATTGGCGGGTTCTGTGAGTGCAGATATCCAAGAACATCGCATAGCTGTTTGGCCCACTTTATCACATTTTTCTGCGACTGGACTCCATACTCCTGCAATGCTGTCTTGAG
Source organism: uncultured Lachnospiraceae bacterium (assembly GCA_900317585.1). GTDB lineage: Bacteria > Bacillota > Clostridia > Lachnospirales > Lachnospiraceae > Roseburia. The sequence continues at coordinate 28,961 of ONHG01000024.1, read as the reverse complement.
AGAATTTCCCTCTATATAATCCATTACGATAAGGAATCTGTCATCCTCATCTATGACATCGACAATATCAGGAAGACTGGGATGACTCAGTTTTTTGAGCATATTGGTCTCCGCAACAAGACTTTGCTTTACCACCTCAAAATCCTTTACTCCATCCTTTCTGACCTCTTTTATTGCCCACTGTTTGTTTGCCCTTTCATTCATAGCCAGGTACACAACGCTCATTCCGCCGTGTCCAACTTCGTTTAGTATCTTGTATTTTCCGTCAATTAAAGAGCCTATTTCAAGCATCTGTTCCTCCTACTGTGCCTTTATGAGCGCTGCTGTTATATTATCGCGCTCTCCTCTTTGCATGCTGAGTCTGATGAGCTGCTCCAGTCTGTCGTGCATATTCTGCCCGTCTACAGCTGCTGCCGGTTTCAGCATCTCATAGATTTCCGGTTCTGATACCTCATGCCTGAAGCCATCTGAACAAAGCAGAAGTGACATTCCATTTTTCATTGCCCCGGTCCTGTACTCCGGCTTTACCTCTGCTGATGCCCCGACACACTGCAGCAGTACATTCCTTCGCGGGTCTTTCATAGCCTGCTCCTGTGTCATATTTCCATTCATAATTTCCCGCTGTACATATGTCTGGTCTGTCGTAAGCCTTTCTATATGGTCTGAAAGGCTATATATTCTGGAATCACCCACGTTTATAATGTAGTAGGCTTTTTGCGTGACAAGCAGCGCTACCACTGTTGTTCCCATGTTTACTGCATGTGCTTTGCCATATGCTTTTATTTTTTCGTTCTGCTGCTGTATTACTTCATCCCACTGTCTTTCCAGAATCAGACTGTCAATATCCGGGTTCGACGATTTGCAAAGCTCAGGCAGCTGCTCGTCACTCCATCTGTCAAATGCTCTGACTACAGTGGCACTGGCCAGCTCACCCTTCGATAAGCCGCCCATGCCGTCACATAATACTGCAAATGCCATGTCTCCTTTGCATGTTGAGAAGCACTTTACCAACAGACTATCCTGATTAGTTTCTTTTACGATTCCTCTGTCCGTGTCAGCTGCTATTTCAAATCTCATACACACTCCTCCCAGAATTCAAAATCTTCGTTGCCCAGTCTTATATGTGCTCCGTTTCTGAGTCTGACAGGTGTTTCCTCAGCAATTATCATGCCATTGATATATGTATGATTTGTTGAACGCTTGTCCACTATATAGAAATCTGAGTTTTTTGTCACAATTTCCGCATGCCTTCTGCTGACCGCTGCATTATCGCTCACAAAATAGTCCACACTGCTGTGCTCTTTTCCTATCAGAAAATGTGCTTTATTGATAGAAATTCTTTCACCGTTTTTCATTCTCACCAGATACGGATGCATAAGTACGGTGGTCTCTCCCATCTGCGGCTGTAGCTCAGGATTAAGGCTTTCCTCCAGAACAGTAGTCTCTCCATACATAAGTGCATCATGCAGCTTGCGTTCTTTCTCAGCTGTTATTTTTGACAGAATGTTAAAGAAATTCATATCTGTCATTACATTTATAACGCTCTGCATATCTGCTTCTTCAATCCGCGGTGCTCCGCCCAGTACTACCCCCGGGAAATCATCAAACATTATTGATTTTTCGTTATCAAAGTTATTGTATAATATGGATAGCCTGTCTTCGTATTCCTCCGGCGGCAATACCTCAAGACATCTTTTCAGCCTGTCATTTACCTCCTTTGTTGCCGTGCTGATAAGTATAAGCTCATCTGCATTTTTTATCATTTTAAACTCGGTATCATTTCCCTGAAATGGCATATTTACAATCATCTCATCATATGTCTTATCTTTTTCCGATTCTATCGTTTCCCAGATTTTAACGCCTGCATCAGTGGTTTCAATATTGCTTTCTCCATTGAAATAATCCTGTGCTTTTTCAAAATTATCACAGTTCACATATAATATCCGTCTGCCTTGAAGGGCATGCGCTTTCGCGCATGCCACAGACATTGTTGTTTTTCCCACACCACCACATGGTGATGTAAATACATAGGTAATTATCTTATTGCTCATCATTGTCTTTCTTTTCTTTCATCTTTTTTCTCATATAATAAACGATTATCAATATCGCAATTATAAGTACAAATAATAATATTGCTCCAATTATATATACTGCCTTATCATTGTTTGTTTCTACTGATTTGACATCTGACGAATTTGATTCCATAGGTACATCATCTTCGGCAATCTCTGTATCTGCTTCTGTATCCTTACCATATATTTTTTTCACTTCATTGGTCTTTCCACCTTCGTCAACAGAACAGTCTGCACACTCTACCATAAGCCTTGAATCACCGTCTTTTGCAGAGAGCACCTCCTTAGGTACTTCAAACTCTATCTTTCCGTCATGCTTGTCCAGATAGTCAAGCATATCGTCTCCCGACATTTCCTTGATAACCTTTTTTTCTTTGTCATCCTTGCCCACTACAGTAATCTTTACACGTCCAAGCTTTCCACCATCATCCTTCGGCATCAATACTGCATTCTTTGAGCCAATATAGTTTTCATTGTTTTCATCTACACCTGTCAATGTATATGTAGGTGCTGTCTTGTCCACAATAAATTCAATATTTACACTCTTCACATCACTGTAGGCAACTGAATCTGCTTTGTCCTTTGTCTCCACAACGATATTGTACTGACCCTCTTTTTCAAATACCGCATTTGATATCACATATTCGTACTTATGCCAGCCATCGCTTTCACTTACATTATTCACACTGAAGTCTGTTCCCTGCTTAAGTGCTTTTCCATTTACTTTGACAGTACAGCTGGTAACTTCATCCGGATTTATCTCTCTGACTACCACATCATGGTATACCTTCTGCACATAGTAATCCTTTACAAGCTTCATCGTATTGTCATCCAGCGAGAAGATTGAACCGCCTTTGTTTATGGAGAAATCCATCAATTTTTCTCCCTGCCCTGCAGTCTCTGTCACCTGCTTTCCGCCTGCATCTATAATATTGACTGTTTCATAAGAATTTTCGGCCTTATCCTGTGCATGGCATGTCAGTGAATACACTCCATCCTCATTGAGATTTCTAAACTCTACACGTTGTCCGTTTGTAATTGATATCACATTTCCGGTAATCGTTTTTCTTACGAATCTGCCATTTTCATATACCTCAACTGTAAGCACCGGTGAAAAGTATTCAAGATTAGTATCTGTGCACTCTATTACAAATGACATGTTTCCTGAATTATTGTTTACTGAGCCCGGGGTTACTCCGTTGATTGTTACAACAGGCTTTGTCGTATCTATGCAGAACTCCTGCTTTGCAAGGTCTTTTGCCTTATTGCCGGCTTTGTCTGTATATGCAAGTGACCATGTATATGTGGCATCCGCATCAAAGCTTAATGTTGCCGTATGTATATCACCATTATCTGACCAGCTTCCAAATGCCGGTGCTGCTACTGATTTTCCTGCATCCTGCGCAGTCATGCTCAGTGCTATTCTGCTTGTATCAAAATTGTGCTCTGTGATTGTCACAGTTGCTATTCTCTTTTTATTATAATAGTTTCCGTTTGATGCACTGTTGTTATCATATGCTACCGAAATAACAGGTGCTGTCGTATCAATTGTAAATTTTGTCGGTGCAAGCGAATTTGCATAATCCACTCCTGCTGCGGCATTTCCCGCAATGTCTTTTACTCCGATTCCAAATGTGTAATCGTCATCATGTCCGTAATATATTGTGGCAACATGTACTGTATCATCACCGTTACCGCTTCCACCTTCTGTGCTCCAGTCTGAAAGAGCAGGTGCCTTACCTGCTGCGGCTTTTATTTCCGCTGCTACCTTTGATGCATCAAAGTTACGCTCTGTTACTTTTACGGTTGCTGTTCGCGGTGCTTTGAAGTATGCTGTGTCTCCAAATGATGTATCTGCACTGTTATTGTCATAGCTTACCTGCACTGTTGGTGCTGTTGTATCTATTTTTATGTATTTTGTTACTGTGTATGCCGTTCCTGCATTGTCTGTTGCGGTAACATCTATACGCACTTCATTACTGTTGTTTGAATCCGCTCTTATGTCAAATTGCTCTGTTACATGATTTTCCAGATCTTTTAAGCCCGCTGCTGTCTTATCATAGCTATATAATGTTCCATCCTGTGTCGGCTGTCCCATATTTGTTACCGTATAGTTTACGTTCTTTATTCCTGATGCAACTCCTGTGGCATTCTCATCTGATACCTCTATACTTACCGGCACATCTGCACTGTACACTCCTGATGCTGTCTCAGGTGTGATGACTGATATTGCCGGTGCGCATGTATCAACTACCAATCCATTTGTGCTGATATATGAAACATTACCGCTTAAATCTGTAACCCTGACATATACCACGCAGTTTTTGTTCTCGCATTCTATCGGTTCACTGAAGGTGCCATCCTCATTAAGGCTGTCAAGTGTCTTCCAGTCAGCCTCCTGAATACTGTCTACGTCAATTATTGCATCCTCTGCTGAAACGAAATACTCTGCTGACTTGATGCCGCTATGCTCATCTCCAAGCTGTCCGGCAATATTGACCTTCTTGGCAGCAAATCTTGAAATCTCATATTTGTCTTTTGGCAGCAATAAATCCCACACGGTATCCATGCCTGTTGAAAGTCCGTCAAACCTGATATTTCCTGTCGGCGACTGTACGTCAATTACAAACTCTGCTGATTTGTCTCCTTCTATCTCAAATCCATTATCTGAATTACCACACAAATCTTTTGCACTGACACTCAGCTCATACTTGTGTCCTGCATTGAATACGAGCTGCTTACTGTAAACAGCTTCTGCTCCCTCGCCTGTCTTTACCCAGTATGACTTTTCAGACCATGCATCTGACTGTGTCTGTTCATTTCCATCAACCTTTACATTGATTTTTGTTTCATCGGGGTCAAAGAAAAGCTCATTCTCTTTTACCGAAATGGTTGCAATCCTGTTTTCCCTGTAATACTCAGTGCCTTTTACACTGCTGATGCACTGTGGATCCGGCTGCTCAGGTGTACCATATGTCACTGTTATTGCAGGCGCTGCCTTGTGAATATAAAATGGCTGGCTGCCGCTTGCTGTCAAATCCGCTACAGTCACGTTTCCTGCCTCATCAACAGCTTTAACATATACATCTGCCTTTTTATCCAGATAAGCCTCAGCCGATACATTTATGATTCCTGATTCATCAAGCTCATTCCATGCACCTTCATCATCCGATACGGACTGATCATCTGTCACTATCTGGTATTTTGCTGATACAACACCTGAAAGGCTGTCAGCTACATTTGTTTTTATACGGACATCGTCATTGAAATATTTTCTGTTTTTGCCCGCTTCCGGCTCTATACTGACATCAGGTGACTGACTGTCCATGCTGAACTTAAAGCTGTCACCTTTAACCTCTGTCTTAAGACCGGCATAATCAGTTGCCTTTACTGAAAGCATCAGATCAATTCCGTTAAACTGCTCTGCTGCCGGAATGGTTATCCTTCCTTCCCCGCTCTCGTCAAGCTCAACAGTCTGTCCTGATACAATTTTCCTTTTCCCATCAAATACAGTGTATTCAACACTCTTAATTCCTGATAAGCTGTCATCAGCCTTAACGATATAGCTTATATCATCCTTATGCCAGCCTTTTTCATCGGCTGCTGTCATGGTATCCTGGGACACTGTAAGCTCCGGTGGCAGGGTATCAACAACCAGCTTCGATGTGGAGAAAAATGCTGTCTCGCCATTACAATTGTCCTGAGCCTTTACATATACGTTATATGAAGTATCCTTCAGATCAGATGTATTAATCTTGTACTTATATCGGGCATCATATGTATCCTCAATAAGCTCTAACGGCTTCCATGCTGAATCATCAAGCGCTTTTACCTGCTCATCATTTAAAATACTGCCACTTTCATCTGATTTATTCACATAGTAGAATGCCTGCTTTATTCCGCTGATATCCTCCAGCTGTCCATATACATTTGATGCCTGCTGACTGACCATATTCTGCTCGTCTATTAAATCAGCATCATATCCAATAGTACCTGAAGGCGCTTTTCTATCCACATAAAACGGCTGCTCTATTGAGCTTGTATCATTACACTCATGCTCCGCCTGATCCTTCGCATACATTCTGATTATCTGATATTTGTGTTCCTCATCAGCTTTTGTACCAAATGTGATGCAGCTGCTATAATCAGCCCCTGTCACGATCCAGTCACTATACTCTATTCCTGCATCAATCAGCTTCTGGGCATTATCGACATCAAATACATCGAATTCTTCCCGGTCATCAACCTTTACCCAAAGCTGTGTGGAACCATCATCCAAAGAGACATCGTGGATATTCATGTCTACTTTTCTGACATTTCCATAATAATCCACAGCATCCTTTGTAAAAGCAGGTTTATCATCCTCCTTTGGATTCAATGTTATCTTTGGCGGCTGTGTATCATATTTGTAGTCGAGCTGCAGACTTCCAATATCTGTGATAGCTCCGCTTTCCTTGTCCTTACGTGCTATTACAAGAGTCTGTCTGTTATCACCCTGCTGTGGCATAAGCTGATATTTATCAGCTTCAATCCATTCATCACCTTTTCTAACCACATATACCGCCTGATTGTCACTTGCCAGCGATAATGTAGGTGCTTCTACATAAAACTGTGTACCCTGCAGCATTGTCCCTGTCAGGCTGTTATTCATACTGCTGTAATCACATTCTTTGATGGTGACAGTATATTCTGCCTCTGCTGACTTATATTTGTCATCTTCTGCTTTTGTCACCTTTATCCTTACAGTTCCGGTATCCTTTGCTGTCCATATACCGTTTGATGCAAAGTCTGTATCCTTTTCAATCAGATTTTTGCCTTCTACAACAGTGTATTTTAAATTGTCAACGGCTGCATCCGCCCTGTCGGATTTTACCACCGGAACAACTTTGTTCCCCACATAAATATCATCCGCCGGTGTATACTCTACCGTCAGCTTCTGTGGCTGTTTTTCCTCGGTGGCATTATTATCCGAATCCCGTTCATCTGGAATTTTACTGTCAGATATATCATCCGAAGCTGCGTCGTTAGATATATCATACTCTGAAGAGGGTGTATCAGCACTTACCGGTGTTGCCGGAAGCGATGTCGCACCCATTACAGAAGCTAGCATGATTGCTAGTAACCTGTTAAGTTTTTTATTAAACACTCTCATATCTCCTTTTCTATAGTATTTTTTGTAACTATTCCGTTACGATTTTATTTATATTCCCACTCTTCATGCCATTATACAAAACAATGGTCACACAACGGTCACACGGAGACAACTTTGTGAAAACTGCATATTGAAAGCGCCAAAAATTGCATATTTTTCAGACAATTTTTGGCGCTTTTTCGAATTATTTTTTTATAACTATTATTTATTATACTTGTTGTATATCTTTTCAAACGCAGGCATAGAGCGCTTTATCATTTCCCTGTCCACACAGTATGATATTCTTACCCAGCCCGGACAGCCGAAGCCATCTGCTGCAACTATGAGCACATCCTCCTCCTTTGCCTTCTCACAGAATGCATTGCTGTCATCCTCGAGTGCCTTTACAAACATATAAAAGGCTCCGTCCGGCTTGAAGCAGTGATAGCCTATCCTTGTGAGTCCCTCGTACAGAAGGTCTCTGTTTTCTTTGTAGGCATTGATATCACCGGTTGCCCCCTGGCATTTTACTATCATCTTCTGGAACAGGCTTGGTGCGCATACATAACCGAGTGCTCTTCCCGCACCACAGACTGCTGCATACAGCTCTGCCTTATCGTACACCTCATCAGGCACGAGGACGTATCCTATTCTCTCTCCCGGCAGCGAAAGTGACTTGCTGTATGAGTAGCATACCAGTGTGTTATCGTAATATTGGGTCACAAACGGTACCTTGATTCCTTCGTAGACTATCTCCCTGTACGGCTCATCTGCGATGATGAATATCGGTCTTCCTATCTCCTTAGACTTTTTCTCAAGGAGGTCTGAGAGCTTTTTGATGGTCTCCTCAGAATATACTGTGCCGGATGGGTTGTTTGGTGAATTGATTATGACACCTCTGGTGTGCTCACTGATTCTCTCCTCAAGCGCATCGAAATCTATCTGAAAATGCTCTGTGTCTGCAGGCACCTCTACAAGCCTTGCGCCTGCTGCATTCACAAATACCTTGTACTCCGGGAAATATGGCGCTATGGTAATAAACTCATCATATGCGTCGCTTGTCAACGCACGAAAGCAGATTGACAGCGATGCCGCTGCTCCCATTGTCATGTAAAGGTTGTCCGCATTAAAATGTGTGCCGTGTGTGTTGTTCAAAAACTCAGCTATCGCTGCTCTCGTTTCCACGTCTCCCTGTGCTGAGGTGTAGCCGTGCAGCGCAACAGAATCATAATCTGTCACAAGCTCCTTTATTGTGTCGTTTACTATCTGCGGAGCCGGTATGCTCGGGTTTCCTATTGAGAAATCATATACATTTTCCTTACCTACAATTGCTGCTCTTTTTTTACCATACTCGAAAAGCTCCCTGATTGCTGAGCGCACGCTTCCGAGCTGGTACATGCTTTCGTTTACTACCATTTTCTTGTCTCCTTATCTCTGATGTTCTTGCATGTTTACTATTATAATATCTCTGCTTATGACATACAAATGTCTTTATAAACATCTCTTTATACACATATTGTTACCATTTATGACCGTTTATCGTGATATGAATGCCTCCATCCCGGCACGCTTCGTCATCTCAATATGCTCCTTAAGCTCGCGGGCTGACATTCGCAGTGCCCCCAGGCTCATGACCGTCTGCTGCTCCAGTCCGTCAGAGGTTGCCACTGTTACCTTGTACCTGTCACGTATGCCAAACACAGTCTTTTCGATAAATGCATCGGCTGTCTCGTCCTGCTTTGTATACACAACCTCTATGTTGTGGAAGGTCTCTCTCTTTCCGGCATTGCCCTTCACCTTGTACGCATCAAACACCAGCAGCAGATGACAGCCCTTATAGCCCTGGTAATCCGATAAAACATCCTTCAGCGCATCTCTCGCCGAATCAATGTTTATGCGCGAGAGCTCCTTTAAATCCTCCCATGCAAATATTATATTATATCCATCAACTATCAGGTACTCTTCCCCCGGGGATTTCTTCGGATAAATCGGATTGCCATGCTTATCATGCTTTACGGTGCGCGGTTTACCGCTTAGGCCTTCATACTCATTTTTCTTTTTGCCTGACCATTTGCGCCTCTGATCCTCTGCGATATCGTTTTTGCCCATGCCAAACTCCCTGGCATAAACATCTGCAAGCTGCGCATCAAGCTCCACTGATGACATACCTGAAACAGCTTTCTCAAAGCTCGTCCTGCGGCGGTTTCCGGCAAGTGCCTGCGCATCCTCCGCTGAAAATGCATTCTGCGTGCGGGCACTCGCTGCAAGTGCCTCCTCAGACTCATCTCCGTGGTAGACATACGGCAGGTGCATATGCTCCGGGACCTCATCCCACGGCACCACGTAGCCTGAGCCGTGCGCACAAAATACCGAGCCTGTCGGATTGCGGAAATCCTCCTCGCTGTCATAGTGCATCTGCGCAATCACCTCCGCAGGATTGTGACACTCATCATAACCCCACAGCTCCAGTGTCAGGTGCCCGAGCCCCTTTGTATACGCATGCACCAGACTCACATAATCCTGCATTGTCGCAACCGGTGCCTTTCCTGTAATTGTTGCCATCTCCCTCGCAGCGGTTGTGGCAAACTGCGGGCTCCCGGCTCTTGCAAATCTCTGCTCCAGATCTGTCATTGCACGGCCGACATACTCCATCGGCACCTGTAGGATAAAGCTGTAGTATGGCTCCAACAGCACGCTCTCTGTGGATTTAAGCCCCTGGCGGATTGCTCTGTATGTAGCCTGGCGGAAATCGCCTCCCTCCGTGTGCTTTACATGTTCTCTTCCTGTAAGAATAGTGACCTTCACATCGGTAAGCGCTGAGCCTGTGAGCACACCCCTGTGCTCCTTTTCCTCAACGTGTGTGGCTATGAGGCGCTGCCAGTTTTTGTCGAGCACATCCTCACTGCAGGTGGATGTGACTGTGATTCCGCTGCCACGCTCCGCCGGCGACAAAAGCAGATGCACCTCTGCATAGTGGCGCAGCGGCTCGAAATGTCCTACTCCCTCGACAGCCCTCGCTATCGTTTCCTTATATACAATGCTGCCCGGTCCAAACGTGACAACAACACCAAACCTGTCCTTTATGAGACGCACAAGCACCTCCATCTGCACCTGTCCCATGAGCTGCACATGGATTTCCTTAAACTCCTCCACCCACACCATGTAAAGCTGTGGGTCTTCCTCCTCAAGCTGCTTTAACTTTTCCATAAATGCCGCCGGATTTACATCATCAGGCAGAATCATCCTATAGTTTAGTACCGGTTCAAGGATTGGCATATTGGACTGCTGCTCAAACCCGAGCCCCTGCCCCGGAAATGTCGAGCTAAGACCTGTGACAGCAACTATCTCGCCCGCCTCTGCCACATCAGCTATCTCATATTTTTCGCCGGAATACTTTCTTATCTGGTCGATTTTCTCAATCAGAAGGCCTTTCGCCTCGTCACCGCCATGCGCTTTGTACTCTATTTTGTCCCTGACTCTAAGACAGCCTCCGGTAACCTTTAAAAATGTCAGCCTGCTGCCTCTGTCATCCCTGCCTATCTTATATACGCGGGCAGAAAATTCGTCAGGGTAATTTCTTTCACACATAAACCGCGAAAGCCCCTGAATCAGCGTATCCACTCTGTCAAGCTTAAGTGCCGAGCCGTAAAAGCAGGGGAACACCTCCCTTTGAGCCACCGCCTGCGCAATATGTGCATCCGCAAGCTCTCCCGATTCCATAAATTCATCTAAAAGAGGCTCGCTGCACATGGCAAGCTCATCAAATAAATCCTGTGAAGAAAAATCCACACAGCCATCACTCAGCTCGCTCCTTAGCTCTGCCTGCACTTTCTCCGCATCCGTGCCCTGCATATCCATCTTGTTTACAAAAATAAATGTCGGCACGTTATAGTGCTTTAAAAGTCTCCACAGTGTGCGCGTGTGCCCCTGCACTCCATCAGTTGCGCTGATTACAAGTATTGCATAGTCGAGCACCTGAAGGGTACGCTCCATCTCTGCCGAAAAATCCACATGCCCCGGTGTATCAAGCATGACTACATGCCATGTACGAGCTGTATCTGCCGTACGTGCTACATCTGCTGTATGTGCTGTATCTGCCACATTTGTGCCACGCGAAATATCAAGCCTTGCCTGCTTTGAAAAAATGGTTATTCCACGCTCTCTCTCCTGCGCATCGTTGTCCAGATACGCGTCCTGATGGTCCACACGCCCGAGTGAGCGAATCTGCCCGGTGCTGTAAAGCATGGCCTCAGACAGGGTTGTCTTTCCCGCATCTACATGTGCGAGAATGCCTATTGTAATGTGATTGTTTGTCATTTTCTGCTCCATTTATACCTCAATCCAAGAACAGAGACACCTGTGGATGTCTCTGTGTCAGACTTTATATCATAATCCGTTGATTTCCTAAATTATAGCATTTTGTGGTTGCTCTGTCATCTTTTTTCTTGATTGACAAATAATTATTTCGTACTTATAATGTAATTATGGAGAATATAATTTTTGAATGGGATGAAAATAAAAATACAATTAATAAACGAAAACACAAAATTTCATTTGAAGAGGCAAAAAGTGTTTTCTACGATGAAAATGCTTTAGTTTTGGATGATCCAGACCACTCATTGACTGAGGACCGCTTTATTATTTTAGGTTTAAGTAATAATGCTAATCTATTGGTCGTTTGTCATTGTTATCGCAACTCTGACTCTAATATAAGGATAATCTCTGCAAGAAAAGCCACTACAAATGAGCGTAAACAGTATTTTGATTTTTAGGAGGATCAATCATGAGAGATGAATACGACTTTTCCAACGCAAAACGCAATCCTTACGCAAAAAAACTAAAAAAACAAATTACAATTAATATTGATGAAAATACAATAGATTATTTTAAAGTGCAAGCTGAAAATTCGGGAATTCCTTACCAGACACTTATTAATTTATATCTATCAGATTGTGTCACACAAAAAAGAGAACTCCAGCTTTCATGGAAATAATGCGAGGATAATATGAACAAAAAAGAAGTATTGGAACTAAAACGAAGATTAAAAAAAGACCAGGCAACCTTCAGTCGTCTGGTCGGCTGCTATGTGGACTGCAACCATGAAAAGGTCTGCAAATTCGGTGGCAAATTTCTCACTCTGGAGGAGGATGAATACTACAAATATCTGGAGATTTCAAACAAGGTGCTTTCCGGCACTCTCGGAAACAACCTGCTTAATCTGCAGTTTCCGCTTGAGGAGGAAGAGGTCGGAGGTCGCCAGCAGATTCTCATGGCGCTTCGCGACAGCGAGCTTAATGATGAGACTCTGCTCGATACATACTATGATCTGGTCATCGACACATACGATGAGGCCGGGAACTATCTGATTCTTTTGTATCTCGACAGCTACGATGTCATGACACGCACAAAGGACAACATCAACGTGGATGAGTCCGAGGAGGTGTACAAATACATGCTCTGCGCCATCTGCCCTGTCACACTTTCAAAGCCGGGCCTTGGCTATCTGGAAAAGGAGCAGCGTATCGGAGCCCGCATAAGGGACTGGGTGGTCGGTGCACCTGAGACAGGCTTTTTATTCCCTGCTTTCAATGATAGGAGCACTGACATACACTCCACTCTTTTCTATACGAAAAACACCAAGGAGCCGCACTCTGAGTTTATGACAAACGGCCTCGGCTGCGGTGTGGAGCGCACAGCTACTGAGCAGAAGATGGCTTTTCATTCAATCGTCAGAAACGTGCTAGGTGCCGAGGACGAGAGCACTGATGACAAGTTGCTTGATATCCAGCAGAATCTGTCCGAGATGGCCGATGACTACGCTGAGACTCACGATGATGACGATGATCCGTTCATTCTCGACAGCGAGGCTATGAACAAGGTGCTTAGTGACTGCCATATCTCTGAGGAAAAGATTTCACGCATTGAAAAATCCGTCAATGAGGCCTTCGGTGACAAGCCGCCTATCGCAGCCAATGTCATTGATTCAAAGGCTCTTGCAGCTAATGAAATCCGCGTGGAAAAGCTTGCTCTTGAGAGCCAGGTCGGCGATTTAACTCTCGAGCTCAATGAGAAAAATGCGCAGCTTGAGGAGAAGGATTCTGTTATCCAGGAGAAAAATAATCAGATTGAGGAGCGCACCTCACAGCTTCTTGAGAAGCAGGAAGAGATTGATAATTACACTTCTCAAATTAAGACTTATGATGTGGTGCTTCATGTAAAGCCGGAGAAGGCTTCACAGATTCATGCGCAGGTCATCAATGGGGAGAAGTGTCTCGTCATTCCTATGAGGGAGAATGAGAATGCGACCATAAATGGGGTGAATACAAGTTTATAGGGGCTTCGCTATCATGGTGCTTCGCATATTCAGGCTGTGAGGACCGGCCTAGCATGCAGTATATTTCTCAGAAAAATATAAAATAAGCCACGGCATCATTTGCGGATAGTTTATTGATAGTTTGCTATGAATTATCACATCCACATTTTATGGAACGCCGTGGCAGTTTATATTTTTCTTCGGAACACACTGCATGCTCTCCGGTAAATTTAGGGTACTTATGCGAAGCAATCAACGCTGAGTTTAAAAGGGCGTGTGAAAAACCTTCGTTTTTCACACGCCCTTTATAATGTTATCACCTATGAAATAATATCCTTTTATAAAGGCACTCTCGTAATACTTACCGGTTTACCAGCTCAGCACCTCATGGCCATCCTCTGTGACAAGTACCATGATTTCCCACTGGGCTGATGGAAGTCCGTCGTCGGTGTATACTTCCCAGTTGTTCTTGTCATCTACGTAGATATCGGCCTTGCCCATGTTGACCATTGGCTCGATGGTAAATATCATGCCGGGTACCATGACCATGTCGGTGCCGCGCTTGGTATTGTAGCCTACCCACGGATCCTCGTGAAATTGAAGTCCCACTCCGTGTCCACCGATTTCACGCACTACTGTGTAACCGTTTGCAAATGCATGGTCGTGCACCGCCTGTCCCATATCTCCGAGGAAGCCCCACGGCTTTACCTCTTTGAGTCCAAGCTCCACACACTCCTTTGTGACTTCAACGAGCTTTTTCTTCTCAGGGCTTACATTTCCGATACAGTACATTCTTGATGAATCCGAAAAATATCCGTTTAAAATTGTAGAACAGTCTACATTTATGATGTCACCATCCTTTAAAATGACATCCTTTGAAGGAAATCCGTGACAAACCTGCTCATTTACTGATGTACATACGCTGTAAGGATAACCCTCATAGTTGAGCGGTGCAGGGATGCCGCCCATGCTGGTTGTCATATCATAGACTATTTTATCAATCTCTGCTGTGTTCATACCCTCGTGGATATGCTCTCCTATGTAGTCGAGCACTGCGACATTTATCTTGGCGCTCTCCTTGATTCCCGCTATCTGGTCAGGTGTCTTGATGATTGAATGGCTCGGTATCTTATGATGTGCCTCAGCAAGCTTTTCAAGCTTCATATCAAATGCCGCATGACAGGTCTTATATTTCTTTCCGCTGCCACACCAGCAAGGGTCATTTCTTCCAATTTTTGTTGACATAAAATCTTCTTTCTAGTGATCAAGAGTAACGTTTCCCATATCGACTCTTTTCCACACTTTTTCTTTTATATAGTTATTTTTCTCCAGCAGCTTCTTATATCTGCCTCCCGAGAAATCATAATCCGTTATATCGGCATTGTCAAGCCCTGCATATATTTCCTGATATTTCCGGGCTATTGCAGACTTTTCCATGGACGAATAAATATCCTTTTTTTCGACTCCAAGCTTCTTTGCACCATCTATATCAGACAAATCATACCAGAAGTCCTTCTCGGAATTTTTCAAAGCTGCTTTCTCGTCGTCAGTAAGTGTAATGCTCTCTTTTTTGGCCATCTCATAAAAAATCTCATCGTGAATGGCCATGGACATAGCTGCTTTACGCGCTGTAACACGGACAAATTCACCGTTTGTGTGGATATTCCAATACTTGTTTGGATTATCAGAATCATACACAAGAGCCTGCTTCTCAACATTCATCTCCTCATATGCCACATAAAATGCCATATCGCGCAATGTCAGCTCTTTCCCATTCACGTTAACAGCCACGTCTTCCAGATGCTCATTATATACAATATTCTGCTTCATATCATGATAATTATATGCATACATGCCGGCTATGACAGCCAGCACTGCAAGTATAATTGTTGTGATGTGTTTTCTTATTTTGCGCAAAGCTTTGCAACCACCTGATTTATGACCTTTCCGTCAGCCTTGCCCTTGAAATGCGGCATGACTGCCTTCATTATCTGTCCTTTGTTTCCTGTTGCGATTACATCTGAGAACTGCTCTGTGAGCTCCTTTTCTACCTCTTCTGCCGACATCATTGCAGGAGCGTACTCCTCAAAGATTGCATATCTGGTATTGTACTCATCAAGCAGATCTGTTCTTGTGGCAGGGCATGTGTCAATCTGCTCCTTCACAGATTTCATTTCCTTAAGGATGACCTTGTTGACAAGATCCTCCGGTATATTGTCTCTACAGCCCTCATCTATTGCCGCCTTTTTGGCTGCCGATACAAGTGAGGATATAGCATCCTTTCTTACCTTGTCTCTTGCTTTCATTGCTGCAATCATGTCTTTTTGTAATTGTTCCATCTGCATGGCTTGTTCCTCCTGCTTTTCTTACTTTATTTACAGGCTTGCTAGTTCGTTTTGTGCGAATTGGTGCCGTCTATCTCTATAATACACCTTATGGATGGAAATTGCTATTATTTATTACAATGAGTTTGTTGCCGGTTACTAACATCTGTTCGTGGTGTAAGACACAGACATGCCTCCAGCCGCAAGGGACTCTCAATAAGCGACTAGCGGAGCTGTTTAGAGTCTGTAGAATTATGCACATGGAACCCAGAAATGTCCTGCCATGGACGGCAGGGCAAGGTGTTATGCGCCATGGACGGCGCATAAAAGCCGGTTTCGTCGAGCATAGAAAACCATACAGGCATAATTCGTACAGTCTCTTGACAGCATAGCGTTAGCGCATTGAGAGACCCTTGCGGCTGGTGGCATGTCCGCGTCTTACGCCCTTACTTTATTGGTAACAATTCAGTACTTTGTGGTAAAAATAAAAAGAGCCGGTAAGTATAATAAATATACTTATCGGCTCCTAACCATCCTATACAAGACGTCGTATAGCAAGTATTGTATGACACTGTACGCTTCTGTTTGCCGTGATTCCTGCCTTTGTAGACTGCGCCTCCACTATAACACCACCACCTGCATATATAGCTACATGTCCCGGATATACCACTACGTCTCCCGGCTGTATATTATCGAATGATACGGCCTGTCCCACAGACTTAAATGCCTGTGAATATCTCGGTGTGCTGATACCAAAATGTGCATATACCTCATGTACAAAGCCTGAACAGTCTACACCGTTTGTAAGACTGTTTCCACCCCATACATATGGATTGCCCTTAAACTGCATAGCGTATGATACTACAGAGCTTCCTGAAACTCCTGTTGAAGCACTCGGGTTCTTTCCACCGCCTGCTGCATAGTCACCGGCAATACTTCCGCCCTTGCCGGCTCCACCACCATCATAGCTGGAACCTGATGAACTTCCGGATGATGAACCTGAGCTTCCGGATGATGCAGCTGCCTGCTGTGCTGCTCTCTGCTGTGCTGCAAGTGCGGCAGCGGCTGCAGCGGCTTCCTCCTCCTGAATTATCTTTCCCTGTGCACTGATTATATTCTGGTAATTTGATGCCTGCTGCTGAGCCTCACTAATCTGGGCTGCATACTGCTCCTTCTGATTTTCGAGGGCAAGTATTGCTGCCTCTATCTCTGACTGCTGCTTCTCATAGCTGTCCTGCATGGCGTTCAGATCATCCATATCTTTATTAAGCTGCTCGCCAATGGTCTTTACCTGCTGTACCGCTGCCTGATAAGAATCCATCAGCGCTCTGTCCGAATCATAAACATCAGACACATACTCAATACGGTTGAGCATATCTGAAATTCCATCAGCCTCAATAATCGCTGTCCAGACATTATCCTCTGTACTGTTTTCATACATGAACTGTATACGTTTCTTCATTGCGTCATACTGTTCCTGCTGCTTCTGCTGGGCGGCGGCAAGATCCTTCTGGTTCTGCTCTATCTCACCCTGTTTATTTGTGATATCTGTCTGAAGCTCTTTCTGAGCTGCAAGTACCTCGTCAAGCTTGTTTGAATTGGCCTGAATATCATTTGCAGTAACTGTCTGCTTATCCTTTAAGCTATCGATCTGACCGTTTGTATTGCTAAGGTCCTCTTTAGCTTTTTTCATTTTCTCTTCGGCATCCTTCTGCTTCTGGGACTTGGCATATACCTTCTCAAGTCCACTGTGTATGTATCCACTAAATGAGGTACCTTCTATTGCCGGTCCTGTAAAAACAAGTGCTGATGTCAATACTGTACATATAACGCGCGTCCATTTTTGATTCATTTTATGCCTCCCACAATTTACTTTTCCTAAACATTCGGATATATTATCGCACAAAATGAACCTTTTTTCCACAACTTTTTGTAATTTTACAGAATTTTCCACATTTTTTTATAACATATGGTTCACATCCGCGCTATTATAAGGCGGTCATTTGTTTTGATGCTGTCGGAGGTCAGATCATTTATTTCCATTATGTTTTCAACAGTGGTCCGATATTTCTTTGCAATGTCCCACATTTTATCATCCTTTTGCACTATATAGCCAACCAATCCGACTTCCGCATCAGTATCAGGCGCGTTCTTTTCCTGCTCTACTGATGTTATGACTGACAATTCATCCTGCTGCAGGGCAATGGCGTTTATGCTGACAACACCCTTGATTTCATATTCGCTGTTGTCGAGTAGATTGACCTGCACCTGGTCCACCTGCACATTTACCTCGCAGCAGGTGTGGGCATCAATGCCCGGTATTTCAACAAACTGTTCAAACGGCACAGTGTCCGTATGCATCTCTATCGGACAGCCATCATCCTCCACAATATTCACACAATTCACCTGCAATACACCTGACACAATAATGCCTGCGTCTGCATTTCTTATCTGTGCAATAGAGGCCTGTGTCTTTGTACCGCAGATTCTTAAAATCCTTTTTTTGCCGTTCTCTCTGTATCGCTGCTCCAAAATACGGCATTTTGTATCATTTTTCATAAGAAGACGGCACACCTTCACATTTTTAAAGGCGGGTCTAATCGGGCAGGAAACGCTGTACATATCATTGAGTATCTCCACAGTTTCCTCACTCCAGACCTTTCCGTCTACCGCAAGCGCTGCCTCAATCGAAAGCTGCCTGAGCTCTCCGTCATAATCATTTTCAGCTTCAACCTGCTGCATGGCTGGCTGTGTTCGAAGCCAGGCGATATTTCCTGCATTATCACCCTCGCAGCGTATTTCATTTGAAAAGCCCTCCTGCACCTCAAAGCAGCATATTTCCTGTTCTTCGCTCAGATACACTATACACGCATGGCACTCACCTGTCAGTGTAATATGGTCACGCTCGTATGTATACTCCAGATTTCTCATATCAACAAGACTCGATATGAGCTTACATATATTCGGCTTGGTCTTTGGCAGGGTGACGACATTTTTGATTCTGACAATATCCCTGACAGCACTGTCAAGCCTAAGCACCTTCATCTGCCCCATAAGCTGCTCCACATCCTTGTCATCAATCCTTTGTGCAATCTCAAGATTTTCCTCCCTCTCTCCATAAAGCTCCACGCTTATAAGACCTCTGACCGAGAGCTTTCGCGAATTGATAACTCCCACCGTAAGCTCATCAAGCCCGGTATACACACGAACCGTATCCTTCTCGCATACTCCCTGAAGCACAAGCTTCTCCTGAAACGGTATTGCATCCTTTATATGCTCCACCCGATTTCCAGCGATACCGCCCTCAATGGCATCACCATCAAAGTTCTCCTCTCTCGTATACAGCACTTCAAACTCAATGCTTCCACTGAGCCAGATATTCTCTCCGGACGCTTTTATCTCGTCAATCTTTACCTGTCCGTTCTGACATACCACCTTTGAAACATCAGGCTTGTTGTCCTTTATGACATAGTCCCTGTCGAAGCCAACCTGCGACATATCATTTACCTTTTCTATGCATTGCCTGATTTTTTGTGTAATTAATTCCATAAAAAATACCCCACTTCAAATATGTATATAAAATACATATTCAAGATGGAGTAACTTTATGCAGCTGCAGCCATTTTAATTCACGATAAAATGATGAAACTGCAATCTCTTTACTTCATGATGCTAGCAAAGCTGCATCCTTATATCCTTTGTAATAACATCAGTGTAGGTAAATGATACGAGCTGTGGCGGATTCTGCTTAAACTCATCATCTATCAGAACCGTAAACACACTTGGGTAAGCCTGCTGAATAACACCCTCCTGAATGTCAACCTTGTTGCGGCCGAGATCCTGCTGGATCTTTACCCTGTTGCCACACTGCTGGTGAATCGATGCTCTGACCTTTCTGATCTCTGTCTGTTCCATTTAAAGCCTCCTCTATATATGGCATAACCGCACAAAATCTGTCACTACACACAGCTTTGCACGATTAACAGCCTAAACATAACCACGGGGTCCTCGACCAGTATTGCTATACCGATATTGAAATAGAAACCAATCTGCCTTCAACGGTTAACATTGTATAAATATAAGTCAAAATATTTAAAAATGACCATTTCGCAAATCAATATATTTGAATCTATTAATATATCACCACAATATCTAGTAGCTTTAGTATAGCAAAGTATTACAGTGATAGCAATAGGGGATAAGTACCAATTATCTGATTTTTTGTGAATTTATCTATAATTTGCTCATTTTTTACTCAAATACCACCGGTAATTCACTTAATTCGGTCTTTATGACAATATAAGGATAGCTCGGCTGGCTGCTGACCTTCTCTCCCTCCTTTGGTGCCAGAAGCTTTGTATCAAAATACATTGCCTTATCCTTCACATAAAACTGGTTAACCGTAATGCTGTAGCCACCTGTTTCCTTTGTACCAAAGCCTTCCGCTATGTATAAATATTCATCGTCCTTGTACGTCAGCTTCATCGCCTTTGCCTTGCTTTCATTTATCTGCTTTTTAAACTCCTCCGGAATTGCATCCCCGCAGATCACCGTGTACTCAACCATCCTGTCACTCTCCGTGCCTGAAATATTTGCGCGGCAGCCCGAAATCACTGTCGCTGCCGATATCACAAGCACACCTGCAGCCATCACCAGAAATTTTCTCAATTTTTCTGACATTTTTTCCTCTCTTTCTTATCATATCGCTTATGATATGATATAATATCAAATATTGAACTACATTATAGCTATTCAAAATTTCCTTGAGAGCAAAAAAGCTGCTGCTTACATGCAAGCATGACGCATCAGCTTTTTTATTCTCAATGGTTATGAATAGTTACATTACATTTTATATTATGAAAAAGAGAGGTCAAATATGCGTTCAGTTTTAATCGTAATATTCGTATTTTTCTATCTGCTGCTCGGTCTTCCGGTACTTGGAGCCATGTGGATAATACACAAATCTGCACCGGCATGGGCCGATATGGCACAGCTTCGCCTGGTACAGTGGGCTTTCCGTGTCATCATATTCCTAAGCGGAGCAGACATTGAATTTATAGGGGAGGAAAATGTGCCAAAGGACGAGGCTGTACTATATATAGGAAATCACCGTAGTTTCTTTGACATCATAATCACCTACTCCAGATGTCCACGCCTGACCGGCTACATCTCAAAGCAGAGTATCGCAAAAATACCGGTGCTTGGTCTCTGGATGAAGCGCCTGCACTGCCTGTTTTTGGACCGCGATGACATCAAGCAGGGACTAAAGGTTGTGCTTGCAGCCATAGATCAGGTCAAATCCGGCATCAGCATATGTGTATTTCCTGAGGGCACACGCTGCAAAAACAAAGATGACCTGACAGAGGTACAATCTTTCAAAGAAGGTACTTTCAAGATTGCCACAAAGAGCAAATGCAAGATAGTGCCAATGGCAATCATGGGAACAAATGAAATATTCGAGGATCACCTTCCATGGGTCAAAAAGAATCATGTGATTATCCGATATGGCACTCCTATTGATCCGGCGGCACTCAGTAAAGAGGAACAAAAGCATCTCGGAGCTCATTGCAGAGAAGTGATCGTAGATATGCTTCATGAAATGGTATAGCTGAAAAAACCGCCCAGTCGGGCGGTTTTTCATATTTCTTCTTCAAATTCCTTTAAACTATTACATTTTTATTCTCATCAAATATTTTTTACTTCAAAACAAGCACCGAATACGCCGGCAGCTTTGCCGCCCCATCCTTATACGACGGTGCTTTCTTTGTAGTCTGAAGCATTGCAACAGCATTATTTACTCCAAGCGATGACACATCCACACTTGCTTCATCCTTTGATAGATTAAATATAAGCACTGCTTTCTCACCATTGTACTCTCTTGTGAATATACACACATTATCATTTGACAGATCCTTTTCAAAGGTATTTGTACCTCGTGCTATCTCCGGGAAAGCATTTCTTATTGATATTGTCTGCTTCACAAAGTTGTAAATAGAGTATGGATCCTCCAGATGTTTATCCAGGGTATCATATGTCTGCTCGGTTTCTTCTGCATTCTGAGGTCCCACACACATTCCCTTAGCTTTTGAATCCCCGCTCCATCTCATGGCAAGACGCTTCGTCTCATCATTGGCTGTGCCTCTCATGCCGATTTCCTCTCCATAATACAGAAAAGCATTTCCGGGCATAAGAAGATTCATGGCCTGCGCCATCTTGGTTTTCTCCTCGGCATTATCTCCGTTGTAGTATCCTGCGCTGCGTCCCATATCATGATTTGTATAGAACGGTGCATCAATGTATGAGTCTGTATACTTCTTTATCTCATTTTCCACATCAACCAAAGCATTGCCGTATGTGCTGGCACCGTGATTTGCTGTACCGTTTAACACCTTTCCAATATATCCATCCTGCTGTGAAAAATCAAAGTTGAACATACTGTCAATTCCACTCTTATAGTACTTCGCATACTCTCTGTATGTAGTCCAGCCCTCACCAACCATATAAGCATCGGCCTTTTTGCTCTTCACATTGTTCACAAGCCATGTGAGGTCATCAATAGTCTCAGTCTGGTTATTATTATTGTAATAAAGCACAGCATCCAATCTGAAGCCATCCACGCCGCGGTCAAGCCAGAAGGATGTAACCTTGTCAATCTCCCCTCTTACAGCTTCGCTCTGCAGATTAAGGTCAGGCATGCTGTCTACAAACTGTGACTCGTAATACCAATTCGTGCCAGGCAGCTGGTTGTAGCCTCCGGCATTGGTTTTGCTAAAATTATAGTAATCAACATAAGGACATTCCGAAGCATCCGGCTCCGCCCCATCAGGAAGCGACTTGATATAATCAGCAGCCGCCTTAAACCATGGATGCTCGTTAGATGTGTGATTTATTACAAAGTCAATAATCACATTGATGTTTCGCTTGTGACACTCCGTAATGAGCGCATCAAAATCATCCAGAGTACCATACTGCTTGTCAATATTCATATAATCCGTAATATCATACTTGTGGTATGAAGGAGAAGGCATAATAGGCATCATCCAGATTTCATTGCAGCCAAGTCCCTCGATATAGTCAAGCTTCTCTGTAAGCCCCTTCAAATCCCCAATACCGTCACCGTCACTGTCAAAAAAGCTGTATACGAACACCTCATAGCAAGTCCTGTAATTGTCCTGAATCACATTAGGATCATTTTTCGCATTCATCTGCTCCATAGCAGAAGGCTTGTACTCCTTCTTTGCTGCCGTCTCGGTATTCTTTCCACCCGCAGCACATCCCGCAAGCATCGACACCGCTATAGCTGTTGTCAATGCCACAGCAGTCGACCTGCCCGCCAATCTATTCACAGCCCTGCCGACCATATTGTGGCCGCCTATTTTATTATTAATCATACGCACTCCTTTTCTTATTTTCTAAACTCAATTCTGAGCAAACTTGTATCTACAAAATCACTACACATATTCGCTAAAACATACGATTCTCTTGCTTTGTCCACACTCCATTTCAATAAGCACTGAACAATCGTCCACCGGATATTTTGCGACGCTGCAACGCAGCCAGCATTACTCATAAGTATGTAGTTAACTCAATTCTCACATCTTTCACAAGGTAGCAACAAACTTAGCACACGGTACCCTCCGGCCGGAGGGTATACAGTGTGTTCCGAAGAAAAATATGAACTGCCACTGTGTGCCATGCCGGCACCCCACAGCCTGAAAGTGCTAAGTTTGCCACACACCCCAAAATTTGCCATCAATATAAACCAAAAGCCGCCGCACAAAAGTGCAGCGGCCCAAATAAAACCAAATTAGCCTTTGACAGCTCCTGTAAGTCCATCCACATAGAATCTCTGCATGATGACGAAAAGTATTGAGATAGGTATTGATACAATAACTGCAGCAGCAGCCCATCTTGTGAACCATCCGTTTACAAACTCTTTCTCAAGCATGTTGTAAAGGAGAAGAGATACTGTCCAATACTTGTCGTTTGGACCAACGATAACCTTTACAAATACGAAATCAAGCCATGGCGCAAGGAATGCTGTAAGTATTGTATATACTACGATTGGCTTACTGAGTGGCAGGATAACCTTGTAGAATGCCTGGAACTGTGTACATCCGTCAAGGATAGCCGCCTCTGTAAGAGACTTAGGCACAGTATCAAAGAATCCCTTTGCGATATAGAAGCCTGTTCCTGATCCTGCTGAGTAAATCAGAATCAATGAAAGACGAAGCATACCGCCCTCTGTAAGTCCGATAGCCTTTAAGATAAAGTATACGGCAACCATTGACATGAAGGCTGGGAACAATCCAAGAATCATAGCCAGATTCATGAAAGGCTTACGCATCTTAAATCTCAGTCGTGACATACAATACGCAACAGAAAGTACAAATACTGTTGAAATAATACATGAGAACACTGAAATGAACAGTGTATTCAAAAATGCTCTCGGGAAGTTCAACAGTGTAGTCTCTGTGAACAGCCTCGTATAGTTGCTAAATGTAAGACTATGTGGGAAGAAGTACTTTGTATAAGCACCACTCTCACCTCTAAAGCTTGTCATAACAATCCAGAAAATCGGGAACAGCCATACTACAGCAAGTATTCCAAGAATGATATGAACAAGGGAATTCTTTGCTATTTTCTTAGCACGTCCGGCAGACACAGGTCTTTTTGCTTTTGCTACACTACTCATTACATGAATCCCTCCTCATCCTTGTATGATTTTGTATTTCTGTATGTAACAAGCGCTACGATAGAAAGTACAACGAATGTGAGGATACCGATAACGGCACCGATATTGTACTCCTGATTATCAATAGTCAGCTTGTACAGCCATGTAACCAGAAGGTCCGTCTTTCCTGCGCTGTCTCCGACAGGTGTTGGCTTTCCTGCTGATAACAGGTATATAACGTTGAAGTTGTTGATATTTCCTGTAAACTGTGTGATGATGTATGGTCCCATGATAAACATGATATATGGGAGTGTGATCTTAAAGAAGATCTGTGCTGCATTAGCACCATCAATCTTTGCAGCCTCATAAAGCTCTGCAGGCACATTCTGTAATACACCGGTAACCTGAAGCATGGTATATGGAATACCTACCCAGCAGTTGATGAGGATAACTGAAACTCGTGCCCACATCGTATTGGTCCAGAACGGAAGTGGATTGTCTATCCAGCCCCACTCCAAAAGCAGGTTATTTACAACACCCTGCGGCTGGAGCATCTGCCTCATAACAAGGAGTGAAACGAACTGTGGTACAGCAATTGAAACAACAAAGCATGTACGCCAGAAGGCCTTACAATGTGTCTCTTTACGGTTGATAACAATCGCAAGAATAAGTCCAAGGAAGTTACACAGGAAGGTTGCAAATACAGCCCAGCACAATGTCCATCCAAGTACTCTCCAGAATATCTTACCAAGCTTACCACCAAGTCCAAGCACCTGTCCGAATGCAGCAAAACCTGTCCAGTCGAACAGTACCAGATGGTCACCCTTTACAGAATAGTTTGTAAAGGCCATTGGAATCATGAACAGCAATGGTAAAACTGTAAAAACAAATATTCCCATAAGTGGAAGAAACATAAGTGTCTTATGTAGGTTTTTATCAAATAAATCCTTGACATCTTTGCCAAAAGAATTGATTTCTTTTCCAGCTTTTGAAAGGCATTCTGCCTTATAACCGCTCTTTAAGTTCTCACACCACATGTAAATAAATAATACTGTGATGGCAATTGTTATGACACCATATAACAGTAATAATACTGATTGGTCGCCCGCAACATATTCATAAATCTGCTTCTGCTCATTAAATACCTCTTCCTGCTTTCTCCAGCCGAGTGAAGGCAGCATGGAAATGTAATAAGCACCGCTGCTAACCATATATGCTATATATGCAATCTCTATAGCAAGAAAAATCAGACCTTTTATAATCTGCTTATGAGCCATATTCGCAAGACCCATTATAAGTACCGATAACTTGACTGTAGCTCCGCCTTTTGTGAGGGCATTACCGACAGTATACGGAGTAGCAAAGTCCGAAACTTTTTTCTTTTTGTTTGCTCCTATCATACTTTTCCTCCTGGCATGCTTTATATATGCCAATCCTTTAAACTAATTTATTCCAAGATTCCGGTTGCCCGGAACCTTGGAATCATAATCTGACATACTTAATTATTTAAGAGAATCATTAAGCTGTGTATTGAAGTCCTCTGTCTTCTGAGCTGCATTGTCCTTTGTAATCTGGCCTTCTGCACCGTTCTGGAAAGCATCACCGAATGGTGTAGCTGCATCCCAGTAACCCTGCATATCAATGATAGGCTGTGCTACTGAACAATCAGATGCTACCTTAGCCATAGCTGATGCTACTGGATCTGCTGCGATTTCCTCGTTCGATACAAGATCTTTGTTTACAGGAGCCTGTCCTCTTAACTTGAAGTGAGCAAGCTGTGAATCCTCGCTTCCAAGGAATGCTGCAAGCTTAACTGCTGCTTCCTGGTTCTTGCAGTTAGGGTTTACACCGATAGCCTTAGATCCTAAGAATGCCTTTAACTGGCAGTCTTTTCCACCAATATTGATTGTAGGAAGAGCTGCAACACCAACATTCTCCTCACCAAGTGCCTCTTTAACTGCGTCATAGTTCCAGTTACCATTGAAGTAAGCGTTGATAGAACCATCCTTAAGTCCTGCAAGACCCATAGATCCGTCATTGTTATCCATTACGAAGTTTGGATTTGCAAATAAATCTACAATGTAGTTTGTAACTGCTACTGCCTTATCTCCGCTGAAATCATATCCGGCAGACTTGTCTGTTCCGTCTCCGAAGATTGTACATCCGTTTGCTGCATAGAATGCATTGAGATACCAGCCGTTATCAAATGGGAATGAAACCTTACCCTTTGTAAGCATTGTATCAAGGCTCTTTACATCATCCTCAGAGAAAACTCTCTTGTCATAGTACATGAACCATGTGTTTGATGTATAAGGAACTGCGTAGATGTCTCCATCATATGTAACAGTTGCTGCCATAGCCTCTGAGTTAGATGTCTTAACATAATCTGCTGTCTCTCCACCTAACTTAGAGATAGCGTTTGCCTTTACTAATGCCTCAATCTGATCGTTTGCAAACATGTAAACATCAGCTGCTGCCTTAGGATCCTTTGTAACAACGTCCTTGGCATCTCCCTCAGATGTTGTAACATACTTGAATGTTAAGTTAAAATCAGGATTTGCTTTAGCGAATGCCTCGCACTCTGTCTTGAGCCAAGCGCCCTTTGCATCATCTAAATCCTCTGAAGGTCCCATTACTGTGAGTGTTACCTTGCCGTCCTTGCTGTCGGCCTTCTCTGTTCCTTTTCCGTCGCTGCTTCCGCATCCTGCAAACATTGTTGCTACCATAGAAGCGCAAAGTAAAGATGCTAATACTTTCTTCTTCATATCTTCCTCTCCTTTTTGAATATAAAATGTAAAAAAGTATATATATAAATTGCCGTGCAACTTATATCAAATTAATTATCTGCGGTAAACCACCGCAATGTTTCTGAACCAGGCTCTCTTTTCATCGTCCAGTCTGTGTGGCTTGCTTGTCATGCGCCACCTCCAGTTGTGTCCGACTGTCGAAGGATAATTCATCCTTGCCTCATTTCCCAGCTCTAAAATATCCTGCATCTGGACTATTGCCAGCTCCGCAGTGCTGTGGTACAGCTCTCTGATAAGAGCGTTTGGAACCTGTGATTTATTTTCAATATTCAGATACTCATACAGATATGCAAGCTCATAATCCGTCTTGTCACTGAAGGAACCAACTATTGTCTCATTGTCATGTGTGCCAATGTAAGCTACCACATGCGAATCTGTGTAATTATGTGGCAGATATTCGTTGGTCGGATCACCATCAAAGGCGAACATCATGACCTTAGTTCCCATCCAGCCGGACTTGGCAAGAAGCTTTTTCACTCCCGGTAAAAGGCTGGCCGATGTATAGTCATCAGCTATGACATTCACTCCATCCAGCTCTTCGTTGATTGCATTGACAAGCCTGCGCCCCGGTCCCTTGAACCATTTGCCTGACAAGCTCCCGTCCTGTCCGTACGGTACCGCATATGCTTTTACAATTCCTGCGAAATGATCAATCCTTACTATGTCAAACAGCTCTCTGCTGACACGCATTCTTCTTCTCCACCATGAAAAATCATCATCCTTCATCGCATCCCAGTCATACATCGGGTTGCCCCACACCTGACCGCTCTCTGAATATTTATCAGGACCGGCAGCCGCAACATACTCCGGTGTATCGTTTGCGCTCATCATAAAAAGCTGTCTGTCTGCCCACACATCTACGCTGTCATATCCTACATAAAATGAGATATCTCCTATTATGTAGATTCCTTTTGAGTTGGCATAATCTTTTAAATCATTCCACTGCTCAAAGAATTTATACTGGCAGAACTCCCAAAAAGTAATTTTATTATAATTCTTTTTTTGGTAATTTTCAAGCGCAACCGTTTGCAAATCTCTGTACTCATTCGACCATTCACTCCAGTTTTTGTCTAAATTGTCGGTTTTTAATGTCATAAACAGTGCATATTGCTCAATCCATCCCGACTGCTTTTTCACAAAGTCCTGAAAATCTTGTGCATTTGTGTCAAATCTCTCAAACGCTTTTTGTAAAATCTTGTATCTGCTCTGATGTAATGCTGCGTAATCAATTTCCGATTCATCCGCACCCCAGTTGTACCCCAGGATCTCTTTCTTCTTTAAAAGTCCCTCATCTGCCAGCTTATCTAAATCAATGAAGTAGATATTGCCCGCGAAGCCGGATAGTGGCTGATATGGGCTGTCACCAAATATAGTGGGACCAACCGGAAGAACCTGCCAGTATTTCTGCTTCAGATCACTGAGAAGATCAACAAAGCTATACGCCTCTTTTCCCAGAGTGCCTATGCCATACGGCGACGGCAGACTTGAAATCGAAAGAAGTATTCCGGAGCCTCTGAGAATCTCTCTGGCTTCCAAATTTCTTCTCCTGTTATGAAGTGACTTTTGTCAAGAGTTAATTTCAAGAAATTTTTCTTAACCCCAGTCACATTTGTTTTCCTGACAGCATTGGAAAAGAGCCC
>ONHG01000031.1 GCA_900317585.1 uncultured Lachnospiraceae bacterium | reverse complement strand
AGAGACTGCGGCAAATGCCGGTACGGCACAATCGGAGAGGGTTTTGCACTGAAATCAAAGTGCGGTATGTACCTCCCACAATGTGCCGTCTGACACTTTCCTTCTCCATAACCATTTATTACTCGTTTCACACGCTCCGCAGTAATTGTATCTGCATAATCCCCCATTTCTACAAGAATAAATTTTCTATTGCCTCCGTCTGACTTGTTCATATTCAAAACAGCATGAGCTGTTGTACCTGAACCGGCAAAAGAATCTAAAATAATTGATTTATCATCACTTGCTATCTGAATAATTCTCTCAAGCAATTGTGTTGGTTTAGGCGTATCAAATGGTGCCTTACCGCCAAATAATATTTTCAACTCCGTTGTTGCCTGCCGAGTTGTTCCAGCATCGCCTTTAGTCCATATATTCTCCGGCACCTTGCCATCTAAGTCATTTAAATAAAGTTTATGAATTATTGCTGTTTCATCAGCGTTGTATATTATTTCACCTTCTTGTATCTTTTTTTCCAATGTTTCCTTACTCCATCTCCACCCCTTTTCTGGCGATTTTATAATGTTTCCATTAGGTGTAATAATGTCATATTTCAAATTGGGACGATATAATCCATTCACACAATATCCTGCTCTCCATTTACCTCTAGGATCATTATCAGGATTCTTGTATAACTTATTATCTTTTTCAGTACGCGGTAAGTTTTTTAGAACAAATTCGTTTGTTTTTGAATATACAATTGTATGATTGAATTGAGAAACAAATTTGCCACCATATCCATTTGATTGAACGCTATGTTGCCATATAACATCGCCCAAGAAATTGCTCTGTGAAAAAATTTCATCACAAATTAATTTCAAATTGTATACTTCATTATCATCAATACTGATGAAAATAGCCCCATCATCTGCCAATAATTTTTGTAGCAGCACAAGTCTTGGATACATCATACATAACCATTTATCATGCCTTGATAAATCCTCCCCCTCTTTACCAACGACTTCTCCAAGCCACTTCTTTATCTTTGGATCATTTACATTATCATTATATATCCATCCTTCATTTCCGGTATTGTAAGGTGGATCTATGTATATACATTTGATTTTTCCTTCATACTGTGGAAGAAGCGACTTCAAAGCTTCAAGATTGTCACCATGAATTATCATGTTATTGCTGTGAATATCCTCTTTGTGCATACCACTCTCATCAAAACTATACTTTCTTTCAAGTACTCTATACGGAACATCTTTATGATGATTAATTACTTTGTCTTTTCCTATCCAGTCTAATGTAGGCATATATTGCTCCTTATCTGTAACTACTGTAATGTTTCTATTGTTTCAATTATGTTTTCTGCTTTATCCGTCAAAACATATTTGCCTCTTGTTTTTTGCTCTATATAATCTTGCTTTTGCAAAATACTAAACATACTGTTAATCTTCATTTTACTACATTTTAAAGTTGTCGCTATCTCCTGCTGTGTTAATGGAATCACTTTTTCATCCAGAATCACAACTTCATTATCATGCATAAACTTTAAAAGATCATAATAATCATTCAGAAATAATTTGATACCCATGTTTTCTCCCTACATTGCAAATCATAATCTACTTGTAAATTATATCACATTTTTGTGATGTTATAAATATCATTTTTTTGTTATCTATTTATCTTTAACAGCTAAAAGCAGAGGATTATCTCTCATCTTTATGATTTATCACCAACAAAAAATTACTATAACATATAAAAAACAATCCGCTACACCAAAATCTGGCATAGCGGATTGTTTTATATACATCTATCTATTTTTATTTATCAAGCAAATCTGTGTAGAAATCAGCGTAATGTGTCTCGCCTGACTTGATGTAGTCAATGGCTGCTGATGGATGCTGATTTAAGCGTCCTGTGAGCAGGTATGGAATATCGTAGCCCCATACAGCACCACTCTCCTTGAGCGGAAGCATATGCTCTTCAATGAATTTGAGTACAGGGAATACATTGTATTTTGGATTTTTGAGGAAGCTGAGTAAAAGCTCCATCGCACAGTTTCCTGCGCCTCGTCCCATGCCCATCATTGTTGCATCCAACAGGCTGACTCCCTGGGCTGCTGCCTCTATGGTGTTTGCAAATGCAAGCTGCTGATTATTGTGTGCATGCATTCCTACGAACTTTCCGTTTGCCTCAGCAATTTCTGTGTATTTATCGGCAGTGCGGCGAATCTGCTCCGGGTAGAGAGCTCCGTAGCTGTCCACGATGTATATGCCGTCTGCAGAGCTCTTGGCAACCATGTCAAGTGCCTGGTCTAAATCTGATTCCTGTGTATTTGAGATGGCCATGATGTTACAGGTTACCTCGTAGCCCTTGGACTTGGCATCCTCAATCATCTCGATTGCTGCAGGCATCTGATGTACATATGTAGCCACACGCACCATGTCAATCACACTGTCCTCGCGAGGGAGAATATCCTTCTTGTAGTCACATCTGCCGACATCCGCCATGACAGAAATCTTCATATCAGAGTTGTTGTCTCCGACTATCTCACGGATAGCTGCCTCATCACAGAACTTCCATTTGCCGAATTTATTTACATCAAAAAGCTCCTTAGATGCTTTATAACCAAACTCCATATAGTCGATGCCTGCCTTTACGTTTGCACGATAAAGAGCATTGATAAAATCATCTGTAAACATAAAGTTGTTTACCAGTCCTCCATCCCTAATGGTAGCGTCAAGCACGCGGATATCAGGGCGTGCTGTCATTAAATCACCTTTCTGAGCCATTTTTGTTTCCTCCAAGTATAAATATTATTGTAACAAATATAAATATTACTGTAGCTTGATGTTACAATTTAAAGTTTTAATGCTTCAACGCTTTAAAGCATATAAGTATAATAACACAATTATTTAAAATTGCAAGTAAAACTTTACTTTTTTTTGTCAGACTAATATAATGAATGAGGTTGTAATACAATATCAAAGGAGGACTATATGATTTCTTATTTGACTTCGACAGATATGTCGATAATAGCTTTCATCGGAGTGATTTTTGCATTCGCACTCACATGTATTGCTATTGCAAAATTAAATAAATTTTTACCAAAGGACCTCGGCAGACAGTTTGCTGTGGACGGAAAGCTTTCAGCCGGGAAGCCGAGAGGCGCCGGTATTATCTTTATATTCACATTTGTGATATCGGCACTGCTTTTCTCACAAATCAATGCGGAGATTGCCATTTATCTTGTGCTTATAGTTATTGAGATGCTCACAGGCTACTTTGACGATGCGGCAGAAAAGCCATGGGGCGAGTATTTAAAGGGCGCACTTGATTTTGCGGTTGCCATTGTTGTTGCAGTTGTGTATCTGCATTTCAACTCAAGCACAATCACCTTTGCCATATTTGGCGGCTCTTTAAATATTCCACCTGTTGTGTTTGGAATACTCACAGTCATCTTAGTCTGGGTATCAATCAATGTCACAAACTGTTCAGACGGTGTTGATGGTCTTTCCGGAACACTTACCATCATTACCATAATGACTTTCTTCGTGCTTGATTCAGTGCTCAAAATAGCTGACAGCTTCAACTATTGTATTTTATTATTTGCGGTATGTCTGCTCGGATATCTGTGGTACAATGCCACACCAAGCAAGCTTTTGATGGGTGATGCGGGCTCAAGAGCCATGGGTATATTCATAGCTATTTGTGCTCTTAAATCACAAAGCCCATTCATCTACATACTGGCAGCCCTCGTGCTTATCATCGACGGTGGACTTGGACTCGTAAAGGTTTCTCTTCTTAGATTTTTGAAGATACATATTTTAAAGAATACCACAACTCCTATCCATGACCACGTCAGAAAGAAGCTCGGCTGGTCAAATGCACAGGTTGTTTTCAGATTTGCAATTATCCAGATTGTTGTGTCACTCGCAACGGTTTATCTGGCGATGATTTAACAGTTTTAAAACTATATAAAGCAAAAGCCGGAGTCTGACTATTTGTCGGCTCCGGCTTTTACTTCTTTCGGCTCGTAACTGTGAATGTACCAAACAGTTACATACTTATATAATTTACTGTGTGGACTCCTTTAACACTACCTCATACGGCAGAAGTGTCCTGTTCTCAGTCTCTTCACCCTCTATCTGTCTGAGCAGATTCTTGCAGGCTCTTGCTCCAAGCTCCTTTGAATCAAATGAAAGCGATGTAATGGACGGCACATTATTTTCCAGCACTGAGCTGTTGTAAAATGAAGCCACCTTCACCTGCTGCGGCACCTTTATATGCCTTTCGCGGAGCCGTCTCATGGCCTGCGCACAGACTGCATCATCCATACACAGCAGACAGTCGCAGCCCCTGTCAATTGCATCATCTACAGCCTTTTCGATATATGCTTTGCCTTCAAGGTTTAAAAATACAAGATTTTCATTTATTTTCTTTCCAAACTGCTCATGGGCATCCACTACGCCTGCGTATCTGGTCTGATTTACAACAATATCCTCTCTTCCACCGAGAAGCGCCATCTTTTTCATGCCACGCATGAGCATAATTGATGTCAGCTCCCTGCAGGCACTTTTATGGTCATGGTCAATCTGCTTTACATCCTTATATTTGCATGAGCCAGCTGTAACAAACGGTATCCTGCGCTCCTGTAAGAATGTCACCTGTGGATCATCTACCATCGTGCGAAGCAGCACCACTCCATCCACCTTATGATTCTGTATGATACGCCTAAGCCCCGCCATATCATTGCCTGAGCCTATACAAAGCAAAAGGTCGTATTCCATCATACCTGCTATCTCCTGAATCCCCATTATAGCTTCCTGGAAAAAAGGCAGATCAACAAGTGCATAATCCCCCGGCATCACCACACATATATTAAATGTCTTTGACTGTGCAAGCCCCCTGGCTATTACATTAGGTTTATAATCATGCTCCTGTATATATTCAAGCACTCTTTTTCTTGTTGCAGCGCCTATCCTGCCCTTCCCCGATATAGCCCTGCTTACTGTTGTCTTTGAAACACCAAGTGCCTCTGCTACATCTGATATCGTGATATTGTTACTCATTCTGCCGCCTCTTTCATCTAAATGTGATTAATCACTGAACAACTTTTATTTGTTGCGCAACTCTATTGTTTTTCATTATAACCTATCTTCATACACTTGTCATCCCAGACATGCAATTTTTTGCGCAACTGACTCATTCTTCCACGCATATTCGCTCAACATTTTGTTTTCTGATGATTTAATGTTTACACCATTCATTTACTAACGTATATTAAATCATTTATCTGCTTAACTACTCGGATGATGAGCAGACTGTTACCTGCCATGCAGACGGTCTCAAGAAGCTCTGCGATGACAGTACAGTATCAGCAGGCGATTGTATAACTCTTGCACCATGGGATTTTAGCATTCTTTATGCAGATTAGCCCACAGCTTAAAGTGGCTCTTTAACAGTGCTGTTTTATCCTATGCTTTTTGCTGCAGATAAATATTTCACAAAAAGCTTACTATATAAGGTCTTAATTATTAATTTTTTCATAAAATTTATTAAGTCTCTTGTTTTGGTGTTGTTTGAATTATTTTTCAGTGTTATAATTTCAAGCGGATTAAAAAGGTGGTTTTATGAAGAAAATACAGAATAAGCTTATAGAGCTTTTCAACCGCTACAAGCATGTGTGGATTTTATCATACTTTATCATATATCTGACCTGGTTTGGATATTTAGAGCGCACTGTTACCACACATTATCACTTGATTCATCTTCCGATAGATGATTATATACCGTTTTGTGAATACTTTGTTATTCCTTATATCATGTGGTTTGGTTATGTGGCCTTTGGAATTGCTTTCACGGCATTACATGACAAAAAAGAATTTTACAGACTGTGTGCGTTTTTATACACCGGTATGACCGTATTTTTGGTTATATCAACTCTCTATCCAAATGGTCACAATTTAAGGCCTTATTATTTCACGCACCACAATATGTTTACAGCGCTTTGCGAGTGGCTTTACTCCACTGACACACCGACGAACCTGTTTCCGAGCATTCACGTATACAATTCGCTTGGCATTCATTTTGCGGTGATGCACAGCAGCTATTTCAAGGATAAAAAGCACGTTCAGCACGCATCCTTAGTGCTTTGTGTTCTGATTATACTGTCTACCATGTTTATCAAACAGCACTCAGTATTTGACGTTTCTACAGCCTTTATGCTTGCTTTCGTAATGTATAATGTGGTCTACATCAAAAACTGGATGCATCTGCCACAGAAGAGCGGAAGCTTCCAGGATGCGGCAAACCGCAAGGTTCGTGTTTGATTTAATGATTGCAGCTTTCAACTCAAAAAGACATCAGCCGGAATTTACACCGGTTGATGTCTTTTTATATTTCACTCATAAGAATGCATGACACTCACAGTCTGCATATCTGTCCTGTTATCTTACTCTCTCCCTGCTGTAGTCGAGCACCTTGTCCAAAGTAGATTTTATTTCTACTGAATTTTTCCTCTGAGTCGAAATTTCTGCGTATGCGTCCTCTATCTGCAGCTTATTGCGCTCCTCAAACTTGATAATCTCCTCCTGTGTATTGCGGATTGACACAATCTGCTGTCTGCACGCTTCTATCATGTCAACTGAAATCTCATCACACTGTGAAAACACATGATTGAGCTCCACTCCCTGCTTCATGAGCTTTGTCGTGGCAACATTGTTGTCCTTTAGAAGCCCTACAAGGTGGCTCACCTGCTCTTTAAGTGCACTAATCTCAGCTTTTGCTTCTGAAAGCTCCTGTTTAACAGCATCAATTGCACTGTCATATGAAACAGATGCCTCCCTTATGCTCTCAGCAGCCTCCACGAACAGCTTTCCCTGCTCTCCAAGCATGCCCGCCTCTATAGCAGCATTGAGTGAGAGAACGCTCATCTGCTTATTCTGCTCCTTCATCTGCGCAGCTATATCCGCACAGCTATCCACATGCTCCTCAAGCCTGTCCGATGTCTCTGACAAGTTCTTAGCCGGAGCTGTAAAATGCTTATTGTTTTCGACAAGCGCACATGTATCCTCATGCTGTGTGGCAATTGCCTTTGCCGCACTCTCAAGACTTGTAAGATTGTCCGCAGCCGCCTTTACACACTCTGTAAAGCTGTCGTTTAAGGCTGATATGGCATCCATGCTGTCCTTTGAAAATTCCACCACATTATTTGCATTATCATTCAGCTGCTTAAGGGATGACTCCTCAAGCTGCCTTGATTTCTCCAGCTCATCAAAATCAGCCTCTATAAGCTTTGACTTTGCATTTACATTCTCGAAAAATCCCCTGTCATTATCCAATTGTTCCTTCATATACGCTAATTCCTCAGCGGATATTTTTGCTCTGTTCCCAAACACTGATCTATTCTCCTTTACCGGTTACCTTTTTAGAATATAATATCACTTATAATACTGTATTTCAAACTGCAGTGACTCATTTTCCCTGAATACATTTATCTTTGGTGAATATACTACGGACAGCACTATATTATTGAACCTTCCTCTTTGTGCAGCTTCAAGCGCGTCCGAACCAAACCTTTGCCTGATATAGTCAAAAAAGCTTTCTATATCACCAAAATAAATTGCATTGATTGGCGTGCCATATGAGGATATCAAAGAAAGTCTAAGCACATTGTTGTTTTTACCAACTACCCACATGCGGCTCACACGTAGATTTTTATCCGCAAAAACAGGCTTTGGATTGTCCTTTCCAAACGGTGCCAATACTGAAAACTCAGACACCAGTCTCATTGATACATAATCCACCGGCATCGGCACATCTATATGTATTTTAGGCACTAGGTCATCGTCCGTAAGCGACGCATACTCATTTATTTTCTGACGGAATGGCTCAACGTTTTCTTGTGGCAGTGAAAGTCCTGCAGCCATCGGGTGGCCACCAAACTTCGTGAACAGCTCACTGCATTTGCACATTTCCTCATACATGGAGTACTCCTCTATCGAGCGGCCTGAGCCCTTTACTCCGTCCTCACTCTTTGTGAGTATAAAGGTTGGCTTATTGTATTTCTCCCTGATACGGCCTGCTATGATTCCAGCTATGCTCTCATGCACATCCGGCAGATATATGACAAGCACCCTGTCTTTTTCGTAATTGTCCCTCTCATATATCTCAACTGCGGTTTCCACGCCCTTTGCAGTCATTTCCTTCCTGTCATCATTGAGCGCTACAAGCTCTGATGCGATGCGCATGGCCTCCTCCTGCCTGTCGCATAAAAACAGCTCAAGTGCTCTTTTGGCTGTATCCAGACGGCCTGTCGCATTGACACAGGGTCCAAGAACAAATCCAAAATGATATGCATCTACATTTTCAGCCTCTATATTACAACATTCAAGCAGGGCTTTCATGCCGATATTTGTCGTATGATGAATACTCTTTAAACCGGCCTTTACAAGTATACGGTTTTCACCCGTCAGCGGCATGACATCACCGACTGTTGCAAATGCCACATTCTCTATAAAATCCATGGCCTCTTTCTCATCTATGCCGATTTTTCTATATAGTAATATGACAATTTTCCAGGCAACAGCTGCTCCGCAAAGCTCCTTGTACGGATAGCTGCACTCTATCTGATGCGGATTTACAACGGCATCTGCTTTGCTCTCCTTGTAAATCTTTATACCCTTTATATCTTCAAAAGGCACTGCATGGTGGTCTGTTACGAGAACCGTCATTCCAAGCTCCTTTGCATGGGCGATTTCCTCAATCGCCGCAATTCCGTTGTCACAGGTGACCACAGTGTCTATCCCGTCCTCATATGCCTTGTCAATCAGATGCACATTCAAACCATAGCCATCCTTCACTCTGTCGGGAATCATATAATCCACACATGCACCGGCTCTTTTAAGTGCCTTCACAAGAATATATGTAGACATCACTCCGTCTATGTCATAGTCGCCTATTATCCTGATTTTGGCCTTGTCAGCTATCTTTTGGGCAAGAATGTCAACCAGCCTCTGACCATCCTTTAAAAGAGCCGGGTCTGCAATGTCTGAGATTTTGCCGTTTAAAAATTCATTTACCGCGTCATCTCCTATCACACCTCTGTTTCTGATTATCCGCGCCGTCACCTGATCTATTCCAAACTTCGCTCCGATTGCCGCAAAATCAGCCTTCTTCGCACTAACATACCACTTTGCCATAATCTACCCTTTCCAGTCTCAGTCCACACGCCGGTGCTGTGTAGCCTGCCTGTGCCCTATCCTTTGAAGCTAAAATTTCCATCACAGCATCCGGATTTTTCCTTCCATCGCCCACCTCGATAAGCGTTCCTGTGATGATTCTTATCATATTCTGTAAAAATCCATCTCCGGTGTAGCTGATAACAATATCAGCGCCTGTTTTTTCTATGTCAATAGAAAAAATAGTCCTGACCGTTGACTTTTTCATATGTCTATTGCCACAAAAGGCTTTAAAATCATGCTCTCCGAGAAGATACGCTGCTGCTTTTTTCATCCGGTCTGTGTCAAGCGGCTTATCATAGTCGTATACATATTTTCTCCTGAACACATCTGACACAATACCGGTGTGTATTGTATACACATATGTCTTTGACACAGCATTGTACCTGGCATGAAATCTGTCAGGCACATTTGAAATATCTGTCACCGCAATATCTGCCGGCAGATGCTCATTCAGCCATATAAATATCTCATCCTTGGAAAAATGCTTCGGCATGTGAAAGCTTGCCACCTGCCCCACCGCATGCACTCCCGCATCCGTGCGCCCTGAGCCTATGACCTCAACCGGCTTTCCTGCCAGCGTGGAAAGCACATGCTGAAGCTTTCCCTGTATTGTATCATCTGTGGATTTCTGCACCTGCCAGCCTTTGTAGCGTGTGCCGTCGTATGCCACAATTATCTTGTAATTTTGGGTTTCTGTATTCATAAAATTGTCTTTCTTTATCTGAAAATATTGTGGTTCTGAATAGTTACTTTTATTTTATATAATATCACATCATTTTTTCTCTTGCCAGCACTGTTTTGCTCCTTTAATCCAATTAAGCAAGCTCCGCAATACGTGTCACAGCGACATATATATTTGATATCTCATACCATGTATTGTAGTCCACCACACCTGATACCGGAAGTCCGAATACAGCCTGAAATTTTTCCACGGCCGCCTTTGTCTTTGGTCCGTATATTCCATCCGGCACAATAGACGGAATGGCCGGATATGCCTTTGCGATGCGGGCGAGCTGTTTTTGTATCTGGTATACATTCTGTCCTGACGAGCCTATGCCTATATTGTAGCCCGGCCATGACGCCGGGATTCCTGATACAGCCTCCGCGGTATTGATATACATGTTGCTGCCGTAAAAGTATCTGAGTATCTCAATTGCACTGTAGCCCTGGTCACCGAGACTTTTAGAGCCCCACTGTGTCAACCAAATTGCATTTGCGTATAAGTGCAAGCTATTATTTCTCAAACACGCTAACATACTTGCTTGATGCTGTAATGTATAATCCTGACTTAAGCTTATACATACTACCACTTCCAACCTTGATAGGTCCCTGAACCACAGTAAATACCTCGTTCTTCTTTACTGTTCCTGCTGCCGCAGATGCATCCCATGAAGGTGATTTTCTCACAGTCAGTCCATCAGCTCCATCATATATTACCTTAACATACTTCTGTTTTGCCGGAGTAACAGATGGTGCCTGTGGCTTTGGTGCTGCTGGGGCAACATAGTCAGCAAGTGCATATGCTATCGCATTGCACACATCATTGAATTTATTTTTGTAATTTGATGCATCCGGATCATTTACAAAGCATACCTCTATCAACATAGATTTTGCTTTTGTTCTATGTACTACATACAATCCTGATCCATCCTTTACACCACGATTATTGAATCCCAGTGCTGAGATATGTTCACATACTTCAAGGGCATCCTGGTACTGTCTGCCCTTATAGGTATATACCTCTACTCCTTTTCCCTGTTTTGCCGAGTCATTATTAAAATGAATTGAGATGAACCAGTCAAGGGTATCCTGATTGGCAAGTGCTACAGCCTGTTTAAGATAAGCGGACTGTGATGCTGCCTTATCAATCGTACATGGCACCACTGTTACTCCCATGCTTTTAAAGATTTCTGTAAGCCTTGCTACTACTTTACGTGTCTCCTGCGACTCAACAATAACTCCACTTGTGCCGTATCCCGGTCCTGATATTGTATGTCCTGCATTTAATCCTATTCTCATTTATTTGTCCTCGCTTTCTTTTTGATCTGATCCTGCAATATGTTCTGTCTGCGATTTAATATTCTTCACTAACGGCAATAAAAACGATGGTATCTGAATACCAATATCTATCATATTTTCCAATATTGATATTATTTCATTACATATAATCCATATCGCTACAACACATGCAATTAAAAATGTAACCGGTATTTTAATACCAATCGTCTGCGATGCATACAACAGCAATTGATCCATGATAGCTCCAACGACTACGAGCAGCCACATAGATACCTTTTTCTTGATTCCTTTGATACTGCGATAAGAACTGATACCTCCGTCCGGTCGGTTCTTTGCTGCCATAAGGCCTGTTGCATAATCGATAATGTTGCATAAGATCATGAGAAGCACTGGTATATACAGTGTCCCCAACAGTGCAGACAAAAATGCTGCCACCCCTGTTACTATTGCTTTGATTGTGTTAATGTTTTCCATTGTTTGCTCCTTTCTTTAAATATATTTAAATATAAAAGAGCCGGCACCATTTCTGGTATCGGCTCTCAGGCTCTAATGTATCTTTCTTCATTTGTTTTGTTATTTTTAATAATAACACAAATTTAATATAATTTCTCTACTATGTTATCATTTTTCTACATTAAACAATACATTTTCTGTGATTGTTTTTCACGTTTGCTCTTGATACCTCTGCATATATCATAGTTGTTGCAATGTTTACATGTCCTAAAATCTGTTGTACCTCTTCAACAGGCATTCCTCTATCCAGTCCATCAGTTGCCGTTGTGTGCCTGATCAGATGCGGATACAGGCGCCTTCCTATTCCAGATTTTTCACCTAGCACTCTGATACGCTTCTCTATAGCCGGTTTTTTCAACCTGCCATATGGTTTCCTGTCCGATACAAATAATGCCTCTTCGTTGTCTTTTCTCGAATCAAGATAGTTTCTGATGGCAATTTCAGCCTTAGCATTCAGGTATGATATTCTGTGCTTGTCTCCTTTTCCAAACAGTAAAACCTCTTTTGTCTGAAAATCTATATCAGATATATCAAGTCTCTCCATCTCTGTGACCCTGCATCCTGTGCTGTAGAATAGCTCCAAAAGTGCCTTGTCTTTCAAATTGTCACATGCATTTCTCACCTTTTCAAGCTCTATTCCTGTAAGTGGCTTTCTCTTAGGACGTTCATACTTTATTGGTTTGATGTTCCTGCACGGATTACTGCCTATGTATCCCTCATTCGCAGCCCATTCAAAAAATGCATGTATGATAGTTCTTTTCGTGTCCAATGTGGAATTTGACAGATTTCTCTCCTGCTGGTTTTTATACAAGTAAACTCGAATATCATTTGTGGAAATTTTGCTTATCTCTTTATTGAGCTTAAAGAAAAAATCTTTCAGGACCAAATTATATAGCTCTAATGACTTCATGCTCATTCCCTCAATTTTTCTTGTGACAAAATATGTCTCGTAGCATTCAGGTAGATATCCTGTG
Source organism: uncultured Lachnospiraceae bacterium (assembly GCA_900317585.1). Lineage (GTDB taxonomy): Bacteria > Bacillota > Clostridia > Lachnospirales > Lachnospiraceae > Roseburia. Next base: position 15,944 of record ONHG01000031.1, on the reverse strand, counting down.
TATGGCACCACCTCTGTATTACGCTCGCTTATCTCATAATTACTTACAAACAGAGTCAGACTTTGATACACGATGCTCAACGTATCTTCCGTTAATTTGTTTGATAATACGGCCATGAATTCATTTACAAAATGTTCACGCATAAAAAATCCTCCTTTTGTGGTACACAAAGGGAGGGATCTATGCTATAATATGCCCGAACCCTTTGTGGTGCAGGAGTCGAGCTTTTCGTTTGGTAGACTGGAGCTCGGCTCCGTTTTTTCAGTTGTCATGACATTATTATATCAAACATTCGTTCTTATGTCTCTATTTTATTTAATTTTCTGCAAAGTCAGATAATTCCGCCATTCTTTTACTTAAATAGTTTTACTATGGAGTTTAATGCCGATAACGCAAATAGCTTAGTTAACTATAGTCTGCTTTAGTTCATTAAACTAATCAATTAAATGAACAACATTGTTTACATAGTCATATACATTCCATGTCTGTACACTTTCAGGTGTTTCTAATCCTGCTTGTATATCGTTAATAGGTACAGATATGCAATTTTTGTAAATCCACTTTCCTTGTTCCGAATTAGTACCATAGGATGAAACTCCAATACCTACTTGATTTTTCGCACCCTTAAAGTAGCACCCGTCACAAATTAAAGTGTTTGATTTTTGATTGCTGTTCGTGTGAAGCCTAAATCCTTGCGTGTTTTCACTTATAAATTCACTATCTATAGCTTTAATTATTGCACCACTACCTGTACCACCACCAAAGGCTTGCGAATTTTTCCAAACGCCTTCTATCCACCACGAATTGCCTTGTTGTACTACGTGACAATTTTTAACTACAATATGTGTATTATCATAATTATTATTGCTTTCGCAATGAATAGCATACCTAGTATTGCTTGCTAAAATTGTTAAATTTTCAAGTCTGTTATGTTTCCACATATTGATTGTGGATATAAGTCTTGTATTATCTTCGTGTCCTGTTAAATATGACGCGTCAACGATAAGTTTGATTGTTGGATTGCCTAAACCAATTAAGTTTACATAGTCAGGTAAAACTAAACCTTGTCTTTCACCTTTACTAGGGTCTAAGGTAGAAAACCAACTATAACCTCCAAATTCGTTAAACAAATCGTAAACACCGCTATTTATATATACATTATAAATATTATTTTCATTTGAATTTTTAATTGAATTTACAGCGTCAGATAATTTATTAAATTTTGTGGAACCAAAACCATTATCAGTTTTAGAATAATTCAAATCAACATATATATTTGTTAAATTATTCTTATTAAAACCTTTTATTTCTGTTTTTTTCTCTCCGTATGGTATAAATGAAGTCGGGTATATTTTCCCTTTTACAAGCATTGTTGTTGGAGTATTTGTTGTTCCTAATGTTAAATAAATGTTTTCCGTAGTTGCAGTTGTTTTTAATGTAACACTGCCGTCATCATTAGTTATATGTTCAGTATCATTTAAGTAATCTAAAAATGTTTTTCTATCTTGTCCTGTTTGAGAAACCCATGAAAAATTACCACTTGTTTGGTTTAGAATTTCTGCACCAATTGTATAATAAGTATTACTATTTAAATCTATTTTAGGGAATATAGATAACCCATTAAAATCAGTAGTATTAAGAAATTTACTTGAATAGTATTTACCGTCAGTTTTATTTGAGTAATCAATTAAATTTTCTTCTATTATTACTACATCTTCCAAGTTATTTACATCTTCCTTTAGTGAACTAACTTCCCCATTCGTCTTGGTCAACTCGTCCTCATAGTCAGCCTCATTCAAGCTGCTCTGCTCCCAAGCCGAACCATTCCATGTTTTGCGATATTTAAGATCTGTGCAATAATAGGTATCATTAATCGTGTTTCCGCTTGCAGGCAATTCTGATGATAAGCAGCTTCCCTTAAAATTATATGGAGATGCAGATTTTTTCTGATACTCTCCAAGCTTTGCAAGCATCTGTTCTACAAGAGTAGACTGCTGCTCTTCTTTTTCATCACCAAACCGCATCTTTCCGGTGCATTTTACTATGATGTTAAATGATATCAGCTTGCTATTCCCGTCAATTATCCTTATCTGCATAACGTTCTGCCCCGGCAGAAAGAATGCCTCACTTGGTATTATTGTGATTTTGTTTCCGCTGACATCAGCCAGCGCCTTATTAGGCTCTTCCATTGATGATGTGGATAAGCTGTATGCAACTGCTGCCGCTGATGCCGGAATCTCATAATCCCTCACATCAAACTCTATTGCTATTGAATTGGTTCCTTCCGTCACCTCTATTGGGGCCTGTAATACATTCTTCGTAACATAGATGTCTCTTTTTATGGTCTGCATTCAAATTCTCCCTTCATTCTCTAAAAGTATTTTTATATCATGCAGGAACAAACCTTACTATGTATCTTCCTGCTGCTGGAACACTCCCAGAATTAATATAGTCATACCATGCTCTTGCATTCTGCTTTCTCTCATCTTCCTTTTCTGTGCCGGCACGCTCAAAATTTTTAAGGTATGCTGATGCCAGATATTCCGGGGTTTCTGTACTCGTTTTAAATTGAGCCCAGGTTAATTTATATGGTTCCACTGGTAACCATTCTCCCGATGACTCCGTCAACTGATCTATCCAATATAGCTGTCCAATTCCATCGCCAATCTCGTATCCATTAGCTGTTGCCCAGTTAGTATACTTTGACGCTGGGGTCCACTGAACGAAGCCGAATCCAACTGAATAATCACCCTCTTTAAAGCTCTGCCATAATCCCGGATTGATTGTTGACTCTCTCTGTATGTTTCCCAGCAAGCCAGCAATAGCATTAATTGTCCAGCCCTTTCCGTTCAGGTATGTGTATATTTCATTTACATTTTCCTGCATTTCCTTTTGAGTCAAATATTTGTTGGAGCTTATCATTAAAAATCGCCCTCCTTTGACTTTCCACCAACTAAGATTCCTCCTACATAGTCGGCATATGTATCATCAGAATACTCAACTCTGCCTGTTAATCCTGCACTTCCATTCACACCGAACGTATCTGCATCAATATAGCATTCATTTGTGTCTTTCAAAATTCTTATTTCCACATCACCAACCTGCAGAATGAAAACATTGTCCGATCTTGCGAACATTTCGCCGATAACAGTTTTGTCTGCATTCATGAGCTTCATCTCTCCACCTGAGATTTCTGCATACCTACCGAATGCGTCGGAACCACAAGTGTATTTACCATTTGTCATGATTCCATCTTTATCCATGACACTCATGACAGCTCCATTAGCATCTAATACTTTTATAAGGCCTGCTTTGTTATCTATTCCGCCAATGGTCAGTGTTCCTCCATATATCCGGTCTGCCAGCATGGTTCCGGCTATAATATAGTCGGCAAAAAAGCCTTTCCCGGTTCCGAATGTACTCCATATCCAATCTTTACCATCGGCGGTCCTTTCGGATGCAATTTCAAATCCCATTGAGCCAAGGCACATAGCTCCATATGTAGGTGATTCTGGATCCAAATCCTCAAAGAGCATAGCTCTTACATCCTGTTTCTTTGCTATGTCACGCATTGCATGAAACTGTGTCTTTACCGCATCAAGGATTCCTTTAACCTGTCCTCCAATTACGCTTCCATCACCACGTATTGCACTCTCAATACGATTCTGAAGGCTTACCTGATTAGATATATAGTCAAACTGATAATCGCCTAATTTGACTGACGAAATGGTATTGTTCACACAATCCCACTCCAACTCAATGACTCTGGCATCAGTAACGATGTCAAGCTTCGCATTTCGGCAGTGTACAGTGTCCCCAAGCGATACGCTTACAAGCTCCTTGACATCCGAATAAAGCTCTGTATCCTCAATCATAACCATGTCAACCTCAATAGTGACTGTTGGCTTGTCTACTCCCTCTTTCCACTGCTTCTGGCACTGCCTTTCCAATGCTGTATTCAGTTCCCCCTGCGTATGGCAGACGATAATTCCATTGTCTGCATCTCCGTCCTGTGCGTCAGCCTCCATCTTTACATTCTCAAATTTCATGACTTTGTATTTTATGGTCGGGTACTTGTCTATCAAAGGGGAATCCACCCATGGTGTACTTCCATCCATAGTCTGTCCATTATAAGCCTGCGGGATTATTCTGGTGACTACGTTGCGCATATCAACCTCCTCAGACATTCCATTTTCGGCTACGTTCTTGCCATATAGAATCTCAACACCACGGTCACTGCCAGCCTTTTTATCTATGACCACTGTGAAATTATCATAAACAATCTCACCGCCCCATACATTTAAAAATGAATTTTCATTATCGCTGTTCAACGCTTCAATCAAATTCATTTTTTCATAATATGCTGTATTGATGTCCGCGATATTAGATTTTGCAGAATACTTTTTGTTCGGAGCTGTCATTATGTCAAGCGCCTGCTGCCCATTCTTATTAGTCGGTCTGACATCCATAAGAAAACAATCATCTTTTGAATCCATGAAAATAGGCTGCAAATCTGCTGTTATCTCTGATTCACTCTTTTCTTTGTGTGTTATCCTAAAAAGCTGCTCTCCATTGAAAGACGGCATCTTCACCACTGCATTATCCACTATATACTTCCATCTGCCTTCATCGTCCAGAGGATGCTCCAATGTAACTTCCCATGCTCCTCTTATTTTTGCATTTACAGTGGCAGATGTTGGAAACAGTGTCATGTTTCCGTTTTTTTCAAAATCTGTATTCTCCGGATTATATATCTGAATCATAAGCACCTCCAATTGGGAATCACTTTGAGTTTTCCCCCGCTGAAACTGATTTCATTTTCACCATTTAGAAGATACATATCCTCATAGTTGCCTGTAACCTGTGTATTATTCAGAGTACCATCAGACCTATATGCTATCATTCTGTCGGTATCTATAGTAAGATTCTGACCAACATTCGCTGTCATTGCATTTCCGTTTACGGTCAGAGTGCACATGCCTTCCGCTGTAATTTTATATGTCGGATGGCAAGTGAGATACTGATTCCACAGTACATCTTTTATATCATACTCTCTAGTACCATCCACAAGATACTGCAGTCCGTCAAGCGTCTTAAAATTTGCTGTAAAATTTCCGATTCTTTGTGTTGTTCTGCTGCACTCGTCAAGCGTGACATGTGTTATCTTGTAGAAGAAATCTGCATCATCAGATATTTTTAGCGTTGAATTGTGTGCCGATAGCCAAATCTGTGCCATTCTCCACCTGTCATGCCATCGTTCTACCGGTCCTATGTAGTTGAATTCAATTTTAATTTCGTTTGCCTCATAGGTACCATCCCACTTATACAGAGTTCCATCTCTTCCAGACAGTTTTATTTCTGTCATATTTGCAGATGCTGCCGGAAGAGATATAAGATCTTTGGCGTAAACATCAATGGAAGACCCAGTCATTCCGTTATATTCAATATCCTGCATAACTTATCCTTTCGCTCCCTGTGCGTTCAGCATTTTATTTGATACATTTTTCAGAATCAGGTTGGTTAATGCTGACACCGTTTTTTTGTCTCCAATATAAATGTCATTCTGACATACCAAAGTCATTTTTTGTATTGCATCAGCAATCATGGAGGCTAATACACTGTTATTTGACTCATTTTCTTCTCGCATGTAAGTTTTCAATAACTCAATTGGTAAAACAGCCTCTTTGCCTGCTTCTCCTCCACCCATCAATGAGTTACCGTTCTGGCCGAAAATTGTCGGACTGTTCAGGATTCCTCCGTTCGCATACCAATCTACAGAAATTTTAGGTACCTTAAGTGGGGAAAGTGACCACTCTCCACTCGCTTTAAAATGAGGCAACTTTATTTTTGGTAATTTCCAATCGAAATCGAAGAATCCTTTAATCTTATCAATAGCTCCCTTGATAAAATCGGCTACAGCTCCGAATATGGCATTTACACCATCCCTGAACCATTCGCACTTATTATAAAGTGTCACAAAAATAGCTATAAGTGCTGCAACTGCTGCAATAATTAAAAGTATTGGATTAGCGGCCATGACTGCATTTACTGCTGCAAAACCAGTTTTTATAGGTCCCAATACTGGTGCAATTTTAGATATAATGCCAATTAGTGACGAAACCCCTCCTGATACCTTGCTTATGATAGAAATCACAGGGCCAACTGCTGCTGCAAGAAGAGCACATTTGATGATCATATTCTGTGTTTCAGGTGATAATGAATTCCATGAATTTATAATGTCCTTAAGAATCGGTGTAACTGTCTGAAGACATTGTGCTAGTATTGGTCCTAATGCATTGCCAAGTTCAAACCCTTCATCCTTTAGCTGATTTAATGTGAGTTTGAACTGATCTGCCGGGTCCAGTGTTGCATTAAATGTATCACTGACACTTCCAACATTGTCATTCAATGATTTGCCTAGCTCTTCAAAATTCAGTTTTCCTTCCTGGCAGAATTGTGCCAGTGCCGGTCCTGCTTTTGAACCAAACAAATCAATAGCAGCATTGTATGCTTCTGTTGAATTATTCGCGCCTGACATTGTGCTTTGCAAATCTGACAAAGCCTGTTTCATAGATTTGCCTTCTCCGGATGCATTAACAAGAGCTTTTTTTAGGCCAGCCATCACCGTACTTGTATCAACACCTGACGTCTCACACTGTCCCAGGAAGGTTGCGGCATCTGCAGCTGACATACCAAGTTCCTTTAGTGATGCTGCATTAGATACCATTGAAGATGCAAGTGTGTCCATAGATATACCGGTGTCCTGTCCCACTTTATTCATGGTATCAAGAAGTGCCCCTGCATCCTTTGATTTTAGGTTGAATGCCTCCATAACCTTCTGGGTGTTATCAATCGAAGATGATACGTCAGTATCATTAAGCGAAGCGAACTCAACAAACTGTTGTGATAAATTCTCCAGTTCCTGTCCTGTCAGATGAAACCTTGTATTAACTTCTCCAACCGCACTTCCTGCCGTTGCAAAATCTGTCGGAATATCCTTTGCTATGTTTCTTGCAGAAGTCTGCATTTCCTCAAGAGCATCTCCTGTCGCACCGGTTTTTTCGACAATGATATCCATGCCTTCATCAACCTGCTCCCAGGCTGCCATTATTCCGGCACCTGCCGCTGCAATCGGTGCAGTAACATTTTTGTTTAATGAACTGCCGACTTTTCCGGTCGCATCACTAAAATTTTGTACCTTTTTGGAGTAATCCTCTAATGTTGCAGCACCACTTTCAAGCTTTTGGTTTACATCCTCTAGACCACTTTTGTAGTGATTTAGGGCAGCCTGTGCATTATCCAACTGCTGCCTTGTCTTTGATATTGCCTCTTCGTCTCTCTTTTCAGCATTCTCCTGTGCTTTAAGTATTTCGTTGAGCCTGTCAACCTTAGCTGTATAGGCTTCTGTCTGATTTTGTAAATACTCCTGAGTTGCCCTGAGTTTCTCCGCTGATGACGTGCTCTTGTCCCATTCCGACTTGGCAAGCTTGAAGGCAGATCTGTTTTCATTTACAGCATTATTTACTTCTGTCAGTGATTTCTTAAAGTCTACGGTACCGTCTACCTTTAATTTAAGCCCTACAGCTTTCATTTCACTGTCTGCCATATATTACACCCACTTTCTTTTTCTCGACCTCCTGCCACACTTCAAGGCACTCATTAAAAAAAATGGGATCCGAGTTAAAAAATTCATTTTCGCTCATACCCATCATTCTTGCAGCTACCATGTATTCAGCCCAGTTTATTTCGATTTCTTCTTTTTCCTCTTCCTGGTCTGTGGCTGATTCTTTTTTGTGGCTTCTTTTTTTTTATATTTATCAACCTTTTTGCCGAATTCGGCAAACAGCTCTCTTATGACCTCTGGATCCATCGGTGTCAAAATGAGTGCTTCGTCTTCATCTACCTTTAGACCGTTAGACCGAAGAATAATATAAATCAGCTTTGCGGCCGCTTCCATGTTCTCATCTTCTGATAGTGCCTCTTTATTGATTACTTTGTCTAATCCATGTTTCTGGATTAGATATAATGTCATAAAATTAACCTTAACCTCCAGCTTTGTGCCATCAGTTAAGGTTATGATTTTCTCGTCCATAGGCCTCCTTTTCCTTTGCTGTTGCTGTTAATACTGCTGCAAGGTCCGCTTTAGTTAGGATAGGTTTGCTGAAGAACTTATCTTCCGTCAATCCTTCCGGTGCAGATGCACTCTCTACCCTTGCAACAATGTCTCCATCCTCATTGAATGGATATGCTTTGATTTTGATTGTATCTGTCTGCTCATTTGCCTTCTCCTCAGATGTTGATGCTTCATCAGAGTTCTCACTGAGCTTACACTTTGGATACCAGTCGTATCTATATCCGCCTTTTCTTAACTTAACAACTTTACCATAAGCAAAATATGGTCGTGGTCTTTTTCCTCCTGAAAGAATAAGACCATCCGCATCAACATTGTCACCACGTAATTTTGCAAGTGTATCAGCTGGGAAAGCAACGACCTCAACTTCAATATCCGTTGATGTCGTGGAGATATCGCTGTCATATACTGTACCTGAAGCATATGTATCAGAAGCCTCTCCATTTTCCGTGACCTTTACACTTTTAACTACTTCTGTCTTCTCCACCTCTTCCGCAAATGTAGATGTCCACCTGCCATCTGTATCCATTGTATTGAAGCACAGATACTGAGCTCCTACAGTCTCCTTCATTGGTGGTCTCTTAGTTTTAATTGCCATAATTGCCTCCTATTCTATAAATCCAATGCTGCTATCATCTTTTCATAGTATTTTTCTTTGTTCTGTTCAAATAATGGTTTCAAGTGAGCTTTTGCGCTCATTTTTTTTGTGCCATGTTCAAGCATCGGTCCGTAATACTTGCCCCATCCCACATCTATTCCTGTCTTATCACGCTTATAACTAAATGAGTCAACCAGATGTGTATATCCCGGAGCTGTGACCTTTCTCCTTGGCTTCGGCAGGCGCAACAGGTCGTTAACAAACTCCTTTGCTCCCTCCTCTATTGCATCCAGAGCGCTTTTTTCGTCCACTTTTGAAAGATAGCTTCCAAGCATATCCTGAAATTCTTCCATTCCGGAATCTTCAAATGTAATATCATTCATTCATTGTCTCCAGCGAGAAATACGAGTGCCAAATTTTATCGTCTGTAATAAATTCATGCAGGATAGTTGGGTGTAGTCCCTTTTTGCGCATCATATCTCTCAGCATTATCAGCTTTTCATTTCTTGGTGTGCGAGAATAAAAGCTCACCTGCCATGTGATTTTATCTTCATAGTTATCACCTGATGCCATCACATCATCCCATGCTATTTCCCAATAATCAATTCTCGGAAACTTCTTTCCATTATCAAGATCAGATATTCCTTCATTGACCGGACAGCCAGTGGCATGTAACATCTCACTGAGTTCCTGTTTCGTCATCATATACCTCCCTGTCATATGCCGGAGTCTTAAGTGTCAGTTCTGTTTCTTTGAAACCGTCTTTAGTGGTCACGTGAGCCACATTGTATATCTCATGCTGTGCTCCATCTATTACACAGATGCACTTACTGTTGATCTGCTTATACTGTGGAATACTGATTTTCATTGTAACCTCTATTCCATCTGCAGACAGCTTAGCTCGTGTTGTATCAAATACAGAAAGCTCCCTGTACCAGATATGCATCCCGGTAGATCTTACTTTTTCAACCGGAAAGTCCTGTGAACAATCCTCCTCTATCCTAAGAAGTTCAAGCACACCATCTGTATACTCAGGCATTGCCATCCGCTTCCACCTCCGTCTCCATCTGCCATGTTAAAATCACGCTTGAATAATTATCCATAAACTCACTTACTCTATGGTGGTATGCATAATACATATAGTTTTTCAACAACATTCTGTAGGTCAGATCATCTATAATACTACAGCCGGGGTTTAATCCCCCGACTGTACATTCACCTTCCTGTGCCAGAATTGATAACTGGGCATCCGAATAATACGGCGGGATTTGAAACTCTTCCCTCATCTCAGTTACAAGTGTGGCAAGTTCTTCTTTACTCATTTCCCGCCTCCTGCTTCTATACCTGTTCTGCTGCCTGCTTTACAACTGTTGCCTGTGTTACAGGGAGTACATACTCCTCCAGCTTGGTCACATCAAAGACCACTGCAACATTATCATCAACCGCACGACCGTTCGCATAGCAGGATGCAATAATGAGATCTGCATTTTCCATAGCCTTTGTCTGGTCATACTCATTGACTCTCACACCTGTTGTTCCCATAGTGTAGTATCCTGCGATTGTAAATGCAGCCTTACCCTTCGGACAATTTGCATCTACGATTTTCTCGATGTCAATGAATGACTTGTTGACATATCCACCTGTGAGCGCTTCTCCATACATGCATGGATCCACATATTCTGCCTCGTCTGACGGATTACAGATAAGATACAGCTTGTCTACAACACGCTTACCATTATTGGTAAGAGTCTTTCTCACATCTGAGAGTCCTTTAGGGCTGAATTTTGTAATGTTTGTCACAACCGTCTTAGCCTTGTTGGTACCGTCGCTGTTGGATGTTCCAATCTGACGGAAAATACCAATCGGTCCTGTCTTTCCATCTCCATCAAGATATCCCTTTACAAGACCATCCTGCATGGCTTCTGACAAAATTGCCATAAAATAACGGTCAACAAACTCAAGCGAAAGCTCTCTGATTGCCTTTGGAATAACTAAGTAAGCGGTGAGCATGTGAAGGTCAATGTTAAGTGCTGAAATCTCTGTGCTCAGCTCGCCCTTAACTGAGTCTGTAAGAGCTCCCCATACTGCTGCACCTGTATGTGATGCAACGATCCACTTCTTGACATTGGCAGGTGCCATGTTGACAAGATTAAGGATTGGTGATGCTTTCTTGACATCATCAAGTGTACGATCAATAATCTCTGTCGGAATGATATCAATCTGGTTCGCAGTGATTGACTGCTTGATATCCTTGAAGCCTTCATAGAATTTCTTTTCTTCCTGTGAAAGATTCCTGAGTCCAAGCTGCTTCTTGAAGTCGGCATCATGGCTGGCTCTTTCTGCCTCAGCAACAACCTGATTTACAAGGTCCTCATGCGCTGCCTCCTGGATCATCTCAATAGACTGCATGATAGCTTCAGCTTTCTTCTCTGCCGGAGCATCATTGAGTAACTGCATTACTTTTTCCTGAACTTCTTTGTTAATAGATTCGATCTTCATTGTTTTCCTCCTTAATTGAAAAATGAGCCCCAATCGTTGCTCTTAGGTTTATCTGCTTCTTTATGTGTCAACTGATAAAATTCAGCTAACTGCCTCTCATGTTCGCTCTTGTTACAGAGCTGTTTCTTCAGTGCCTCATTCTCTTTAAGCACCTGCTGCAAAGTGGAATTATCCGGATTTTTCGGTTTGTCAAGATTTTCCAGTCCAATTTCGTCGATGAAACCATACTCTAATGCCTTCTGTGGTGACAATGTGGTCTCCTTGTGCATCATTTCTCGAACTTCATCCTCTGAAATCTTTGCACGCTGCATAAATAAAGCTATGCAGCTCTCCATTGCAACATCCAGATTATCTGCCTCTGCCCTTAAATCTGCTGCATTTCCTGTTACTGTTTCCCACATATCATGAATAATGGCCGTGGTGCCCTGTCCCATTATTCGTTTATCACACGCCTGTAAAATTGTGAATGCAATAGAATGACACACTCCCATTACTATTCCGGTCTTGTATGAACCATGCTGCTTGAGCATATTATAAATCGCAGTGCCCTGATCAACGCTTCCGCCGTTCGAATTAAAGTAAATCTTAATTTCATCTGTCTCCGGAATGGCGTCCAAAAGTTCTTTGAAATGCTTTGCAGATGTTTCAGAATCTTCATACTGCCATGTTTCCCAGTTGAAAGGACCTGTCTTTTTGATTTCGTCATATATGTAAATTTCATGGACATTGTCCTGCTGCTGGAATCTGTAAATTACATTTTCGTTCTTCATAATTCTGTTCCTTTCTCTTGATTACTGTTTAACGGACAGCTCCGAGATATCCGGATCACCTCCATCTAATCACTTTTAATTGATGTGCCATTGTTACCCTCCTCTCCATAATTTTTAGTCAACGCTCTCGCTTTAGAAAACTCAGTGTTAAGCAAAGGATATCCCACCATTGCTCTGATTTCGTCATACGAGAAGCCAATTCCACGAAGCTTATCAAGATTAACTGCACTATCCACCACATCAACATGTTTAAAGCGTGCCAGCCATACCATTACCTTTTCATTTTTCCTGCTGTAATCATCTTCACCGACTATGTAGGCAGTCAGTGTATCGTTTATTACTTCCGCAACCGGGCCGACAGCATAAGTGATAAATTCATTGGTGGCATCTGACTGCTCTGTGATATTGCCATTAAATACTGCTTCCGGAATGTCAAAGGCATTGGCTGCTTCGTTGTTTATGGCCAAGGCGACCTTGGCAAGCTCCTCCGCTTTTGTGCTCGCATTTATCTGTATATTTTCAAGTGAGACACCTTCCGACTCTGTCATTACCGTCAGATCTTCGCTCTCAAGCAGTCTCTTGATTTTCTCTGCATACATGTCCTTGGTGACTATCTTGTCAGTTCCATCAGCCTGCTTTTCCCTGAAGGACTGTGCTGCACCCAGCTTCAGTTTAAATTTGGGCTGATTTGATAGGCGAATCATGTAATTAATTGCATTGAGCGTATTGTTATATTGATTCACAACGGACTCCAGATATACTCTTATCTTTGCATTGTCGTACCGTAAGTGGATCACCTCTGATGACATAAATTTTTCGTATAAACCATACTGTTCTCCTGCACATTCAAGCGTTATGTTGCTGTATATGCGCTCTGACAGCACACTGTTTGACACTTGCCATGCAGACGCTTTGTAATATTTGCCGTTCATCGGGATGATTAGCGCTTCCTGTGTCCATAACAGTTCTCTTATAATCCTTGTCCAGAAATAGGTGCCACACTCATGGTCATTTGGCATTACATTGAGTCTGTACTCTATACTGCTTTTCTGTGTGCTGTCTGTCTGAACTATTATGTCCGACTTTGCAATTGCTCTTGCAATCATCATCACAGCTTTTTCAATTGCCAGTTTTGACAGATTAAGCTTTTCCAAGTCAAGCGCAATAACCTCTGCCATAGACTGCATCTCTTTATTCTTTTTTTGAAACAGAAAATCAAACATTGCTGCCTCCTAAATGTATATTATTTGAGCCTCCAGCTCATCTTTGCAGAACATTGCAACATTAAAAGCCATGAACCCATCATTTTTTCTAAGCTTCGGTTCTACCTTTCCAAACATCTTATTGCCATATTTATCTTCGGTAACACTTGTGTTGTTGGTGTACCAACGCATTATTGCTGATGCTCCAAAATTAATCATGCCCTGACTGAACATGGACTGGATAAATGGTGCAATTATTCCGGTTGTTGATGTAATCTTCCGAATCAGCCGGACTACACCGTTCGGATTCTTACGATTCTCAATCGTAAGGCCCCGTTCCTCGAATGCCATCTTAAACAGAGTGTAACGGTATGTATCCATTGCTATCTTCTTGACATCATATTCGGCACATCTTTCCATGCACCAATCAACTATGCTATTCACATCGATTACAGGTCCCGGTACCACCTCAAAATCATTAAATTCGGTCTGCCCTATGTTCTTAAGCGGGAACTTGATGGAGTCTAAAAAAGGCGATTCCGCACAAATCCATGTATGCTGTCGCCATATATATTCTCCTGATTCTGTTTTTGTAAGGACTCCTGCTGATGCAAAGTCCCTGATGTCTGCATAATCCAGTCCTATGACTGCTGGCTGTCCCTTGGTATCTTCTGTTTTTCGCGGAATCTTTCTTTCCAGTTCATCACGAGTTGTACCCTCATAACATGCACGCAGTACATTCTGCCAGCTTGTAACTGTCTCCTCTTCCCTTCTTGCGGCTCTGTTCATTCGCTTTGTTATGAACTCAGGTCGCTTTGATGGGATCTTTTTCATTTCCAGATAATCATGCATGATCTGATTTGCAAGGATAGGCATATACTCCATAGATGGGTTTGCCTTGTGCCATGCATCCGGTATATCCACTTCTTTCATATCATCAATTTCGCAGATGAAAGGGAAATATCCCAGTGGGTTTTCCCCAGTTTCAAGAATCTCTGCGCACATGACCGATATCTCATCCAGTGGACCATCCCTGACATATCCATCCGTTGTAATAATAAATTCTCTTGAATGCTTAACTTTACCGAATGATGACTCGAACACATTTATCTGATCATAATTCTCATAAGCATGAATCTCATTTAGTACAAGGCAGCCTGTTCTCTTACCATCCTTGGTCTTGGCATTTGATGTGTTGTATTTCATCTCTGAACCGGTCGCAAGGTTACAGATCAGCTCCTTAGTTACAGAGAATTTGCCCTTAAATTTAGCATTTTCATGCAGCATATCATATGCCACTTTGAATGTATCCTTAACCTGGTCTTCTGAATTGGCAACTATCTCTACATGATAATTTTTCACACCATACAGCGGAGTCTGCAGGAAATTTACCAGTGGTACTATAAATCCGTCTTTTCCATTTCCACGTCCTTCCTTGATAAAAAACTTTGGAAATATCGGGATATCATCCTTATACATGAACACAAAAGCATAAATAAATTTCTGAAACGGAAACAGCTCATAGTAATTTACCCGACAGTATTCAAGGCACTGCTCATATGTTTTTCTATCAAAAAAAACATCGTTCCGCTTTAATAACGGCTTTACGATGTTTTTGATAAGCAATTTTCTTTTTTTATTTATCCATTTTGAATGCTCTTTGACATATTTGAGATAATCATCAATTTCCTTACAGATAACCATCTGTTGCTTTTTCCGGTTCAGGTACCGGATCCTTGAGTCTCAAATCAGCTAAAATCTTGAGCATAGTTGCTGTGGTTTTTTGCAGATTGACAACAGAATCATTTGTTTTCTCGACTTCAACTCCGTTTCCGTTAATAGTCTTGTATCTGAGCCCTTTGGACTTGATATCACTAATCAGCTTCTTTTTCAGTGACCAATAATATACATAATCGTCAATCATGTCTTTGTAAAAATCTGCATTCATTCCCCGAAGCTCCAACTGCTTGACCAGAGAATCTCTTATTTCCGTTTTTGTCAATCCGCTCACCTCCCTTTTTCTCAAAATATGTCTGTTTTTTGTGTATAATTTGCATATTTTTTAACGGTTTTCATTAAAAAAATAACTGTATTTTTGTGTTCTCCAAAAAAATTCTTCTTAAAGTAATTTTGTGAAATGGTACCCCTTGCCCTTTTCACGCGAGATTTCAAAATTTTTCCGGAGTCATGCCCACATGCCCGTTCGCCATTCGCGAAAATTTCACAAAAATTGACCGGGGGGGTATTACCAACGCTCCCGGCTCACAAGTTTCTTTTTTCTTTTGAACTTATGAGGCACTCTGCCATGTCTGTTGTTGTGACAACGAACGCACAGACTAATAAGATTGTCATTGTCCAGTGCAAGCTCCGGATGCTCCTTCAGTTCCTGTATGTGATGTACCTGCTCCGCCCTTGCTATCTTCTTTTCTTTTTCAGGCAGCCATTTTCCTTCTGCCACAGCCTTTTGGATTCTTGCCCTGCAGTCCTGACACTCAAAGCGATCCCGCTTTAATATCTCTATTCTTTTGGTTTGCCATGCCTTACTGTCATAAAACTTCTTTGCTTCTGTATCTGTCATTATTCCAAAATAAAAAGGACCAGCCCTTTTGCCAATCCTTTATGCTTACACTATATCACACATCAAACGGACAAAACGGACAACTTTATTTATTTTCTTTCTGAGACTGCTGCAGATATCTGTCATGTTGCTTTCGTGCGCTCTCGGCTGTAATGCCAATCTTCTG
>ONHG01000030.1 GCA_900317585.1 uncultured Lachnospiraceae bacterium | reverse complement strand
AAAAACAGCACGCTAAGATAGACAATATATAGGAAAAGCTGAATTTAATCTGCGGTAAAGTTGCCGTAGGTGGGAACAATAATTCGACGCATGACAGTAAAGTATCGGCAATAAAATGTAATCGCTTTTATTGCCGCTTTTTTGTAATTAATGTATAATAAAATATATAAAAAAATGTAATACAAAATGTAACATAAAAGATATTAAAATAAAGAATATAAATTTGAATATGTAAATAATTCAATTAATTAATTTGTCCTTTTTTTGGCTATTTATGTGTGATAAAATATATGAAATTATACGATGAAATATAAACAGCTAAAAAGTCAGAATTGAAAGAAAAGGTAAATAAATATGAGTCAGATAATATTGGCGTCGGCATCACCACGTCGAAAGGAATTATTAGAGCAGATTGGGGCAGAGTTTGTTGTCTGTCCTGCAAAGGGAGAGGAGATAATCACAGAGGAGGAGCCGTCTGCGGTTGTCATGGAGCTATCCCGTCAAAAGGCAGAGGAGGTAGCATCAGGAGTGCTTACCTACAATGAACAGCATGCAGAGCTTGTGACACCACAGGATATTCTTGTGATCGGAGCAGATACGGTAGTGGCTTATGAGAATCAGATTCTTGGAAAGCCAAAAAATGAAGAAGATGCAAGGCGTATGCTTTCGATGCTTTCGGGAAAAAAGCACAGCGTCTATACAGGGGTAACGTTTGTGTTTATTGACAAAGATGGAAGAACCGGAGAACACTGCTTTTATGAGAAGACGGATGTCAGCATGTATACGTTAACAGAAGATGAAATTGACCGCTATATTTCAAGTGGTGATCCTATGGATAAAGCGGGAAGCTACGGGATACAGGGACGCTTTGCCATACACATTAAGGGAATACAAGGTGATTACAATAATGTGGTAGGACTTCCGGTAGCGCGCCTGTATCAGGAGCTTAAGAAGCTTGGAGTCAGTATCTGGGAGTATTAATAAATTCGGAAATTGAGTGTCTTAAGCCATAAGAAGCTTTATAAGCTCCTTATAACCGATAGGTTTTGAGTAATGATAACCCTGAAACCAGGTGACATCAAACTGCCTTAGGTAGCTTTCCAGAGTATCAGTTTCAATCCCCTCAATACAAATCTTGAGGTTTGCAGCGTTTGCGAAATTAATCATGCCAATCACAAGAGCTTGTTTCTTTTTATCCTCAAGAATATCCTTCACAAAGCTCATATCTATCTTGATGCCTTCTATGGGAAGCTCAAGCATCATTTGTGATGATGAACTTCCGGTGCCATAGTCATCCATGGTGATGTGGATGCCGGCTTTCCTGAGTTTTGTGACGGTTTTCTTTATCGTAGATACAGGCAGATCCCTGCATCGCTCTGTAATCTCTATCCATAGCTGTGAAGGTGGAAAATCATACTCTTTAAGAATTGCCAGAGTGTCCTTAACAAAGCATTCGCGCTCAAGCTGTTCTGAGGAGGCGTTAACATTGATGAAAAATCCAGGCTTTATTCTTGAAAATTCATCGGCTGCACTTATTGCCGTTCTCATGATATAGTTTCCAAGCTCATACATAGCAGGGGTATCCTCCAGCCAGTCAATAAACAGTCCGGGTGGTACTGCGCCGAAAGGCTCTTTTTTCCAGCGAACCAAAGCCTCAGCACCCATTATCTCACCGTCTTGTGCCTTTACAATTGGTTGGAACTCAACAAAAAATCCATCACATCCATTGAGAACCGACTGATGGATGATTTTCATGATATCTATATGCGAGGTATCATTAAAGAGAACCATATCATTAAAAAATAACATATCAGGACTGTGAAGAGTCTTTGCCCGGTCGAGAGTGTACTCCACCTTGCTGATGACAGTAGAGGTATCACCATCATAATCCTTAAGAATCAGACATGCGGCATACATGTCAAACTCAAATTTGAAACATTTATAGAAAGACATGGTTTTAATCACGTCTGCAATCTTCCGATAAAAGAGTTCTGCCTCATTTCTGTCAGCTTCCTTTAACACAAATACGAACTTGGAATTATTCATATGATAGGTAGCAGAGCTGCTATCCATCATGTAAATGAATTTGAGAGCCAGCTCTCTTTGAATGGTGGTGCTGAAATTGGAACCATATAGTATATTGAACTCATCAATATGGCATATTTCCACCTCAATTATGGCTACAGACCTGTTTTCCATGATATATCCGTTGATATCCTTTTCAAACTTTGACTGACCAAACAGGTATGTATATGGATCAATATCCGGAAGGGTATTTTCATTCCTTAGTATGAGAATATAGTAGAGGTGTCCATTGTCATCAATAAAATTATCAGAATAAAATCCCATCATATATTCCTTGGTATGCTTTCCCATACGAACATAAAATACTTTGTCAAGATTTTCGCTATTAAGGCGGTAACGAATCTCCTCCTCGTATTCAGGAAGGTCAACGTCATTGACAAAATCCTTAAGCTGGTCAAAGAAAAAAGCGTGATTCCCCTCCTCAAGACCAAAAAAATCTGCAGTCTTTTTTGGTACATATGAGATATTATTATCCATATTTGTGATGATAGGGTATATGGCATCAGATAAATTTGCTATTCGATTGATAAATTCCTTGAATATTGTGTCTTTTTTCATAAATTAAATCTCTTTATGTGCATTATGTATAAATTATCTAAATTATTATAGCATATATGTGCATTACATACAATAAATTGGCTCACATTATATCAATTTAAATTTGCTTTTTAACTCGTTCTGTTATTTATGGCTCCATTATTTGGTAAATTATAGATTGCTATTTGATGCTATGTGTATATATCTGAAAGTATAGGGACGATTGAAATACCCCATTCTTTGCCACAAATCAGTGTCTCCGCCATATTTTTGGGCAACGGATTGGATGGATGACAGTCCGATACCAAAGTCGTTTCTCTTTGAAGAGAGGTATTTTCCGTCGCGGATTTTAAAATGACCGTCAAAGCTGTTGTCCATCGTTATGACGACAGGGCTTTGGATTTCGCTATACCGCGAGGCAGAGGTGTACCGGAATATGGATAGGTATCATACATTCATATAGCTCCCGGCGCTTTGAATTAAGAATTAGGAGGAATCATAATGCTATATTTTATACCGGCATGGTATAAACAGAATATGTGGTGCGAAAACGAGCAGCAGTGGTATATGCGCAGGCTCAAGTCAGAGTTTGACGAGACTATAAAGCAGATTACTCTTTTTCATAGAAATGTGGACAGACCTTACAGGATTTTCTGGCCCATGAGGTGAGAAATTACTACCCAAATCCGTATGGCGAGAAGTTTAATCCGGCCAAGCTTGCTATCAGTGATTCCTTTACAGGAAGGGTATCATGTGATGGAAACTATAACCTGCTTCTGGATGGAGAGTTTGGAGAGGATTTTGTACAGATTGCATACTGGAGATACAATGTTCCTGTTTTTGAGGAACAGTGTATTGATATGTATCTTGAGTATGAGAAAACAGGTGATGTAGAGATTAAGCTTAGATTATTTCAGTTCTACTACGGTTCGATTGGTGATATTAAGCAGGTCTGGGAGTTTGACGAGGAACAGCTTCAGGATGTTTTCAGAATAGATAATGAATCAGATCAGGGTCCCGTTTTTGTTTCTATCCTTGCAAGGGGCACCGGCAACCTGAATATCATATCACTTCACGACAGACATTCCCGCCGTGGACACGGATTTTTCCTGCCCGGAGGTGAGAGGCTTGTCTCTTCTAAGGGAGAGGAAGTGTTTGTGTACTTTGAGAAGGGCGATATGAAGCCACCGCTTGCTGTCTACTTCTCAGGCTACAGGACTCAGGAGGGCTTTGAGGGCTACTATATGATGCGAGGCTTCGGATGGCCGTTTATTCTTGTGACAGACCCAAGAAGTGAGGGTGGAGCCTTTTATCTGGGAGACAGTGAATTTGAGCAGATGATTACGGATTATGTGACTGATAAGCTCGATGAGCTTGGCCTTACTAAGGATGGGCTCGTGCTCTCAGGAGCTTCGATGGGAACCTTCGGTTCACTCTACTATGGCTCAAAGCTTTCACCACATAGGTGATGAGGAGTCTTACGAGCAGTTTGTCCGTGAGGCAACTCTAAAGGCTGTGGATGATGGCTGGGTTGAGCTGATTGACTACCTCGAGCAGCTCAAGTATGCGGTAGCGGGAAGAGCATCTGCACAGAGAAATGTTATGTTTGAGTACCAAAATGAGGCTTTCGAGTCGTTTTTGGATACAGAAAAAGCAGTAAAATGTAATATCATAAGAAATATTTTACTTAGTGATGTGAAAATCGGCAAGGATGGCAGGCTGCAGATTATATATCCATAGATGGAACTATTCATAAAATATGGAGAAAAGCAGATACGTCATGCTGGCATATCAGCAGCTGATTTTCTTGTTCTCAATGTGGCTTAAAAAATAGTCACATTAAATAACATACAGACACTGTAATATCAATCGTTTGACAGATACGAGGAGAATCATATGGTATATAACTTCAATCTCGGAATAGGCTGGGCTTCAAGCGGTGTGGAGTACGCACAGAGCTACAGAGCGAATCTGCTCCGCAGGGCATATATTCCGGCAAGGTTTGTTTTCACAGATATGTTTCCAACTGAAAATATAGAGCACATGACAAGAAACATCGGCTCTTTGGAAGAGGAAGTGATATGGCTGTACACATTTTTTACAGATGTGAGGACATCGCCTGTTACCTTTACTCTAAAGGAGCTTGAGGCTACGATGGCAGAGGAGGATTATACCTTTTCCAGAGATGGGAAGACGTGCAGGTATCAGTTTAAGGAGAGCGGCAGGTTCTACACCTGCTACATGGTTGATGATACGAGTGATCTCGTGCACAGAGTCGAGATTGTCTCAAACGGATGCCTGATCAGGAAGGATTTTTACACCTATTGCAGGACCTTCAGCGAGTACTATGCTCCGCTTGACGGCAAGGCTCATCTGTACGGCAGGACATTTTTCAATGAGGATGGCTCGGTGTGTTACGAGGAGGTCATAGAGGATGACAGTGCTTTTTACAGGATAGGAGCGCAGGTGCTTTACACCAAGGCTGACCTGGTCGGATACATGGTAAAGAGGCTTAATCTCACGGCTGATGATTACATACTGTGGAACAACTATTATGAGTATTCGTTTTCACAGACTGAGCACATAGATTTCTACATCACAGCGACGGATGCGCAGAATGAGCTTATGAGGCAGCAGTTTAAGAAGTACTGTGGAAAAGAGCCTCAAGTGGTCATTATTCCGGTGGGCAGTCTGGATGAGCTTAAGTATCCGGATGAGCCGAGAAAGAGGCACTCTCTCATCACAGCGTCGCGTCTTGCGACGGAGAAGCACTGTGACTGGCTGGTGGAGGCTGTCGTAAAGGCAAAAGAAAGTGTTCCTGATATTTCACTTGACATATATGGCAAGGGTGGCGATGAGGCGAAGCTTAAGGGACTTATCGGGAGGCTGGGCTGCGCTGATTATGTGCATTTGATGGGACAGCAGAAATTAGATGATGTATACAAGCACTATGATGCGTATGTGGCAGCTTCACAGAGTGAGGGCTTCGGACTCACTCTCATGGAGGCCATAGGCTCAGGGCTTCCTATTGTGGGCTTTGATGTGAGGTATGGCAACCAGACCTTTATCGATGATGGGCAAAACGGCTACAGGATTCCAATCACTGATGAGATGGATCAGAAGGAGAAGATAAAGCTCCTATCTGAGCGTATAGTGAGGATGTTTACAGAGGATGATATGGATGCATTTTCAGCACATTCATATGAAAAAGCTAAAGAATATCTGACTAAGGAGGTGGTTCACAGATGGATAGAGCTGTTGAAGTAACACACGAAGCAGTTGGTATCACACTGCTGTTTGATACATTTTCTGGCGAGAGCAAGAATCTCCTTGAGTCATTTAAAAATGCCGGTGCAGCCTTTCATGCAGCAGTCATTGAGGATGACGGTTTTCTGCCGGATGATGTGATGAGCGTGTATGGATTTTTCTTAGGCGATTACAGGAAAGCTGACAGCTTACCGGGTAAGCCGCTGTATTTCAATCAGATACAGATTCCTGATTACTGGCGCATAGAGGGAGATAATTCATCTGCTAAGGTCATGGACCGCACCAGGGAGCGAGCGAGGATATTTTTCACGGAGCCTACGCACAGGCGGCGGGTTAAGATTGTTGACTGGCTCGATGATGCCGGTCAGGTCAGGCTTTCAGAGCATTATAACAGGTATGGCGCGATTTTCTGTCACACGGTTTTTAATAAAAAGGGCCAGAAGGCACTCAGGAAGTTTTTTGATGTGACGGGCAGGGAGATGATAGTGGAAAACTTCGTCACCGGCGATTTACTCATCGGATGGCAGGATAAGGACTGGATTTTCAGAAGTAAGACAGATTTTATAGCGTTTTTCATCAGATGTGCAGGGCTTGAGGATACAGCAGTTTATTTCAACTCGCTGTCATATCCGTTTTTTGCATCACAGGCACTTGCGCCAAACGGATTTCGCGATGCACTCTTCTGGCACAAGCCGGTGGGAGATGAAATACCCGGCAATATGCAGATTATATTGCATGATCAGGGAACGAGGGCAAAGCGTGTATTTGTATCGCGAAAGGACTCTTACGACAGGCTTATAGCACTTGGCGCTCCTTCCGATAAGGTGAAGCAGCTTGGATATATCTACAGCTTCGTCAGGGAAAATAAGCACAGGCCGCACATACTCGTATGTACCAATTCAGAGAATGTGGGTCATCTGACCGAGCTTGCGTCACTCATGCCGCAGATGCATTTTCATGTGGCGGCCATCACAGAGATGTCGTCGAAGCTTATGTCGGCAGGACAGTATGACAATGTGTCACTCTACCCTAATGTGAAGATGTCCGTGCTGGATAGTCTTTTTGAGAAGTGTGATTTCTACCTCGATATCAATCACGAGGGTGAGATAGTGGATGCGGTTCACAGGGCTTTCTTAAACAACATGCTTATAGTGGGTTATGAGGAGACCATGCACAACGCATATTACACCGCAGACACGAATACATTTAAGGAGAGCGAGTACGCTGATATGGCGGAGGCACTCAACATGACACTGGCTATGCCACATCTCATTGATGAGGCGCTTGCCATGCAGAAAAAGGCTGCTGTAGCGGCTGATGCAACAGACTACATGGAAATACTCCATTTGTAGTAATACAGGGTTTACGAACAGAAAGGAGCTTAATATGAGTAAAAACACTAACAACACTAACAACAATCAGACAGTAGACGAGAAAAAGGGTAAAAGGATAGGGCTTACAATACTGGGCTATGTGCTTGTAATCGTGGCACTTCTTATAGTGCTTCCGGTTGTGCTTCCACCGATATTTGGCTATCATACATATCTTTCGGGCACAGACCATACAGGAAATATTTCAAAGAACGGCAGCGTGGTATATTTAAAGACTATTGACGAGGCCTCTTACAAGGATGGCAATATAGTAGCCATTGAATCAGCTGATTCATCAGGTAGAAGGGTAGATTCATACTATGTGGATTCTAATGATTCTTCTGCAAAAGAGATTGCACTTCGTGATGGAAAAGGTGTATCATATAAAGTAGTAAAAGGACAGGTTATTGCCAAGACTCCGTTTATCGGATATTTAAACCAGCTTTGCTTTTCGGCAGTTGGAATAATTGTCACAGTAGTGATTTTTGCTGCAGGTGTAGCAATCATGATGTATGTAAATAAAATCAGCAAGGAAATCAACACGATGGTTGAACAGCAGGCAGCATAGCGTGCCTGAATTTCCGTCTGCGACATTGGAAAACCTGACGATAATAAAGCAGACCTTATGTTTGCAGAATAGGATAAATTATGGATAGATACAGCGTAAGCAGGACAAAGAGGTTATTGTTTTATATAATAATGACCTTTTTAACAGTTGGATTTATAGTTGCCGAATGCGTATTACCAAGTGAGAGAAGCACATCAACGAGTGATGAAAATATCACTTATGATGGCCGTTTTACATGGCTTAAAGCAGACGGAGAGAGTGAGGCTGTCGAGGTGCCCGGCAGATATGATGTAAAGCCGGGTGATACTATGACCATAAGCACGGTTTTACCTAAGGATTTTGATGCCAGTGTCATGGCAATCAGGGCTTCACTCCAGACCGTCAAATTCTATGTGGACGGCAGTCTGAGAGCAGAGTATGATACAAAGGATACGAGACCGTTCGGTAAGGATTCTGCGAGCAGATATGTATTTTGCGATATGTCAGAAAATGATGCGGGTAAAGAGGTGCGTATTGAGCTAAAAAGCAGCTCGGCAAACTATTCAGGTGTTGTAAACACAATATACTGTGGAGATAAGAGTGATATATGGGCTAATATTTTTCAAAAGAGCTCCAGAGAGACTGTGATTGCCTTTTTTATACTTTTTGCAGCAATAGTGGCCATTTTGTTCAGTATTGCACTCAGTATCGTATACAAGACACACTTTGACATGGAGTATGTGGGCTGGTGCATGCTTCTGGGGGCCGTGTGGATGCTTGGCGAGTCAAAGCTGCGCCAGATGCTTGTTCCCAATGCATCGGTTATGGCAGCCATGTGTTTCATAGTAATTCTGGTAGCTCCCATCGCCATTTCAATTTATATTGACAACGTACAGGGAGGACGATATCGAAAAATATATGCGTGCGTAGAGACCCTGTCCTTTGTGAATTTTCTTACATGCATGCTGCTTCAGCTAACAGGTGTGCGTGACTTTATCGGGACACTTCCGGCAGGGCAGGTGATGCTTGCGGTATGCTGCATAGTTGTTGTCTCAACATTTATCATTGATATAATTAAAAAGAGAGCGGCAGCCTATGGACTTGAGATGTTTGCCACGGTTGTAGCACTTGTTCTGATGCTTATAGAAGAGGCATCGGTGTATTTTGTTGTCACTATTTCAGGCTTTTTTATCGGGACAGGTCTGGTGGTGATTTTGTTTATCAATATCATAGTCACAATCAAGCGAATCAGCGAGATTGAGTACAAACGCCAAAATGCTGAAAGTGAAAAGCTCAGGGATCAGGCTGAGAGGGTTTCAATGCAGATGATGAAGACTCTTGCTACAACCATCGAGGCAAAGGATGAGTATACTAAGGGACATTCATATAGGGTGGCAGAGTACTCTGCCCTCATAGCAAAGCAGCTCGGATGGAGTGAGAATGAGGTTCAGAATCTGAGAAATGCAGCGTTTCTTCACGATATCGGTAAAATCGGCGTGCCGGATACTATCCTTAATAAACCGACAAAGCTAAGCGATGAAGAATACGAAATAATAAAAAGCCATACAATTATGGGGGCTGACATTTTAAAGGATATTACGATTGTCAGTAATCTGACTGATATTGCCAGATATCATCATGAGAGATATGATGGAAAAGGCTATCCGGACGGATTAAAGGGAGAGGAAATTCCGTTTCATGCCCGTATTATAAGCGTAGCTGACAGCTATGATGCCATGAAGTCCAGAAGAATATACAGAAATTCACTTCCTGATGAAATAATAAGGGATGAGATAGTCAAAAACAAAGGCACTCAGTTTGATCCTCAGATTGCGGATATTTTTATTGAGCTTATGGACAAAAATGCGGTTGTCATTGAGGACAATAATTTTATGCAGGAGGAGGGCGATAATGCTGATATTGAGCTTGAAGCAGGCAAATTTATTTCAGATGTGGTAAGTACCATCAGCATGCAGGAAAGCTCAGACAGTATCGATTATCTTACGGGGCTTCCTATGAGAAGCCGCGGTCAAAAGCTTATTGCGGAGCGCATGAACGAGATGAATGGCTGCCTTGCATTTATTGATATGGACAATCTAAAAAAAGTTAACGATATACATGGACATAAAGCAGGAGACAGAGCCCTTAAGCTTATAGGAAATATTCTTACTGAAAAAGAGCATAGTGACATGACTGCATGCCGCCTGGGCGGAGATGAATTTTTGATTTTTCTGCCACATTCAGACAGAACTTATATAGAGCAGATTATAGAGCAGTTATTTGATAAATTTGCAAAAGGGCAGGATGACGACTGCGAGATAAGAGATGCTTCCCTGTCTGTTGGAATGTGTATGACGGCAAAGGGTGATATCTTTGAGGATGACTATGCAAAGGCAGATAAGGCATTGTATTATGTAAAGCAAAACAAAAAAGGTACCTATGCATTTTTCCATCAGCTTAAGATAACCTCTAAAGTCAGCTCAGGAATGGGAGTGGATTTGAAAAAAATAGCAGGTTCGCTGAAGGAAAGCGGAAGCTATACAGGAGCTCTTGATTTAAACTACAGAGATTTCGCCAAAATATTTGAGTTTATGAACAATCTTGGTGAGAGACATAAGCATAACTGTTATCTTGTCATGGTGACGATGGAGACACTGCCTGAGCAGTTTATGGACATTGAGGTAATGGAACAAGCACTTGACTATATGGAGCAGTCCATTCGTCAGAAAATCAGAAAGGTTGATGTGTGTACCAGATACAGCTCAGTCCAGTTTTTGATAATACTCTTTGAACCTTTGGAAAACCAGATTCCAAAGGTTATGGAGCGTATATTCATGCAATATTACAAGCTGTACAATAAAAATGATTTCAGACCGAAATACGAGTATATTAAAATGATAGATGACAGGTAAAATTAGTTTTATACATATAGTAATTAACCCTGATGAATGGTATACTAAGTATAGTGTAGCAATTCATATTAACAGTAATTGGGAGGTAATTATATGTTAGAAAACTGGAATAAACCACAAATACCTGAGGATGATGAGCTTGAGGAACGGCTGCATACAGCGCGCGCAAAGCTGTCATCCTTAGCGATGCAGATCAAGGAGCACGGCTTACCGGTGCTGGTACTGTTTGAGGGATGGGGAACCGCCGGAAAGGGCAGTGTGCTCGGCAAAGTAATCAAAAATATTGATCCGCGTTTCTTCAAGGTTGCGACTATGGATGAGCCAACGGAGGAGGAAAAGCGTAAGCCGTTTTTGTACAGACATTTTGTCAAAATTCCGGAGAAGGGCAAGTTTGAGTTTCTTGACTCTGGCTGGATGGACGAGATTGTAAACGATTGTTTTCACAAGGATATGGATGAAAAAGAATACAAGAAAAAGATAGAGAGTGTGAAGCGGTTTGAACGACAGCTTACAGACAACGGTTATCTTGTTATGAAGTTCTTTTTTCAGATTAGTCAGAAGGAGCAGAAAAAACGTATTGATATACTGAAAGAGGACAAAAATACCAAATGGCGTGTAAGTGACAACGACAATTGGCAGAATAAGCATTATGACAAATGTCTGCATGTGTTTGACAGATATTTAAATGATACAAATGCCCCGGCAGATCCATGGTATATTATAGATGCCAAGAGCAGAAAATGGGCAGAGCTTCAGGTACTTGAAACCTTAGTCAGTGGAATAGAGACTGCATTAAAAAACAGTAATCTGGCTGTTCCACTATTACAAAATGTATTTCCTTTGAAGAAAATCCCAAAGCTTGGCGAGATTTCCCTTGATAAGGAGCTGACAGAGGAAGAATACAAAAAGGAGCTTAAAAAGCTTCAGTCAAAGCTGAGTGAGCTGCACAACAAGCTATACCGGTTGAAGATTCCCGTAATCATCGCATATGAGGGCTGGGATGCCGCAGGAAAGGGCGGTAATATAAAGAGAATTACCGAAGCACTCGACCCAAGAGGCTTTGAGGTTCATCCAATTGCAAGTCCGGAACCTCATGAGAAGGCAAGACACTATTTATGGAGATTCTGGAATCGTCTGCCAAAGACAGGTCACATAGCTATTTTTGACAGAACCTGGTATGGCAGGGTGATGGTTGAGCGTCTTGAGGGCTTTTGCAATGAGAATGAATGGCAGAGAGCATACAATGAGATTAATGAATTTGAAAAGGAGCTATCCGACTGGGGTGCGGTAGTAATAAAATTCTGGGTTCAGATTGACAAGGATACCCAGCTTGCACGCTTCAATGACCGTCAGAACACGCCTGAAAAGCAGTGGAAGATTACAGATGAGGATTGGAGAAATCGTGAAAAATGGGATTTGTATGAGACTGCAGTCAATGAAATGCTTAAAAAGACCAACACCACATACGCTCCATGGCATGTGCTTGAATCAAATGATAAGAAGTACGCAAGAATTAAGGCTTTGAAAATTGTTATTGAAGAAATTGAAAAACATATTAATTCCGTTAACAATTAGATACAGCTTTTTCCAATTTTTATCATTTATTTAATATAATACCCTGCATAAACAATTGAAGATATATGACCAAAGTGATATAATACTTTTAAATATGACGAAAGGTAGTGTGATTATGAGGGTTGAAGCTTTATATAGGCAAAAAGACAGTACAATGATTACATTGGAAAGAGACATTACAAATAGCGGATATACGAAATCTATTATCAATGGAAAAGAATATGATTTTAAGATGAATCCGGATATAGAAAGGACAATTATCATTAAAACTGATGTAGGTGAATTCGAAAACGTAGATTTCAAATAAATGATATTGATTCTGAACAATAATTTAAAAAATATATTCTAAAAAGCTATGAGGACCAGGTTAAAGGCTCTCATAGCTTTTTCATTCCGGGGCGGATATCATCAAGTCCCATGAATCCACCAACTCCGAGCTCATGCATGAGAGTCTGGATAATAGATTCGATATTATTTATATTTGTTGCACTTTCATCGTATTTACTAAGCATCTTCCGACTTACCACATCAGAATCACTGATACATGAGGTAATGGTTTCAACGATGTCAGAAACCTTTTCCATATTGTCTACAAGCTGCTGGTTAGATGATTCAACCTCCTGCATTGCAGTGTCAATTTCACGAATATGGATTTCAAGCTTATTGGAATCCTTTGTGATTTTTTCTACATTGCAATACTTACAATAAGGCTGATTATCGGAAGGGTGTAGGTGAATGCAAAAAGAACGAAACCGGCAGTAGTTTTTTTATTATGTTTACTTAGTCGCATAATGTTGATTATGCGACTAACATGTGTTATAATAAAACCCACAGGGGTATATGGATTAAATATACCTCAATATCAATAATCTAGTAAATCATACAACTAACAATACACAAATAAACAAAAAGGAACTTCTATGGCGCGAGAATACAAAGAACAAAAAAATGCTGAAACTACAGTTAAGATACTTGAACTTGAAGCTATTCTACCAGATTTCTGTCACGGCTACATTGTTTCCATTTCCGGTTACAATAAACCATTGACACAGCTTGCATACCTGCAGAGAATACAGTTTTTCCTGCAATGGCTGCTTGAATACAATTCTTTTTTTTGCAAGCATTACACCAAAATAAACGAATTTAATGTTTCTGATTTAGAACTTTTAAAGAAGGCTGACTTTGAAGAATTTTTAGCTCATATTTCAAAGTTCGGGGCTGTTTCAAAGGAAGAAATCAAATCAAGCATTGAAACAGGTAAATATATAACCGAGTCAAAGCCGGCAACGAGAAACAATTATCTCAGTGCTCTGCGCTCTCTTTTTACATATTTCCTTGAAAATGACATGATTGATACCGCTCCGGTCCTTAAAATCCGTCAGGCTACAGTTAATAAAACAATTCCTATCTCTCTGAACGACAATCAGATTGACAGAATATCTGATACCATTATGAACGGCTCCGAATTTATATCTGCAAAGCAGGAGGAGTCAAGACTTATTACATCTGCAAGAGACCTTGCCATCTACACTCTCGCACTGCATACAGGTATTCGTATCTCTGAGCTTGTTTCGCTCGATGTCAAAGATATAAATTGGAACAATCGCAGCTTTAAGGTCATACGAAAACGAGGAAATGAGGATATAGTTTACTTCGATAACACAACAGAACGAGTGCTTTTAGACTGGCTTGATGAACGAACAAATTTAAAAGAAACTCTGGGGATTACTGATGATAATGAACCTGCTCTTTTCATATCAACCAAGGGACGTAATAGAGGAACCAGGCTTTCTGTACGAAGCGTTGAAAGAATGGTAAAAAAATACGCTGAAATCGCAGTCCCTGAAGTCAAAGGAATGCATGTGCATTCCTTAAGATCCACCTGCGCAACCAATGTCTACGAGAAGAGCCATGATCTTGTATACACCAAAAGTCTCCTGGGACATTCAAGTGTCAATACCACCATGAGATACGTAAAAGATGATGAGCAAAAAAAGAAAGACAACAGAACTCTTTTGGACAGAAAAAAAGACGGCTGAAATTAAGATGTTTTATGTTTTCATACACACAAAAAAGCCTGCCAGCCGTATTGTGCCGATAATCCCACGCCGATTCCGCCTATGATTCCTATGTACGCATAGTATCTGGCACAGCTGCCATTTTGTACGTGATGAAGAAAGGTCAAACTCCTCAATTACAGCTTTCATATTTCTTTTATAGTCTCTGTTTTTATGATTTCTGTAAAATACCAGGCATGTGATGGCAGCTCCTGCGGCCATCCCTGCTATTCGAAGCATATAGCCTTTTCCTGACACATCATATACATACAACAATAAATAGCCAAGAACCAGTGTGGATTGATTAAACATAAATGGATTATGGCATCCGAACAAAATCAGAACTGCAAGAGCTGCAATGTTTATAAGCAGCGCCGGAAGCGGTGAAAGCTGATTTGCCAGATGTGGGCATACTGTCATAATTACAAAGAACAATGCCAAAAGCCATGTAGAGTGTACGGTATGGATTCCCAGATCAGCGTTGCGAAATACCATAACGCATAATAAGACCACTACTCCCACAATGCTGTTATCCTTTCCCAATACGATGCTTGAGGCAGTGACAAAGGCAAAGCAAAAAACCATTGTGACAGCTATCTTCACCATATATACAAACGCATGGTATAGTTTTTCTTTCATTGTTTTACTGTTTTTCAGCAGGCTTTTAGAGCCGGCCTGATTTAACTGCAGTTCCTGATAAAATGTCATGTAAATTCTCCTAGATTCCCGGTCCCTCGTCTTCCAGAATAAACTGCACAGAATCATTTTCATGCCTTAGAAACATGGTGATTGTCCCATTTTCAGGACTAAACTTGATTGCATTATCCAAAAGATTCATCCAGATATGCATAAAAAACCCTTCATTTCCAACATATCTGACCTCCTCCATCTCCACCTGAAAGCCAATTCCTTTTTCAGTCCATTTTTCTTCCAATGAAAGAAATGCCTGACGGATTTGTTCATCCAGACGATATTTGGTTTTTTTATTGGAATATTCTGATTTTCCAGCCTTGATAACAATAAAATATTTCCAACAAGACCTGAAAGCCTTTGCGTATTAAACAGGATTTTTTCTACATACCCCTCCTGCTCCTGTGACAGCTCATCTCCCTGGAGCAGCATCGTATAGCCTTCAAATCCCTTGCCCATCCAAGCAGATGTTGTACCAGAAACACCTTTCTTTTACGTTTTTCTGTTAATTCAATCGGCTTTACATGATACGGATCATAATATGTTCCGTCGTCTAATACCTGTCTGGACACGCTCTCATACTCCATCATGCCATCCTCCAGCTGTTTATTAATCTCTTTACTGCGTATTACAAGCATCAGCTCTGTATCCAGATAAGTACTTCTCATGTCCATATTGAATGAACCTATTACTGACAGATCATCGTCAATCAGAATACTTTTTCCATGATACGAATAACCGCCTTCATATTCCCAGATATCAATTCCTGTTTCTAAAATTCTGTTTCTGTTTTTGGCATAATCAGCAGCTCCAAATGGATTTCCGTTATTTGCAACAGAATTTGTCATAATAGAAAAAGTCCGGAACCTTCTGTGCAATTTCCTCCCATGTATTATACATCATATCATTGCAAATAATATATGGTGTATGAATTTTTACGCGTTCCTTTGCATTTTTCATTAATTCTCCCAGCTGATACCATACCACCGGTTCCTTAGCTCCGGTGTGGATTGGGTTTGATAACAATGTAATCTTTTCTGTTTCAAAGGTTTCATCCGCATAATCTGTATCACAAATTTTTTCCTTATTAACTTCAAAATATTGCTGATACCCTTCCTGCAGCTCTAAAACTACTTTCTTTACAGATTGTCTGTCAGCTAATTTTTTACTGTTATGAAAGTACCGGCAGTCCTCCTGTTCCCATATTGTTTCAAAATAATTCCAAAGCTGATTGACCGAATTATCTTTCTGTGGCTCATCGCAGACAACTAACACATCCCTGTCAAAATTTTTATGCCCCGGAAAATCACCCAAAAAATAATTATATGTGTTTCTTCCGCCAAGAATATATATTTTACCATCTGCAATCAGATATTTATAATGCATTCTTCCCATTGTCTTCCATGGCTTAAGCGGATTTGCTTTATTGTACAGCTTAATCTCAACATTCTCATGCGAAGATAATCCATAAAAATATGGATTACCCTCCATATCAATCCAGCTCTCCATTCCATCTACCAATATGCGGACATGTACGCCTCTGTCTGCCGCATCATGCAGTGCTCCTATAATCAATTTTCCGCTTTCGTCTGATTTAAATGCAAATGTAGAAAGGATTATTTCATCCTTTGCATTTTGGATTAATCTCACTCTTTCTAAAAGAGCCTGCGAATTTTTTTCAATGATTACTGCTCATTCCGTATTCTCTCTCCCCACCACACTCATAATATTTTGTGTTTCCTTGTATTTTATACTCATACAATACAATGTCAATCTCAATTTTACCTCAACAGAATTGATTTTATGCAGAAAGACAGGAAAAAGCAGCTGCCTGCAATTTCCTGTCCATAAAAACTCATATAAAATTATTTTACTGCGATTTACCTATTTTTCGTCGCTTCTACCGTCTTTCCGTTTACCTGATGTGCAAAGCTCCATGACTTCTTATAGATAATCCATATAATTTTTAAAGCACAATTACGGCAGCGTCAAGCCCGTCTACTTTTCCGTCAAATGCGCTATCTGTCAGCAGATTATAATTCTCGGCATACTCATTAAATTCCTTTACACTGCTGCCGCAATTGAAAAGCATTGCGATTGTCTCATCGCCATTTTTTCTGATCATAACAATCGTATCCTCATCGTCATTTGTGATTGTCTCAATCATTTCTCCCTCTACAATGCATGCATGTGTTTTTCTAATCTGCATGAGCTTCTTATACCAATTATACATCTCCTTATCCTGGTATTCCTCATCCCAGTACATGCCTCGTCTGCAGTCCGGATCATTTGCTCCCGGCATGGCATACTCATCGCCATAGTAAACCATAGGCATTCCCGGCAGTAGCAGCTGAAAGGCTGCTGCGAGATGCTGCTTTTTCTTATTATCATGGCACAGATGTAAAAATCTTGCTGTATCATGGCTGTCAATCAGGTTCCACATCAGAGGATAACACTTTTTGTTTAAGCGCCCCTTCATATATCCCAGATTCTGTACAAACTGGCTGACATTAATCTTTTCGTCTGCAAGAAGATCTATCAGATTAAGGTAGAATGGATAATTCATGACAGTATCCCACTCATCTCCCTCGAGGAAGTCTCCTGCATAGTGCCATATCTCACCAATTATCAGCATATCCTTCTTTACTGCCTTGATTGCCTTTCTGAAATTCTTCCAGAAGAAATGACTGATTTCATCTCCTACATCCAGTCTCCATCCGTCAATATCACATTCCTTAATCCAGTAGCAGGCAACATCCGTGATGTATTTTTCAACCTCAGGATTTTTCAGATTAAGCTTTGGCATTCCACCGTAATAGCCGAAGCATTTGAAGTTTGGAATTTCTCCCCATTCACCCCTAGGCGGCAGTTCGTTGATAAAATACCAGTCGAGATATTTTGACTTTTCGCCCTTTTCAAGTATATCCTGAAATGCGAAAAATTCTCTTCCTGTGTGATTGTATACCGCATCCAGCACTACCTTCATGCCACGCTCGTGAGATTTTTGTACGAGCTCCTTTAAGTCCTCTGTTGTTCCAAATGATGGGTCAACCTGATAATAATCAATAGTATCATACTTATGGCATGAATTTGATTTAAAGATTGGTGTCAGATACACCACATCGATTCCCAGATCTTTAATATAATCCAGATGCTCTATGATTCCCCTGAGATTGCCATGCAAATCATCCATAGGCGTAATCGGCGCCTTATACCACAGTTCTTTGTCCACCGGCTGTGTTGTGGCAAAGCGCGACGGAAAAATCTGATACACTACCTTGTTGGCTGCCCACTGTGGCACCTCAAACATCTCTTCCTCTCTGAGATTCTGCGGGCAGTCAAACATTCTGTCCCTGTTTGTGATGCACTCCTTGTCGAACTCATAATTGCCATAATATACCTTTTCACCCTGCATGTCCGTAAATTCAAAAAAGTATCTCAGACATATCAGATGCATCTGAAGCTGTGCTTCATAATAATCGTGAAACTGCGAGGTAGCTACCTTCTTCATAGGAAGAGTCATTCGCGTATCCTTGCGCTCCATTGGTATATACTTGTCCTCACAGTGAAGGATTACCTCCTTCATATCATCCTTTTTTACCTGCACGCGTATCACAAACAAATCCTTATCTATCGCATAGCAGAATCTTTTATCCATGTCATGAAAAATTGCTGAATATTCCATAAAATGCCCCTTTACTTACGTATTTCGTTATTTTGTATTTTAACGCACTTTTTCAAACAATTCTATCATTATATCCATGACATTTTTCACTATTTCTACTTTATGTGTATTTTTAGCTTAATAACATTTAATTTTTTTGACTTTATTCCCTAAAACGCTATACTTTGCTTTAAGTATAACGCATAATTTTAGTTTATTTCGTTGTCTGGTCAATAGAGTTTTGTTACTAATAAATCAATATTGTTTGAAACATAGCATATGTATTTATGTTTCCTTGAATACTCTGCTGCTTCTCTCTGAATCCGCTTATCCACGGCATATTCTGTTACATACGCTGTGCAGCCATTCTGTTTAACCAAATCCAGATATTGTGTATAATAATCTCTGGTCTCTTTATCATTCCTTGCATATCTTTTATTATCGAAATCATAGCTTGTATACACATTCTCCTGATTCACACCATCAAAAATGCTGTTATCATTTTCACTAAAATATCGTTTCACAAACCGGTCTCCACCATTGATAATTATCCTTTTATCCTTATTTTGAATGTATGACAATATACTTTCTATGCCATTATATACATCATCCCTTGGATACATATAATATACATCAGCGTTGTCTACAAAAAAGCCATCAACACCTTTTCTTATGAATTCATCGACTCTTGAAGCTATAAATTTCTGCCAATTTTCTTCTGCTACATCTATCCATTTTTCGCCAGGCCAGTTTTCATAACAATCAAGTGTATACTTCTCGTAATCCTGATAATATTCCCTGCTTTTTTCAATTGATCCTATGTTGATGTATGTATAAATTTTGCGTACGCCTTGATTTCTTAGCCTTGAAATATCACTCTCAGAGAAATAATCTGCATCAATAACAAGCGTATCAATATTTTTTATCTTTTTAACTATGCTGGAATCCTCTCCAATTAAGACACTATACCGGTCAGCTTTTGTTTTATAAATAAATGATGCAGCTAATGCAACTATTAAACATAGCAGTACAATTAAATTACTTCTAAATCGTTGTCTTCCACACACTCTCCAGACGCCTGTCTTCAATTTTTTTTCATTCCATTCTTACCTAATAATTAATAAACTTTCCATACACACAAAATGGCTGCACATTTTTATTTCCCCGGATAAAAACATATTACTGCACACTCAGATAGCTTGTCACACAGTAAAGTGTCTGTCCATTATATTCCACGCGTGACCAGCCAAACTCCTCATTGATTCCGGTTCTGGTGACTGTTTCCCCATTTTTTATCGTTACGATAACTGTAGCATCCGGATTTGTGACACTTGGAAGTGCACGCAGATTAACCTCTATCTTTGCAGTGACAGTATCATTACAATCCTTGAATTTTGTCTTCAGTCCGTCTCCGCTGCCACTTCCGTCCTGTCCGGGAACTACATAGTTCATATCTGTTGTGAGGTAGCTTGAAATGGCATAATACGTCTGTCCATTATATTCGATACGTGACCATCCACTGTCACTGACCCCTGTTCTTGCTGCCGTATCACCGTTATTGAGCGTTGCCTTAATTGTGCTGTCATTGCCCTGACTAGGAATATCCCTCAGGTTGACGCTCTCCTTGGCAGTTACTGTCTCATTTACATCCGAAAACTTCATATTTGCTTCCGGATCAGATGTTGCATTGTCAGCCGCATCACCATTTTTTGCAGACTCTGTTTCATCAAACCCAAAGTATGCCACATTCAAATCTACCGGCTTATCAATTCCTGACACCTTTCCCTTATTGGTATACTGCCACATGGCATGTGTGCCCTCATAAGATGACTGTGGTGTTTCCGGATAAGCCGTGTCCGGATATTGTGACACCCAGATTTTGTACCTGCCCTCAAGTGTTTTAGTATCCCACTGGCTGTTTGCCGACAACTCATTCATTGCAGCGTAAAACATAGGTGTATATCCTTTATTATATATTTCCTGCAAAAAAGCCTCCGCTACTTTGGTGCGGGCCTCTGATGACATGCCATACTGTCTGCTGGCTGAGTCAGTGAAGCCCTCGCAGTCAAATGCCACCGGATATGTAATCTGATATTTTGAGATGTAGTCTGCTACCCAGTCTGCCTCCTCAATGGCTTCTGTTTCATTTACTGCTGATGAAAAGAAATATACTCCGACCTTTATGCCATTTTTCTGCGCCTCCTGCATGTTGTATCTTGCATTTGTATCAACACACATCTCGCCTGTTTTCTGGGTTCTGTAGCCCACACGTATCATTGCAAAATCAATTCCGCCTGCGGCAACCTTGTCCCACTTTATAGTGCCCTGATATTTAGATACATCAATTCCGAAGGTCAGGTTACTGTTTTCCGCAACAGAGCCTGCAGACAGTATCTGTGTCTCATCCGCGGAAGCTCCATCATCAGATGTCACACTCATTGAGCCGGCATTGTCTCCTGTATGCTGCGGGTCGTCCTTGTCTGAACTATCCTCTGTGGCTGTTTCCGTCATCTGTGACGAGCCTTTAGCCTCGTTTTTTGCTGATTTAATCACAAAAAATGTGGCAACTGCAGCCAGTGCAGCTACTATCGCAACAATTATAAATATTGCTATTATCTTTCTTTTATCGTTCATAGCTTTTCCTCTTCATTATATATGTATGTCACCATGTACAGGCAATCTGTTTTCATGCAACAAAATATATCATATAATATACTAATTTTCAAATACTTGTCCATTTTTAAGAGTCTTTTTTTCGGAGAAAATATTAAAAATCCGCTATACTCACCTATTGTATAGCGGATTAATAAAACATTATTCAATTTTCATCTTATTTTTTATTGCTCTAAGCTATTGTGCCATTTGCAATGTCGTTCTTTGCCAATAAAAATGTAATACCCGGCATAAGAATGGCTGAAATAATTGATTTGACAATATTACCGGCACTAAGCTGTGCTGCAATAGCATATGTAACCATACTTACAATGAATCCCAGGGCTGCAAGTGCACAAATAAGCACCAAACCAATCTTTTTGTGTGCGAAAAGCAAAATACCGATAGAAACAGTTATGATAATCTGTAGTATAACGCTAATGAAACACAGTACGACATATATCGCACCTAATCCTAAAGCAGCTCCTACGACTGAAGCACCCAGCGCAACGACAATCCCGCCAATTGTTGCAAGAATATTCAGCACGAAAATAATCCATAACCATACGGTTAAACCTGTTGAAAGCTTATTGTTTTCCATAATTATCCTCCTTTAGTAATCCCAATTTTTTTTCAACGTGTTCATTATAATGTATTGGAAAAATATTTCAATAGTCAAAATGTCTCATTTTGAACTTTTTCATCCCGGCCAGCAAAAAAATGTCATTGATTTAAATGACAGATGCATTTACAATATAGCTATTATGAAAAAATTATTTGTAAAATATGTCTCACAAAACATACTCGGCATGGTGGGTATGTCATTATATATACTTGCCGATACCTTCTTTATATCAAAGGCGGTCGGCTCAAACGGTATCACCGCGCTCAATCTGGTGCTGCCTGTATACAATTTGATTTTTGCCATAGGCGCAATGATTGGAGTCGGCTCCGCTATCAGATATGTCGTAGAGAAAAATAAGGGCGATACATCCAGCGAGAGCTACTTTTTTCATGCCCTGCTGTGGTGTATTATAATAAGCGTTATATTCATATTGATTGGTATTTTCATCCCGGACAGGCTCGTAGGGCTGCTCGGCGGAGATTCGGCAATTATAAATACCGGTAAAAACTATACACGTATTTTCATGCTTTTTACACCGTTTTTCATGTGCAACTATGTGTGCAATGCTTTCGTAAGAAATGATGGCGCACCATCCATTGCCATGTGTGCCACACTTTTCAGCAGCCTTTTTAATATTGTTTTTGATTACATACTCATGTTCCCGCTTGGACTTGGTATGGATGGAGCCGCTTTAGCTACCGCTATTTCACCGATTATAGGCATCCTGATATGCTGTATTCATTTCTGCTCAGACAAATGCTCCGTAAAGCTTAAGCCGACGGTTCCATCTGTCAAGAGACTCTTTTACTCCTGCCAGGTTGGTGTTTCTTCCTTTGTTGCTGAGATATCATCAGGTGTCATAACTATTGTCTTCAATATGATTATCCTGAGGCTTGCAGGAAATATCGGCGTGGCAGCATACGGTGTGGTTGCCAATACATCACTGGTCGCTGTAGCTTTGTTCAACGGAATAGCACAGGGTTCACAGCCTCTTATCAGCGACTATTACGGCAGAGGACTTAGAAAAAATGTAGGCTCGATACTCAGGATGGCTGTCGTTTCATCTCTCTTAATTGCTGCACTGCTCATTTTGTTCATATGCACCTTTGCACCTTTTGTGACATCTGTTTTCAACAGCGAGCACGATGCCAGGCTTGCTTCGTATGCCGAAAGCGGACTGCGCCTTTACTTTACAGGCTTTATTTTTGCCGGAATCAATATAGTAGGTTCTGCTATCCTAAGTGCCGTTGAGTCCGTAAAATATGCATTCGCGGCATCTATCATGCGTGGTTTTATCGCTATAAGCATTTTCGCATTCGCACTTTCAGCCGCCTTTGGCATGACAGGTGTGTGGCTTGCTTTTCCGGCGGCTGAATTTGTGACTATGTTTATTATTGTTAAGGGATTAAGAAAAAACTATTCTAATTGTAATAGATAATGACAAGAGGAGGGCTTGTTTTCAAAAGTATTCTTTATGTTGGAAATCAAACATACAAGTTGTTTTTATAACGCTATTATTCTATCAGAAACATAAAAAAACTACTGATGGAGGAAAAAAAGATGTTTTGTTTTCAATGTGAACAAACGGCCGGATGCACCGGCTGTACCGGAAATATAGGTGTCTGCGGAAAAAAGGCAGATACTGCACAGTTACAGGATGAATTGACAG
The DNA here is from genome assembly GCA_900317585.1 of uncultured Lachnospiraceae bacterium. Taxonomy (GTDB): domain Bacteria; phylum Bacillota; class Clostridia; order Lachnospirales; family Lachnospiraceae; genus Roseburia. The sequence goes on along the minus strand of ONHG01000030.1, from coordinate 5,047 downwards.
GCGCACTGATTGGTCTGGCGAGAGCTGTCGATGACACATCAGCTGTTTCAAAAAAGACCTGGCAGACCATTATCGAGGGCTTATTTACCACAATTACAAATGTAAGCTTTGATAATGCAGCAATTGAAGATATGATACAAAAGGTCAGAGCAGAAAAAGCCTCTCTGGTTGGCGACTGTAATAAATGTCAGTCTCCTTGTGGACGAACTGACGAATATGATATGCAACAGCTATGGAATGCGGATGAAGATATCCGTTCCCTGAAGTCACTTATTCTCTTTGGTATTCGCGGAATGGCCGCATATGCCTATCATGCATATGTCCTGAATTTCGAAGATCCCGAGGTAAATCAGTTTTTCTGTGAAGCCTTGTTCAAGATTGGTTACGCAGAAAGTATGGATGAACTGCTTCCAACAGTTCTCAAGGTAGGTGAAATCAATCTAAAGTGCATGGCACTTCTAGACAAGGCAAATACACAAACCTATGGAACACCGGAGCCAACAGATGTTACGCTTACGGTGGAAAATGGACCTTTTATCGTAGTAACCGGACACGATTTAAAGGACCTGCAGCTTTTGCTTAAACAGACAAAAGGAAAGGGAATCAATATCTACACTCATGGTGAAATGCTCCCTGCCCATGCATATCCACTCCTAAAGAAATTCCCTCACTTGAAAGGAAATTTCGGAACAGCATGGCAGAATCAGCAAAAAGAATTTGATCATATTCCTGCTCCTATTCTCTACACCACAAATTGTCTGATGCCTCCAAAAAGCAGCTACATCGACAGAGTGTTCACAACAGAAGTGGTTGCCTTCCCGGGTACTGTTCATATCGATGAACAGAAGAATTTCACTCCTGTTATTGAAAAAGCACTTGAGCTCGGTGGTTACAAGGAGGATCAGACCTTCACAGGCATAAATGGCGGCAAACAGGTAACAACCGGTTTTGGTCATTCAGCAATCCTGTCCCATGCGGATACGGTAATAGAGGCCATAAAATCAGGAGCTATCCGTCATTTCTTCCTGGTTGCCGGCTGTGATGGTGCCAAACCGGGCAGAAATTACTATACAGAATTTGTAAAACAGACACCTTCTGACAGTATTGTCCTGACTCTGGCATGTGGAAAATTCCGTTTCAACGATCTAAATCTCGGAGAAATTGGTGGTCTTCCGCGACTGATGGATATGGGTCAGTGTAATGACGCTTATGGCGCGATACAGGTTGCAATAGCACTTGCGGATGCATTTGGATGTTCAGTAAACGAGCTTCCGCTTTCCTTTGTACTCTCCTGGTATGAACAGAAAGCAGTCTGCATCCTCTTAACACTGTTACATCTTGGTATAAAAAATATCCGTCTCGGTCCTTCTCTACCGGCGTTCATTTCTCCTAACATTCTGAACTTTCTGGTAGAAAACTATGGGATTGCACCTATTACCACACCGGAGGAAGACATCAAAGTGCTGTTGAAACAATAATATGTATTTTTTCCGATGTTCTAATACACTAATAGGGAACTATAAAAAACACAGGATATAGCGTCTTTGCTGTATCCTGTGTTTTCACAATATGAAAGCTAAGATTTTTTAATAGCCATCTGCGTTGCTAAGAATCTCTTTTATTGCGACCAAAACGACATCCATCTCCTGTCGGGTACCTATTGTTATTCTTAAATATTTAGTCAGCAGTTTATCTGCAAAATGCCTGGTGAGTATTCCTTCCTTCTTAAGTCTATCACATAAATCAGATGAGTCTATTGCATCATTATAACAGAACACAAAATTTGCTTTTGATGGAATTACATGAAAATTTATTTTTTTTAGTTCATTGCTGAAATATTCTCTGTTTTTTATTATTTCACTTACACAATTTTCCATGTAAATTGTATCTTTTACAGCCGCAATTCCTGCCGCCATTGTTACTGAGTTCATGTTAAATGGATTAAATGAAAACTTTATTTTATTCATATCATCTATAATACTCTTGCAGGAAACAGCAAATCCTATATGAGTCCCAGCCATATTACGTGACTTTGAAAATGTCCGGACTACTACAAGGTTTGGATATTTAACGGCAAGCGGAAGACAGGTCTCACCTGAATAATCAACATATGCCTCATCAACTATAATCATTCGGTCAGGTTTTTTCCTTACAAGAGCCTCTATATCAGAAACAGCCACGGTAAGCCCTGTAGGATTATTGGGATTTGCAAATATAATGTCTCCATCCAAATCCATATAGTCATTTATAGCAATTGAAAAATCATCTTTTACAGGAATCTCCTCCATATCAAGCCCATATGTCTTTGCATATGTACGATAAAATCCATACGTAATATCCGGAAAATATATTTTCATTCCTCTTCTGAAAAAGCTCATGAGTACAAAACTCAGCACCTCATCTGCTCCATTTCCTACAAACACCTCGTTCTCACTGACACCATATACCTCTGCCACAGCCTTACGAAATTCATGACAATGTGGGTCAGCATAGTAGCTCATATTCCATATCTGTTTTTTCGAAATAGCTTCAAATACATTCGGTGAAGGTGGCAAAGATGTTTCGTTCGCATTTAGCTTGATGTATTGTTTGTCCTTAGGCTGCTCCCCCGGTACATAGGGTTCCATATCCTTATATTCATCAACTAAAAAAATACTCATTTTCATTCCTCTCTTCTTTATTATATTGAGTTTTCTTTCACAACACCCTAGACAGAAAATCTTTAAGTCTTGTACATTTTGGATTATTAAATATTTCTTGCGGACTTCCCTCTTCCTTTATCCGCTTTTCATCAATAAACATAACCCTGTTTGCTACTTCTCTTGCAAATCCCATCTCATGTGTTACAACAACCATGGTCATTCCATCACTCGCCAAATCCTTCATTAGTCCAAGAACCTCTCCAACCATCTCAGGATCCAGTGCTGATGTTGGCTCATCAAAAAGTATAAGCTCCGGATTCATAGCAAGAGTTCGTGCTATGGCAATTCTCTGCTTCTGACCTCCTGAGAGCATATCCGGATATTCATCTGCCTTATCTGCAAGCCCTACGCTTTTAAGCAGCTTATCTGCCCTCTTAGAAGCTTCATTTTTTGTCATCTCCCTGAGCTTTACCGGTGCAAACATAATATTCTGCTTTACTGTCATGTGAGGGAACAGATTAAACTGTTGAAATACCATGCCTATGCGGCGTCTGATATTATTTATATCAACACTCTGTCCTGTTATATCCATACCATCAAAAAAAATACTTCCCGATGTAATACTTTCAAGCTGGTTAAGGCTTCTAAGAAAAGTTGATTTACCACATCCTGATGGTCCGATAATTGCCACAACCTCGCCCTTTCTTATCTCTGTTGATATGTTTTCCAACACCACATTGTCACCATATGCTTTTGTAAGATTCTCCACATGTAATAATGTTTTAGCGCTCATTATTCCTCAATCTCCTCTCTATTTTAGCAACTCCCAATGTTAACAACTGCACCATCAAAAGATATATAAGTGCCACTAGCACAAGAGGCATAAATGCATCAAATGTGTTACTTCTGATTATGTCACCGCCTCTTGTCAAATCATTCAGACCGATATAACCACAAATCGAGGTTTCTTTAAGTAAAGTAATAAACTCGTTGCAAAGTGCCGGAAGAATATTTTTAATTGCCTGTGGCAGAATGATAAACAACATTGTAATTCTATAATTTAATCCCAGGCTGCTTCCTGCCTCAAACTGTCCGTTATCTACTGCCATTATTCCACTTCTCATTATTTCAGCAACATAGGCTCCTGAATTTATGGCAAAGGCTATTATTGCAACAAGAACCTTATCCACATTCACTGACTTGAATACCACATAGTACATTATAAGAAGCTGAATCATCGTAGGAGTTCCCCTGACAATTGTCAGATAAAGTTTACATAGCCAATTTAAAATACCAAGACTATTTTTCTTATCATGTGTTGTTCTTATAAATGCCACCAAAAAGCCCAATAATAAACCAAGTACTGCAGAACCAACAGCTATAACCAACGTGTTTTTCAAACCTTTTACTATATATTTCCATCTATTATCCTGAACAAAGTTATTTTTAAACTTTGAAACAATATCTAGACCGTTTCCTTTTCCATCTGCTTTTACTATAATAACCTGCTTTGAATTTGTGTATGAATCAGAAAAATCAATTGACTTAAGCCTGTCCTCTGTGACAGTCATTCCGGCAATTCCAACATCTGCTTTGCCTGAATTTACTGAATTGATTATTGCATCAAACTCCATATCTGAAATTTCAACTTTCATACCAAGTTTATCTCCGATAGCAGTTATTATATCGATGTCAAGCCCCATTACCTTGTCATCTTCATAATATTCATATGGAGGAAATGTTGCATTCGTTGCTGCTATAAGTGTACCATTATCATAACTTGTCCCAGCCGGTGTTTTATATGGATGTTTTCCTGCATTACTGCCAATATAATTACTAATTATTTCATCTATAACACCATCTTCCTTAAGCTCTTTAAGTGCTTCATTTATCTTTGTCTTAAGCGTTTCATTTCCCTTTGCCATACATATTGCATAATCCTCATTGGTAAACTCTTCATCCAGCATTTTCAAATCAGGATTCTGTTTAGTGACTGTAAGTGCAGGCTGCTCATCAATAATCACGCAATCAATTTTATCCTGCTTCAATGCCTGCACAGCATCTGCCATTTTATTGTATCGCTCCACTACTGAACCGGCATCATCATTTTCATAATCAGAAGCATATATATCACCTGTTGTTCCAAGCTGTACTCCGATTTTTGAACCTTCAACATCATCTACAGATTTTACTTCCTTTGCTTTTAATGTTGCTCCGCATCCGGTAAATGCCAAAATACAGAACATCATAAAAATCAACACTCTTCTTTTCTTCTTCATAGTATCCTCCTTTTCCGACAAAAAAAATAGGCTCAATCACAAAACTTATGGGATTTAGGATTCCTCACATAATCAACTCTGCTCATATCAATGAGTTTTAAAAAGAAATACTCATCGTCAGGATAC
>ONHG01000015.1 GCA_900317585.1 uncultured Lachnospiraceae bacterium | reverse complement strand
TTCCCAGAGCATAACGTGAGGTATATAGCGGTCAATGACGGCGTAGATACCTTGAATAAATCTGCTATGGACATCACGCCTTTCCGCAACATTTTAAACGAAATGTATGCCGCTGACATATCTGTTAAGATAAAATCGGCATATCGGGCGAGGTTTCAACAGGGGAAATTCATGGGAACTACCGCCCCTTATGGCTATATCAAAGACCCTGCCGACCACAACCATCTGCTGATAGATGATAAAGTGGCACATGTTGTAAAAGAGATATTCGACCTTGCATTAAAAGGGAATGGAGTTGCCAAAATTTGCAGACATCTTAATAAACAGCATATCCTACGCCCTGCCGCTTATGCGGCGGAGCGTGGCGAAACAGGCTTTGAACGTCATTTTGAGGGGAACGAGGACAAACGCTATATTTGGAGTGGGAACAGCGTGAGGAGCATTTTAAGAAGCCCGATATATGCGGGAAATCTTGTAGGCTACAAACGGATTGCCGCCAATATGAAAAGCAAGAAACGCCCCTCTAAGCTGCCCGAAGAATGGGAAGTGATACCCAATACCCATGAGGGAATAGTCACGCAGGAGGAATTTGATATTGTCCAACAGCTTATTACAAGTCGTAGGCTTCCACAGAACAAGGGAGGATTTGTAAATATTTTTGCAGGCGTTATCAAGTGTGTGGACTGCGGATGTGCTCTGCGGGCAATGAACGTACACAGGAGGAAACGCCCAGAGATTATCGACTGTGTACAGTATTCATGTAATAATTATGCAAGAAACGGAAGAAGCGAGTGTAGTGCCCACAATATAGAAGCAAGGGATTTATTCAATGCCGTTCTTGCCGACATCAACTGTTTTGCGGATATGGCAGTGAATGATGAAAAGGCGGTCAGGGCCATAGAAAAGCGGCTCACGGAAACAGACCAGAGCAGGGCGAAAGCATTAGAGAAAGAACGTAAGAAGCTGAACAAACGCCTTGCGGAACTGGACAGGCTGTTTTCCTCTCTCTACGAGGATAAGGTCATGGAGCGTATTACCGAGCGGAATTTTGAGATGATGTCGGGGAAATACCAGAAAGAGCAGCTTGAAATTGAAGCAAGGCTGAAAGAGGTGACGGAAACTCTTAATGAAAGCTACGAGAAATCACGGGGAATCCGTGACTTCCTCGCCCTTATCCGAAATTATCAAGGCTTAAAAGAACTGGATGCAACAGTTATAAACGCACTCATAGACAAGATACTTGTTTCGGAGCGTGAGAAGATGGCAGACGGAACAGTGAAGCAGGAAATCAAGATTTACTATAAATTCATCGGCTTTGTCGATGAATTACATATCATACCTACAAAACGGTGGGCAGCAATGCCCGCTAAAAATTGTACGGTGTGCGGCGTTGAATATGTCCCGGGCTCTGGTGCATCAAGGTATTGTCCTGCTTGTGCCAAGAAGATACGGAGGGAGAAATCAAACGAGAGCAAACGCAGGAGCAGAGAACAGAAAAGGATAGCATGTATGAACTGTCCGCAAAAAATGACCGACTGATATGGAATGGTGGCAGGGATAGAGAAGAGGAACTTCTTGCTAACTGCTATTTTAATTCTATGAATCTGGCAATGGATAATGGAATTAGGTCTATTGCATTTCCTTCCATATCAACGGGAGTATATAGTTTTCCGGTTGAGTTAGCGGCAAAGATTGCAGTACATACAGTAAACAGATTTTTGCAGGACAATCCGGATAGCTTTGATCTGGTGGAATGGGTGCTATTTGATACTCATACTGAATCAGTGTACGAAGCTGAGGTTGATAAGTTATACGACAAATAAAATGACGAAAGGGAGCTTTTATGTACGCTGAAAAAACAGATTATGATGATATTGAAATGTCGAGCAGATTACGGAATATCCTAAGAAGAAATGGATTTGAGTCATTGGAAGGATTGAGAGAATATCCAAAGGAGCATTTTATAAAGTTTCGCAATATGGGGCAGGCAACATTGCAGGAATTATATCAGATTTGTGAAGAGCAAGGCATAAAGCTTCGTAGTGTAGAAGATCTGAATGATAGGGAACATGGAGTCATATTTGATGACTTTCTATGTTTGGATGCGTTTGGAATGGGGATAAAAAGCAAGGATGATTTGAAAAGATATAGTCTTGAGAAACTTGAAAAGATGTGTCCTAAGGATAAGAGACTATTTGTTAGATTTAAAAAGTTGAAAGCAATTTATGGTTAATTTGCGAAAGGAGAACTATGGAAAAAAGATACTATATTGATGGTAAATGTGTTTTAAGTTATGATGACGATGTATTTTCCACTGATGATGATTATACAAATATTAAAGAATTGTTTATTTATCCAGCGGTTGATAAAGTGTATGTAAAATATTATGAGAAGCAATTGGTTCAGCAAGTCCTTGAGAAAACACTTAAAAAGAACGATTCGATATTTAATACATACTGTGCTATAAAAGAATTAATAAAAGACGAACCAATAAGTGTAGATTATGTTCAATCTGAGGAGGATACATTATTAAAAAATCTTATGAGGAAAAATTTGAATAGTGATGAATATGTTGAATTTGAAAAGTTGCTTGATGAAGCTGGTATTAATGCATGGCGCGAACAAGTTGATTTTTTGGGACGAGGAGATGGTATGATAGAACATATTTGGTGTGAATATGGAATAGATAAAAGAAGATTTTCAGTTTAAGAAAGATAGCGGAGCGAGCTGAATATTGAGCTCACTCGCTCCACGTTATTCCTCTACATGAAATACATCTTCCACCAGCATATTAAAGTACTTAGATACTCGTAGCATAAATTCGGCAGATGGGGCGCCGTCCCCACGTTCTACCCTGCTGACAGTTTTGGTGCTGAATCCGATAGCAGCGGCAAGGTCATTCTGGTAAATGCCACGCTGTTCACGGATTTCTCTGATATTATTTGTGACCACCATAAAAAATCCCTTCTTTCAGTTCTATAGATATTTTCTTATTGTCAATTATGCAAAAAAATGTGTCCAATAAAAAGGACTTGCGTTTTTATCGGCAATGATCGGTAAGAGCAGAAGCATCAGATTTTCCAAGAACTTTTCCAAATATGTCTAAGCGGTCATTTTCTCCAACCTTGATAGGTGCATACTTTTCGTTGAGTGAGATAAGGAAAATTCCGTCTTTGTCGTCCTTTAACTTCTTGATATAGGCTTCTCCGTTCAGAGCGAAGATGCCGATTTCTCCATTAGCAACAGATTCCTGTTGCAATACCCATGCAATCTGACCATCGTGGAATTCAGGTTCCATACTGTCACCACTAATGCGTACACCGAAAGTTGTATCTTCCGGCAGAATAGATTCATCTATGCGTACAGTCTCTTTCGGTCCGTCTACGAGAAAGTTACCGGTTCCGGCTGATACTGCATTTTCAAAAATATCAATGCTTCTGAATGGAATTATCTTAGCAGTTTGCTTTTCATACATTCCGGATGCGTGGAGCAGATTGATATAATCCATAGCCTTTTCCCTGCCTTCATCAGTAAGTGATGAAAAAGGATCAGCAGGATTTACTCCAAAATATGCTTCATACATATTAGTGATACCAAGGATTCTACACACTTTGTAAAATATGGTAACGCTTGGTTCAGCAAGATTTCTCTCCCAGTTGGATATGGCTTTATAGGAAATCTTGATGCCTTCTTTTGCCAGTTCATCAGCGAGATCCTGCTGGAGCAAGCCTTTCTTTTTTCTATATGTTGAAATGATTTCTCCGATTGAGTACATACATACGCCTCTTTTCTTTCCAATTAGTTGATTTCTAATGTCTCTTTTCACTCCATAGTATATAGCAATAGTACCAATTATTCAAGTTAAAAATCCAATATAATGAGAAAACAGACACATGTGTCCGTTGACAGTCGATTATTCTTGGGGTTATACTATGCCCTGTAAGGAACATTACTCATATACTTGGACTAAAGGTTATGGTAGTGATAGATTAAATGCAGGAGGTTATGCAGATGGGAGACAGGGTAATACTTCATTCAGATATCAACTGTTGTTATGCTTCGATTGAGCATCTGCATCATCCGGAGCTTGCAGGAAAGCCACTGGCAGTAGGCGGTGACCCGGAGGCAAGACATGGGATTGTCTTAACTGCTGACTATATTGCCAAGAAGTACGGTGTGAAAACAGGAATGGCGCTCTGGCAGGCAAAGCAGGTCTGTCCGGACATAACATTTGTTTCACCAAGAATGGACTTATATCTTCGGTTCTCAAGGATGGCGCATGAGATATATGCAGAATATACGGACAAGCAGGAGCCATATGGAATTGATGAGTGCTGGCTTGATGTGACAGGGAGCAGCTCCCTTAAAGGGGATGGATTGCTCATTGCACAGGAAATCAGCAAGAGAATGAAGTCAGAGCTTGGCATCACAGTGAGTGTTGGTGTTTCTTTCAATAAGATATTTGCAAAGCTTGGTTCAGATTATAAGAAGCCGGATGCAATCACAACTATGTATAAGAGTGAGTTTAAGCAGAAGGCATGGGCACTTCCGGTAAGTGATCTGCTATATGTCGGAAGGAGCACGAATCAGAAGCTTGCAAAATTCGGTATCAGAACCATAGGTGATCTTGCAAGGGCAGATGAAGGGATGCTTAACAGCCACCTTGGAAAGATGGGCAGCATCTTATGGTCATTTGCTAATGGCTATGATGAATCACCTGTCAAACTGGAGAATACCCACGCTCCAATCAAATCGGTGGGAAACAGCACAACGACACCAAAGGATTTAGTATGCGATGAGGATGTAAAGATTGTTCTTTATATTCTGGCTGAGAGTGTTGCAGCAAGACTTCGTGAGAATGGATTCCGGTGCAGAGTGGTTGAGATAAGTGTCAGGGATAATGAGCTATTCTCTTTTACCCGTCAGAAAAAGATTGACCACGCAACGAATATCACCGGAGAGATAGCTGCATACGCTTATCAGATATTTAAGGAAAACTATAACTGGAGCAAACCAATACGCAGTATTGGTGTCCGAGGTGCAGACTTAGTAACAGATAATTATTGGGAACAGATTGATTTGTTCTCAAGTGTGGAGAAGCGTGAAAAGCAGATGAAGATGGATTCAGCGGTTGATGAGATACGCAGAAGATTTGGATTTTACAGTATCCAGAGGGGACTCATGTACCGGGACAGGATTCTGTCGGCAGTCAATGCAAAAGAAGAACACACAGTACATCCACATGGGTACTTTTCAGGTTAGCAACGAGAAGTGCCAGATAATCAAGGCGCAGATGTGTTGTGCTTGCACATAAACATATGGGACTTGGTTATCTGATACGGCGACTGCCGTGAGCGAAATGAAGCGAAGCGGAATTGAGCTGCACTACGAGTAGCGATAGAGTTAAAGAAGAGGGAGGCGGAACATGAGCGAAGCAGCAAGAATTGATCTGGTAGACAGAGCACCATTGACGGAGAAGCAGCAGAATGTGTATGAAAGCATTATGCAATATCAGAGAGTTAATGGTTATGCTCCTACTATCAGGGAGATATGCAAGATGGTAGGGGTGGCATCGACTTCAAGTGTTTATGCACATCTGAAAATATTAGAAGAAAAAGGCTATATAGCAAGGAAGATGGATGCTTCCAGAGCAATAGCAATCTTGTAAGGAAGGTGATTACATTGAGCAATAAGGTATATGTTGATGTACTTGCAGAATTTTCAAAGGACGGACTGCTCATTCCCAGAGAGATAACGTGGGAAGATGGCAGAAAGTATGAGATTACACGAGTAAAAGACAAGCGCAGAGCAGCCAGTACAAGGGCTGGCGGCGTTGGAGAGCGTTATACCTGTGTGGTAGATGGAAAGGAAATATTCCTTTTCTATGAAGATAACAATATGTGGTTTATGGAAAGAGCCGGAGCCTGATGTGATTGTGTGCTGACAGCACAATTCATATCAGTTGGCTTTAGATCAGCAAAGCCGGGGAATGTGCAGACATTCATCGGAACTCCCGGCAAAAGGCTTGCAAAGGTGATTTCCCTTTCCTTTACGAGTACAGAATTGTAGATTGATGATTTTGTATGAATAAGGAGCGAACTGAATTGAACAAAGGAAATGTTATAGAAATTAGATGTAAAAAATGCAACAAGTTAATGATGGAATACTTTGTATGCGGTGATGATTCAGCTGTAGCACTTCAGAATGTTGGAATTAAGTGTGACAGATGCAAGCGAGTGATGATACTTAAGAAGTATTCCGAGGGAATGATGAAGGAACATTCTGAGAATGGGACTTTCAGAATATAATGATTGAAAATTAAATTACAGCCCACCTGATAAGGGCACATCGAAAGATGGAAGCACCAGAGACGCAGGGGAAACGAACAGTATTTATGATACTGGTTTCCTCGTGCGTCTTTTTTGTGCTGTAAAGGGTAATCCGACTTGTTCGTTTCCAAGGGCGGCAAGGAGGATTTATGAGCAGTAAAGCACAGACAAGAGAAAAGGATTATGAGAGAGGAATACGAATTGCTGACAGGAGAAAGGCGATAGGATTATCACAGGATGAGTTAGCTCATAGAGTAGGTATAGGCAGACAAGCATTATCTGCGATTGAAAATGGTGGAGATTTTAAGACACAGACATTAGATAATCTGGCAATCGTACTTGGTGTATCTGTTGATTTCATAATGTATGGAAAGAATGAAGAAAATTCAGAACTATTATCTGAGGCAATGGATGTTCTTTCAGATATGGATGAATTGCAGATAAGACAGTGTCTTGCAATGATGAAAGCAATGAAAAGCGTGTCAGTTGAAAAGTGATTGTCGTGTTTACACGACATAATTGTCGCCTGTACACGGTCGGCAATTAAGGTGTGGCAGATTACAATATACTTGTGCTTGAGATACAGCACAGAGTTTGAAAGCGGCGTGCACAATGCTTTCTTTAATATTTCAATTAAGGAAGGTAATAGCCATGAAAAAGTATAACGGAAAAGAACTTTACAAAGGACTTTTGTTTATAAAGTCAATGATGAGTATGAATAATGTGAACCGACAGAAAGAACTTGATCAGACATATGCTTTAAGTGTGGGAATTGAGTGTGATCAGACTGTTGTAGATGATGGAGCATCTACATCGGTTGACAGACCTCAGATGCGTCAGCTGATGGAAATTCTTGAGATTTCAGATTACAAGGTACTTGTCGTAGAAGATATTTATGAGATTACAAGAAATCCGGAAGATTTAAAGTCAATGATGGATCGCATAAATGGTTTGGGTGTGACAATATTTGACCTTGGTACTATGAGTGCGAGGTACAACAATTATGCGATTGAGTGTTAGGAATTTAGGCAGGTATTCCTACATTATATTTGCTTCTGAAACAGTGGTATTTGATGACTATGGGAAGCCAGTCATCAAATGCCCAACAGAGGCTGAGGCAGTGGAATACATCATGAATCGGTTAGAGAGTGAGGTTATTCAGGATGATATATGATATTTATGCAGTTGGTAATACTTTGAGAAGTATTAGAAATAAATATGGATATACACAGAATGATATGGCGGAGAGCCTTGATGTAAGTTATATTCATTATTCGCAAATTGAGCAGGGAAGACATCGGATGAGTCTGGAACTTATGCTGAAGATTGTAACAAAGTATGGAGTAGATCCTAATACATTGTTTGGAATTGAAAGCAGGGAAAAACATGAGAATAAAGATTTGTCTGTATTGGAAGATAAATTGCAGATGCTTAAACCAAATGATAGAGAATATGCAATGTCTACATGTTTGATTTTTATTGAAGGCTTAGAGGCAAGAAAGGAAGTGGTTTGAAATGAGAAGAGCAGGAAGAAAGAAAAAGCCACTGACCATACAGCCGATAAAGTGTGTTGTGATGTTGTCTTCTGATGAGGAGAATGACTGTATTGCAGCAGAGAAAAAGGAAAATAAGCAGTTGAAACGAATCATGGAATTTGCTGACAATAACAATCTTATTCCTATGAAAGTATTCCGAAGAGGAATTTTTGGACGACGATTAAGGGATGAAGTGTTTTATAAGGCAATAAGATATATGAGAGCAGGAAAGGCAGATGCGCTTATCGTAACAAATCTCGATGCTATTTCAGACGGAATAGCAGATTCTTATTTAAAAATAGGAGCAGTAAGGGAAGCTGGGTATAGATTATTCAGTGTAGATGAGAAGGAACCCAAGGTTGACTTGTATATTCCACCAAAGAGAGGTGATCTGCAGTGAAGATAAAGAGAAATATGATTGTGTGGGCTGAATTAAAAAGTGGACTCAGGCATATACAAGCTGGAAGGAGACCATGTATTGTAATAAGCTGCGACAAAGCAAACGGAAAATCACCTGTATACACAGTTGTTCCGGGGACAACTAAGTTGAAAAAGGATTATATTCCAGTACATTTCAATATTGAGCCTTCAGAAATTAGAGGATTTTTAAGACATACAACAATGTTTTTACCGGAGCAGCTTGTCACAATAAATGAGGAACAGATAATACAGACTGCCGGGATGATTGTCAGCACAGATGCAATAAAAAAGGTTGATGCGATGTTAGTCAGACAGCTGCAGATTGGAGAATATGATGGATGATGAAAATGAATTAGAGAATCAGAGTATAGATATTCCTATATGGAAGCGATATTTGCTTTCTGTAACTGAAGCGGCACAGTTTTATCACATTGGTGAAAAGAGACTTAGACAAATTGTAGATATCCATCCAAATGGGGAGTTTTATCTGTTAGTAGGAAACAAAGTTTTGTTTAAGAAAGAGAAATTTGAGCAATTTCTGGCAGAGTCAACTGCAATTTAATATGTAAAGTAGTAGAAAAGGGGGCACAAATGTGGTACAATAACCATGCTAGGGCTCTCTTTTTTGAAAGGAGACAAAGCTATGAGTGAGAAAAGACGAGATAATCGCAATAGAATTCTTCACGAAGGAGAGTACCAGAGAGCAGATGGACGTTATCGTTTTAGATATGTAGATATTCATGGAAATGAAGGGAATTTATATAGTTGGCGTTTGGACCATAATGATCCTATACCTAAAGGAAAGAAAATGGAGCTTTCTTTAAGAGAAAAGGAAAAACAGCTGGAACAGGATATGTTTAACGGACTTGTTCCAGGAGGTGGAGGACTTACAGTTCTTGAATTAGTGGAGAAATATGTAAGTCTTAAAATAGGGGTCAGACAGAGTACTTATGCTGGTTATAAGACGGTAATTAATCTGCTGAAAAAAGATGATTTTGGCAAAAAAAGAATCGACAAAGTGAAATTATCGGATGCGAAAGCCTGGTTGATCAAGCTTCAGAGGGTAGATGGAAAAGGTTATAGTTCAATTCATACTATCCGGGGAGTATTAAGACCGGCATTTCAGATGGCGGAAGAAGATGACTTGATTCGCAAAAATCCATTTGGCTTTGAACTGGTCAATGTTATTGTGAATGATAGTGTGAGAAGAGAAGCTGTCACAAGAAAGCAGGAGCGGGAATTTCTAAGATTCATAAAAGAAGATGCGCATTTTTGCAAGTACTATGATGCAATATTTATTCTCTTTAACACAGGACTTCGTATATCAGAGTTCTGTGGGCTTACAAAATCAGATTTGGATTTTAAAAACAAAAGAATACGGGTAAATCATCAATTACAGAGAACAAGTCAGATGCAGTATATCATTGAAAAGCCTAAGACAGAAAGTGGCGAGAGATATGTTCCAATGTCTGATGAGGTGGTGGCTTGTTTCAAGAGAATACTTAAGGACAGGGTCAATCCCAAAGTTGAACCGATGGTTGATGGAATGACAGGATTTTTATTCCTTGATAAGAATGATATGCCTATGGTGGCATTACATTGGGAAAAGTATTTCCAACATATTCGGGAAAAGTACAATAGCATATATAAGGTTCAGATGCCGCCGATTACACCACATGTGTGTCGCCATACATTTTGTTCTAATATGGCTAAGTCGGGAATGAATCCGAAGATGCTTCAGTATATTATGGGACACTCGGATATCAGTGTTACGATGAATACCTATACTCATGTTAAATTTCAGGATGCACAGGAAGATTTTCAAAAAGCAATTAATTCATAATGACCTGATGAAAATGAGAGAAAAATGGCTGAATGCCAGTATTTATCTTAATCCCCAATTTCTTACCTGTCGATTCCCAATGGCAGATTTGCCTTTGGTACAGACTTGAAATTTACCAAAGTTTTTACCAAAATTGATGACAAAAATATGCAAAGATATGCCAAAATATGCCAGAATAAGTGAAAAATGAAGAAAGGTAAAAAGGCTTGAAAAGCCCGAAAATACTGGAAATATGAGAAAAATCAAGATTTTATTTGTTTGCCACGGCAATATTTGCAGATCCCCAATGGCGGAGTTTGTTTTAAAAGATATGGTATCAAAGCGTGGTATAGCCGAGCAATTTGAAATTGCATCGGCTGCCACTAGTACAGAAGAGATTTGGAATGGTGTGGGTAATCCAGTATATCCACCTGCAAAGGCTGAACTGGCTAAGCATGGTATTAGCTGTGAAGGAAAAAGAGCAGTTCAGCTTAAGGCTTCAGATTATGATTATTATGATTATCTTATCGGTATGGATAATATGAACATTCGTAACATGGAACGAATGACCAATCATAAGAAAGGCGAGAAAATAGCATTGATGCTTGAGTACGCAGGATTGGTTGGATCTGAGTGCCAAGATCCATGGTATAATTCTCGATTTGACCAAACCTATCGTGATGTAGTCACTGGTTGTACAGCCTTCCTGGAATACCTCGAAAAGGAAGGTAAGATATGATGAGTCAAAAAGAAAATTTTTTTAGATTTTACTTGACAGAAGCAGATCCATGGTATACAGGTGATTTTGATGCGACCTTTGATGATGTAATCAGTGGATGCCGGGGCTTGTTAGAATACATAAAAGAGGTGTATAATCTATAGCTATAGCAATTAAAAGAGAATAATAGCAGCGGTTACGGTGCTGAACACAGCTGCGATAATTAATTTCAGGAGGCACAAATGCAATTACAGAATGGAAGACCGACAGATACCACAGGCAGACTGGATAAAGAAATTCGTACATACGATTTTTTGGACAAACTGGGGATCGAATATCAGAGAATAGACCACGAAGCGGCATTTACGATGGAGGTTTGTGAGGAGATGGAAAAATATCTGGATATCACACCGGGCTCAGTCAGTGTGATGGGACTGATGAACGACCATGACAATGCGGTCAGGCTTCTGGTGGATGAGGATGTGCTAAAAGGTGAGTGGGTTGGATGTCATCCATGCATAAATACCTCCAGCCTCAGGATAAAGACAAAGGACATGTTTGGCCCGGTGATAAAGGCCATGCATCATGATATGACAGTGGTAACATTAACAGGTGAAGCATAGTAAAGCCTGACAGAACGTAAGGAGAACAAATGGTAAAAGCAGTAATATTTGACATGGACGGAACACTCATAGATACGGAGAAATATTATCGTATTTTCTGGCCGATGGCACTTAAGCAATTCGGCTACGAGATGACGGATGAGCAGGCGCTTTCAATGCGAAGCCTCGGGCAGCCGTATGCACCGCAGCATCTTAAGGATATGTTTCATGATCCGGATATGGATTATAATAAAATCAGGGCATATCGGAGAAAAATCATGGAGGAGCATCTGGAAAAGGTGGGTATTGAGCTTAAGCCCGGTGCAATTGAGATACTTACATATTTGAAGGAAAAAGGCATTCACAGAGCAATTTCCACAGCGAATGATATAGAAAGAGCTGAGAAATATCTTAAAAAGATAGGGCTCTACGGATATTTTGACAAGATCATCTGTGCACCTATGGTGGAGCATGGAAAGCCGGCACCTGATGTGTATGAGTTTGCATGCAGCGAGCTTAAGCTGGCACCTGAGGAGTGCATGGCGGTAGAGGATTCGCCAAATGGTGTCAAAAGTGCATATTCTGCAGGCTGTAAGGTTGTCATGGTGCCGGATTTGACACAGCCTGATGAGGAGCTGAAAAAGATGCTTTTTGCCTGTGTTGACAGGATAGATGAGATTAAAAGTATAGTATAATCACAGCATATATAAGTCGTGGAGGCATGATGGGCACAGAAAATGATTTACCGGGAATTTCATTAAAAGACGAGCAGAGACAGCTTCAAAATATCATAGGTATTGCACAGGATAATCTGGACCGTGCAAAGGAATCGGTAAAAAAGCTGACAGATGATTTAGAGGATTTAAGAGATGTTTACGAGGCGCAGGACAAGGAGGGACTGGCCCTGTGGAACAATGCGACAGCGCAGCTTCATGAGAACGAGAGAAATATCGTAAGATGTGAAAAGGCGCGGAAAAAGCCGTATTTTGGCAGAATAGATTTTAAGGATCCGCGTCAGAAGTCACAGGAGTCCTACTATATAGGCAGAGTCGGTATTGCAAAGAATGCATCAGAGCCTGTGGTCATTGACTGGAGAGCACCGATTGCATCCGTATATTATGAGAGCAGTCTTGGACCATGTAAGTACACGGTGAGCTCAGAGGGTACTTTTGAGATTGATTTAAACAGAAAGCGCACCTATGAGATTGCAGAGGATAAGCTCATCGACTTTTTTGATTCAGATGTCGTAGCAAATGATGAGCTTCTGACAAAGTATCTGGCTAAGAATAAAAAGGCAGTGCTCGGAGAGATTATCGCGACAATCCAAAAGGAGCAAAACCTTATTATCCGCCGTTCGCCAAAGACGAATATCATTGTGCAGGGAGTTGCAGGCTCAGGAAAGACAACGGTTGCAATGCACAGGATATCGTACATTTTATATAATTATGCTGATGATTTCAGACCGGAGGATTTCTACATTATAGGCAGTAACCACATTTTGCTGAACTATATTACAAGCGTGCTTCCGGAGCTTGATGTATACGGCATAAAACAGATGACTATGGAGCAGCTTTTTACAAGGCTTTTGTACGAGGATTGGGATGAAAAAAAGTACAGCATACATGAAGTCAGCAAAAATGACAGTAGAAACAGCATAAAGGGCAGTAAAGAATGGTTTGAAGCTCTTGAAAGATTCTGTTGGGATTACGAGGAAAAATGCATTCCAAGAGATGAGGTCTACATGGAAAAAACAGGCAATCTGCTTGTGGGAAGAGTGCTGATAGACACTTATCTGCACGATAATCCGCTTCTTTCCATGCAGAGTAAAATCCTCATGTTAAATGAGATAATTTACTCCAAGTATGAAAATGAGGTTCTCGGTAAGGAAGTGAAGTTTCCGGCAAGGGAGCGCAAGGAGCTTGATAAAAAATACAAAACCTATTTCGGTAAGGATGACTGGAAGGGCTCGGTGTATGATTTTTACAGGGATTTTCTGCTTGGACAGAAGGAAAAGGGATATGATATAGACATTCCCAAGGACTCATTTGATGTGTATGATCTGGCAGCGCTTGCGTATATTTATAAGCGCATCAAGGAGACGGATCCGGTTCGTGAGGCGAGTCATGTGGTTATTGATGAGGCACAGGATTTTGGCATGATGGCATACTGCTGTCTGCATTACTGTCTCAGAAACTGCACATACACTATCATGGGTGATACCTCGCAGAATATCCATTTTGAGTATGGCTTAAATGACTGGGAGGACTTGAAAAAGCTGATACTCACAGGCACATATGATGCCTTCGGGCTGCTTCGAAAGAGCTACAGAAACACTGTTGAGATTTCAGAATTTGCAACAGAGATACTGCGTCACGGGGATTTTGCAATCTATCCGGTGGAGCCTATTATTAGGCATGGAAACGCAGTGCGCATTGAGGAGTATGCCAATGTGCGCTCACTGATTTCGGCATCGGCTGACACGATAAAGGGCTGGCAGAGTGAAGGCTATGAGACGATAGCTGTTGTGTGCCGTGATGAGGCAGAGGCTCTCAAGGTGTCTGCTGAGCTTAAAAAACACATAGAGATAGCAGATGATGATATTGAAACGGCACAGTTTGGTGAGGGAGTCATGGTGCTTCCGGTTGCATACACAAAGGGACTTGAGTTTGATGCTGTATTGCTGTTTGACCCATCAGAGAGAAAATATCCGGCGGATGATGGTCATGTGAAGCTCTTGTACGTTGCGGCTACCCGTGCACTTCATGAGCTTTCGGTATTCCACCGGGGCAGGCTGACACCGCTTATTGCAGACCCCGTTCCTTCATGCAGGCATCAGAAGGAGTTTTCTGCAGAGCCGCTCACAAAGGCAAAAGAATATGAAAAGCAGCAACTGACAGAAAAAGAGCTAGAAGAGCAAAAGCGTGTTGATGGCAGATGCGATATGGATGAAAGAGAGTATTTTGGTCCATCGCGCATTGCATTAAAGCCGGAGCAGTTGACCAATAAGGCTGAAAATGAGAAGCTTGATTTATCTGCATTTGTGAAAAAAGACAGGGAAAATCAAACACCATGTACTGCTACAGATATGGCAAATAAGATTAAGATTAAGGAAGTAAGTAAGGCAGCAAACAAGAGCAGCCTCCCTCTTAATCCTTCTCCATACGCATACGGCTCAATCCCGGACAACGATATACTTCATGTAAAGGGACATTCAAAGGGCAAGTTTGCGGTAAAATGGCTCAAAAAAGGTAAATCACATGTTGAAATCGCCACAGCGGACGGCACTCTTTATGTGATACCAATCACACCGGAGATAGTACGTGTAATCTTTGTAAAAGGAATCGGGGCGAAGCCGCATAAAACCTATTGGAAGCAAAAGGCCGACACAGCCTTCAAATGGGTGGCAAAGGAATCCAAATCACTGATTGAGATTCAAACGGATAAGCTGATACTAAGGATAGAAAAGAAAAACGGAGCCATACAGTATTTTGATGCCGACAGAAAACTCCTTGTAAGCGAAAATGCCACAGAGCCACGCCTTGTTAATAACGGCGAATGCTATACATTTTTTGACTGGGACAAATCCGAAAAGCTCAAATCCAAGGGAATACTTGCGACAGACCTTACTGATTTGACAAACAAAGCCAGATATATTTCGTTCGGAGGCAGACAGCAGAGGCTGCCGCTTGTCGTGTCAAACAAGGGATATGGAATCGCTACTGCATCAAGCCGCACAGCACTCTTTTGCAATATAAAGATGTACGGACAGTATATCTTTGTAGACGGTGACACTCAAAGCGACTATTATTTTATAGGTGCAGGCAGTGTAGGCCATACACTTGAGCTGTACGGCACATTATAAAATGCAAGTTGCCCAAAGCAAAATTATCTGATAAAATATCGGCATGAGTATATACGGAGGATAACAGATGAAATTCAGGACAGAAAACGAGTTTACACATTTCAAATTTTCGGATGTGCATGTGAGCGATATCATGATGAGCTTTGGCACCTTCAAAATATGCCTTGACAATGTAATCATAAAGGCAGATAATTCAAAAAACAGAGATATCCGTGATATGAGGACCAACGGCCTTATATTAAAGCTTTCAGATGCAAATATTATTTCATTCATACGCGAGGGCTTTAAGACCTATGATGCCGATGGCAATCTAAAGAGCACCACGGCTGATGAGGAAATCGAGGAGGCGGATTACACAGAAACCTTCAACAATTTTCTTGACGGATACGTATATTTAATCGAGAAGGAGAATGAAAATTATACTTTCGTATTCGATGGAACAGATGAGCGCTCATACACCTTGATTGTATCGGCATCAAAAGACGAGTGCGAGTGGGACAGATTCATGAATATTGAGGCATAGAGTATGCCATGGTGCATTTTTAGACAAGTCCAAGATGCACCATGGCATTTTTAAGCCCATCCTCTTTGATATCGTCTGTCACTATATCGGCAACAGCCTTGACTTCATCGCTGGAATTGCCCATGGCAACACCGACATCACAGTAGCGCAGCATATCAAAATCATTCTGACCATCGCCAAAGCCTATTGTATCAGCCTGACTCATGTGAAGAAAATCTACCACATCACGTATGCCGGTTGCCTTGTTGACACCGCGCAATGTAATCTCACCGCTGTAAGGTTCAGGCTCTTTAAAGCTGCTCAGGGTTACTACAAATTCATCGCCGAGGAGCTTTCTTAAATCATCAATGTGGTAGTTGCAATTGCAGTAGATGGTGCTTTCAACATCAGCGTATCGATTAGAAAAGCTTGATAATTCATCATCAATCACGATATCCTTAAATGTCGGGTTGTCCTGTATCACATGCATGTCAAACTGCTTTGAGAATGCTGATATGAATTTGTCGGCCCACTTGTGGTTGGTGATGCTTTTATCCTTTGTCTGGAAGATAAGTCCTGTGTTGTTGTCACCAACAGTGTCAAGAACCTTCTGTAACAGATTCTGCCCATAGACATGATGTGCAATTACCTTATCACCCACAGTGACATAGCCGCCGGCAGCAGCCACCACGCCGTCAAAATCAAAGGCTTTTAATGATGGATAAATCTGATTGTAACTACGTCCTGTGCAAAGAAAAATCATGTGACCGTTTTGTTTTGCGTTTATTAGAGCATCAGCGGTTGATGGGCTCATGGTGCTATTGCCGAAATCAACCAGAGTGCCGTCTATATCAAAAAATAATAGTTTTTTCATTAAGTGTTACCTGCCTCATTATTATTAATTAATTCATATACCAAATATACTCTACAATACGAATTCAATAAAGGCAATAGGGAATAGCCTAAATTTATTTAATAATTGTTGCAAAAGAAGGCTCTGTTATAACCACAATTAAGAAAAACTATAATATATTCCTATACTTTATTTTCTTAAGTTTTGACTATGATGGGTTGAAATAATAAGTTTATTGTGTTATAACGTTAAACAACTAAAGAACAATAAATGCGTTGAAGGAGACTTGGATCACCAGACACCGACAGGAATACAGCGTCACCGACTGAGAGCGCTGTTTGGAAGAGCTGATTGCAGGAACACTACCGGAGCAGATCTGTTGAACGATTGATATGGTTTATTGCATAGATAGGTTTATCGTATGTGAATTAAGCTTTTTATATATCAAAAGTAGGCAGATACGATTCATCCACGTTACGGATAAGAGTGGAGAAACAGGAACAGTCCTTTTTCTCAAAGCGGGTGGTACCGCGGAATAATTTTAGAATTTTCGCCCCGGAGCATTTCATTAATTTGATATGCTCCGGGGCTTTTTTCCGTCCCGCTTAAAAAATCAAAGGAGCACAAAAATATGGAATTCTTAACAGGAGCAGTTCAAAAGGAAGACCTCGGTATCGCAGAAATTCTTGCAGGCGACTACGAGGGCAAAAACATCAAAGTAAAGGGTGCGATTCACACCATAAGAGATATGGGTGAGGTTGCATTCATCGTCTTAAGACGCAGGGACGGACTCGTACAGTGTGTATACGAGCCGGGCAAATCCCAGTTTAGCGTTGATGATCTAAAGGAAGCAGATACCGTGGAGGTATGCGGCACATACAAGAGTGATGACCGTTCTCCAAACGGCTTCGAGCTTCGTCTTGACACTATCACAATTTTATCTGAGCCGGCGGAGCCTATGCCGCTTCAGATCAACAAATGGAAACTGAATACTTCGCTTGAGGCAAAGCTAAATAACAGGGCAGTGGCACTCAGAAATCCAAGAGAGCGCGCTACGTTCCGTATACAGGAGGGTATCACAAGGGGCTTTAGGGATTTCCTTTATAATAATGGATTTACAGAGATTCATACGCCAAAGCTTGGTGCAAAGTCAGCCGAGGGAGGAGCCAACCTCTTCAAGCTTGAATATTTCCACAGACCGGCTATATTACAGCAGAGCCCGCAGTTTTACAAGCAGATGATGGTAGGTGTCTTTGACAGGGTATTTGAGACTGCACCTGTTTTCAGAGCAGAAAAGCACAATACAAAGAGACATCTGAATGAGTATACATCACTCGATTTTGAGATGGGCTACATTGACGGATTCGAGGATATCATGGAGATGGAGACCGGTTTTTTGCAGTACACCATGGAGCTTTTAAAGACCTCATACGCCAAGGAGCTTGAGCTTTTAAAGATTAAGCTGCCTGATGTGACAAGCATACCAAGAGTCAGATTTGACGAGGCAAAGCAGCGTGTCGCAGAAAAATATAACAGACAGTTTAGAAATCCATTCGACTTAGAGCCGGAGGAGGAGGTACTTATCGGACAGTACTTCAAGGAAGAGTATGGCAGTGATTTTGTATTTGTCACACATTATCCTTCAAAGAAGAGACCGTTCTATGCCATGGATGATCCGGCAGACGAGACATACACCTTAAGCTTTGACCTGCTTTTCAGAGGTCTTGAGATCACAACAGGCGGCCAGCGAATCCACGACTACAACAAGCTTATGGAAAAAATCGCAAAGCGTGGCATGGAGACAGAGGGCATGGAGAGCTATCTTTCAGCCTTTAAGCACGGCATGCCGCCACATGGAGGTCTTGGAATAGGACTTGAGAGACTTACAATGCAGCTTATCGGAGAAGACAATGTGCGTGAGGCTACGCTGTTTCCTCGTGACCTTAGCAGATTGGAGCCATAGATCACAGCTTTTGGGGTTGTGGCGGGTGCGCTTTAAGGCTGAGAGGTGGCATGTGTGTATATATTTTGCTCAGAAAATTTTTAAGCTTGTTCCGACATTTCCTGCGGATAGGTTGTTGGCAGGATGCAGGCTGTGAAGTATTGCAGGCTGTGAGCGTCGGAACTGTTAAAAATTTGTCTTCACAATATATATGCACCCATGCTTTGCAGGGTGTTGATGCGCACCCGAGTGCAGGTTTTGGCAGTCCCTGTTATGCAGGATTTAATTATGGTGGGTGCGCATGTAGGTTTTGAGGTGGCATGTGTGTATATATTTTGTTCAGAAAATTTTTAAAAAGAGAAAGGATATCGTATGAATCATTTAGGAACAAGAGAAATCGCTACTGAGCGGCTTACTCTTCGAAGATTTGAAATAGAAGATGCGGAAAACGTTTTTTACAACTGGTTTTCCGATGAGCAGACAGTTAAGTATCTTACATGGCCTGTTTACAAGAGTGTTGATGAGGCAGAGGATATGATAAAGAGCTGGATTGCACAGTATGACAATACAGAGTATTACAATTGGGCTATTGAGCTCAATGATCTTGAGCAGCCTATTGGCAATATTTCGGTTGTCAGCATTGATGAAAAGACAGAGAGCATTGAGCTTGGATATTGCTTAGGAAGTCAGTTCTTTAATAAAGGATATATGACTGAGGCTGTGACTGCTATCATCAGATTTTTCATAAATGAGGTCGGTGCCGGACGTGTATGGGCCAGACATGATACTGAAAATCCAAATTCAGGCAAGGTGATGGCTGCGGCTGGCATGGATTATGAGGGTACTCTTCGCCATGCGGGCTTCAACAATCAGGGTATATGCGATGAGGCGGTATATGCAAAGGTCAGAAGTGCTGCATTTGACGAGGAGCCTGAGGAAGAAATCCCAGAGCAGCAGGCTGTTACCACAAAGGTGATGGGCGAGGACGGAGTCGTGAGAAACGTAATCTCAGACGAGACAATGGAGTATGTCGGAATCCTTGCAAAGCTTGAGCTTTCGCCGGAGGAGGCAGAGGCTGCCAAGAAAGATATGGCAGATATGCTTGATTATATTGACAAGCTCGAGGAGCTTGATACTTCGGGAATTGAGCCTATGAGCCACGTATTCCCTGTAAACAACGTATTCAGAGATGATGTTGTCACAAACGGTGACGGAAGTGAAGCAACACTTGCCAATGCACCGGTCAAGAAGGACGGCGGATTCAAGGTACCAAAGACAATCGGCGAATAACGGCAAGGAGGAGAAAAATGGATTTAATGTCTTTAACTGCCGTGGAACTCGGCAAGAAAATACAGGCAAAGGAAGTTACAGTGGAAGAGGCTGTAAAGGCTGCCATTGCTTCTATAAAAGCAAAAGAAGAAAAGATAAACAGCTTTGTCACAATAGACGAAGAGGGTGCACTTAAAAAAGCAGCAGAGGTTCAGGCAAAAATTGACGCGGGAGAGCTAAAAGGAGCGCTTGCGGGTGTGCCTGTAGCCATAAAGGATAACATGTGTACAGAAGGGCTTCTCACCACATGTTCATCAAAGATACTCTACAATTTCATCCCGACCTACACAGCGGAGGCTGTTAAGCGCCTTGAGGATGCAGGCTGTGTCATCGTGGGAAAAACCAACATGGATGAGTTTGCCATGGGAAGCACCACAGAGACATCAGCATTTGGAGCAACCAAAAACCCATGGAATACAGAGCACGTACCTGGCGGTTCATCAGGCGGAAGCTGTGCAGCAGTTGCAGCAGAGGAGGTGCCGTTTGCACTCGGTTCAGATACAGGCGGATCAATCAGACAGCCAAGCTCCTTCTGTGGTGTGACAGGAATCAAGCCAACCTACGGCACAGTTTCACGATATGGACTCATTGCCTATGGCTCATCGCTTGACCAGATTGGACCTATCGCAAAGGATGTCACAGACTGTGCTGCTATACTTGAGGCAATCGCTTCATATGATACGAAGGATTCGACATCAGTAAACAGAGACGATTTGAAGTTTACAGAGGCGCTTGTCGATGATGTAAAGGGTATGAAGATTGGTATTCCAAAGGATTATCTCGGAGATGGACTTGACCCGGATGTGAAATCGGCAATCCTTGCAGCGGCAGATGAATTAAAGAAAAAAGGTGCTGTTGTGGAAGAATTTGACCTCGGACTTGTAGAGTATGCCATCCCGGCTTACTATGTAATCGCCTGTGCTGAGGCAAGCTCAAACCTTGCCAGATTCGACGGTGTCAAATACGGATACCGTACAAAGGAGTACACAGACCTTCACAACATGTACAAGAAATCGCGTTCTGAGGGCTTTGGACCTGAGGTAAAGAGAAGAATCATGCTCGGCTCCTTCGTACTCTCATCAGGATATTATGATGCATATTACTTAAAGGCCTTAAGAGTAAAAGCACTTATCAAAAAAGCCTTTGATGATGCCTTTGCCAAATATGATGTGATACTCGGACCGGCAGCACCAACCACAGCTCCAAAGCTTGGAGAGAGCTTAAGTGATCCAATCCAGATGTACCTCGGTGATATCTACACCATATCTGTAAACCTTGCAGGTCTTCCGGGAATATCGCTTCCGTGCGGCATGGACAAAAACGGACTTCCAATCGGATTACAGCTCATCGGAGACTGCTTTAAGGAGAAGAATATCATCCGTGCAGCCTACAGCTTTGAAAAAACAAGAGAGCATAAGCGCAGCACTATCGCGGAGAAATACAGTAACAAAAATACAGCAGATACCAATAAATCTGCCGGTGCACAGTAGGAAGGAGGCAAAAAGGATATGAAAAACTATGAGACAGTCATCGGACTTGAGGTCCATGTAGAGTTAGCTACAAAAACAAAGATCTTTTGCGCCTGCTCCACAGCATTCGGAGGCGCACCAAATACACATACATGTCCTGTCTGCACAGGACAGCCGGGCTCACTTCCTGTTTTAAACAAGCAGGTTGTAGAGTACGCAGTGGCAGTAGGACTTGCCACCAACTGTACCATCACACAGTACAGCAAATTTGACAGAAAGAACTATTTTTATCCAGATAACCCACAGAACTATCAGATATCACAGCTTTATCTGCCAATCTGCCGCAACGGTTCAGTGGAGATTGAGACAGCAAACGGAAAGAAAAACGTCAGAATCCATGAAATTCACATGGAGGAGGATGCCGGAAAGCTCGTACATGACGAGTGGGAGGACGTATCTATCGTAGATTACAACCGTTCCGGAGTACCTCTTATAGAGATAGTATCAGAGCCTGATATGCGCTCCGCTGAGGAGGTTATCGCATACCTTGAGACTCTGCGTCAGACCATCCAGTATCTCGGAGCATCTGACTGTAAATTGAATGAGGGCTCAATGCGTGCCGATGTCAACATCTCAGTAAGAGAGGTGGGCGCAAAGAAGTTTGGTACACGTACTGAGATGAAAAACCTTAACTCCTTCAAGGCTATTGCACATGCCATAGAAGGCGAGCGTGAGCGTCAGATAGAGCTTCTTGAGATGGGCAGAAAGGTAGTACAGGAGACCCGTAGATGGGATGACAACAAGGAATCATCACATGCCATGCGTTCAAAAGAGGATGCGCAGGACTATAGATATTTCCCGGAGCCTGACCTCGTGCCAATCGTCGTATCCGATGAATGGATTGCACAGATAAAGGCAAAGCAGCCTGAGCTTCGTCCACAGAAGCTTGCACGCTACAAGAAGGAATACGACATCCCTGAGTATGATGCAAAGATTCTCACAGAGTCAAAGCATATGGCAGACATATTTGAGGCTGCCACAAAGCTCTGCGGCAAGCCGAAGAAGGTTTCAAACTGGCTGATGGTTGAGACAATGCGACTGTTAAAGGATAATGATATGGATGCAGATGAGATAAAATTCTCACCTGTAAACCTTGCAAAGCTTGTAGATCTGGTGGATGCAGGCACAATCAACTCATCTGTTGCCAAGGAAGTATTTGAGAAAATATTCTCGGACGATATCGACCCTGAGCAGTATGTCGAGGAGAACGGTCTTAAGAGCATGAATGATGAGGGTGAGCTTAAAGCCACAATCCAGGCTGTCATCGATGAAAATCCACAGGCAGTGGAGGATTACCACAATGGCAAGAAGAAAGCCATCGGAGCACTCGTAGGTCAGACCATGAAGGCCACAAAGGGCAAGGCAAATCCTGCGATTGTAAACAAGCTTCTTATTGAGCTGTTGTTGAAATAAACATTTATTAAAAACATGCTTATGCAGATAGCAATCTGAATAAGCATGTTTTTTGTTAGAAGAAATTGTGTTAATCATTTTAATGGATGAGATTTATCCTCAAATGCAAGATTGTTTCTATAAGCATTAAAATAATCGCACATAAAAAGGAATAAAAGATTGTTGCTGTAAGATTAGAATGACCAATTTTATAAAAAATCAATAGGCCTGTAAATATAATAAGTATTGAAATAATTTTATGTAATTTTTTTTGAGTTGAAGATAGTGAAACCTTATTATTACTGGTTGGTGCAAACAACAGACACATAAACGCTAGGAGAACGTAGAGGCATGTGTTTTGTGTTATAAATACGGTTGACCATTTATTTATGCAACCGAGGAAAAAGCTTGCAAGTATACAGGTTAATTGTGTTGGTGCATGTACTCCACCTATAAAATGCCTTAGTAAAGAAAATGTTAATACCCATAGCAGGGTAGAAGAAAGAGAATGAGAAAAAATCCCCCATATTGTTAAAAGGGTTATGGTTATAAATGTATTCAAAAAGCACTCTAAACCATATATGTATATGTCTAATTGTTCAGAATTTATTTTTTTTCTTGATACTTTTATTAATTGGTTTGCAATATAAATAGCCCATTTAGTAATCATTAAAATTCTCCTGTAATATCAAATCTCCTTGTGTATTTTGCAAATGCATTTATAACATCTTTATAGTAAGAACGTGCAATTTGTATAGTTAAATGATTAGATAATTCTATGCTGCTAGATGTAATTCTGTATATGTGTGCCATATTAACAATGTAGGAACGATGTGTCCGTATAAATTCACCGGGTAGATGCTCTATTATTCTGCTTAAGGTTGACATTTGTTCATAGCATTTGCCATTGGTTGTCAATATATCCACGTAATGCAAGCGACTGGAAAAGGTTAATATTTCTGAATAAGGTAAGCTTACAATTTCTTGTCGATTACGATAGATGTATGCATTGTTGGACAGTTCTTTAGTGATTTCATCAAGACATAAAAATAGAGTATTTTCATTTACAGGTTTAAGTAAATAGTTTAATGCCCTTACTTCATATCCATGAAATACGTATTCCCTAAAGGCAGTCAGAAATACTATAATCCCCTTATAACCGGATGAGCGTAGTTTTTTTGCAACATCAATTCCAGTCATGCTGCCCATTTGGATGTCAAGAAAAAAGGCAGAAGAGTCGATTGATTGACAGTTGGGATTGTGTAAAAAAAATTCTTCACCTGATTTATAAGCATCTATATTTATATCAAGGTTATTTAGTTTACTATATTTTAGTATTCCTTTTTGTAATCGATTAAATTCAGAAATTGAATCTTCAAGAATAGTTATATTTATTTTCATCATTCGATCTTATTCTCCTTGTCGGGAAGCATTATATGTACTGAAAAAATATTATTTTCTGAGGTGATTTGCAATACACCACCTGAATTTTCAATAATTGATTTTATCCGTGGTAGTCCTAAACCATGATTTTTTTCGGATTTTGTGCTGATAATTTCATGATTTTTATTTCTTTTAATTTCACCGTCAAAGTTATTTTCAATATGGATAAGTATCATATGTTGATAGGGTTTTATGTAAAAATAAATGTACGGTTGTTTTCCAATATCAAAAGAGAGAAGCTTTTCACCTGCTTCAATGGCATTATTCCATATGTTCCCGAGGAGTGATGAGAGTTCAACTGAATCCAAAGGAAAAGAATCAGGTACCATAATAGAATAAGTTGTTTTTATACCAAGTCGTTTAGCACAATCTAATTTTGATGTAAGAATGCAATCAATTGCAGTATTTCCTGTTGAAACTGTGATGTGTGCAATTGAAAGGGTATTATAATATTGTTCAGTATATGAGATAAGTTCGTCCCATTTTTTATCGTTGACTAAAATATTGATTGTATCCAGATAAATTTGAATGTCATGCTTTATTTCTCTTAATTGTTTTGTGGTTTCAACTAAGCTATTAAATTCTTCTCTTTCTAATTCGTAAACTTTTTGTTCTTCTATTAGGCGCAGATTTTCTCTTTTAGAGTAACCAAGCTGGTAAATATATACTAACAGTGCAAGAAATAAAACAACAAAGAAAAGATTCACCAAAGATAATCGGGTGGAAAAAGAAGATTTTCCATAGTTATCTATAAATTCAAGAGTAAGACGTAAAATATAATGTCCTATTGCAAGT
Organism: uncultured Lachnospiraceae bacterium; assembly: GCA_900317585.1. Classification (GTDB taxonomy): domain Bacteria; phylum Bacillota; class Clostridia; order Lachnospirales; family Lachnospiraceae; genus Roseburia. The sequence continues at coordinate 32,274 of ONHG01000015.1, read as the reverse complement.
CCCGAAAAAGCAATTAATATATATGTGATTTTCTGAAAAGGCGAAAGAGTAATATCTTTATTAGCTACGTAGTGTAGAATTAATATCAATACCGCAATCATAGCCAGGTATAACATAGTGTATGGTTTTCGTAATTCTCCACCCAAAAGTAATTTCGTCGAAACACTATCATATAGTGTAGTTGGGATAAAAAAGGTTAGCTGCTCTGCTATTAAACAAATGATTGAGTATGCGATTCCCCAAAAAAGACGAAAGATTATATTATCGCGATAAAACGTAAGTACATATATGATATCTAAAATGCAGGACAATAATAATGTTATATAAGAAGAAATTTCTTCTTGATTCATAAAACACAATACAATAAATTGTATAGTTAAAAATAATAGCATTAAAAATGATTGATTTTTAAAATTTGCTTTTTTATGTAGTTTCGTGTGAATAAATATTATAAATAAAACCTGCTCCATAAAATTAATAAAATATTCCCAGATAGAATTGATTATAAACAAGACAAATACTTCCTTAATATAAATTATTATATATAATTTTATCATAAAAAAATGTATACACAATATATTATAATGCTATTCGTGCATATTGGACTGTCATTCGTGCATAAGGGATTGAAAAAATAAAGTGCTTTGATATATTGAATATGTACCATGGTGAACACAGTAAGAATATTCTAACTTTCAATAATTTACGAAGGAGGCAAATAATGGATAACAAACGCATAAATGTTGTTTCGCAGAGTTGTGCAAATCTTGCACTTAAAACTTTAAGTGTAATTGCAAAAAATAATGCTAATTCATTGTGTAGAGGTTTGCTATATGAACCAATGGTGCCAAAAAGCTTAAAAAACAAATAAAATGTTTAAATAACAGGAGGTAATTTTCATGATAAAACTTAAGAAGGTAACGATTTCATTGCTAATGGCAGTTGGACTATTAGGAGCAACACCATTAACTGCAAGTGCCGCATCTGTATATAATACAGAATTTGGTACACTAAATTATTCGTTAACAAGAAGTGGCTCAACTGTTACAGCAAAGACTTCGGTTACAAAGACAGCAAATAAGCTGATTACAGGAGTTGAAATTCAGGTTAACGCAACTGGGGAAACAATTGCTAAAGCAAATGTTACAAAGAGTAAAGCGAGGGTCAATGATATTATAAGGGTAACTAATTGTAGTAGTGGAACAAAACTTGCTTGCTTTTCTAGTCATGAGGCAAGAGGAACCGGCAGTGTTGTGAGATATTTAGCAGAAAAATTTTAATATTTGCGACTATTTTACAATAGGAGATGAAACAATGAAGCATATTCGATATATTTTAAGCATGATTTTGGTTGGCACAATTCTTTTATGCGGCTGCAGCAGTAAAAAAGATTCCTTATCAGATACCGGTAGCCAAAAGGATTCGGAATTGTCATCTATAATAAGCAGTGATGATGAACTGATAAAAAAATCAGACGGGACAGTAACAATGGGGTTTAAGCCTTCAGATAATTATGAATATACGTATTCAGGAGATGAGCTTGAGGTTCCATTATATGTAGGAACAAATGATAACTCAGAAGAAGTAGAGGTTGCTGCAATTTTGTTCTTAAATGGTGAGGTGCAGCCGTATTATTATAAGTTAAATGATGAGGTGAGCGAAAAAAAACTGGTTCATTATTTTAAATTGAAGCCGGACCAAACAATCAATTTCACCGCGTATGTTACTCCAGTATCCGGTATGAAAGGGGATACATTAGGTATGCAATTTGCAACAATATATATGGCAGATTATTTACCGGATAGCACTCAAAACACATCATTTGGAAACTGTTGTAAAATGAATTCAACCGTTTGTATTCCTGTAAAAATGCAGGAAGATGGTGAAAATCAAACAAAAGCAGATTTTGTGAAAACAGAGGTAACTGACATTCCGGAAGAAATTATGGACGTACTTAAAGGGTTTGTGACAAATGATACAGATAACCCACTTGATTATTCTGCATATTTAGAAATCAAGACTGATGATAATAAAAATTGTATATATTCAAAAGATGGAAAACTGCATCTGACTTTGCAAATGTATGGTGGTAAAGAAGTTGCAGAAAAGGTTACTGTTTTTATAAACAATGAACCTGTTAAAATTGATGGATGTGATTATGTACAGATAAATACAACATCTGACAAAATGACAGTTTTTGATGTAGATATTGATGTTTCTGGTTATGAAGAACTCTGTTCTCTTTATGCGGTTGCATCGACCGCTGGCAAAGATTATGAAATTCAAGATGATACAATTCAAAGTGGAAGATATTTGTTAGTTAAAGACAGGTAAATACGTATGAGAAAAAGTATAATTATTTCCTTACTGATATGTTGTATGATTACGATTTCAGCATGTGAGAATAATAAGGAAAATACGAAAAATTCTGAGGATATAAAACATGTTCAAAGTGAAATTGATGTAAAAGAAATAAATACCTTCAAAGATTTTGAATATGATAAAATTGACAATCGATTAGTACTTCTTGATGTCTCTTCAAATGATATATTAGCTGAAATGGCAGTGAAAGATACGGAAAGTATTGATTATTATGGTGAAATTAATGATGGATATGCGATTGTAAAATCATCATATAATGAAGCTGTGGATAATTCAAGGCAGAAAAATGGTGTGGTAATATCTAACATGACATCTATGGCAAAAGAAGCATATCAGTACATAGAGTATGACAATAATCTTAAGGTAAAAAATGTAATTGACATAAAAGCCATGATTCCTGAAAAACTGATGAAGGAAATACAGGAATGTCAGTCGCAGGCGGTGGCAGCACCATCCGGGAATGAGCTTGCATGGAGCACAGAAAGTGGTATTTATGTTTTGAATCTTGAGACACAGGAATTGATGCATCATGAGTCGGAAGCGGATGGATATTCTCAATATGAGATAGCCTTTATAGATGAAAATAAATTAGGCTTTTATAAAAGTAAAGGGGATGAAATAATTGATACAAAATATGGATATTGGAGTCTTATATCTAACAAATTGTTTTATGATGAGCAGAGGTGCTATAGCCCAAACCAGATTCGTGTATCGGGGAATTATCTTATTCTAAATGATGGTGAGAATCCATTAACAGATACTTCAAGTGGGAAAGTAGTTATATACAATTGTGAAGAAAATCAGTCAGTGGTATTTAAGGTTGATAATACGGAGAGTACATTTTCATATATTACAAAGGATGGGGTATATTTGATTGCTTACACTTGTATAAATGATAATCTTACAAAACATAGAGTACGAGTGTATCAGCTATCAGATAAGAAATGTATAAGCGAAAATACTTTTGAAACAGAAGTGGGTGTGCAATTTTATGATTTTCGTAATAATGAAAATGGTTACTGGCTGATAGGAAATGAAGATACGAAAAGGGTGGTTTACAATGTATTTACAACTAAATGATATTTCAAAAAGGTATGGTGCCTTTTATGCACTCAAATCGGTTAATTTTACGTTTAAAAACGGAGTATATGGGCTGTTGGGGGCAAACGGAGCAGGAAAGACAACCTTGATTAATATTTTAATTGGTGCGTTAAAGGCATCCGGTGGTGAAATACTGTTAGATGGCATTAATATAGAAAAGCTGGGGACGGATTATTTAAAATTAATTGGATTTATGCCACAGTATCCCAAATTTTATCCGAATTATAGAGTTGACGAATTTTTAGACTACATGTGTTGTATAAAAAGGGTTGATGAAAAAAATAGAATAAAACAGGTGCTTACAGAGGTCAATCTTCTGGAATGTAAAAAGAAGAAAATACGGGAGTTATCCGGTGGAATGCGTCAAAGACTTGGGATTGCGCAGGCATTGTTGAATAATCCAAGGATTCTTGTTTTGGATGAACCAACAGCAGGACTTGATCCGGGAGAGCGGATAAGGTTTAGAAATATAATAACGGAAGCAGCAAAAGATAGAATGATTCTTGTTGCAACACATATTGTGTCGGATGTTGAGTATATTGCTAATCATATTATTATGTTGCAGAATGGCAGGTTAGCATGTGAAGGAACCTCTGAGGAATTGAGAGATAAAATTAAAGGCCAGGTGTTTTGTATTTGTGTCGATGAAAATAAAGCGGATTTGATAAGAAGAAACTATTTGATATCCAATATGAAAAGGGAAAAGGATAAGGTTATATTAAGGGGAATTAGTGATCACATACCAAAAGGAGCCGAAATTGTGGAACCACAGTTAGAGGAGGTGTTTCTCTCCTTTTTTAGGAAGGAAAGCGGTATTGATGAAGATTTTTTATTATGAATTGAGAAAAGAGTTTTTAACACGTTCCTTTTTTGTAATATTTGTATTAACGGTTATTGCAAATATATTCTGGATGGAATGGGATTATCGGACTAAGGGTGGTTTCAACGAAGACTTTGTAAGGACAAGCGCATCTGAAAAAGAAAATCTATATTATGATGAATTGCATCAGAGGCTTGATGGAAAGCTTACTGCAGAAAAAGTGTCATATATTTCACAAGAATATAACAGATACAGTTCAATGATAAATGACAGCTATAGTACAGAATATGATGATACTATGCATACAGGATATGTTTTTGGTGATTACAGTCTGTTAACGGTTCAATTTTATAATCCAATTAAATATCTTGTCACATATGAAGAACAGAATGATAGTCTGGTTAATAAAGCGAAGCAAAATATTAGTTTTTATAAAGAGCAGAATAATATTTTTGAGGTGGAAAAAAACAGTTTTATTTTGAAGCATTACAAGGGCAGAGCACCTTTAATGTTTTATGAAACAGGTGGATGGAAGACTCTTTTTGTGTATGATAAATCAGATTTTTTTATTCTGGTATTGCTGATAATAGGAATCATGCCTTCATTTTTTCAAGAGCGTAGGAACGGGATGGAAACAATTCAAAGAACAGCATGTATTGGGAGCAGGATGTATGTACCAGCAAAAATATTGACACATATTTTTGTGGCTATAGGACTTGAAGCTGTCTTTAGTGCCTTTAATTTTCTAATCATAAATAAACAATATGGGTTAAAAGGCTCCGCTATGATGCTATATTCTATAAGTGAGTATCAATATACTCCGTTTGATATGTCGGTGCTGGACTTCTATTTTTTTATAGTTCTGTGGAAATGTATTGGATTTGCGATAATTGCAATTGTCATGACGTTAATTGCAGAAATTGTGAAAAATACATATGTTGTTTTTATACTTATCATAGGATTTATATGTGGTTCGCTTTATCTGAGCGGATTTGATAATGGAATTACAGTAGTAGAAAAAATATTTACCATGGTCAGTCCGTTTTCTCTGTTAAAAACAGGAGAGATTGGAATTACTCTTAAAGAAATTAATGTTTACGGGCATTTTATTCCTTTACAGAATGGAATATTTTTTGTGCAGATTGTTTTGATAATGATAATACTTGCTATTACTTATCTCGTTGAAAAAGGGAGGAGAGCTATCAGATGATTATATTGGAATTACGTAAGATATTCAGAAAGCAGCATTTATTTTCCTTTTTTACAGTCATGTTTATAACCGCTTGTATATATCAGGTGATTCTTGGATATGATACGACCAATGTAATCAGAAATTCAGAAAAATATTATACTTCCTTTTTTAAAAAATATGAGGGTAAAATTACTACAGAAAAAACACAGCAGATAAAAAAGGAATATAGAAAAATAGAAACGGATTCAGGAAATACACTATCAAATAAGCAGAAAAAACAGGCTTTTGAATCATTTTATCATATTTATCTTTATGAGACTGATTCGGGAAGTGGATATATTACAGATACGAGAGGATGGGAAACTATACTATGCCATGATGGTATAAATTATTTTATGGTGATAGTTGTTATCCTGCTTGGTATTATATTGTTTTCAACAGAATATGAAAATGATATGGAAATTATGATTATTTCTTCCTGTGGAAGAAATCGTGTTACGATATGTAAACTTTTAATTGGGATAATTGGAGGAGTGATTACTTCTTTATTATTTCAAATGATATCAGTCATATATTTAAGTGGTTCAGTCGGATTGAAGAATGGCAGTTATCCATTGAACACAATTGAGTTTTTTGAAAATTCAAAATATACTATATCTCTTATTCAGGCGTTATTAATTAAAGTTGGTTTAAATGTTCTTGGTAATATAATGCTTGTTTGTGTGGTAATGTTCTTTGCTGTATTGATTAAAAAAAGAGAAATCAGCATAGTATTATCATTGCTTTATGTAATACTTCCGGTGATGATATTTTCAAAGAGTTCAGCAATGTATAGGATTCCATGCGCTGCTGCATTATTGTCGGGAAGTGGATTTTTCTGGCCGGATATGTATTCTAATGATATCATAGACAATAATTTGACGAGGATAAAAACTTTTGAAGCATTAGATAAGAAATATTTTGCAGAAATACTTTTAGTAAGCTGTTTTGTGATTGTAATTCTATTACTTATTATCTTTTTGAAATTCTCACATTATCATTTGAAAAAGAGATTTTTAACAGGAATAATTATATGTTTGATTCTGACAGGCTGTAGTAAGAATTCAGCTGGTGGTGATGTGGTAATTGATGGCACACTTAACGGACAGATAAGTTTGTCAAAGGATGAATATGTCTATTATATTGACCAAAATGAAGATGTCGTATATCGCAAGGATAACAGTAATAATACTGTTGCAGTTACCAGAAATGTTTTTCCGCTTTCAGGAAGGATTACAAATATTTATCTTAGTGAGGACAAGTGTTATTATCTTTTGGAAAATGATAGAAATGCAGGCATTAGTGTATACAGTGTTGATTTAAATTCGTTTAAAAACGAGCTTGTATATTCCTCAGGGGGTGATAACACAGAGGATTTTTATGGATTAGCAGATAAAGAATCATCTGACGCAAGCGAGATTCTTGAAAATATTGCTACAGTCAAATGGTTTTTTGTGACAGACAAATATGTTTATTATCAGAAGGAAAGTGTGATTTATAAATGTCCTATAACAGGCAGAAAACAATATGTCATTGATGAAAATGTGTCAGATGGGGGGATTCGCTACAGTAATGGCATATTATACTATAAAGATGCATATGGTGAACAAGAGAATTATGCTGATTAGAAGAACATCAATTCCGGTTATGCGGCCCATTTGTATGTCAAGAAAAAGGCAGGAGAGTCGATTGATTGATAGTTGGGATAAAAATATACAGATACTAAATTGATAAAATTGTAAAAATATGAAAAATATTTTCAGAATATAGACTTTTGATATGGATAGTTGTATGATATATTTAGTAGGAAAACAGACACTAATTCATTAATAGGAGTCTGGATATCTGTAATACCGTTATTTGTATATGATTATATTGGACTAATTCAAAGTGCAGTTCTTACGAACTTGCAGTATTCATTTAGTGGTAGATATGCAATACGGACAGATATTTATATTGAGAATATGTAATCATTTTTTATTAGAGTATGAACGAGAATAAACATAGTAAAATTATTATTTTGGTATGGAATATTTATCTTGCAATATTGTCACCAACTATTATTTTAATGTGTGCGATATTGCAGTTAGAATCAGATTCATATCATACGGCAGGAATAGCAGCAGGACGTCCATGTGGCTTAATAATTGCATTTTTTCCGCTGGTTATCTTTGGAATCAACTGGAGAATGGGAAGTTATTTTACCATAATTACACAAAGCGTATGGTTTTTAATATTTTCAAAGTTGGTGTTCTTCTTTTTTCAAAAGGAATCATATGCTCCAATAGTTTATTATTGTGGACTCATTATTAATGTTACGGCCTTATTATGGTGTATAGTTATTAAAGTATATAAACCATTGGAAAATGAGATTTATAGATATCCATGGAGCGAATGGATGGTTCCACATTATGATGATTGTAAGATTGAAAGAATGTTAAGATTATTTGATTTGAGCTGTTCAATTGCAGCAATAATTTTGGGCACTCCAATAATTGCTCGGGATTGCAAAAGTATCTTAGAAATTATTTGTGGAAGATAGATATTAATAAAATGGATCCGGCAGGTCTTTTGATCTGTCGGTTCTTTTTTTTAAAAGCGCCTCAGCTTGCTTGCATGCATTTATTCAGTAGTGTATAATAGTGAAATGGCTGATAAAGCAGCCAAATGATACAAAGGCGGTAATTCACCTATGAATAATGATGATTTCAAGGAAGTACCTGACAATATTCAGGATAATAATGAAGAAACTACAAATAACATAGATAATACAAACGATAACAAGGCAAACGACTACGAGGATGTCTGCTATATCTGCCGCAGACCGGAGAGCGTGGCAGGCAAGATGATACATATCCAGCCGAACCTGTGCATCTGCAGCGATTGTATGCAAAAGACCTTTGACTCCATGAGCAACGGTAATTTTGGCAACCTCGGAAATCTTGGAAATATAAGCAATATGGATTTTGGCAATATGCCCAATATCAGCATGATAAATTTGTCAGATCTGACAGGAGGCATACCAAACAGCCAGAAGCTTAAGAAGAAAAAACCAAAGGAAGAGAAAAAGGTCGAGCCGATTCTTGACATTCACTCAATTCCTGCACCGCATAGGATTAAGGCGAGTCTTGATGATTATGTGGTAGGTCAGGAGCATGCAAAGAAGGTCATGTCGGTTGCAGTATATAACCACTACAAGCGTGTCATGGCTGACAATAAGCATAAGGCACAGGAAGAGAATACCACTGCAAAGCAGGCTTCAAATAAATATGACGGTGTGGAGATTGAGAAATCAAATATGCTCATGATCGGACCTACAGGTTCAGGAAAGACATATCTCGTAAAGACTCTTGCAAAGCTTTTAGATGTGCCACTTGCCATAACAGATGCCACATCACTTACTGAGGCCGGATATATCGGTGACGATATCGAAAGTGTGGTAAGCAAGCTTCTTGCGGCTGCAGATAATGACGTGGAGAGAGCTGAGCACGGTATCATTTTTATAGATGAGATAGACAAGCTTGCAAAGAAGAGAAATGCCAACCAGCGTGATGTGAGCGGAGAGTCCGTGCAGCAGGGTATGCTTAAGCTTTTAGAGGGTTCAGAGGTTGAGGTGCCGGTTGGTGCCAGCAGCAAGAATGCCATGGTTCCGATGACCACAGTTGACACGAGAAATATTCTCTTTATATGCGGAGGTGCTTTCCCGGGACTTGAGGATATCATAAAGGAACGCCTGAACAAGGAGGCTTCTATAGGCTTCAAGGCTGATTTGAAGGACAAGTATGATGGGGATGAGAACCTGCTCATGCAGGCAACTGTTGATGATATCCGCAAATTTGGAATGATTCCTGAGTTTATCGGACGACTTCCTATCATGTTCTCACTTGAGGCTCTCACCGAGGATATGCTTGTAAAGATATTGAAGGAGCCAAAGAATGCCATTATCAAGCAGTATCAGAAGCTCCTTGAGATGGATGAGGTAAGGCTTGAGTTCGACGATGATGCGCTTTATGCCATCGCCAAGATGGCAAAGGAAAAGAAGGTCGGAGCCAGAGCTCTTCGTGCGATTATAGAGGATTTCATGCTCGATATCATGTATGAGATACCAAAGGATGACAATATCGGCACGGTTACAATCACTAAGGACTATGTGGAGAAGAAGGGTGGCCCGCTCATTCAGATGAGAGGTACACCTGAGCTTGCAGACAGTCAGCACGTTTAATTGTTAAAGGATTGTAACTATTCAGCACAGAAATATGAGGTAACGCATATTTCGTAAGAGAGGAATTGGAAAAATGAAAATAATCCACTGTGCAGACCTGCATCTGGATTCGAAGATGACCTCGAATCTGTCAAAGGAGCAGGCAAAAGAGAGAAAAATGGAAATACTGCGTACATATTCAAGGATGATAGAGTACGCCAAAAATAACGATGTAAAGGCGATTATCATAGCAGGCGATTTATTTGACACGAGAAATGTGTCAGCGACTGCCAGAAATCTGGTAAAGGATTCGATTACGTCAAATCCGGATATCGATTTCTATTATCTTAAGGGTAATCACGACTCGGACAATTTCATATCGAAGCTCGATGAAATCCCTGACAACCTTAAGCTTTTTTCTAATCAGTGGACCTCATACAGCTATGGAAATATCACAATAACAGGTCTTGAGATAGACAAGTCTAACCAGGCTGCCATGTACAATTCTCTTGTGCTCGACAATGACAATTACAACGTTGTCACTCTCCACGGACAGCTCGGTGATGAGATTTCCACAGGCGACCTTAAGAATAAGGGCATTGATTATCTCGCACTCGGTCATGTGCATGAGTATCAGAGCGGACAGCTTGACAACCGCGGCATGTACTGCTACAGCGGCTGTTTAGAGGGAAGAGGCTTTGATGAGTGTGGACAAAAGGGCTTTGTGGTGCTTGATATAGATGATGAGAAGCTCACGGCAGGCTTTAGCTTTGTACCGTTTGCGTACAGGAGCCTCTACACGCTGTATGTGGATGTGACAGGAGCCATGACCACACAGGATGTGGCTGTGAAGATGGAAAAAGCCATTTCGGACAGTGAATATTCATCGAGAAGCATGGTAAAGTTCGTGCTTGTAGGTGAGGTGGACGTGGATTGTGAGATAAACACAGATTTCCTCAAGGATATGTTCGAGGAATATTTCTACTATGAAAAGGTGTATGATGAGACAAGGCTTCTCATCAATTACAGTGAATACGAAAAGGATGCATCACTTAAGGGTGAGTTCATACGGATGGTGCTTGGCTCAGATATGACCGAGGAGCAGAAGTCTGAGGTCATCAGGTGTGGTATATCGGCGCTTAGCGGGGAGGAGATTTAGAAATTGAAATTAATAGCTTGTCACATAAACAACTTCGGAAAGCTGTCCGATCTTAATATCAATTTCAATGATGGAGTCAATGTCATAAACCAGCCAAACGGCTGGGGAAAGAGTACACTTGCGGCTTTTTTGAAGGCTATGCTGTACGGCTTTGATACGAAAAAGGAGCCGGGCGCCTTTGAGAGGGAAAGAAAGCTCTATAAGCCATGGCAGGGCGGCACTTATGGTGGAGAGCTTGATTTTGAGGCCGATGGAGCGGAGTACAGACTTGTAAGGACCTTTGGCCTCACAGAAAAGCAGGATGATTTTCACTTATACAGGCTTGCAACCATGGTTGAGTGTGATGATTTTTCACCACTGCTTGGAGAGGAGCTTTTTGACCTCGACCGCAGCTCGTTCAAGAGAACGATATACATAGCACAGGCAGACTGCATGTTTTCGTCATCAGACAGCATCAGCGCAAAGCTTGGCAATATGGCGGAAAATACAAATGACATCAACAACTTCGAGTCGGCGACAGCGGACATTAAGGATATGATGAATAAGATGTCCCCAAACCGTATCACAGGCTCCATCAAAAAGCGTGTAAATACACTCACAGCCTTGGAACAGGAGCTTAAGAAGTATCAGGCCGCGGATGAGGCGGCAGCACAGCTTTCACAGAAAATAGATGAGAAAACTGCCCAGAAGAAGGAGCTTACCGGTATCAGAGCCGAGTACGGCAGGGCGCTTCAGGTGGCATCTGAGGACAGCAGAAAGCAGGCACTTCGTGAAAACTACGAGCAGCTTTGTGCCGTTGCAAAGGAGAAAGAGAGCATTTACAATGCTGCATCGGCAGTCTTTGGAGACAAAGCACCGGATGAGGCAGAGCTTTTGGAAAAGACAAAGCAGGCCGGAGAGCTTGAAAGCTTAAAGGCTGTAGAAGATAATCTGAGCTTTACGCCTGAGGAGGAGCAGTATTTAGATACACTTTCAGGTATGTTTAAGGATGGAGTGCCATCTGATGATGGTCTTGATGAGATGCAAAAGAAGATTGCAAACATCCAGAGTGTCAAGAATGAGTACAGCCACATGGAGCTCAAGCTCTCGCAGATGACCTCCATTGCACAGATGGCAGATGATGAGGAGGAGCCGGAGGCACCGGAGAAGACAAAGCTTGTACCTGCAGGTATTGTGATTATGGTTATAGGCCTTTTGGCAGCGGTTGTTGCCACAGCATTCAGCCTGAATGAGAAGTACAATGTGAAGGAAATCATGCTTCTTGCAATCGGTATAGCGGGAATCACTATGGCATTTTGCGGTGTTGTCATGATGGTCTATGGAATCCGTCTGAACAACAAAAAGCAGAGAGCATACATCAGGCTTATGGCTGAGCGTGAGGAAAATATAAAGCAGAAGGAGATACCGATTCAGGAATTAAAGGAGCAGCTTGAGCAGATTCAAAGCGGCATTACATCAATGGAGCATGAGGTATCGCAGTTTTTTGACAGCTTTTCGATTGAGGCAGATGAATCGCAGTATCAGGAGAAGCTTTATGAGCTTCGAACAAAGGTTCATGACTACAGTCGTTTCAACGAGCAGATAGGAAAGCGCGCCAAGACAAAGGCTGACTATGAGAAGGCAAAGGCTTCGCTTGATGAGTATTTAAGTCTCTATGGATATGACAGTACTACAGAATATACACAGACACTTTCACAGATGAAAAAGCAGCTCGCAGAGGTCGGCTTTGCAAAGGAAAATATGGACAGTGCTCTTCAGAAGAAAACGCAGTTTGAGAATGACAACGATATGGACAAGCTTCTTGCACCAAATGAGTGTCCGTATACACTTGATGAGCTCAATGAGATGATTTCAAAGGTGGAATGCAGCCTCGATGAAATCAGGGCATCCTTAGTGCAGTACAGCAGACAGATGGATGATCTGCAGGAGCAGCTTGATATGAGGGATGAAAAGGAGCAGGAGTATCGCAACTGCAAGCAGATACAGGCTGAGGAAAAGCATAAGTACGAGATACTTGGGCTTACATCAGACTATCTGACCAGGGCAAGGGAGCAGTTTACTGCCAGATACATGGCGCCTATTTCCAATGGATTCCAGAAGTACTTCGGTATCCTGACAGAAAATACAGACAGAGACTGGCAGGTGGATGCCAATATTTCAATAAGGATGAAGGAGCAGGGGCAGCTTCGCGATGTGAGAACCATGTCGGCAGGCTACAAGGATCTGATAGGCATATGTATGCGTTTTGCGCTTGTGGATGCGATGTATCCGGGCGAGAAGCCGTTTCTCATACTTGACGATCCGTTTGTGAATCTGGATGATGAGAAGCTTGCTCGAGGCAGAAGGCTGCTTGCGGTGCTTTCGCAGGATTACCAGGTGATTTATTTTACATGTCATGGAAGTCGCGAGTAAATTTGGTAGCAAATTTTTATTTTGGGAATATAATTTAATAGAGGAAAATGTATCATATGAGGTAAAATATGCAGTTCATAGTATCGAAAAAGGAGCTCATTCCACCGTTAATAGCTCCTAATATCATAGAGACATTGGGCAATGATTACGAGATATGGACATATGAGGATTACGAAAGACTCCCACCACTTATGGAGGGAGTTTATTCGTATTCGGCTATTCCAAAGTGTCTTGCTCCTTTATCCACGCAGGGACTTGTAAAGAGCGGTGTTTTCAGGCTTCAAAGGGAGTTTGTTCCGGGACTATACGGAAATGGTGTGTATGTGGTGGTTATTGACACAGGTGTGAATTATGCGCAGGAGGCTTTTATGACACCTGAGGGTAAGACGAAGATTGCAGTGCTCTGGGATCAGAATACGGATACGGTTTATTCTGAGGATGAGATAAATGCTGCTATTTTATCGGAAAATCCATATGAGAGCATACCGGGCGATGAGGATGGGCATGGTACGTTTGTGGCGAGCGTGATATGTGGCAATAACAGACCGCAGGATGATTTTGCAGGTGTGGCACCACAGGCTAAGCTTATTGTCGTAAAGCTGAAAAGAGCACCTCAAAAGCTGTATGATTTCTACTTTATTCCGGATCGTAAATTAGTGTACTCGGAGGCTGATGTGATGAGAGCAGTGCATTTTGCAGATGAGTTTGCAGGTCAAAAGGGAGCACCGGCTGTCTTTTGCATGGCGCTTGGATGCAATAATGGAAGCCACACGGGAGCTGAGGATCTTTCAGAGTATCTGGACTATATCACGGCAAAAAGAGGCAGGGCTGTGGTTGCGGCAGCGGGCAATGAGGCGAACAGCAGGCATCATTATAAAGGGCGCATAACAGATACAGTCGATGATATTGAGATAAATGTTGAGCAGGATATGGATGGCTTTTATCTGGAATGCTGGGCACTTTCACCTGAGCTATTTACGCTTTCCGTCATATCGCCTAGCGGACAATCAAATCCAGCCGGGGTACCAATGCGACCAGACAGCGGTGAATACTCATTTCTTCTTGAGGGAACAGGGGTGACTATTGACTACAGGCAGACCGGCAGACAGACGAGGGATATGCTTATATTTATCCGCTTTGAAAAGGTGGTGAAGGGAGTGTGGACCATCAGGGTATTTCCACTTATGACTATTGGAGGCGTTTTTAATATGTGGCTCCCGATGACAGGACTTCTTGATACTGATGTGAGCTTTATTGTCTCGGAGCCTGATACCACGCTGACCATGCCTTCGGATGCTAAGCTTGTGATAACGGCGGGAGGCTATAATTCCCTAAATGATGCAATACTTTTAGAGTCGGGAAGGGGCTTTGACGCAGATGGTGGAATAAAGCCGGATCTCGTAGCACCGGCTGTGGATATCACAGGGGCAAATCCAAGAGGAATGTATATAGCGCTAAGTGGTACATCGGCGGCTGCTGCAATCACTGCAGCGGTGGCGGCTCTCATCATGGAGTGGATGATAGTGAGAGGCAATCTTGTGCTCGCAAACGGAGTGGATATAAAAAATGCCATGGTAAGAAACTGTCGAAGAAAAGAAAAAACCGACTATCCAAATAAAATTTTTGGCTACGGATTCATGAATGGGTTTGCCAATTTCTAAGAAAACGGATATAATATATTCTAAAAGGGTAACTATTCAGAACCACTGAGAACAAAAAAGCTGATGCGTCATGCTTGCATGTAAGCAGCAGATTTTCTTGTTCTCTGGTGGCTCGAATAGAGCCACCCCCACACATATGAGCAAAATTAGCTGCGTAGTAGCGGCGCTAAACGTCCGGGGGACGTTTGTTCAGCGCGGACCGTAACGGAGTATAGACAAAGCACGAGTATCGTGCGGTTTTGCGAATGTGCGTGGATGGTTCTGAATAGTCACCTAAAGATAAAAAGGAAGGGTGAATGGATGACAAAAAGCAATAATTTATTAGCGGATTACGCTGCAAAAAAACAGGATATTTGTATCAAAAATGACACAATTTCAGATAGTCTTTTCAGGGAATATGGTGTCAACAGAGGACTTAGGGATGTAAACGGAAAGGGAGTTCTGACAGGTCTTACGAATATTTCAGAGATTGTTTCATTTAAAACGGGCGAGGATGGCAGCAGCGTGCCATGTGACGGACAATTGTGGTACAGGGGCTACAATGTAAAGACGCTTACAAACAACTTAAGGCCCGGTGAGTTTGGTTTTGAAAAAATTGCTTATCTGCTGCTTTTCGGGCAGCTGCCATCTGAGAGTGAATTGGCTGAGTTTACAGAGGTTTTAGGAAGAAGCAGAACCCTTCCTACCAACTTTACGAGGGATGTCATCATGAAGGCTCCGTCAAAGGATATCATGAATTCCATGACGAGAAGTATACTGACACTGGCTTCATATGATCCTCTTGTAGCAAAGGCGGGCATCGACAACAATATCAGACAGTGCTTATCACTTGTTGCAATATTCCCGATGCTTGCAGTTTACGGTTATCATGCGTATAATCATTATGAAAATGATCAGAGCATGTATATTCACAGGCCGGATCCAAAGCTTTCGACAGCTGAAAACTTCCTTAGGATGCTCAGAGCTGACAATCAATATACAGAGCTTGAAGCAAGGGTGCTTGATATGGCACTTATTCTTCATATGGAGCACGGCGGTGGAAACAACTCTACATTTACCACCCGTGTGGTTACATCGGCAGGTACAGATACATACTCTGCTATCGCGGCAGCCATGTCATCCCTTAAGGGACCAAAGCACGGCGGTGCCAATATCAAGGTTATGGAGATGATGCGGGACATCCGTTCGCATGTGAAGCACTGGGATGATGAGGATGAGGTGAGAGCATACCTAAGAAAAATGATGGATGGTGAGGTGTTTGACCACAAGGGACTCATCTATGGAATGGGACATGCGGTGTATTCACTTTCTGACCCGCGAGAGCGTATATTCAGAGGCTATGTGGAGAAGCTTTCGATGGCAAAGAATAGAGATAATGAGATGAATCTCTATAATACAATAGAGAAAGTGGCTCCTGAGATTATCGCTGAAAAGCGCCATATCTTTAAGGGGGTTTCTCCGAATGTAGATTTCTACAGCGGCTTTGTTTATGATATGCTTGGTATTCCTATGGAGCTTTACACACCTCTTTTTGCCATTGCGCGAATCGTTGGCTGGAGTGCCCACAGGCTTGAGGAGATTGTCGGCATGAACAAGATTATCCGTCCGGCTTACAAGAGCGTCATGAAAGAGATAGAGTAACGAGATGATGTTACAGTCTATCGTTCATATATCAAAAATACGATATGTTGGGGATTGGACATATTAAAAGAATCGAGGTATTATACAAATGAGTTTTACAAAGGTAAAAAAGGGCGTCTGTGCAGCAAAAGGCTTTGTTGCAAACGGATTAAACTGTGGATTAAACAGTGAGAAAAACAAAAATGACCTGGCTTTAGTTTATTCAGAAACACAGTGTCAGGCGGCGGCTGTTTACACAACAAACAAGGTGAAGGGCGCGCCTATTCAGGTGACAAAGGCACACCTTGAGGCATCAGGACATACGGCAAAGGCTGTTATTGCCAACAGCAAAAACGCCAACACCTGCAATGCTGACGGAGTAGAGAAGGCTCAGAGAATGTGCGAGCTTGTAGCAGCAGAGCTTTCGATTGATCCAAACGAGGTTATAGTGGCATCTACAGGAGTTATTGGCCAGGTGCTTCCTATTGAGCCTATCGAGAGCCATATAAAGGAGCTTGCAAAGGGACTTTCGGCAGACGGCAACGACAAGGCTGTAAACGCTATAATGACTACAGATACCGTTCCAAAGCAGTATGCGGTAAAGTTCATGCTTGGAGACAGTGAGTGTACAGTAGGCGGTATGGCAAAGGGAAGCGGCATGATTCACCCGAACATGGCTACTACCTTAAACTTTATCACATCAGATGTTGCCATCTCATCGGAGCTCATCCAGAAGGCCTTGAGCGAGATTGTAAAGGTTACCTACAATTGCTTAAGCATCGACGGCGATACCTCTACCAATGATATGGTAAGCATCATGGCAAACGGTCTTGCAGGAAACACACCTATTACTACAGAGAATGATGATTATCAGACCTTTAAGGATGCACTGTACGAGGTACTTTCAAATCTTACAAGAATGCTTGCAAAGGATGGAGAGGGTGCTTCAAAGCTTTTAGAGTGCACATGCGCGGGTGCGCCTGATCTTGATACAGCAATTATTGTGGCAAAGAGCGTTATCCGTTCACCACTTTTAAAGTGTGCTATGTTTGGCGAGGATGCCAACTGGGGACGAATCCTTTGTGCTATAGGCTATGCGGAGGCTGATTTTGATATAGACAAGGTGGAGCTTCACCTGCGCTCAACAGCAGGAAGCATCAAGGTGTGCGAGAACGGTGCCGGAGTTGACTTCTCAGAGGAGGAGGCAGCAAAGATACTGCATGAGGACGAGATTTACATCGACATAGATTTACACCAGGGAGATGTGTCAGCCAAGGCATGGGGCTGTGATCTTACATATGATTATGTAAAAATTAACGGAGATTACAGATCTTAATCTTGACAAGTAATATTGATTAATGATATTATTTTTCTAAAGTAATTAATTAATAAAGTAAAGCGAACGAGGGCGTTCAGATATTAGGTTATCTGCGCCCTCTTTTTTGTTGGAAAAATCACATTTACAAAAGAGAGATTAGGAGGCGGTACCTTGACTAAGAATGCATTGGATATGATTGATGAGAAAATAGTAGAGCTGCTGCAGGAAAATGCACGTATAGCGATAAAGGAGATAGCGGCACAGGTGTTTTTGTCATCACCGGCTGTAACAGCCAGAATAGAGAGATTGGAGAGCAAGGGAATCATAAAGGGCTATCATGCCACTGTTGATTCGGTTAATCTGGGCTATAAGATAAAGGCTTTTGTCAATCTGGACCTGGAGCCTGTACAAAAGGAAGAGTTTTATCCGTTTATTGAGAGTGTGGAGAATGTCATAGAGTGCAATTGTGTGACAGGAGAGTATTCTATGCTCATAAAGGTGGAGTTTTTAGATACGGAGGAGCTTGATGACTTTATCAACAATCTGCAGAAATTCGGCAAGACAAGTACACAGATAGTTTTTTCCACTCCTGTTGAGCACAGAGGTCTGCCTGTACATTCAGGTTTTGATGCATAAGATGATATTAGAGTTAAAAGATATTTTGCATGATTGAATGAAGTGTGCTAAAATAGTTTGCAAAAATACTGACTGATAAACATGATTTTGGATGCTTTGAATAGTCAGATATATTGATTACGGCAGGAGGATAATATGAGTAAGAAATTAGGCTTCATAGGTTGTGGAAACATGGGAAAGGCAATGATACACGGAGTGCTGGCATCAGGCAAGGCACAGGCAAGCGATATTCTTGCATCTGCAAAGACCGAAGGCTCCAGAGAAAAGAATGCTGCAGAGCTTGGAATCAGGCTGACAGCGGACAATAAGAGCGTAGCAGAGTTTGCAGATATTCTGTTTTTAGCAGTAAAGCCACAGTACTATGAGGAGGTTATAGCAGAGATAAAGGACACTGTTAGTGACGATGAAATCATTGTTTCTATTGCACCGGGCAAGTCACTTTTGTGGTTTGACGAGATGTTTGGAAAGAGCTTAAAGGTTATACGTACCATGCCAAATACACCTGCCATGGTTGGTGAGGGCATGATGGGAGTCTGTGCAAATGAAAGAGTATCGCAGGCGGAGCTTGATACAGTGCTTGATTTGTGCTCGGGCTTTTCAAAGGCTGAGGTGATAGACGAGAAGCTTATGGATGTAGTGACAGCGGTCAGCGGAAGTTCACCGGCATATGTGTTTATGTTTATAGAGGCTATGGCAGATGCGGCTGTAGCAGGCGGTATGCCAAGGAGCCAGGCATATACATTTGCAGCCCAGGCAGTGCTTGGAAGCGCAAAAATGGTTCTCGAGACAGGAAAGCATCCGGGCGAGCTCAAGGATATGGTGTGCTCACCTGCCGGAACCACTATCCAGGCTGTGCGTGTGCTTGAGGAAAAGGGCATGAGAAGCAGTGTTTTTGAAGCTATGATGAAATGCCTTGATATCTCCCGCAAAATGTAGTAGAATTATTGCATTGAGTTAAAGGAGAAAAGCAATGAGTCAGGCAAAGGTTGATAAATATAAGAATGAAAAGGCAAATCGTAAAAAGACAAATGCCAGAAATAAAGTAAAGCGTGTTATAGCACGAATTGTTGCAGCGGCGGCTGTAGTCGCATTTGTAGGCTGGGGTGGTTACTCCGGATATCAGTACTATCAGAAGAGTCGTCCGGTGAACTGCTATTACGCAGATATCAGTGCTGTCAGCGATTATCTACAGGGATTATCTACAGACAGTGAGCAGTAGATTATATTTTTGATACATAACATATATTTTACGATTTATATGATTAAGTTAAAATACCTCGCAGGTTACTGCGAGGTATTTTCAGTTTTTGAAGAATCCCCGGGCTCTTTTTGTGATTCAGATACTGTCTTTGTATTTTCTTCGGTATTTGAGCTGTCAGAGTTTTTGGCTTTGGAGAGTGTACTATCAATGGCATTGAGCAACACCTTGGAGGTGTACTGGCTGGTGTTTGCGTAGGAAACATTGTCGGTGGACTGGTTTTGCACAATCTGCGACACGAGCTCGTTCATCGCAGGCTCAACAAGCGGATACATTGTTTCCACCGAATCAGTCATGTTTTCAAGGCTTATGGAGTTGATATTATTGCTGTCCACCGCCACAGACACATCAATAGCCGCCCCACCAAGCGCTACAGAGGTATTGTACACACCCGGTGTATACATGCCGGTTTCTTCTGCCGCAGGCTTTGGCTCATCGCCTGAAAAGAAATATGTAGCAGCGAAAATTATCAGAAGAAGCAGTATGCCAAGGAGCACTCCGGTCAGAATGACATGCTTCATTTTTACAACGACGATTTTTGTTTTTGCACTCATATGCGCCTCCTGTGGTTGTTTTATATATAATATGTGTGGGGACGCGGAAATATGACAGATATTCCTGCCTATAACGAAAAAGAGATATCCATGAAGGATATCTCTTTTCGTTATAAGAGCGATAGACGGGCGCAAGACGTCCGGGGGACGTCTGTTCTGCGCCGACCGTTTCACGGCTTCCGGTGGATGCCGGTTTTGAAACGACCGAAACGGAGTGTAGACGTGGAACGGAGACAAGAAGCCGCACCGCGGGTGAGTGGCTCCGCTACACTCCTATAACAAAAAAGAGATATCCATGAAGGATATCTCTTTTTCGTTATAAGAGCGATAGACGGGGCTCGAACCCGCGGTCTCGACCTTGGCAAGGTCGCGCGTTACCAACTACGCCACTATCGCATTTGTTATGTTTGTGAGCTCCCTTGTGTCGAGCACGTGTTATATAATACACGATAGTGGAGCATCTGTCAACAGTAATTTTAAATTTTTTTAAAAAAGTTTGACGATACCAGATAAAACGGTTGTATTGATAAATTGTTCTGCGCCGGCCGTTTCACGGCTTCCGGTGGATTCCGGTTTTGAAACGACCGAAACGAAGTGTAGACGTCGAACGGAGACAAGAAGCCGTACCGCGGGTGAGAGGCTCCGCTACACTCCTATAACGAAAAAGAGATATCCATGAAGGATATCTCTTTTTCGTTATAAGAGCGATAGACGGGCGCAAGACGTCCGGGGGACGTCTGTTCTGCGCCGACCGGAGTGGAACGGAGACAAGAAGCCGCACCGCGGGTGAGTGGCTCCGCTACACTCCTATAACGAAAAGAGATATCCATGAAGGATATCTCTTTTCGTTATAAGAGCGATAGACGGGGCTCGAACCCGCGGTCTCGACCTTGGCAAGGTCGCGCGTTACCAACTACGCCACTATCGCATGTATTAAGTTGTGTGCCCTCTTATGCTTGGCACGTGTTATATAATACACGATAGTGGTGTATCTGTCAACTATTATTTTTAATTTTTTGTAATAAGTATATCGCAAACGAGAGATTGTCCCCTGAAAATGCCAAAGGACAAGATGCCCGAATTAAAAAAGCCATTTTAAGCTTAGATACCTTTCCTCAATCCTGTTGCCATATGTAGCTTAGCATAAATGGAACAGGGGGGAGAGTTCCTCTACTTTCCCAGTGTTCCCTGTAACTGATCAACCATATCAGTTCATTATAAAATCTTAGAGTTTGTCTTGACAATTGAGCCACTATAAATATATAATTAAATAAAAAAACTTATATGGGATCGAATAAAAATAAAGGTTACGAATAGGCTGCAGACAGGCTGTATTCCTCTCAAAAGGATAAGGAAAAGCAACTTCAGTTGGAAAAGGAAAGCCGACATGGATGAAAAGCCAATGAAAGCTATAAATATCGTAGATAAGAAGACTACAAAGAACAAAGCTCCTGATGTGGAGATTAAAATTGATGTAGAGCATAGTTCCAGTATTGAGAAGAGGAAAATTGACGGTGTGACTTATTTGCTGATTCCGTTGTATACTACTTCAGATATTGAGATAGATGGTATAAGATTAAGATAATTTTTTTTTGGGGGGGCACTTTATGAAGAAGAAAAATATTTTTGCAAAAAAAATAATCGTAGCTATTTTGATAATGCAGATGATAGTTATGACCTGTTTATCAGTGATGGTAATAATGGAAATTACTAAAAATAGCAAAAATACTGCAATCAACAATCTACAGACAATCGTACAGGAGAGAAGCCAGATTGTGGATAATTATGTACAGGAATCCGAGATGATTCTGTCAGCATACAGTAAGGCAGGAGAAGTTTTGAATGTCCTCAAAAATCCGGAAAATAAATCAGCAATTGATGCGGCACAGAAATATACGGAATCTTTTTCTAAGGATATAAATAATCTGGAGGGATTGTATATAAGTGAATGGAATACCCATGTACTTGCCCATACCAATGCCGAGGTGGTTGGTATTACTACAAGAGAAGGAGATTCGTTAAAAGCATTACAGGATACACTGATTGCTACGGATGGGGTATATAATACAGGAATCATTATATCACCGGCAAGCGGCAATCAGATTGTCTCCATGTATCGGGCAATCTATGATGAAAGTGGGAATCCTGCAGGACTTGTTGGTGGTGGAATTTATACTAAGGGGCTTGTGAATAAGCTGGACAGCCTTGGAATGAATGGAATGAAGCATGCAACTTACTGCATGATTAATGTAAAGGATCATAAATATATTTTCCATAATCAGGCGGAAATGGTTGCCACAGAAACAGATGAAGAGTATCTGCAGCAGTTATGTGAGAAATATAAGGATTCTGCGAATAGTGCCGGTGGTTATGTAGAGCACAAAGAGAATGGAAAAGACTATATTGGCTCTTATTATTATATGGCAGACCGTGGATGGCTGTTTATGATTAATGATGATGAAAATGAATTATTTGCGGCTGTTGTTTCTGTAAGAAATCAGTTGTTGATTATGTGTGCAATCATATTACTGATTCTTGGTATAGTATCCGCTGTAATTATCACCAAAATGATGTGTCCTATGATGCCTATTGAAAATGGTATAATAAAGTTACAACAGTTTGATTTAACATCTAACGATGATATTAAACAGCATGAGATACATAAGGACGAACTTGGAAATATTTCAAAAGCTATAGGTAATTTAATTACATCATTAAGAGGTATGGTACAGACTTTGATGGAGTGTTGTGGCACTTTAGAAGAAAATGCTCACAATCTTCATGATTCTGCAATTGAAATGGTAGATAGCACAACAGACCAAAATGCTGCTACACAACAATTATCGGAATCACTAGAAAATACCAATAAAACTGTAGATAATATATATAAAGAGGTAAAACATATTAATGATATTGTAGAGGCCATCACTTTACAAATTACAGAAACATTGCAGATGAGCAAAAAGGTAAAACTGGATGCGGACGATATGTGTAATAATGCACAGCAGGCATATGAAAATGGAAAACAAGAACTTGACAGCACCAGATTATCCGTAGAACATGCTATTGATAGTTTGAATGAATTATCTAAAATTAATCAATTAGCAACTGAAATCCTAAGCATCGCCAATAAAACGAATCTTCTTTCCCTGAATGCTTCGATTGAAGCAGCAAGAGCAGGAGAAGCCGGAAAAGGCTTTGCGGTTGTAGCAGATGAGATCGGTGCATTGGCAGATACTTCAAAAATGACCGCAATAAATATTCAAACGATATGCAATGAAGCAAACAATAGTATTGAGGTGGTAAACAATTGTTTTTGTAAGATTATAACTTATATGCAAAACAGTGTTGTAGGACAGTTTGAAAGTTATGCAAAACAGTCTGATAACAACAGTGCAATAGCAGAAAATATCCAAAACTTAATGGAAGAAATTACAAAATCCATTGAAACAATGATTACTTCTACATCCCAGATTAACGATCATATGGAAGAAATTCATGATATTACAGCACAAAATCAGAATGCAATCGATAGTATTGTAGAAAAAAGCGAAAAACTCTCTGATGTTTCTGATACAATTCAGCATCAGGTAACGCAGAATCAAACAATTGCAAAACGAATTTCTGATATTGTAAATAAATTTACAATAAATTAACAAGCAATAATAATTGAGTTACTTAAATAGACCTCGGAAAATATAGAGAGATGTCGTGGTAATTATCATTTTAGGAAACACACTATGCAGAAAGTAATAACTTCAAGTTTGCAGAACTGACACAAAAGAGCTCGAAAGAGCTCTTTTTCCTTTTTTATAATAGTATCATTATGGTATAATAGAGATATTAGAATCGGAAGTTTACAGCGAGGTGAAATAGGTTTCTGAAAGACTTCAAACAGATTATCATGTGGTTTTGCCTATATTAGATGGTCATGCAGGATGTGATAAGCAGTTTATAACGATAGAGAATCAAAGATACTTGTGCTATTAGAAAGAGTGATATGATTGCCTTTTTACAGGAAAACTCAGTATATTCACTAAAAGATGGCATTGGAGAGTGTGAAGCAACCGTTCAAATTTATGTTGGAGAAAAAGAAAAGCAATCAATGAAAAAATCTGCTAAAATCATTCATGAAAAATTGCAGGATAGTTTTATACAAGTTCTTCCTAATATGTTTCATGGAGAGTTTTCAATAAACCACGCAGATGATTATGTGAGAAAACTATTAGAAATAGTAAAACTAAGGTAACTTTCAGTCTTCAGCAGAGACTGAAAGCAACAGAAGATTTGAATTGACCGAGCTCTTTGAGCGAGGGATACTTCTTGTCCGAAGGGCAAGAAGGTGGAACTGAGAAGAATTAAAACAATCGTAATATAGTAGGTTACGTATTGTATCAGGCTGGGACAAGTTTTCTCCTTTTCCATTTTTAATAAATAGGCGTTTCGCAAACGCCTAATAATTATAAAGAATATAAGGAGATTATGGATTATGGACATAAAAGAGAGCTTGTTCGATAATTTAGAAGAATTGTTTGGAGAAAGGCTTGAACTTATTGAGAGAACAACAGAATATGGAAATTTAAGTGATATACCAAGCGCATTACATTCTTTTTATAAAAAATATTCGTTTGCAAAAATGCCTTTTGGCTCTATTTTCACAGTAGGAGAAACAAGAAAAATGTCATATCAGCAACCATTTATGGATGAAGAATGGTTTTGTTTTGGACAGGATAATTATGGATTTGTTTTTTGGTTGTGCAAAGAAGTAGATGGAAGAACATTTTTCAATGCATGGGATCACGATATGAGTGACGATATAGATGAGGGAATGGAGATTACCTTGGAGGAGTTTCTTCAGGAAATTATTAATGATTTTGAAGAAAATGAAACATGTAGTATAGAAATTAAAAGTTATGAGGAAGATGCTTTAGCTGAATTAATGAAGATAAAAAAAGCTTTTAAAATGACAGCATCTATGTCGAAATTGCAGGAAATAAAGAACAATCTGCAAATGGTACATGATGACCGCAAATACCGTTAGGAAGCACAAAATCCAGTTAAAAAACATCAATAGTGTGCCAATATATAAAAGGTCAAATCCCAGAAAGGCGGGATTGCGGCTGATTTGATAAATGCCGTTTGTCACAAGCTCCGTTTCAAAAAAAATACTGGAAAGCCCCACTATAAAAACAAGAATAGCCGCAATCTTCATGGTAATTTCCACGAATTTCATAAAACCTACTTTGTTCTTTCCGATTTGTCCGTTCTCATAATATTCCGAATTTCTTTACGGACAATTATGATCACCCAATTTATGAGTGTGGTGTACAGTTAATAGATATGGTATATTTGCAAAGATGTTTATAACTTCCTTCTTGAAAATATACATAGTGCGTTTTTTCGAGTCCATTCGATGTTGTTATGCTTTTGTGTATGTATCAATTGAAGTGATAAACTTTATCAATAAGTCCGGGAGGACGCATAATAAGGGCGTTTGAGGGCATGAATTAGCAAGAACTGTATGAGATTAGGCTTGAATAACAGTATTTTCGGGAAATATAATGTTTCTTGTAAGTAAACTTTAATTAGATTTTTTGTAAATATACAGGAGGAAAACATTATGTCATTTAATTGGAAGGCTTCAGGTTTATTCGCAGCAGGTGTTGCTTTTGGTACAGCTGGTATCAAGATTTTATCAAGCAAGGATGCTAAGCATGCTTATACTCAGTGTACAGCAGCAGCGCTTCGTGCTAAGGATTGTGTTATGAAGACTGTTAATACTGTTCAGGAGAATGCAGAGGATATTCTTGCTGAGGCTAAGAGCATCAATGAGGAGCGCGAGGCTAAGGCTGAGGCTGCTAAGTTTTCGGATGCATCTGAGGATGTATGCGAGTGTGCTAAGGCTGATGAGCAGGAAGCAGAGCAGGCTGAGGTTACAGCAGAGACTGCTGAGGCATAGAAGATAAGAGGCGGTCATATGAAATTTACGATTAAGCATGAGTCAAGAGGCCGTATGCGTGTTCATATGGAACAGTACCGCATGACATATGAGCAGGCGGACACTCTGCTTTATGTGATTCACAATCACAGGAATGTTACCTTTGTAAAGGTTTATGACAGGACGGCTGATGCTGTGATTGAGTATGTAGGAGACAGAGAGCAGATTATAGAGCTGCTTCGCCACTTTCATTATGAGAGCGCAAACGTGCCACAGACTGTTATTAAGACATCAGGGAGAGAGCTTAATAATTCATATCAGGAAAAGCTTATCGGAAGTGTTGTCTGGCATTACAGTAAAAAACTCCTGCTGCCTTGGCCAATCAGGACAGCGCTTACTGTTGGACGCTCTATAAAGTATATTGGAATTGGGCTTAAGTGTCTGTTGCAGAGAAAAATAGAGGTGCCGGTGCTTGATGCTACTGCCATCACGGTTTCGCTTGTCACAAAGGATTTTTCTACCGCAAGCTCTATTATGTTTCTGCTTGGAATAGGTGAGCTTTTGGAGGAATGGACACACAAGAAGTCTGTTGATGACCTGGCCAGAAGCATGTCGCTTAATGTGAGCAAGGTATGGCTTAGGACACCTGAGAATCAGGAGATACTTGTTGAGTCTTCAAAGATTGAAAAGGGCGACAAGGTTGTTGTCCATATGGGAAATGTCATACCGTTCGACGGAGAGGTCTTAGATGGCGATGCGATGGTCAATCAGGCTTCCCTGACAGGTGAGTCGGTTCCGGTTCAAAGAACTGCCGGTAATACTGTGTTTGCAGGCACTGTTGTCGAGGAGGGCGAGATTACTATCAGGGTCAAGGAGGTTGAAGGAAACAATCGTTTTGACCAGATTGTTACTATGATAGAGGAGTCCGAAAAGCTTAAATCTGAGCTGGAGGGAAAGGCTGAGCACTATGCTGACAAGCTTGTGCCGTGGACGCTTGGAGCTACAGGGCTTACATATCTTCTGACAAGAAATGTGACAAAGGCTATGTCAATTCTCATGGTGGATTTTTGCTGTGCACTCAAGCTTGCTATGCCAATCTCAGTGCTTTCTGCTATCAGAGAGGCAAGCCTTTATAATGTAACAGTAAAGGGAGGAAAGTTCCTTGAGGCTGTTGCGGAGGCTGATACCATCGTCTTTGACAAGACCGGTACACTCACAAAGGCACATCCGACTGTGGTTGATGTGGTGAACTTCAATGATGAGTATTCATCTGATGACATGCTTCGTGTAGCAGCCTGTCTGGAGGAGCATTTCCCTCATTCCATGGCAAAGGCAGTGGTAGGCGCTGCTTCTAAGAAGGGACTTTCCCACGAGGAAATGCATACAAAGGTGGAGTATATTGTGGCTCATGGAATTGCAACCTCCATCAATGGCAAGCGTACTGTTATCGGAAGCTATCATTTTGTCTTTGAGGATGAAAAATGTGTTGTTCCTGCAGGAAAGGAGCCACTGTTTGAGTCGCTTCCGCTGTATTATTCTCACCTGTATCTGGCTATTGAGGGTATGCTTTCGGCAGTTATCTGTATTGAGGATCCTCTGCGTGATGAGGCAGCGGCGGTTGTTACTTCATTAAAGAAGGCCGGTATATCAAAGGTTGTCATGATGACAGGAGACAGTGAGCGTACAGCTTCTGTCATTGCAAAAAAAGTGGGTGTATATGAATATTACGCCGAGGTTTTACCTGAGGACAAGGCTGCCTTTGTGGAGAGAGAAAAGGCTAAGGGCAGAAAGGTCATTATGATTGGTGACGGCATAAATGATTCACCGGCTCTTTCAGCGGCAAATGTCGGTATTGCAATCAGTGACGGTGCTGAAATTGCACGCGAGATTGCTGATATTACGGTGGGCTCTGACGATCTCTACCAGATTGTAACTCTTAAATATATAAGTAATGCTCTTATGAAACGTATAAAGAGCAACTATCGAAAGATTGTTGGTTTTAACTCAGGGCTCATTGCTCTTGGTGTGGCAGGAGTGCTTCCGCCGACTACGACAGCACTTTTGCACAATGGATCGACAATTCTTATCAGTGTTAACAGTATGAAGAATCTGCTTGAGTAGATTTTAGATGTCAATGTTTATTGATGTAGTACGGGGCGCTGCCGCGGGTACCGTGGTGGCACACGTACTATCCCGCGTGCTACGCTTCGTGGGTAAGATACTATACGAAATTATGCTTGAAGGGTTTCTATGCTTGACGAAACCGTCGAAACGCGCCGTCCATGGCGCGGTTCTCCTCGCCCCTGCGTCCTTGCAGGGGCGTTTCTGCGCTTCATGGCATAATTTCTACAGTTCCTAACCCACTGCGCTATTCGCTTGCGGGATAGCACGTGTGCCACCGCGGTGCCCGCGGCAGCGCCCCTTACGCTGTGAAAGTGTGTGCATATTTCGTGGCAACTCCCTTTACGTTGTGGTGGAAATAATGTAGGAATTGTGATAAACTAACTCATATGTAGTGCAGATTATTTTTATATGAGGTCAGATTATTGAAGGTTGGATAAATTTTTACGTAGATATATCTAATGCACAAAATTAACACAATATAGTAATAAAAACATAGAATTAAAGATAGCGATGACAAATATAGAAGTTGAAATAAACGATAATTATATATGTGTATATGAGAGGCTTAATGATGATTGCATTAGGCTTCTTCATATGTATGGGAAAAATCCGGTGTGTGTGGTGCCGGATATGCTTGACGGCATGAGAGTGACGGAGATTGCGGAGTATTGCTTTTCTTTCAAGAGCATGCCTGAAAAATTGAAAACAGAGCTTGGGATTGATGATATTCTGCATACTTATATGACGGAGCTGTGTGATGATTATATCGAGAGGGTCATATTGCCGGAAGGAATGCAAAAGATTGGCAGGCTGTGCTTTTACAATTGTTCAAGGCTGT
The DNA here is from genome assembly GCA_900317585.1 of uncultured Lachnospiraceae bacterium. Taxonomy (GTDB): domain Bacteria; phylum Bacillota; class Clostridia; order Lachnospirales; family Lachnospiraceae; genus Roseburia. Next base: position 3,021 of record ONHG01000015.1, on the reverse strand, counting down.
CTGTGCTTGAGCTGCCATCCGACATATGTGATGTGGGTGGTGACGTTTTCATGAACTGCACAAAACTTAATATGCTTGTGATGCGAGGCTCACCGAAGGATAAGTCGTGTCTTAAGCAGATTCTTTCACAGATAAGCACTCTTGTGAGGGTTAGATGGGCTGACAGCGATGGAAATGCGATTGCGCAGGCATGTTTTTTCGAGTACGACCAGACATATGATGAGATTGGTCCTGCTCATATTTTTAAGCTGAACATGAACGGAGAAGGCTTTCGCGCCAGACAGGCTTTTATGGATCGCGTGTTTGTGTGGAAGCAGTATGATGAAATATTTTCAGAGGCGATTGCGCAGGAGAGTGAGGATGACCTTTTAGATATGGCTTTTTACAGGCTTATTTATGCGTATGAGCTTTCAAAAGAAGCTAGGCAGCAGTTTTTGGAGTATATTGTCAATCATAAAAAAAGGCTGTCTGAGCTTATCATAAGAAAAAGGAATTCGGGTTTGCTGCAGAGTTTTCTGGAGCTTAAAGATGATGATGAGAATTTTATCGCAGATGTCTTGACTGTTACTGATATGCTTGCACTTGCAGCACACGATGAATGGAGTGAGGGCAGTGTGATTTTGCATAGATTTAAGAAGGAAAATCTGTCGGTATCCAGGAAGAGGCGGTTTGAATTTTAAATTTAATCATAAATGAGGGGCAAAATACCTTTTGACCCTCATATCATGTGTATAGTGCAATCAATTGATAATCCCGGATAGCTTATGATTTTATCATGAACTATCCGGGATTACTTTTTTAAATACACTGTTTAAGATATTGTTTGTGCATTACATTTTATTGAGAAAATAAGGTTACTATAGTATAATAAATTCTGAAAATATTGCAGTAGAATAATAGGGTTTGTGAAGTATATGGGGAAGGAGGCAGCTTCATGAAAAAACATGTCCAGACAGATTCAGAGTGGCAGGAAGAAATGTCACAGAAAATAATAGATGAAATACAGTGCGAGTTGTATCTCGACATGCCTTTTATGAAGCTGGCGCTCTCGGCTCTTTCACCAAAGGTGAACGAGCAGCTTTACTCCATGGCAACTGACGGCACATATATTTATTACAATCCAATCAGGCTTATTGATATATTTAAGAAAAATGGCATGTATCTGAACCGGGATTATCTGCACAGTGTGCTGCACTGTCTGTTTTTTCACCTGTGGACTAAAGGTGAGAGGGATGAATTCCTGTGGAATATGGCATGTGATATAATGGTTGAGTATACGATTGATACAATGGAAAAGAAAAGCACAAAGCGTATCCTAAGCTATATAAGAAAAACCACGTATGAGAGGCTTAAAAAAGAGCATATAGTGATTGCTCCGGGAGCTTTGTACGCATGGCTATACAAGCAGTATGCAGAAATAAAGGCTGAAGAAATCACGGATATAGATGATATTGCAAACACAAAGGATAAAAATGAGCTTGCACTTCTGGCACGGGAATTTTACACAGATGACCACGCCCTTTGGCCGCAGGAGAAAAACGACAATGCTATGCCACTAAGCTCATCCGAGGCTCAAAAGCAGTGGCAGAAAATATCCAGACAGACGCGCATGGAGAAAAGCCATTCAAAGGACAGCAAATCCGAGGGCGAGCAGGTAATGATGAGGGAGCTGTCCGCGAAAAGAAGCAGACGAAGCTACAAGGAGTTTCTGCGCAGGTTTGCAGTGCTTCGTGAGGAGGTACACGCAGATTATGATTCCTTTGATATGGGGTATTACGCGTATGGACTTTCGCTCTATGGCAATATGCCGCTCATTGAGCCTCTTGAAACGAGGGAGACATACAAGATAAGGGATTTTGTCATAGTACTTGATACGAGCTATTCTGTGAGCGGGGAGCTGGTGGAGCACTTTTTACAGGAGACCTTTACAATTCTCACGGAGTCGGACAGCTTTTTTGTAAGGAATAAAATACGCATCATACAGTGTGATGATAGCGTAAAGACGGACGAGGAAATTACAGATGCAAAGCAGATTAAGCTGCTTTTAAACAAGTTTACGCTCGTCGGAGGCGGAGGCACAGATTTCAGACCGGCATTTTCGTATGTGAGAGACCTTCTGGATAAGGGAGAGCTTAAGAACATGTGCGGACTTATATATTTTACTGATGGCAAGGGAATTTTCCCGGCAAAGTGTCCATCGTACAAGTGCGCATTTGTGTCGGTTGGTGCATATGAGGGTAATGAGGTGCCGCCATGGGCGATGCAGGTGGAGCTGGAGGAAACAATATGAATATAAAACAGGCAAAAAACGAAGTGAAAAATACAGTGAAAGCATACCTGTCAAAGGATGCACATGGAGAGTACGTGATACCGCAGATCAGGCAGAGACCGATGCTCTTAATCGGACCGCCCGGCGTAGGCAAGACACAGATTATGGAGCAGATTGCAAGAGAGTGCAAAATAGGTCTTGTGGCATATACCATCACGCATCACACGCGCCAGTCAGCGGTAGGACTGCCGTTTATAAAGGAGCGTGAGTATGACGGAAAGAGCTATTCCGTCACGGAATACACGATGAGTGAGATTATAGCCAGCGTCTATGAAAGGATGGAGGCAACAGGGCTGAAGGAGGGCATACTTTTTATTGATGAGATAAACTGCGTGTCCGAGACACTTTCGCCTACGATGCTTCAGTTTTTGCAGTGCAAGACATTTGGTAATCAGGCTGTTCCCAAGGGCTGGGTGATTGTTGCGGCAGGAAATCCGCCTGAGTACAATAAATCAGTGCGCGATTTTGATATGGTTACGCTCGACCGTGTCAGATATATATCGATAGAAGCGGATTATCAGGTGTGGAAGGAATATGCCAGAGATGTGCATATCCATGATGCACTTTTAAGCTATCTTGAGCTTCACCCAAACAATTTTGGCTCAATCACAAAACTTATGGGATTTAGGATTCCTCACATAATCAACTCTGCTCATATCAATGAGTTTTAAAAAGAAATACTCATCGTCAGG
>ONHG01000023.1 GCA_900317585.1 uncultured Lachnospiraceae bacterium | reverse complement strand
AATTGTGATGATTGCTGTTTTGGCAAGGATTGTTTATCTGAATCATTGCTATCCATCCCCAAAGGTCATCACATATACAGAAAATGACACTATTAAGCTTGGAAATTATGAGATAAAGCAGACCGGATGGGAGCAGGGTAGATAAGATGAAGCTGTATATGGTGCTGCAGTATTATCCGCAGAAGATAAGGTTGTGTTGTACTGGTTAATAAAAAATTTATAATTTTTATTAGCACTCACTATTGACGAGTGCTAATAATGGTGCTATAACATACTTGTAAACAAAAGAAAGCAAATTTCCAAAAGGAAAGTTACAGGTATATAAGGAGGTATGACCTATGTTATTAACAACTACAAACAACAACTTATTTGATACATTTTTCAGTGATCCATGGTTCAATGATCCTTGGTATGATGACAGGGACGTACAGAAGGCACAGAAGAAATTATACGGACACAACGGAAAGAGAATGATGCTCACCGATATCAAGGAAAGCGATAAAGGCTATGAGCTTGAGATGGATCTTCCGGGATTCAAAAAGGATGAGATTAAGGCTTCTTTAGAGAATGGTTATCTGACCATTACAGCAGAGAAATGCTTAGAGAAAGATCAGAAAGAGGAAGAGGGCAAGAAGTATATCTGCAGAGAGCGCTACTCAGGAAGCTGTCAGAGAACCTTCTATGTGGGTGACGAGATTGAGCAGGATGACATAAAGGCATCCTTCAAGCATGGAATCCTTCGCCTGGATATTCCAAAGAAGCAGCCTAAACCACAGGTTGAGGAAAAGAAATGTATCTCCATCGAGGGATAATCAGATATTGCAAATGATAAGCGGGCTGCATGTGCAGTCCGCTTATACTATATTGTTTGATTATGATGATAAATTGTTACAGGTAAATAGAAAGGCAGGTGAGTATAATGGCAGCAAAGAGAGATTATTATGAGACTCTCGGAGTGAACAAGAGCGCGGATAAAGAGGCAATAAAGAGGGCTTATCGTAAGCTGGCAAAGAAGTATCATCCTGATACAAATGCAGGCAATCCGCACGCTGAGGAGATGTTCAAGAATGTCACGGAGGCATACAATGTCCTCAGTGATGAGAAAAAACGTAAGCTCTATGATGAGTTTGGTTTTGCAGGACTGCAGGAGGGCTTTTCCGAGGAGGCTGCAAGACAGGCTGCACAGGGTGGCTTCGGTGGCTTTGGCGGCTTCGGCGGCAATGGCTCTTTCAGTGGCTCATACAGCTCAAATGGCGGACCATTTACACATCAGGAATTTCATTTTGAGAACGGTTCCGGGGATATGGATGATATTTTCTCAATGTTCGGAGATATGTTTTCACATGGTGGCGGTAATCACAGTGGCTGGAGTACAAGTGGTAACAGTGGATTTACCGGAAATAGCGGTAGCTGGAGTAATTTCTCAGGTGGCAGAAGTTCAGCCGGTCGCAAGGGTTCTGATGTTATGGCTGACCTTACGATTTCATTTGACGAGGCTGTTTTTGGATGCGAGAAATCTATTTCATTACAGGATCCGACCACAGGCAAGGTTTCCAATCTGTCCATCCATATTCCGGCAGGAATCGAGTCTGGCAAGACAGTCAGACTTAAAGGACAGGGCAATCCGGGCAGAAATGGTGGTGCAGCCGGAGATGTGCTTCTCAAGGTAAATGTGACACCGAGCCGGGAGTTTGAGCGTAAGGGTCAGAATGTATACAGTACAATCCGTGTTCCGTTTACGACAGCGGCTCTCGGTGGTAAGGTGAGGGTGCATACTCTTTATGGAGATGTGGAGTGCAGCATCAAGGCAGGTACACAGGGCGGCAGCAAGATACGTCTCAAGGGCAAGGGTATTTCGAGTATGAAGAATCCTTCAGTAAAGGGAGACCAGTATGTGACTGTTGAGATTTCGGTTCCACGCAGGCTTACGCCAAGGGCAAAGGAAGCGCTTGAGGAATACAGGGCTGTGTGCTGATAAATTTTATGTGCTTAATATATGGAAAACAAATTTGAAATCCGCTATACTATAGGTATTATAGTACAGCGGATTTTTTGCTTGATGAGATTTTAAAAGGAGAGACTATGGGAAGATTTTTAAATCCGGATAACAGTTCATTCCAGGATGTCATTAACTCTGAGATATATGTTGATAAAACAGGTTTGCTGGATTACACAAACAGTGTGATAAATACCACATCAAAATTTATATGTAACAGCAGACCGCGCAGATTCGGTAAATCTATTACAGCAGATATGATGGCTGCATATTATAGCATGGGCTGTGATTCGAGAGAACTGTTTATGGGATATGATATAAGTAAGAAGGGTAGCTTTGAGAAATATCTTAATAAATATGATGTGCTGCATCTGGATATACAGTGGTGTATAGAACCGGCAAAAGGCCCGGAAAATGTTGTATCATATATTATAGAGAATACAGTCGCTGAGCTTAAACTTGCATTTCCGGATGTGAAGGTTGAAGGGAGAGTTACGCTTTCAGATATGCTTTCACAAATAAATGCACAGACAGGAAAAAGATTCATAGTGATAATAGATGAGTGGGATGTTCTGGTTCGCGATGAGGCAAATAATCAGTCAGTACAGGAGGAGTATATTAATTTTCTCAGAGGACTTTTTAAAGGTTCATCGGCTACAAGATATATTGCGCTTGCATATCTGACCGGAATCTTGCCGATTAAGAAGCTTAAGACACAGTCGGCACTTAATAATTTTGAAGAATTCACTATGATATCTCCTGGGGGATTTGCGTATTATATTGGTTTTACAGAGGATGAAGTGAAGAAATTATGCGAAAAGTCCGGACGTGATTTTGAACTTGTGAAGAAATGGTATGATGGTTACCTGCTGGGTGAATATCATATATATAATCCAAAAGCTGTGAGTAATGTAATTAAATGGGGGAATTTTCAAAGCTATTGGAGCCAGACCGGCACATATGACTCTATCCAGCCACTCATAAATAAGGATTTTGATGGTCTTAAGAGTGCTATAGTTGAAATGATTTCAGGTGCAGAAACAGAGGTTAAAACTACTACATTTCAGAACGACATGGTTACATTCAGAAATAAAAATGATGTTATGACGCTGCTTATACACCTTGGATATCTGGCATATGATCAGAAACGGCAGATGGCATATATTCCGAATGAGGAAATTCGTATGGAGTTTATGAATGCGGTTGAGGATGATAAGTGGAATGAGCTGATAGAGTTTGAAACCCAGTCAGAACGGCTTCTTGAGGCAACGCTTGATATGGAAGAAAAAGTGGTTGCGGAATATATTGATAAAATTCACAACGAGTATGCTTCCACTATACAGTACCATAATGAAAATTCATTGAGTAGTGTGCTTGCCATAGGATATATTTCGGCCATGAAATATTATTTTAAGCCTGTACGTGAAATGCCAACAGGCAGAGGCTTTGCTGATTTTGTATTCATTCCTAAACAGGAATATGTCATGGATTATCCGGCTTTGGTTGTTGAACTTAAATGGAATAAAGACGTAAAAACTGCTATAAACCAAATAAAAGACAGACAGTATCCGCAGTCTGTTTTACAGTATACCGGAAATATTTTACTTGTCGGTATTAATTATGATAAAAAGACTAAAGTGCATGAGTGTATAATAGAAGAACTGGTAAAATAAGAAAGGACACAAGATGTGGATGATATTCCGGAGGATATTTCTGAGCCAATCAGACCTGTATTTCGTGAATATATAAAGATGAGGAAAAGAATAAAATAAACTTTAACGCTTTAAATGGAAAAAGTGCTTGCGCATGTCTTATAAAAGAGTTATCATAATACAAAACGAAACACTTAGGAGGATTTACAATGGAAAAGCGTATTTCAGGTCATACAGGCTTATTAGCACTCATAGGATCACCGGTCGGTCATTCGGGTTCACCGGCTATGTACAATTACAGTTTTGAAAAACTCGGTCTGGACTATGCATACGTTGCATTTGATATAAAAGAAGACAAGGTTAAGGATGCTATTGCAGCAATGAAGACCTTCAACATGCGTGGATGTAATGTGACCATGCCTGATAAGGTAGAGGCTGCAAAGTACATGGACGAGCTTTCACCGGCAGCCCAGATTATCGGAGCCATAAACACTATAGTAAATGACAACGGCAAGCTTACAGGACACATCACAGATGGTGAGGGATTCGTACACAACTTAAAGGATCACGGAATTGACATCAAAGGAAAGAAAATCACAGTTGCCGGAGGCGGCGGAGCTGCTACAGCTATCCAGGTGCAGTGCGCATTGGACGGAGCTCGTGAGATTACTATTTTCAACAAAAATGATGCTTTCTTCGAGCGTACACTACAGACTGCAGAGAAGATCAAAAAAGCAGTTCCTGAATGTGTTGTAAATGTATACGATATTGATGATACAGCCAAGATGACAGAGGAAATCCAGTCAAGCGATATCTTTGCAAATGCAACAATCGTTGGCATGAAGCCTCTCGATGATCAGAGCGTGGTAAAAGATCTTTCAGCTTTCAGACCGGGGCTTGTAGTTGCAGATGCAGTTTACAATCCGGAGGAGACAAAGCTTCTTCGCGAAGCAAAAGAGGCAGGCTGCACATGCGTAGGCGGAAAGGGAATGCTATTATGGCAGGGTGTCGCAGCATTCAAGCTTTACACAGGACAGGATATGCCGGTTGATGATGTGAAGAAACTGTTCTTCAGCTAGATTTAAGTTCTTATTACAATATCATTAGATAGCTTCCTGTTATACAGGAATATGATAAAACAACAGCTCGCGGTTTCCCGCGAGCTGTTGTTTTTTAGGAGTTTTTATAGGTTTATTATTTTAAAGGAGAATTTATAAATAATCGTGACGGGCAGGCACGTTTGTGTCACACTTTGTGACAGGGGCAAGTCCGTTTCCAATCATTGGAAGCATCTCAACCATTGTTACCTCTGCGCCTCTTTCTGTGAATAATTCCTTCACGTCAAGGCCTACGGCACCACCGCCGATGATGGCGATTTTCTGTCCCTTCATATTAAAAATAACTTAATTGATTGAGTGTCATGCATAAATCTCCATAAAATAATAGATATAGTCTATGAATTACAAATGTTATAGCCTAAATTTGTGCATCTTATAACATGATTAGTACAGTAATACTATTAAAAAATAACAAAATAAGCATTAGAAGTACCAAAAATAATGCGTTATAATATCATTATCAAAGGTTGTTAAGTTTTTAACGAAGTGAACATCGTGCTCACAGCAATCGGCGTGGTACTTGGATTATTCGTAAACCTGCGCTATACTAAGATGGTAGAGCTGTCTAAAGAGGATTAATACGTTACTCAAACTTCCCATACTATGGGAGCCGGCCTGGCATACAGTGTATTCCTCAGAAAAAATATGAAGTTAACCACGCGGCAAATATAGTTTTATGTATGGAATGTTTTGGTACATTAAATTATACTGGGGAGTATAATTATCATACAGTCTAATACAAGGTAAGAAAGGAAAAATCATGAACACCATTAAGGTTAGAGATATTGAAATCGGTGCGGGCGCACCTAAAATCATCGTTCCTATCGTAGGCGTTACAAAAGACGACATCATCGCAGAGGCAAAGACATTTGACTCTATCCCTGTTGATATGGTTGAGTGGCGTGTTGACTGGTTCGAGAATGTATTCGAATTTGACAAGGTTGAGGAAGTATTAAAGGAGCTTCGTGATGCTCTCGGAAATATTCCAATCCTTATGACATTCCGTACTTCAAAAGAGGGCGGAGAGAAAGCAATCGAGCCTGAGGCTTATGCCAGGCTTAATATCAAGGCTGCACAGACAGGATACGTTGATTTTGTAGATGTAGAGATTTTTACAGGTGATGAGATTGTAAAGAAAATCATTGACGGCGTACATGCTGCAGGTGCAAGAGTTATCGCTTCAAACCATGACTTCTTCAAGACTCCTGCACAGTCTGATATTGTTTACAGACTTCGCAAGATGCAGGATATGGGAGCTGATATCCCTAAGATTGCAGTTATGCCACAGAATAAGCGAGACGTACTCACACTTCTTTCAGCTACAGAGGAAATGGTTACAGATTACGCTGACAGACCAATCATCACAATGTCAATGGCAGGCACAGGTGTTATAAGCCGTCTCTGCGGTGAGGTATTCGGATCTTCAATGACATTCGGTGCCGCAAAGAAAGCATCTGCACCCGGACAGATGGGAGTAGAGGATCTGTCTACGGTACTTGGATTACTTCATAAGAGCATGTAAGAAAAGCTTGTATAAAACCATGCAATAAAATAAAATGGCGCCCATTACTTTAAGCGATGAAGTGCATGAGCAGATTCGCAAGGAGTGTCAGCCTATATATGAATCGATTGAGAAAAATGTGTCGTCTGATATTGTGGATGCATATCTGACACAATAACACTTTAAAGCATTAAAATATTTTGCTTGATAAATTGGTAAAGTCTTGTTATACTATGACTAAGAAATTTGTGGTTATCAAAAATACAAAATACTATAATGTGAAGTTATAATAATTATAATTTGACGATATTTCGCTAAATATCACAATCCAATATGAAAACCACACATAAGTAAGGAGATACACCATGGACAAAATCGAGGAAATCCGCGCAAAGATTGGAGAATGTGACGATATAATAATTAAGCAGCTTGCGGTCAGAATGTCACACATTCAGGAGATTATATCATATAAGAAGGCAACAGGAATCCCAATCTTACAGCCGGAGCAGGAGAAAAAGCAGACAGATGCACTTGCGGCAAAGCTTTTCGACAATGAATTTGAGGAAGAGATACTTGATATTTTTAAGTATATCATGAAGAACAGCCGTCGTATCCAGGCAAAGAGCCTTTTCGATTACAATATCTTCCTGATCGGTTTCATGGGTGCAGGAAAGAGCACTGTAGCAGGAGAATTAAAGGATAAGCTCGAGATGGACCGTGTCGAGATGGATCAGATGATTGTTGAGAATCGTGGCATGTCAATCTCAGAAATATTTGATGAGTTCGGTGAGGCATATTTCAGAAACTTAGAGAGCAACACACTTATAGAGCTTCAGAAGAGAAAGCAGACTATCGTTTCCTGCGGTGGTGGTGTTGTCATGAGAGAGGAAAACGCAGATCATATGAAGAAAAACGGCCGTGTAGTTCTTCTTACAGCAAAGCCTGAGACTATCTACGAGCGGGTAAAGGATAGTGACGAGCGCCCGATACTAAACGGCAACATGAATGTTGAGTATATCAGCGGCCTCATGGAAAAGCGAAAGGAGCGCTATGAGGCAGTGGCAGATGTAACAGTTGCTACAGATGGCAAGAATGTTACACAGATATGCGAGGAAATCATTGCAAAGCTTATCGCACTTGATAATAAGCAGGACAATAAACAGGCATAATACAGGAATAGCACAGCACATATTAAGGCAGCAGCCGGATATCAGACCGGTTGCTGCTTTTTGTTCAAATACTTCAATAAAAATCAGATTTGTTTGAAGTGATATTGAAGTTGACTATGAAGTAGCCCAGGAAGGTGTGTGTGGCTTGAAATAATTGCAAATATGATGTATAGTACTCTACAATATAAGAGATACTGATTAAGTATGGCAGCATAACAAGGAGGTCATAATTATGTGTACAGCAGCAGCTTATAAAACAAAGGATTTCTATTTTGGAAGAACACTCGACTACGAATTTTCATATGGAGATGAGATTACGGTAACACCGCGAAACTATGTGTTTAATTTCAGGCATTCGGGAAAGCTTGAAAACCATTATGCAATCATTGGAATGGCACATGTGGCAGGTGACTATCCTCTTTACTATGATGCTGTAAATGAAAAGGGACTCGGTATGGCAGGACTGAATTTCGTGGGAAATGCAGCGTATGCGGCAGCAGACGAAAACAGCTCATGCGAGAATGGCACATGCAGCATTGCAAAGACAAAGGTGGCACAGTTTGAGTTTATACCGTGGATACTGTCACTATGCGCTACGGTAGCGGATGCAAAGGAAAAATTAAATCGTATTTTACTGGTAGATACACCATTTAGCAGTCAGCTTCCGGTTGCACAGCTTCACTGGATTATAGCCGACAAAAATGAGTGCATTGTGGTGGAGTCGATGGCAGACGGTATGCATGTTTACGACAATCCGGTAGGTGTGCTCACAAACAATCCGCCATTCCCATATCAGATGGCAGCACTCAATAATTACAGAGGCTTATCCACAAAGCAGCCTGAAAATACATTTGCACCGGGAGTGGAGCTTAGTGCATACAGCCGCGGAATGGGAGGCCTGGGACTGCCGGGAGATTTATCATCGCAGTCACGCTTTGTACGTGTGGCATTCACAAAGCAAAACTCCAAATCGGATGACAGTGAGAATGCAAGTGTGAGCCAGTTCTTCCACATATTAGGCTCTGTAGACCAGCAGAGAGGCCTGTGCGAGGTGACAGAGGGCAAATATGAGATTACGCTCTACACCTCATGCTGCAACTGCGACAAGGGAATCTACTATTACACCACATATGACAATAGCCAGATCACAGCGGTAGACATGAACAGGGAGAATCTTGATGAGAAGCTGCTTATCAGATATCCTGTTATTACGGAGGGAAAGATTTGTTGGCAGAATTAATATAGAGAAAATAGTAAATATTATGAGGAGGGCATTATGGAATTTACAATCGATCATCTGGCAAAGAGCTTTGAGAAAAAGCAGGTGCTAAGAGACATCAATTTTACGTTTGAGGAGGGAAAGATTTACGGACTGCTCGGACGAAACGGAGCAGGAAAGACAACACTGTTCAATTGCATCAATTCAGATATTACCAAGGATGCAGGTGAGTGTTATCTGATAAAGAATGGCCAGAAGCAACAGGTGATTCCGGAGCACGTGGGATATGTGCTCTCGGCGCCGACTGTGCCGGAGTTCCTGACAGCAAGGGAGTTCCTTAAGTTTTTTATAGATATCAATAGCGATACAATGTCACTAATAAAACCGCTTGATGTATATTTTGATGAGATGAGGATTGAACCTGAGGACAGGGATCGCTTGATGAAGGATTATTCACATGGCATGAAAAACAAGATGCAGATGCTTGTAAACATGATAGCGGAGCCGGATATTTTGCTGCTTGATGAGCCACTTACATCTCTTGATGTGGTAGTGGCAGAGGAGATGAAGCAGCTTCTGCGTGCAAAAAAGGACGGAAGGATTACTATTTTTTCTACGCATATTATGGATCTTGCACTTGATTTGTGTGATGTTATTGTGCTTTTGAGTCACGGAGAGCTTGAGGTTGTGGACAATGAGAACCTTGGGGAGGAGCAGTTTAAGGAAAAGATTATTGCGGCATTGAAGGATGAGGCGTATGATGTGACACCTGAGGCCTTTGACAGGAGGAAGTGATGAAATCAAGGGGAAATTCGATGATGAAAACGCTTCGCATATCGTTTTCATTAAAAAATACATATCGTATTAACAGTATATATTATGGTTTTAAGCAGATACCGGTTATCAAAAAAATCCTGCCGGAGAGTCTTTATGCAGCAGGCGGATTTAAGCTTGTTGTTAGTATCCTCTCAGTTATCTGGGAAATTATATCAGGATTTATCGGTAAATTCATATATATATTTTTTATGATATTTATGGTTTCGGCACTTTTTTCAAAGACACCGCAGAGGGAGGCATTTGTAAATATACTGTTTTTCCTCACGTTTATAGGAGCTTTGTTAAATACCTTTATATTTGACCCGTCAAAGGATAAATACTATGCGGTTGTTTTGCTGAGGATTGATGCGAGAGAGTTTGCAATAGTTAATTATGCTTATGAGCTTTGTAAAATCCTGATTGGATTTTTAGTATTTGGCTTAATATTCGGGTTGTTAAGCAATGTTCCGGTGTATGTAATGCTCATAGTACCATTGTTTGTGGTCTGTGCTAAGCTCACAGTATCTGCCTTTATTTTATGGTCATATGAGAATCATAATCATGGTAAAATAAAAATCAATGTCAGTGAAAACAGGCTTGGCTCCTTTAAGGTGATACTTGTGATTTTATTTCTGACTGCAGCTTATGGACTTCCGGCTCTGGGATTTTGTCCGCCGGTTTCTGCACTGTTTGTTCTTATGCTTTTTGTCATTGTCATTGGAGTATTTTCGTGCAGAAGGATTGTTACGTTTGACAAATACCGTATAGTCTACGGACAGATACTTAAGGATATGGACAGCATGGTAGAGTCTGCCCAGAATATGGATGTTGACAAGAACCGAAAGCTCATAAGTACAGAAAAGGAAAGCCTTGAACAGAATAGCAGGATAGAGAAAAAGAAGGGCTTTGAATATCTTAATGCAGTTTTTATAAACAGACACAAAAGGCTTTTATGGAAACCGGTAAAGAGAGTCTGCGCAATATGTATTCTGCTTGTTGCAGCAGGAATAGGTGCGATGCTGTATCTGGATGATCCAGGCTTTAGGAAGGATACGGCAGAGCTGCTTCTTAAAAATCTGGGGATGTCCACATTTTGGATGTATCTGATTAACCGTGGAATGGGCTATACGCAGGCGCTTTTTATGAATTGTGACCACAGTCTTTTGTGTTATCCGTTTTATAGAAAGCCAAAGGCAGTGCTTGAGCTTTTTACCATCAGACTTCGCGAAATAATAAAGATTAATTTGCCACCGGCGCTGATACTCGGAGCAGGACTTTCTGCCATGCTTTTTATTTCGCATGGAACGCAAAACCCGCTGAATTATCTGATTTTGTTTCTTGTTTTCCCAGCAGAAAGCGTGTTTTTCTCTGTGCATTATCTGGTCATTTATTATCTGCTTCAGCCGTATAATGCAGGGACTGAGATAAAGAGTGGTATGTATAAGGTCATAACAGGACTCACATATATAGCATGCTACATGACGATTCAGCTTCGGATGAGCACGCTTAAGTTTGGAGGTATCATGATTACATTTAGTGTGGTATACTGTGTTGTGGCATGTGTACTTGCGTACAGGATTGCGCCGCGCACCTTCAAGATACGCGAGTGAGGATTTTATGAATAAATTGATGAGAACAGATATTATAGAGGATATAAGGACGCAATTGTTTGCGCTGCAGGATAAAAATTACAGGGAATTTCATGCGAGGCTTATGCCCAATATTGAAAAAGAACGCATAATAGGAATAAGAGTCCCAGTGCTTAGAAAGTACGCAAAGGAGCTTGCTCGTGGAAGCAGGCTCTTTTTGTCGGTTCGAGGTGAAAAATTGGGCTGTAATACAGTAAAGGAAAATGACTGTGACAATGTGGAAAAGTTTCTAAACAGTCTGCCACATTACTACTATGAGGAAAATAACCTGCATATGTTTCTGATTATGCAGATGAAGGATTATGATACGGCATTGGATTATCTGGAAGCATTCCTGCCATACATAGACAACTGGGCGACCTGCGACAGTGGTGTGCCGTCTGTGTTCAAAAAGCACAAAAATGAGCTTCTTTTGCATGTATATGAGTGGCTGGATTCGGATAAGCCCTACACTGTAAGGTATGGCATTGACACTTTGATGCGCCTATATCTCGATGATGATTTTGATATAAAATATGCTTTAGATGTAGCAAAAATCCGTTCCGAGGAGTATTATGTAAACATGATGAAGGCGTGGTATATCGCTACGGCACTTGCAAAGCAGTATGATGCAGTGCTGCCGATACTGCAGGAAAAGCTCATGGATAGCTGGAGCCACAACAAGGCGATACAAAAGGCGCGTGAGAGCTATCGCATCACGCCACAGCAGAAGGAGTATCTGAGCACATTAAAGGTTTAATGAAAAGAGACAAAAATTTATGAAAATAAAAAGCTTATTTGAATCAAAATTTATAAAGGTGTTTGACCTTCAGTACCAAGAGGGCAGGCATTATTATAATGCCACAAGGAGAGATGAAGAGGACCTTGTAGCCGCCAAATCCACAGAGGAGTTCAAGAAAATGCTTCCGGATGCGGTGAGCTGCGTGGTGATATGGAATCCGTCAGATGATGACGAGAAATCAGGTCATGAGCCATGTCTGTTAATGAACCGCGAGTTCCGATATCCGACAGGTCAGTACCTGCTCAGCGTACCGGCAGGGCTTATTGATCCGGAGGATTGTACCGGGGATAATGATAATACAGCGTCACTTACAAAAACTGCCATGCGTGAGCTTCATGAGGAAACAGGCCTTAAAGTGACAGAAGAAGACACGGTTTCTGTAATCAATCCATGTCTTTTCAGTACACCGGGCATGACCGATGAAAGTAATGCCCTTGTAAAGATTGTACTTAACCGCGATAGCCTTAATGGAATGTCACAGGAGGGCGCAGTGGGCGGCGAGCTCTTTGACGGATTCGACCTTCTGACTAAAGCGCAGGCGAAGAAGATACTTGAGGATGGAGTGGACGAGCACGGCATATACTATTCTGTGTATACATGGGCGGCACTCACGTATTTCGTAGCAGACTTGTGGAGGTAGATGTGGAATGTAGCGTGGTTAGCCCGGGAGGCGGACATATGCTCTCGTAGAGCGACTAGCGAAGCTGTTTAGAGTCTGTAGAATTATGCCCTGTTTATACAGAAATGCACCGGCATGGACGCCGGGGCAAGGCGTTATGTGCCATGGACGGCACATAAAAGCCGGTTTCGTCGAGCATAGAAAAACTATGAGCATAATTCGTACAGCCTCTTAATAGCGTAGCGTTAGCTCCTAGAGAGCATATGGCCGCATGCCGGGCTAACCATGCGGTCGCATGCTTGCCATACAATGGCATTTAAAATACGGAGGAATAACATGAACGATAAAAAGTACTCGCTGCGCCCATATCTGCTTGCATACAAATGGCACTATGCGATAGGCATTTTTGTACTTCTTGCAGTAGACCTTGCAAATCTGTACATTCCGCAGTTTATTGGGGAGATAATCGACGGAATTACTGCAGGAAAGCTTGATATGGCGGGCGTGGGCGGCATTATATTTAAGATATTGATAACAGGCCTGATAATCATGGCGGGGCGCTTTGGATGGAGATATTTCATCATAGGAGCATCAAGAGGAATAGAATACAGACTGCGCGATGATATGTTTTCGCATATGGAGACACTCTCAGCGCGCTATTACAACAGCCACAAGACAGGAGACCTTATGGCATATTTCACTAACGATTTACAGGCTGTCAGGATGGGAACCGGAATGGCTGTCATTACCGTGTTTGACGCGGTAATCATGACGGTGATGGTGCTTGTCAAAATGGTAGTATACGTGGATTTTAAGCTGACATTATTTGCTTTTATCCCACTTATTTTCATTGCAATCGGCTGCTATTTTTATGGAATAGAGTCAAAGAAACGTCAGGTGAAAAGGCAGGATGCTTTCTCCTATCTGTCTGACAAGGTGCAGGAGAGCATTGCCGGTATCCGCGTGGTCAAGGCATTTGCGCAGGAGGAAGAGGACTTTAAGCAGTTTGAAAAGGCTTGCGAGAACAGCAGGGAGAAAAATCTTGCCGTGGTAAAGCTTCGCGCTGTCTTTGGCCCGGCGTTGGATGCCGTAATCGGAATAAGCGTGATAGTGACACTCATTGCAGGTGGCAGGATGGTGCTTGACGGACAGGTTTCGATAGGCCAGTTCGTGGCATTCAACTCATACATTGATATGCTTGTTTGGCCAATGATTGCGGCAGGCGACTGCATCAACACATTTTCCCAGGCGGTTGCGGCATGGGGCAGAATCCGGACTATTTTCGAGGAAAAACCTGATATTGTCGATATGGTGCCACCGGAAAATGTAATAGAAAATGATGGCATGGCAGGCAGAAATACAGATAATTTAGCTGAGGGTATTTATGATAAAATACAAATACATGGCGATATACAGCTTAGCCACCTCAGCTTCACATACCCTGACGGCACCAAGCCGGTGCTTTCAGACGTGAGCATACATGTGAAGCAGGGCGAGATGCTTGGTATCTTAGGGCGTACCGGAAGCGGAAAATCATCACTTGCCGACCTTTTGCTTAGAGTATATGACTGTGAAAACGGCATGATACTTTTAGATGGCCGCCCGATAACAGACTATCCGCTGGCGGTTTTACACCGTGATATCTCATATGTGCCACAGGAGAATTTCCTGTTTTCCGACACACTCGAGGAGAATATAGCATTTGGTCTGGAGGACAGGATTGCCGACAACCCGGCAATTCTTGATGCGGTAAAACAGGCTGCAAAGGACGCGTGTATACACGATAATATCATGGGCTTTCCGGATGAGTACAAGACCATGGTTGGAGAGCGCGGAGTGACACTTTCGGGAGGACAGAAGCAGCGAAGCTCGATAGCCAGAGCACTTTTAAAGGATTCTGCAATCCTCATACTGGATGATTCACTTTCTGCTGTCGATACCGATACTGAGGAGCAGATACTTGAAAACCTCATGGAAACCAGGCAGGGCAAGACAACCATAGTGATTGCCCACAGGATTTCCACACTGCAGAAGGCTGACCATGTGGCAGTGCTTTCTGAAGGAAAACTGACAGAGTATGGCACTCCTGAAGAGCTGCTTGAGCTTGGCGGTTTTTACGCTGATATCAGCCATAAGCAGCAGCTTGAGAGTGAGCTTGGCAGTTAAAGTGCTTGAAAAGCGTTGCTATGCAGATTTGCAGATTTGACGATGAATAGTTACGAAATAACAGAGAAGATTATAGTATGAATTCGAGTGAAAATATAAGTAAAAAAGAAATGAATAAAAAAAGCTCCACAATGCGCCTCATAGCCTACATGAAGCCATATGCCCACTGGGTGATTTTTGCCCTTCTGCTGGTGCTGGGACTGACAGCCTTTGACCTTTACAGGCCGATGCTGGTGGGAGATGCAATTGATACTTTTGGAGCAAATGGGGATTATGATGTAATAATTGCTACAACTATCAAATATGCGGTTGTACTTGCCTTAAGCTTTACATTCAACATCGCTCAGACCTGGATACTGCAGAAAACAGGACAGAATATCATTCTTCAGATGAGAAAAGACCTCTATAGACATATCCAGTCTCTTGGCAGCAGGTATTTTGATATTACGCCGGTTGGAAAGCTTGTAACCCGTGTGACAAATGATGTTGAGGCTCTCAATGAGATGTATTCGGGCATTCTCGTACAGCTTTTCAGAAATATTGTAAAAATAGTGGGACTTGCAGGCGTTATGCTCGTGCTTGATGTTAGGCTTGCTGCGATATCATTTGTGCTGATGCCGCTTGTAATTGGGCTTACGGTGCTGTGCCAGAAAATTGCCAGAAATATTTACAGGCTTTACCGTACGCGCCTGACGGACATCAATACATTTTTGTCCGAGCATCTTTCGGGAATGAAAATTATACAGATATTTGGCAGACAGGAGCGCAAGTTCGAGGAATTTCATGATAAAAATACAAAGCTCTACAAGGCTTTTTACAGGGAAATGCTTATGTATGCGGTGTTTCGTCCGCTTATCTATATTCTGAGCATTTTGTCGCTGATGATAGTGCTGTGGTTCGGAAGCAGAAATGTGTTTGATGAGATTATTTCGGTCGGCACTCTGTATATTTTCTCGAATTACATCAGGTCATTTTTCGACCCGATACAGGAACTTGCAGAGCAGTTTTCGACACTGCAGTCATCAATTGCATCAGCAGAGAAGATATTTACGGTTATGGATGAGGATGAATTTATTCCTGAGGTCGAAAATCAAAAGCAGCCGGATAAAATCACCGGAAAAATTGAATTTGACCATGTCTGGTTTGCCTATGACGGTGAAAACTATGTGCTTAAGGATGTCTCATTTGTCATTAATCCGGGCGAGAAGGTGGCCTTTGTCGGCGCAACCGGAGCAGGAAAATCATCCATTTTAAATCTTATAGGCAGGTATTATGATATACAAAAGGGACATATCTACATTGATGGCATCGATATCAGACAGCTTAGCAAAAAGCAGCTTCGCAGTGCAATCGGTCAGATGCAGCAGGATGTGTTTATATTCGAGGGGGATGTGGCGTACAATATCCGCCTGAATGATGACAATATCACGGATGCGCAGGTGAAGGCGGCAGCAGAATATGTAAATGCCTCACACTTTATCGAAAAGCTCCCGCAGGGCTATCACGAGCCGGTCACTGAGCGTGGTGCGACCTTCTCGGCAGGAGAGCGTCAGCTATTGTCATTTGCAAGGACACTCGCCCACAATCCGAGCATACTGGTCATGGACGAGGCAACCGCCAACATAGATACAGAGACAGAAATTCTCATACAGGAGGCGCTTGAAAAGCTCATGGACGGCAGGACAACAATCATGGTTGCGCACCGTCTGTCCACTATCCAGCATGCTGACTGCATCATGGTCATGCACAAGGGTCGTATATGTGAGCGCGGTACGCACAGGGAGCTTCTGGAACAGGATGGCATATACAGGAAGCTGTATGAGCTGCAGATATCGTAGGGATAATTTATAATATTAGTTGTATTTTGATGAAGGCAGGGGAAGGTTGGAGTTATAGAAAGGTGACTTGGGATGGTATGGAAAATAAATAATAACTGTCAGATTTTTATAGAAAAAACGGATTCCATCGCAGGCCGGCAGAAGGAGATAATTCCACATGTGTCTGCCTATTATGTGGATAAATACACAACTATTTCAAAAAAAGGTGTAAAAACAGGCAGCAACAGGCTGTGTGGC
Source organism: uncultured Lachnospiraceae bacterium (assembly GCA_900317585.1). GTDB lineage: Bacteria > Bacillota > Clostridia > Lachnospirales > Lachnospiraceae > Roseburia. The sequence goes on along the minus strand of ONHG01000023.1, from coordinate 42,258 downwards.
ACAGCAAATCAGGAGCTTTTGGCGGGATACATGCTCTACAAATATCTGGGGATATCATCGGATGAACAGCTTGTCAGAAATGAGCATGGTAAGCCGGAAATAGCAGCAGGATATAAGAATGAGAGCGCAGCTTTTTTTAATCTGGCACACAGCGGCCCATATGTGGTGCTTGCAATATCAGACAGACCTGTTGGCGTGGACATAGAGCAGACAAAACGCATGAGCTTCAAGGTGGCAAAGCGTATAATGCGAAAGGAGCAGCTTGACAGACTCGAAGGATTTGAGAATGAATCTGATGCATTTCAGATTGAGCTTACAAAATACTGGACGCAGTATGAGGCGATAATGAAGCTTGTCGGTACAGGCTTTTCGGGGGAGCTGGATGATAAGACGATGGAGGCTTATGAAAAAAGGGTAGTGTTTCGTAAGCTTGAGGATTATTTTATTGCAGTGGTGACGGAGTAGGAAATTGAAAAAATCTTGGTTTTTGTAAGCATATACGTAACAGACTTTTCTGTTGCGTTTTTTTGTTGTTGTTTTTTTATCCACATATGTTAGAATATAATCAAAGCAGTTTTTCTATAGCAACCTGTGCGGTCGTTGGAACATTTATTACAGATATGACTATATGCTCTGTAAATATGTGAGATGTCGTCCGGCGATAAGGGCGTGCAGGGTCTTCAATACCTTAATTATTTTTCATATTCCCTGAAATTCTTGCTTTTAAATGTTTCATTATTTTATTTAAAGCAGGATAAGAGGGCTTTTACCATACAGATATTTCCTGCTTTAGTGTTTTCAAATGAAGGAGGATATAGACTATTGTATGGACAATGATATTCTGAAGGAGTTTCTAAAGACTTACAGAAGCGAGGTGAATAAATGAGACAAAAAGAACTTGAAAAATGGTTAAAGATAGTAATAATAGCGGTAGCACTTTGCGGATTAGTGGTCTGTGCGGTTGCCATACCATGGATAGGGCATGTGCTTATTGCGCATAATCCGCAGATTTCTGATATGTATATACCATGGCTGGTACTGTTTATCATCAGTGCAATTCCGTGCTATGTTATATTGTATCTGGGCTGGAGGGTTGCTGTAAATATCGGAAAAGACAGGTCGTTTTCCTTAGAGAATGCAAGACATATAAAGCTGGCATCGAAAATAATTCTGTTTGATGCATTGTATTTTTTTGTTGTGAATGTCTGCATGTGGAGGATATATGTGAATCATCCGGGGGTGATACTGGCTCTTGTGTTCATAGTGTTTGCCTGTGTTGTGGCATCGGTCGTGGCGGCGGTTTTGTCACATCTTGTGGTAAAGGCCGCAGATCTGCAGGAGCAGAGTGATTTGACAATATAGCGTGTGCGCTACAGTTTTATTTGAGCGGGAGAGATACATGGAAGGCGAGATTATTTTTAACATAGACGTAATGCTTGCAAAGAGAAAGATGAGCGTCACGGAGCTGTCGCAGCGTGTGGGAATCACCATTGCAAATATATCAATTTTAAAAAACGGCAAGGCAAAGGCAATCAAGGTATCCACGCTTGCAAAGCTATGTGAAGCACTTGACTGTCAGCCGGGAGATTTGCTGGAATATAGAGATTACTCTTGCGATAAAGGAGAAAATATAGTATCATAAGTGATTGGCGTGCGCCACCTTGGGCGTACAAACAGCAACGTATTATGGGAGGCAATTGACAGATGAATAATTATGATGTGATAATCATTGGAGCGGGACCGGGAGGTATCTTCGGAGCATATGAGCTTATCGAGAAGAATCCTGACTGCAAAATAGCGGTTTTTGAGGCAGGACATGAGCTTGCTAAGAGAAAATGTCCTATCGACGGAAAGAAAATAAAGAGCTGTATTTCCTGCAAGAGCTGTTCTATTATGAGCGGTTTTGGCGGAGCAGGTGCTTTTTCAGACGGAAAATATAATATTACGAATGATTTTGGCGGTACCTTGTACGAGCATATCGGCAAGCAGCCGGCCATTGATCTGATGGAATATGTTGACGAGATTAATATGAAGTACGGCGGTGAGGGCACAAAACTTTATTCTACAGCCGGCACAAAGCTCAAAAAGGTCTGCATGCAGAACAAGCTCAAGCTTTTGGATGCATCGGTCAGACATCTCGGAACTGACATAAACTATGTTGTTCTGGAAAATATGTATGCACATCTGAAGGATAAGGTGGATTTTTATTTCGATACACCTGTTGAGTCGGTAGAGGTGCTGTATGATGAGAATACAGCAGGTGCCGATGCTTGCAGTTCACAAGAGGCTCACACAGACAATGTATCCGGATATGCAGTAAAAACAGCGGATAGCACATATGAGAGCAGATACTGTATCATCTCAGTTGGAAGAAGCGGAAGCAAGTGGATGGAGAAGGTCTGCAATGACCTTAATATCCCAACCAAGTCAAACCGTGTGGATATCGGTGTGCGTGTTGAGCTTCCGGCCCTGATTTTCTCACATCTGACAGATGAGCTGTATGAGAGCAAGATTGTATACAGGACACAGCTTTTTGAGGATAATGTGCGTACCTTCTGCATGAATCCGCATGGCATCGTGGTAAATGAAAATACAAACGGCATCGTAACAGTAAACGGACACAGCTACGAGGGAGCCGACAAGCAGACTGAAAACACGAACTTTGCTCTTCTTGTTGCAAAGCATTTTTCAGAGCCATTCAAGGATAGCAACGGATATGGTGAGAGCATCGCGCGCCTTTCAAATATGCTTGGTGGAGGTGTAATTGTACAGCGCTTTGGTGATCTTGTGAGAGGGCGTCGAAGCAATGAGAAGCGTATTGAGGAAGGACTCGTTACTCCTACACTTTCAGCTACACCGGGAGACTTAAGCCTTGTGCTTCCAAAGAGAATCCTGGACGGAATCATTGAGATGATTTATGCGCTCGACAAGATAGCACCGGGAACTGCAAATGACGATACCTTGCTTTACGGCGTAGAGGTCAAGTTCTACAACATGGAGGTAGAGCTTAACGATAAGCTTGAGAGCAAATATAAGGGGCTTTACATCATCGGAGACGGAAGCGGTGTGACACATTCACTTTCACATGCGTCGGCAAGCGGCGTGTATGTTGCGCGTGAGATTGAGGCAGAGAGATAGTTGCTGTTAAAGATGGTTACTGTTCACACCTAACAGTGTGAACAGTAACTAAAGATGTGCTATATATAAGCAATGCTTGAGGATGTATAGATTTAAAATGATATGTTAGAACATAATATTTCTATAATTGGGAAATATTATCATTATGAACTATTGAAATGCTACATTAGTTAGATTAAACTAACTGTGTAGCATTTTTCTTTATTTATAAATATATGCATATGCGGCAGGCTTTCACATATGTATTTTTATGATTAAAGGGTCAAAAGGTATCATCGATGCATGCTTGCATTCAATCCTACAATCATGACATAGAGAAACTGTATTGTAGGATAAAATTGAATCAGAAAAAACATAAGGAGGTTCATAATGAATTATTTAGAAATCGAAAAGGTAGTGGGCAGAGAAATACTTGATTCCAGAGGAAATCCTACAGTTGAGGCAGAGGTTTATCTGGTTGACGGAACTGTTGCAAGAGGCACAGCACCATCAGGAGCTTCAACAGGAGAGTTCGAGGCACTTGAGCTTCGTGACGGAGACAAGAGCAGATATCTGGGCAAGGGTGTTACCGGGGCAGTAGAAAATATAAATACTGTAATCAATGACACATTGACAGGTATGGACGCAAGTGATATCTATGCAATAGATGCGGCTATGATAGAGGCAGATGGCACAAAGGACAAGTCTAAGCTTGGAGCTAATGCCATTCTTGCTGTATCAATTGCGTGTGCGAGGGCGGCAGCTGTATCACTTGATATTCCTCTCTATAGATTTTTAGGTGGTATCTCGGGAAACAGACTTCCTGTACCTATGATGAACATTGTAAACGGTGGCTGTCATGCACTCTCATCAGGACTTGACGTGCAGGAGTTTATGATTATGCCGGTAGGTGCGCCTTCCTTCAAGGAGTGTCTCAGATGGTGTGCGGAGGTATTTCATGCACTTGCAGCCATATTAAAGGAGCGCGGTCTTGCCACGTCAGTCGGTGACGAGGGTGGATTTGCACCGGCACTCAAATCTGACGAGGAGGCTATCGAGACAATTCTTGAAGCTGTAAAGAAGGCAGGCTATGAGCCGGGCAAGGATTTCAAGATTGCCATGGATGCTGCATCATCAGAGTGGAAGAGTGAAAAGGGTAAGGGCTTTTACAAGCTGCCAAAGGCCGGCACAGAGTACACCTCAGAGGAGCTTATAGAGCACTGGGCAAAGCTTTGTGACAAATATCCTATTATATCAATCGAGGATGGTCTTGATGAGGAGGACTGGGAAGGCTGGCAGAAGCTTACTGCGCGTCTGGGCGATAGGGTACAGCTTGTGGGAGATGATCTGTTCGTAACAAACACTGAGAGACTTGCAAAGGGAATAAGCCTTGGAGCAGGAAATGCAATCCTGATTAAATTAAACCAGATCGGTTCAGTATCAGAGACTCTTGAGGCTATCAAGATGGCACACAAGGCAGGCTATACAGCAATAAGCTCACACCGCTCAGGTGAGACTGCCGACACAACAATTGCAGACCTTGCGGTGGCACTCAACACATGCCAGATAAAGACAGGTGCACCTTCGCGTTCAGAGCGTGTTGCAAAGTATAACCAGCTTTTAAGAATTGAAGAGGAACTGGGAAAGAGTGCAGTTTATCCGGGAATTAAAGCGTTTAATGTGCAGCAGTAGTTAAAATAAAACTCTATGACTGCATTAAGTCATTATCCATTGGAGTGTCTTTAGGAGAAAATAAGATAAGTATAGTCGCAGATATCATAATATGGTATCTGCGATTTTTTGTTTTTTATCAGTTTTTAAATATCGTCGAAACATCTCATTTTAGCACATCAATTGTAGTCCTTAATTGTAGCCCTTAATTGTAGCTTACATTTATAACGATTACAACTAATTTATCGAGATACGATAAAAAGTTATTGCAAAACTAAAAGCGGTGTAGTACAATTAGCTTGCCGGTAAGTAAAAAATATGAGAAAATAAATACATGATTAAAGGGTCAAAAGGTATCATCGATACATGCATGCAATTCGATGTATTACCGAGAGTAAGGAGGAAGCTATGGACAATAATAATATCGGGGGCATGAATCCCCAACAGTTTTCACAGAACACGCCACAGACTTCACAGCCACATATGGGGATGTCGGGTATTGAACTGCAGAAGATGCAGCAGGAAGCGGAGCAAAGACGGCGTGAGCAAAGCAGGAAAAACGCGGATTTTTTTGGCAGGCTATGTATACCTACGATAATATATGCGCTGCTGTACACCATTTTCCTGTACGAGAATACAGGTGGAATACTTGTTACGTTGTTTGCAATCGTCACAGGAGTATACAGCCTGTATTGTATGAAGATACTTCATATAGAGGCAAAGCCGCTCACTGTATGGTACAGTGTGATGATGATACTCACAGGCCTATCATCAGGCTTGACCGGTAATAAAATTATACAAGGATTTAATTTTTGCTGGATACTTGTGTTTCTTGTTTTTATGCTGCTTCACAATTTCTGCAATGACAGACAGTGGGGGCTCATAAAGTATATCGCTGCGGCATTTCAGGCAGTGTTTGGAGCGATTGGGTGTATAGCTGAGCCGTTTATGGATATTGCCGACTATATGAGAAATGAGCGCATGGATAGTGACAATATGGGCAGTGAAAGTGTGGTCGGTGACAGTGCAAATGCAACTGCCGGAGAGGTACATGTGAAAAAACACAGAATGCTTTATGTGTTTATCGGAATAGCAATTGCATTTCCTCTGGTTGTGCTGATAGTTGTGCTGCTGTGCTCTGCGGATGCGGTTTTTGCCTCAGTAATAAAGAAAATATTTGCTGATATCAATTTCTTTACAGTGAGCAAGGTTGTATTTCTTTTTGTATTTGCGCTTTTCTCATCGTACTGTGGTATAAAGTATCTGAGCAAGAAGCGTATATCGGATGCACCGGTTGAGACTCCGGCATTTCCGGCTGCAATCGGTATCACTGTAGCTGCAACTATATCAGTGGTATATGTATTTTTCTGTTTTATACAGATTGTGTATCTGTTCGGAGGGCTTATGCAGCTTCCAAGTGGCTATACCTACGCCAGGTACGCGAGAGAAGGCTTTTTCCAGCTGCTTTTCGTGTGTATACTGAATGTGGTTATCGTATTGCTCGGAAGTGGATTGTTCAGGAAAAATAAAATATTAAATGCATTTTTAATTTTAATAACTTTATGCACATATATCATGATTGCATCAAGCGCATATCGTATGGGACTATATGTGTCAGAGTACGGGTTGACAGCCACCAGGCTTTGTGTGTTCTGGGCACTTGGAGTGATAGCACTGTTTATGCTGGGAGTGATTTTATCTATATGTAAGCCTGCTTTTTCGCTATTTCGGTACGGAATAATAGTAATCGGGGTATGTTATCTTGTGCTTGCATTTGCAAGGCCTGATTATCTGGTTGCAAGGTACAATACAGTATGTATGGAGGATACAGACTACAAATATCTGATGTCACTTTCCACGGATGCATCCCCGGCGCTTGCGGCAGATGCAGACTTTATGGAAAATAAGGGTATGGTCACCATGTATGCAAGACAGCTGGCAGGTGAGACAAATGACAGCTTAAGACAGCTCAATGTGTCTCATATAAAGGCTGCACATTTATTCAGAGATAGCATAGATGAGGTAAAGAGCTCACAGCTTATCCTTTTATATGTATATTCGCCTTACGATTCGGGCAGCTATAACAACAATGATACCGGTCTTGATGGCGTGGACAGCATACAGATGGGCTATCATGTGTTAAAGGATACAGAAGATGATGACACAGCCAACTATGATTACGACAGTTATAGCATGGATGATACAAGAGTGGCGGCACCAGTATTTTTCAAATGGGTGGATGCAGTCGAGGTGAAGAAGATTTCCGACAGTGAGCGTATCTTCCTTGCAAAGATTCCAAGAAAGGCATTAAAAGGCAAAGAGGGAGTGAATATTGAATACAGATTTAATAAAAATGGAGATGTTATATATTCATCCCAGTACAATGTGATTCTTGACAAGAAAAAAGGACTCAACGAGGTGGAGATGTCATACTATGCCGGAACAGATGGCGTGGATGTGCCTGAGTACAATATTTATGGAAAGTAATAGTTTAAATTGTATATAATACAAAAACGGACATGACAGTTTTGCATGTCCGTTTTTTGTTTTTTGTATAATAAGTATCGGGTATTATGAACCGGGGAGGTTTACAAAAAGCAGAGTAAAATTTAATCAAGCTTTAATATGAATCCTAATATACGCTTTACAGAGGTCTCCATCTCACTACGAGAGATGGCACCCTTATCATAAGCCTTCTTTACACGATCAGGATATCCATTTCCCATCTTAAGATCATTTCCGGCTTTTGTCTCCTTGTAATGCTCGCCACAGGTCCACCAGTCGGTTGTGACCATTCCTTCATAGCCCCACTCATCACGCAGTATTCCTGTCAAAAGGTCCTCGCTTTCAGAGGCTCTGTAGCCGTTTATCATATTGTAAGAGGACATAATAGCCCATGGATTATCATTCTTTACAATCATCTCAAATGCCTTCAGATAGATTTCTCTGGCAGCTCTTTCTGAAACGCGTGAATCGCTGTTTTTGCGGTTGGTTTCCTTGTTGTTCAAGGCAAAGTGCTTGAGTGTGGCACCGACATTGTTTGACTGGATTCCGCGTACCATGGCACCTGCGAGCTTTCCGGTGACGAATGGATCCTCTGAGTAGTACTCGAAGTTACGTCCGCAGAGAGGACTTCTGTGAATACAGATGGCAGGGGTGAGCCACAGTGCAAGGTTGTTTTCCTTTAATTCTTCACCGCCGGCGCGTCCTACAGCCTCTAAAACATCCGGGTTCCATGTGCATGCAAGCAGTGTGGAGCATGGAAACGCAGTGGTGTATATACCGACCTCAGGTGCTATGCGCACTCCTGCAGGACCATCTGCTGTCATGACAGAAGGAATACCGTATTCAGGCATATTTCCGATACCGAAGGTATTTGCAACACCTGTATTTGGCTGTCCGCCGAGCAGATGAATGAGTTCATCGATGGAAAGCTCTGATACAAATTCATCAAGCGTGATACGTCCTTCCACAACATCCATGATGTCGTGACTGCCGTTTTTAGCCATGCCATCGGCAAAGCGGAAGTATGGGATGGCTCTCTGACATGGAGCAACAGCCTCTGTCAGGGAAGGGTCAATGTTGCCAATAGCTGAGTAGTCGGTGTCCACAGGCTCACTTTGAGGCAGAGCTTCGTAGCTTCCGTCAGCGAGCATTCTCTTTGGCAGACTTGTAGGAACCAGCTTTGCTGAAAGTTGCTCGGTAATTACATCTTGATTTAATATATATGAGTAATCAGCTTTTGTCACGTCACGGACGCTCGTTCCAACGTATATATCATATGAACCGGCTTCAAGTACATATGCAGATTTTTTGACCTTTCCAAGGTCATCATATGATGCCATATCGTTTATTTCCCATGTGAGGATCATAAGCTGTGATTCACCCGGCTGCAGTTCTCTTGTCTTTTCAAAGGCTACGAGCTCCTTTGCAGGCTTGCCAAGCTTTCCTTGTGGTTTAGCGATGTATACCTGAACAACCTCTTTTCCGGAGAATTTACCTGTATTTGTCACACGGACTTTTGCATAAAGCTTATTGGCCTCAGACGTACAGTTGGAATTCACAATGCCGGCAGAAACGGTCTCCACATCAAATGTGGTGTATGAGAGTCCATAGCCAAATGGGTATACAACCTTCTCGGCAACTCCCGGAATTGTCTCGAAATAGCGGTATCCGACATATATATCATCGGTATAGTCCACATAGTCTCTTGACTCGTGGAAATTGTAAGTAGACGGATAGTCGTCGAGTGATTTGGCAAATGTATCGACAGTTTTTCCGGAAGGATTGCCATCTCCTACGAGAAGCTCAGCGGCAGCGAGACCGCCTTCCATGCCACCCTGTAAGGCAAGCAGTGCTGATTGAATCTGATTATCATAAGCAAACCAAGATGTATCAACCATTCCACCGACATTTAAAATCACGATTACATTTTTGAAACTGGCTTTTACAGTGTCAATCATCTCCTTTTCTTTTACGGAGAGACAGAAATCACCATCCTTAAAAAGCTCTGCCGACTTCTCGGTCATCTCGCGTTCGTAGTCCCAGAGAGCCTTGTTGTTTGGGTCAATAACACTCTTTCTGTCCCAGCCTTCTCCGGAGTAGCGGCAGATTGAGATGATAGCAGTGTCGGTATATGCCTGTGCCTTGCTTAAAAGCTCAGCCGGTACATCCGGCTCTATAGTCATGCCGGGTACAGCACCGGCTGCATACTGCTTTTTAATGTCGTTGCGGTAGTAATCGCACAGCTCCTCAAATATGCTTATTTTCTCTTTTTGAAGCTTGAGTCCTTCGTAGAGATTGCGGATATATGCAACGGTTACATCACCGCTTCCGCCACCGCCCTTTACATAGTCGAAAGTACCCTTTCCAAACAGGGCTACCTTAGAACCCGCTGCAAGAGGGAGTACGTTGTTTTCGTTTTTGAGAAGTACCATGCCTTCCTTGGCAGCTTCCTTTGAAAGCTCTATGTGAGCCTTGCTTCCTGTAACTCTTTCACCATTTGCCCCAAGTGGAAGATTAGGAGTGAATTTGAATCGTGACCATTTGTTCATAGCAGATTACCTTTCTTATATTTTTATTATTTAAAGAGCTTCCCATACATTAATATGTCGGGCGCTTGTTCTTTTCGTATAAGATGATTGTAAATTATAAAAGCGATATATACAATTGTGATACTGACATTATTTTAGGTCGATATTGACTTTTCGCGTGAGAGGAGTATATTTTGAAGGTAGAATTTCAAACTATGAATATTGTTTTTTCGGAACAATTGGATATGCTCAGGTTAATATAGCATTAAATACGAAGTTTGATTTAGTAAGTCAGGGAGAAAATTATGCAGCAATACACACACGAAAACGTCAGATCAATACCACATCTTCCAATCTACTGCGACAGATACGAGGACTACAGGCAGTTTTCACCGAGGCACTGGCATGACCATATAGAGATAATCTATGTAGTTTCCGGCTCACTGCAGGTTGACTGCGGTGAAAATGAATATACATTGCAAGAAAATGAATTTTTTGTCATAAACTCAAATAAGATACATGGCACGCAAAGCTATGAAAGAGTCAAGGTGCTTCTGGTGCAGATACCGTATGTATATCTGGACAGCTACATATACGATTACGGACATATAAGGTTCCGGGAGTGCTATGAGACCGAGCATGGCAGCAGAAAATATGAGCAGATGAAGTCTCTTCTTAAGTCGATAGCGCATATATACCGGAAAAAGGGCAAGGGCTATGAGCTTCGGCTTATGGCAAAAGTGAACGAATTCTTATATATTTTGTTTACAAATTATTCATATAAAGAGATGGATGCGGGAAAAGAATCCAGACAGATAGCGCGCCTTAAGGATGTCCTTAGATATGTGGCGGAAAACTATCAGGAGCCAATAGCATTAAAGGAGGCGGCAGACATAGCCTCACTCAATCAGGATTATTTCTGCCGTATGTTCAAAAAATGCATGGGAGTTACATTTCTCGAGTATGTCAATCAGGTAAGAATCAATCACATACATGAGGAGCTTCTGGCAACTGAGGATTCCATCACGGACATACTGGAGCACAATGGATTTACGAATTATAAGGTGTTCAGCCGGATGTTTAAGGCGCAGTTTGGCATGACACCGAGAGAATTGCGGAAATTACAGGAAAATTAAAATGTCATGAATTTGATGTTTTTGTGTTTTTTTTTGTATATTTTAAGGGTACTTAATCGTTATAGTAATGCTATGGTTACGGGTTACACTGAAAGGTGTGGGCAGTAACATGATGCGAGATAGAAAATAACCATAAATGAAAGGGGTACTTTATGAAAAAAAGAGTATTATCAGCCATGCTTGTGGCAGCTATGGCAATGACAGCCTTGCCGTCACAGACGTTTGCAGAGGGAGCGTTGGATGCGGCGCAGCAGACAGGCAAACTAAGCTATGATGGCTACAAAAAAGTGTGGAGCGATGAGTTTGATGGTGATTCATTAAACCGTGCTGACTGGAATGTGGAGACACATGAAAAAGGATGGGTAAATAATGAGCTGCAGGAGTATGTAGACTCGGATGAAAACATTCAGGTAAAAGATGGAAAATTAGTGATAAATCCGGTCAAAAAAGTTACTGAAACAGAAAATAAGGATGCTGGAAATCTTTTGAAAAACTCAGAATTTTCGGAGGAAATGGAAGGCTGGACTCAGACAATAGCAAACTGGGGTGGAGCAGATGGATCAGCGGATGCTTCAGCAAAGACAGCTGATGGTTCGATCACCTATAGTATTAAAAACGCGGGAACAGTGGACTGGAATGTCCAGTTAAAGCAGCAAAATATTTCACTGCAAAACGGACATAAATATAAAGTGAGTTTTAAGGCTAAGTCCACAGCAACCCGTAAATTCAAAACAGGTGTGATGAGTGCTTCATATGAATGGTACGGAGGATGTGAACCGGAGCTTGAAGAGGATAAGGAGCAGGAAATCAGTTTTGAATTTACAATGACAAAGGACACACCTGCAGACTTCTATATTTCCCTTGGAAAATACAATGATACCGACACACCGGCATCAGACGTGACAATTTCTGCTATAAAATTTGTTGATATGAATGCGACTGATGGTGATACCAGCTCAACAAAAGAAGCAGCTTCCTATACATCAGGAAGAATTTCAACACAGAATAAGAAGACCTTCACATATGGACGATTTGAATGTCGTGCAAAGGTTCCAAAGGGACAGGGATACCTTCCTGCATTCTGGCTTATGGCAAATGATGAGAATGTATATGGTCAGTGGCCAAGATGCGGCGAGATTGACTGCATGGAAGTAATGGGACAGGAGACAAACAAGGCTTACGGAACCATCCATTACGGAAATCCTCATTCAGAGTCACAGGGTACATATACTATAACGGATGGAGCCGATTTCTCTGATGATTTCCACACATTTACCTGTGACTGGGAGCCGGGAAAAATCACATGGTATGTGGATGGAGTTAAATACCACGAGGAGAGCGACTGGCACTCAACAACAGTAGGACAGGGAACGCTTACATATCCGGCACCATTTGACCAGCCATTTTACATTATCTTAAATCTTGCTGTTGGTGGAAGCTGGGTTGGAAATCCAAACGATGAGACAAGCTTTGAGAATAACCCATATGTGATCGATTATGTCCGTGTATACCAGAAGGATAGCTACAATGAAGATGTAAAACGCCCGGTAAAGGAAGTTACACTTCGCAATCCTGACGCAGACGGCAACTATATCAATAATGGAGATTTTTCTGCGAAAGAGGATCTTTCCGATGAAACAAACTGGAAATTCATTACAGCGCTTGAAGGAGATGCAAAAGCTTCTATAGACAACAAAACTATGACTGTAAAGACTACAAAGGCAGGTACGGTAGACTATAGTGTACAGCTTGTACAGGCAGATCTTCCGTTTGAGAAAGGTGCTACATATCAGGTACAGTTTGATGCATATGCATCTGCTGACAGAGAGATGGGAGTTGATGTAAAGGCACCGGATTATGGTTACAAGAGCTATATGCCACATCAGGATGTAAAGCTTACAACCAAAAATCAGACTTACACCTATACATTCAAGATGGGTGATGCAAGTGATGCAAACGGACGCCTTGAGTACAATATGGGAGCAAAAGACTCTACAGCAGATATCTATATCAGCAATGTATCAGTAAAGAAGATCAAGGAAGCAGATCCAAATGAGAAAGAGGAGAAAACGGTTCTGGCTAATGGAAACTATGTATACAATGGAAGCTTCCAGGAGGGAGATAAACATTTAGGATACTGGAATATATCAAATGCTGAAAATGCAGATGTTACAGTCACTCCATTCTCTGATGGAAGAAGACTTAAGGTTACAATGAGCGGAAATGAGAAATCTGCTGTAGTTATGTCTCAGGAAGAACTGGCATTTGCGACAGGAACACCATACAAATTCAGCTTTACCGCTTCATCAGATGCTGATAATACTATTACGGCAAACATAGGAGGATATGTATACACATTTGATATCAAAGCAGGAGAGACAAAAGATTTCGCGGTTGAACTTCCTTCGGATGCAAAGTATGTAAACCATGATATTTCGATAACACTTGGAATGCAGAAAACAACCTGGCTTGACAATGTAAGCCTTGTCGAGAATGCGCTCGTCAAAAACGGATCCTTCAATGATGGAACAACAGGCTATACAATATATGTAGATTCATCAGCAAAAGCATCATATGTAGTTGACAGCCTTAAGGATGACAATGCACTGGCTGTAACAATAAAAGATACAGGCGATGCGGATTGGAAAGTACAGATTAAGCAGGAAAATATAAAACTTGAAAAGGGTAAGACCTACAAGCTTAAATTTAAAGCAAAATCAAGTCTTGACAGGCAGATCAGAGTTGTGATGCAGGGACAGGAAAACCGCGGATGGTCAGTGTATTCAAGTGACAATATAGTAGATCTCACAAATGAGTACCAGACCTTTGAGGATACATTTACAATGAATGAGGATACAGACACAGCAGCCTTTTTCAGTGCATGCCTTGGTAAAATCGGGGATAACCAGATAACAACACAGCATGAGGTACGCATTGATGACATATCACTTGAGGAAGTAAAGGATGATCCGAAAGATGACATCAAGGACAATCCAAAGGACGACCCGAAAGATGACATCAAGGACAATCCAAAAGACGATCCGAAACAGGATATCAATACGGATATAAAAAATGAGCAGCCGAAGGTACCTGCGCCGGTAATTAAGACCTCTGATTCAGATAAGGCTAAAACAACACAGGCAGTAAAGGAATCAAAAACTGCAAAAGCAGCAAAAACAGGTGACAATTCACCGATTCTGGCTTATGTATTTGGTGCTATGGCTGGAGCACTTATTTTAGCGGTTTCATTCCTGAAAAAAAGAAAGAATACTAATAACTAACCACGTACTTTAACTGCTCCGTATACCGTATCTCGGACAGTTTTAGTAAAATACATATTCCTTTCAAGGACCGGGCGCGTATGCGTCCGGTTTTTTATATATTGTGAGATAAGTTTAGTTATGTCATGAATCTGATATTTTAAGAAATAATTTTGTATAATACACTACTGCAAAAATGTATATTATATTACGAAAATGGCTTACTGCTAAATATACGTTGGAGGCAGTTGTAACCGCAGATCATATAATAAGTAGAGAATGGAGTAAGGAATATGAAATACGGATATTTTGATGAATCAAAAAAAGAATATGTTATTACAAGACCTGACACACCGGCACCATGGGTAAACTATCTTGGATCACCGGAGTATGGAGCAATTGTTTCCAATAATGCAGGTGGATACAGCTTTGCAAAGTCAGGTGCAAACGGAAGGCTTTTGAGATATGTGTTTAATCAGTTCGATGAGCCTGGCAGATATATTTATATCAGAGACAACGGCAGCAAGGATTACTGGTCAGCTTCGTGGCAGCCTGTAGGAAAGGATTTGAATGAATACAAGAGTGAGTGTCATCATGGAACAGCATACACAAAGATGATGGCTGATTACAGCGGTATTCATTCAGAAGTAAGATATTACGTTCCGCTGAACAAGACATACGAAGTGTGGAATTTGAGCGTGACGAATAATTCTGATAAGGCAAGAAGCCTTAATATTACAGGCTACGCTGAGTTTACAAATAACAGCAACTATGAGCAGGATCAGGTGAATCTGCAGTATTCACAGTATATTACAAAGACAGTATTTGTGGAGAACAGAGTGCGTCAGATGATCCATGCCAATCTTGACCGCATCGAGGATGGCAAGGAAATTGACAACAAGGATGTGGTAAACAGATTTATCGGACTTGCAGGAGCACCTGTTGACAGCTGGTGCGGTGACAGGGGAGAATTTCTCGGAGAATATCACAGATATGGCAATCCTGTCGGAGTAGAGAGCGGAAAGCTTAACAACCACGGCAACTACAACGAGAATAGCTGTGGAGCAATCACAACAGTATTGGAGCTGGCACCGGGCGAGACAAAGACAATAGCATTCTTAGTTGGAATGATAGATAATGAGACAGCAGGAAAGATTGTTGATTCTTACACGGATACAAAAGCTGTCTGCGACAAAGAACTTGAGGAGCTTATCGCATACTGGCATGGACAGTTATCTCATTTCCAGATTAATACACCAAGTGATGAGTTCAACACAATGATCAATACATGGAACGCATATAACTGTTTCATGACATTTATCTGGTCAAGGGCTGCATCATTTACATACTGTGGACTCAGAAACGGATACGGATACCGTGATACAGTCCAGGATATTCAGGGTGTTATACACCTTGCACCTGAGATGGCTGTTGAAAAGATCAGATTCATGCTCTCAGCACAGGTTGATAACGGTGGAGGACTTCCGCTTGTCAAGTTTACACACAATCCGGGACATGAGGATACTCCTGACGATGCTTCCTATGTACAGGAGACAGGACATCCGGCTTACAGAGCTGATGATGCATTATGGCTTTTCCCTACTGTATACAAATATGTATCAGAGACAGGAAATGTAGCATTTATAGATGAGGTCATTCCATTCGCCAACAAGGATGAGGGAACGGTTTACGAGCATTTAAAGAGAGCAATTGATTTTTCGATGAACCACCTCGGAAAACATGGAATGCCTGCAGGACTTTACGCAGACTGGAATGACTGCCTGAGGCTTGGTGCAGATGGAGAGTCAACCTTCGTAGCATTTCAGTTCTACTATGCAATGACTATATTAAAAGAGTTTGCAGCCTATAAGAAAGATGATGAATATATCGCATATCTTGATGAGAGCCAGGAAAAACTCGGAAAGATCATTCAGGAGCTTTGCTGGAACGAGGACAGATTTATCCGTGGATTTACAGGGGATGGACAGGTTATCGGAAAGCGTGATGATCCTGAGGCAAATATGTGGCTCAACCCACAGAGCTGGGCTGTTATAAGTGGATTTGCAAGTGATGAGCAGGCTGATAAGGCTCTTGAAATGGTATATGAAAGACTCAATACCGAGTATGGTGCCATTCTTATGGATCCTCCATATCATGCACACGCATTCGACGGAGCACTTGCAGTGATATACAATGCGGGAACTAAAGAGAATGCAGGAATATTCTCACAGTCACAGGGCTGGATAATTCTTGCTGAGGCACTTAAAGGACATGGAGACAGAGCTTTTAAGTATTTTATTGAAAATGCTCCTGCCGCACAGAATGACAGAGCAGAGATAAGAAGACTTGAGCCGTACTGCTATGGACAGTTTACTGAAGGAAAAGCAAGTCCAAACTTTGGACGTTCACATGTACACTGGCTCACAGGAACTGCTTCAACAGTCATGGTTGGATGTGTAGAGGGAATACTTGGTATGCGTCCTGATTTCTATGGACTTCATATTGCTCCGTCTATTCCAAAAGCTTGGGATGGATTCGAGATAGAGAAGGATTTCAGGGGATGCCATCTTCATATAGTTGTAAAAAATCCTGATCATGTTGAGAGCGGATGCAAGAGCCTTCTTGTAAACGGACAGGCAGTTGAGGGAGACTATATTCCAAAAGAGCTTCTTAGCGAGCAGACAGAGATTGAGCTTACCATGTAAATTTTCCGTAGGTGGGATAATGACTGCCATAGGATTGTATATGGTGCGTGAAAATTTGATTTGTAATTGTATAGAGGATTGATTGAAAATATGAAAAATATAGATTTTATAGACAAATATGGAACCTTCAGGATCAAAAATCCCGAAAACTACAGTGGACTGTATCTGCCGCTTGCAGGGGAAAAAGGGCTTAAATCAAGCATTACACCAACTCTCGGCGGAGACAGTAAAACAAGCCAGAATACCTTTCTTCTGGAACCTGTTAGTATAGAAAATCTCCACAACAATAAAGGCACCAGAAATTTCTGGTGTCGGATTGTGGGGAAGGGCTTCTGGTCAGTATGCGGATCATCTGCACAGCAGGAGGCCGACAGATTTACAGGTAATCAGGATGAAAGTGAGCTTGAGGCAGGTTTAATGTGGCAGAAGCTGCACCGTGCCTCAAAGATATATGGGTTAGAGGCCGACACGACATCATTTGTCACACTTGATGGAAGCATGGAAGTCATGCTTGTGGAGATCACTAACAAGACAGATGAGGCTATGGAGATAGTCCCAATCGGGGCAATCCCAATCTATGGCAGAAGTGCTGACAATATCAGGGATCACAGACATGTGACATCACTTTTGCACAGAATAGAAACCACACAATACGGCATTGAGGTTACACCTGTCCTCTCATTTGATGAGCGTGGACACCGGAAAAATGATATAAGCTACTTCGTATATGGATCATCCGGAAACGGAGAAAGCCCTGAGAGTTTCTATCCTGCCGTTGAGCAGTTTATAGGAGAGGGAGGCTCTTTCCTTATTCCTGAGGCAGTCAGAACTGAAAAAGCAGGTGCAAAGGCCGGAGAAAAATTTCAGGGAAAAGAAGCAGTCGGAGCAATAAAATTTGCAAACCGTATTATAAAACCGCTGGAGACGGTAAGCTATATCATGCTTGCAGGTCTTACGGAAAAAGGAAATGACGTAAATGCCATTACCGGACGGTACCGCAGTGTACTTGAAGTAAAAGAAGAACTAAACACCGTCAAGAAACACTGGATAGACAAGGTAAATATTGATTTTGAGACAGGAAATGCCAAGGAGGACAATTATCTTAAATGGATATGTTTTCAACCTATCTTACGAAGAATATACGGCTGTTCATTCCTTCCACATCATGATTATGGAAAAGGTGGAAGAGGCTGGAGAGATCTATGGCAGGACTGTCTTGCACTTTTACTTATGGAGCCTTCGGATGTCCGCAGGATGATTGTAAACAATTATGGTGGTGTGAGAATTGATGGAACCAATGCGACTATTATAGGAAACGAGCCTGGCGAGTTTATCGCTGACAGAAATAACATCACACGTGTATGGATGGATCACGCATTCTGGCCATTTGTAACCACCAAGCTTTATATTGACCAGACCGGTGATATAGATGTACTTTTTGATCGTACGACGTACTTTAAGGATTACCAGTCCATGAGAGGCACAAGCCATGATAAAGCATGGAATACTACATATGGTAACAAACAAAGGACGGCAGGCGGTCAGATATATTTTGGAACAATTTTAGAGCATATTCTGATCCAAAATCTGTGCGCTTTCTATGATGTGGGGGAGCACAACGAGATGAAGCTGCACGGTGCAGACTGGAACGATGCGCTCGATATGGCATGGGACAAAGGCGAAAGTGTTGCATTTACATGTGCATATGCCGGAAATCTGCTTGATATAGTAAAGTGTTTAAGAAATGTGGTAAAAATAAGCGGAATAAACAGGATTGAGGTGTTAGAGGAGCTTAAGCTGCTGCTTGCTGATGACGAAGTACTTTACAACTGCCCTGACAAAAAGCAGGAGCTTCTCATGAGCTATGCAAAGGCATGTGAGAACTGCACAAGCGGAGGCACTGCTCTTGTCCCAATAGCTGCGATTTGCGAAAACCTGGAGCATAAGGCTGAGTGGATGATGAAAAACATTCGCGAAAACGAATGGATATCAGATGGCACGGATGGAGGCTGGTTCAACGGATATTATGACAATAACGGCAGACCGGTGGAAAGATGTGAGAGTGGAGATGTACGCATGATGCTTACAGGACAGGTATTTGCCATCATGAGTGGAACCGCAAAAAAAGAACAGATCAAGGCAATCTGTAATAGCGCAGACAAATATCTGTTTGATCAAAAAGCCGGCGGCTACAGACTAAACACTGATTTTAAGGAAGAAAAGTTTGATCTTGGAAGAATGTTTGGATTTGCATATGGTGAAAAAGAAAATGGTGCTGTATTCTCACATATGGCTGTAATGTATGCCAATGCGCTCTACAAACAGGGCTTTATAAAAGAGGGTTACAAGGTATTAAAGACGCTTCTTGATACTGCGATGGACTTTGACAGAAGCAGGATGTATCCGGGAGTACCGGAGTATTTTGATAATGATGGAAGAGGTCTGTATTCATACCTTACAGGTGCCGCAAGCTGGTATATGCTTACTATGATAACATCTGTATACGGAGTCCATGGAGAGCTTGGAGATCTTGTTATTGAGCCTGCACTCATGCCACAGCAGTATAACGAAAAAGGTGATGCAAAAGTTTCGTTAGAATTTGCAGGTCATAGATTTAATATCTCAGTTCACAATCCTGATAAGCTCGAACCTGGGGATGCGCAGGTCAAAAGAGCGCTTTGTGATGATGTAAAAGTGGAAAATGTTACAGGAAACAGCGTGCGTATTCCAAAGCATGCTATTGAAATGCTTTCTACAGACAAATGTCATACGGTTGAGATATACATAGAGTGATAGTTTATAAATTAATAGCGTTTGATATCGTATCATTGGGTATCAGCTAAATAAAAATTCCCACGCATGTTTGTGTGGGAATTTTTTGTGCGCAGTACAAGGCTTTTGGCATCAGGCTACCACATGGATTTGTAGTACCTGTCGCGATATTTCTTTGGGGTAAGTCCCATAAAACTCTCGAATATCTGGATAAAGTGGCTCTGTGATGAAAATGACAGGTAGTTGGCTATATCTATAATCGGCTTATCTGAGTATTTGAGCAGGTGAGTCGCTTTTTCTATTTTCTTTTCCCTTATATAATCACTTATCGAAACACCGAGATTCTGCTTGAATACCCTTGAAAGATAGCTCTCGGAAAGACCTGTGTATGCAGCCAGATCAGCTATTGTGATACGCTCTTTTATATGGCTGTATATATAGTCAACACACTGGGTAACAGGCTTTGAGAGGATAGACGATTTCTTCTGCAGCACCATCTTACCTGTGAAATCCTTTGCCATCTCGTGATGCAGGTCAGCAACCTGGCGTACGGTGGAGCAGCTGTCCATCTTAAGTATATAGAAGTCACTCAGGCGGTATGCCTGCTCAGGCTCGAGTCCTCCATCAATACAGTATCTTGTGATCATGGCGGTTGTGACAACAAAGTGATATTTGATATTCTGTAAAGTATTTCTGGACAATACACCTGTTCCTTCAAGGTGTATAAATGCATCTTCTTTGCAGTTTTTTATTACATATTCCATATCCCCGGTTTTGACTGCGTTATAAAAACTATATTCAATACTTGGAGAACGATGCAGTGTTTCGCTCTCGCTGTCAAAATATTCTGCGTCATACCATTCTTTTGAAAGTGCCATATAGGTTCTCCTTTGTAACAAAATATTAGATTTATGTCATCTTTCTATTATTATGACATGAATCTGATATTTTTACAATTGATTTAATATAAACGAAAACGGTTAAGGAGTATATTACAACTGTAAACGAGATATCAAATTAATTCATAAGATGATATCAAAACAGTTTCAAGGGAGGAAATGAAAAATGAAACAGAAAGTGATTAGCACAATGCTGTTACTGTCTATGGGGGCAACACTCCTTGCAGGATGTGGAACAACAGCAGGAAACGGAACAGAAGGCGGAGCAGGCGCTTCTAATGCAGCAGAGGGAAAGGTTATCAATATCTATTCATGGAACGACGAGTTCAGAACAAGAGTTGAGGCTGTTTACCCGGAGGTTAAAGAAACTTCTAAAGATGGTACAATTACATACCTCAAGGATGGCACAGAAATTCATTGGATAGTAAATCCTAACCAGGATGGTGTTTACCAGCAGAAGCTTGATGAAGCTCTTTCAAATCAGGCGGATGCAGCAGATGATGACAAGATTGATATCTTCTTATCAGAGACAGATTACGTATTCAAATATACAGATAAAGATGCAGACGTAGCAATGCCTCTTAAGGATCTTGGAATTGATTGTGACAAAGAGTTTGCTGATCAGTACGATTTTACAAGAAAAACAGCTTCTGATTCAGACGGAGTACAGAGAGGTTCAACATGGCAGTGCTGTCCTGGACTTTTAGTTTACCGTCGCGATATTGCAAAGGATGTATTCGGAACAGATGATCCTGAAGCAATCGGTGAGAAGACAAAGGACTGGGATACATTAAAGGCTACAGCAGCGGAGCTTAAGGCAAAGGGATATTACACATTCGCTTCTTACGCTGATACATTCCGTTTATATGGAAACTCAATTGATGACTCATGGGTACAGCCTGGAGCAGATGAGGTTGTAGTGGATAAGAAGATTACAAACTGGATAAAGGATTCAAAAGATTGGCTTGATGCAGGATATGTTGATGCTAACATTAAAGGCCAGTGGAATGATGACTGGAACAAAGCAATGGGTTCTCAGTCAAAGGTATTTGCATTCCTTTTCCCAGCATGGGGAATCGATTTCACACTTGCACCAAACTGGGATGGAGCAGAAGGCTCATGGGCTGTTACAACACCACCACAGGAGTACAACTGGGGCGGATCTTACATCCATGCAGCAACTGGAACAGATAACCCTGAGCATGTTAAGGATATCATCCTTGCTTTAACAGCAAATAAAGACAACTTACTCAAGATCTCTAAGGATTACTCTGATTTCACAAATACAAAATCAGGAATGCAGGAAGCAGCAAAAGATAATTCATTCGCATCAGACTTCCTTGGCGGACAGAACCCATTTGCTTACTTTGCACCGGTAGCTGAGAATATCAAAATTGCACCTCTTTCAGCATATGATCAGGGATGTGTAGAGCTCATCCAGAACTCATTCAGCGATTACTTACAGGGAAATGTTGATTATGATAAGGCTAAGTCAAACTTTGAGACAGCAATTGAAGAACGTTATCCTGATATCAAAAAGGTTACATGGCCAGAATAAAATAAATAAAACACCATGCGGAGCCTTTGGGCTTCGCAGAGGTGACTCTGGCAGAAAGGAATTTGTCTCATGAAGAAGAAAAGAAAGAGCGTAAGCTATGCAAAATGGGGATATGTCTTTATTCTTCCGTTTTTCATAACATATTTAATTTTTTCTCTGATTCCGTTAGTAGATACGGTAAGGTTCAGTTTTTATGAATACTATAGATCCGGAATCAAACAAATAGGACCGAATTTTGTGGGATTGGCTAACTATGCCGAGCTTCTTAAATCGGATATGGTCACATATGGTAAGAATACTCTTATACTCTGGATTATCGGATTTATTCCACAGATTGTGGTTGCACTTGTTTTAGCAAACTGGTTCACTGATGCCAGATTAAAAATTCACAAATTACAGTTTTTTAAGGTAGTAATTTATCTGCCAAACCTGATTATGGCATCTGCATTTGCACTTTTGTTCTTTACACTGTTCTCGAACAGTGGTCCTGTGAACTCAATCCTGCAGTCTATGGGAGTAATCAGCAAGCCTATCGACTTTATGGGAAGTGTATTTGGAACCAGATCGCTCATCGGCTTCATGAACTTCCTTATGTGGTTCGGTAATACGACTATTATGCTCATGGCAGCAGTTATGGGTATCAGTACAGAAGTATTTGAGGCGGCAGATCTGGATGGATGTAATGCATTGCAGAGATTCTTCTATATAACTTTACCGAGTATACGACCAATACTTGCATATACACTCATCACATCAATCATCGGTGGACTCCAGATGTTCGATGTACCTCAGATTCTGACAAACGGACAGGGAAATCCGGACAGAACGTCAATGACACTTATCATGTTCCTGAACAACCACTTAAAGAGTAAGAACTATGGTATGGCCGGAACATTGTCGGTATATCTGTTTATAGTCAGCGCAATTCTGTGCTTCATCGTATACAGAATGACAAATGACAGCGATCCTGACGGATCAAAGGCAGCAGCAAAGAAAGCTGCAAAACAAGCTAGAAGAAAGAAAAAGGAGGCGGCTAAATAATGAAACCAAAACATAAAATTAATGTCCGCAGTGTTATAGCGCATATAGTTTTGATAGTATTATCATTTTTATGCCTGTTCTTCTTTGTAATACTTATAATCAATGCGACAAGGTCGCATGCACAGCTGCAGAAGGGCTTCTCATTTATCCCGGGCGGGCATTTCCTGGATAATCTGAAATCTGTAGCTAATGACGGAACCTTCCCTATGTTTAGGGGAATAGTAAACAGCCTTATTATATCGGGCTCATGTGCAGCTTTATGTACATATTTTTCATCGCTTACAGCATATGGACTTTATGCTTACGATTTCAAATTAAAGAAAGTTGCATTTACATTTATAATGGCGATACTGGTTATGCCGACACAGGTTACTGCGATGGGCTTCCTGCGTTTAATAACAAAGATGGGAATGTATGATTCGTGGGCTCCACTTATCATTCCATCAATAGCATCGCCGGCGGTATTCTATTTCATGTACAGCTATCTACAGTCATCACTTCCTCTATCACTTGTAGAAGCTGCACGAATTGATGGTTCGAATGAGTTTAGGACATTCAACCGTATAGTATTGCCGATCATGAAGCCTGCAATTGCAGTACAGGCAATTTTCACATTTGTAGGTTCATGGAACAACTACTTCGTACCGGCCCTGATCATCCAGTCAAAGAACAAGATGACAGTACCGATTTTGATTGCCACACTTCGAGGAGCGGACTATATGAATTTCGATATGGGAAAAATCTATATGATGATAACAGTAGCTATTGTGCCTATTATTGTTGTATATCTCCTCTTATCAAAATATATTATTGCCGGTGTCACACTTGGAGGCGTGAAGGAGTAAACAATTTAATTTGTTTTAGCATCAGAGCAGATGGCTTGCATACATGTTATGTGAGTCATCTGTTCTTGAGTATATTGAAATATGAGGTATAGCATATTTTTTATTTAGGAAATAAATCAACTTAGTGTTAGCATCTAACTTCTCATTTTATTTTGTGCTAAATCTTGACACAAAACCAACTAACAAATTATAATAACAAATAAACAAAAAAGAAGAAAAAGGAGCACCATATGAAAAAGAAAATCATAAAGCTCACAAGTCTGATGACATTGTGCTCGGTATTACTGGCTGGCTGTGGTATGACCACAAACACGGATACAGAAAATTCCACCGCTGCAATTAATGAAGGCGGTGTAGTAAATATATATTGCTGGAATGATGAATTTAAGGGAATCTACGAGAAATATGCGGCGGATATAGCAAAGCAGCATGGAGTAGATGTGAATTTTGTCATTATAACAAGTGACAACAATGCATATCAGACAAATCTTGATGAGGCACTTGCGGATCAGGATGAAGCTATAGACGATGATAAAGTAGATTTGTTTATGATTGAGGCAGACTATGCGGGAAAATACGTAAAATCAGATGTGTCACTGGATGTAAAAAAGGATATCGGGCTGACTGATGATGATATGTCAGCACAGTATCAGTATACAAAGGATATCGTATCAGATGATGGCAAACTTAAAGGTACGACATGGCAGGCAACACCGGGACTTTTTGCGTATCGCAGATCTATCGCAAAGCAGGTTTTAGGAACAGATGATCCCGATGAAGTGCAAAAGAAGCTTGGCACATGGAGTGATTTTGACAATGTGGCAGCGCAGATGCATGATGCGGGATATTATATGCTCTCCGGTTATGATGATTCATACAGGGCATTTTCAAATAATGTATCTGGAAAATGGGTACAGGATGGAAAAATAGTTATAGATCCAAGTATACAGAAATGGATTGACCAGACAAAGGATTATTCTGAAAAAGGCTATAACAATAGAACAACGCTCTGGAGTCCGCAGTGGAGTGTGGATCAGGGACCGGATGGAAACGTATTTGGATTTTTCTATTCTACGTGGGGAATAAACTTCACACTAATGGGAAATTCGCTTGCTGATTCTAATGCACCGGCAGAGGCTGGAAACGGAATATATGGAGACTACGCGGTATGTGAGGGACCACAGGCATATTACTGGGGTGGTACATGGATATGTGCTGCAAAGGGAACAGACAATGTACCATTCATTCACGACCTGATGTATCGTCTGACATGTGAAGCAGATACAATGAAGCAGATCACACTGGATACCCAGGACTACACAAATAACCAGACTGCTATGGAAGAAATCGCGGACAGTGATTATAGCTCGGATTTTCTTGGCGGACAGAATCATATCGCGCTTTTTGCCGAGGCTGCAAAGAAGATTGATATGAGTAATATCTGTGATTATGATAAAGACTGTAATGAGCAGATACAGAAGGCGTTTCATCCTTATTTCGATGGTGATATATCGTATGACGAAGCAATGGAGGATTTCTACACTCGTATGAAAGCGCTTGATCCGGAGCTTACACACTAGTACAGGGAGGTACGGCAATATGAAATTATTTAATAACGTGAGCATAAAGATAAAAGTAATGATTCCGATAGTTTTGCTTGCAATCGTAGTTTTATTAGCATGTGTATTAAGCCTTACCAATTCAAGAAGACTTCTCGATGCGGGTGTTGTGATATCTGATGACTGTTCAAAGAGCATAGAGCTTCTTATGGATATGTCACTAGATATTGAGTCTATGGGAAAGAATATGTACGGCCATTGTGATGCGGATACAACTATCACAAAGGACAACTTTGCAACAGCAATAAATGAGAAAATGGAAGAGATGCAGGGCTATTTTGGGGAATACAAAAAGCAGCCGCTCACAGACAAAGAACAGGAATATTTTGGTGCATTTGAAAAGAAATTTGGTAAATACCGTGATGGAATGAATGCTGTCTTAGATGCAAGCTCAAAAGGGGATGCTGATAAATCAATAGAAGCTATAAACGTACAGCAGAAGCCGGCAGAGGACTATTTGACAAAGAAAATAGATTGCCTTATTAATATGAGAAAGACTGCGATGAAAGCTGCTTTAAGCCAGCAGCAAAAAGAGTACAATTTTGCGATAACATCGGCTATAGTATTTATAGTAGTATCAATACTTGTTATTGCATTTGCACTTATCACCTGTTTCAGAAGCATTGTGGCACCTATGCAGTATATCAGCAGAAAAATGCAGAAAATGGTCGATGATATCAAGGCAAATAAGGGTGATCTTTCTATGAGACTTGAGGTTACAGGTGGCGATGAGATAGGAAGTGTTGGAAGGAACGTAAATGCCTTTATCAATACATTGCAGGATATCATGGCAAGCATTACAGATAGTGCAGCAGAGATGAACAGGGTTATTCTCGAAGTGGACAATAAGGTGTGTCTTTCTAATGACAATTCAAATGATATATCATCAGCCATGGAAGAATTATCTGCTTCCATGGAGTCGGTTACAGAGACTATTTCAGGCATTACAGACAATATGCAGGAAATAGAGAATAAGGCGCAGGAGCTTGCCGAGAACTCAAATGGGCTGTTAGAGTATTCTGATACAATGGATAAGAATGCCCAGGAGCTTAAAAAAGAAGCTATTTTAAATAAGGAAAATACCGGTAAAGTTGCTTCAGAAATCATTGCAAAGCTTCAACAGACGATCGAGGACAGCAAGCAGGTGGAAAAGGTAAGTGAGCTGACGAATGATATCCTGAGTATAGCAGGACAGACTAATCTGCTTGCTCTCAATGCTTCAATTGAGGCTGCAAGAGCCGGTGAAGCAGGAAAAGGCTTCGCTGTGGTGGCATCTGAAATAGGACAGCTTTCCGAGTCCAGCAGACAGGCAGCTGTAAATATACAAAACATCAACAATACAGTTATAGAAACGGTTCAGGAGCTTATAAATAATGCAGCAGAACTTGTAGAATATATCCAGTCAAATATCCTGCCGGATTATGATAATTTTGTCAAAGCAGGAGAACAGTACAATAACGATGCAGTACATATAAATGATATTGTAGGTAATTTCAATAAGATGTCGTTTGAGCTCAAGCAGAGCACGGAGCACATTATGGACTATATCAGCGATATTACGAATGTGGTAAAAGAAGGCTACGATGGTATCAACCTTGCGGCATCCAACACATTGGAACTTTCAAACGATATAAATACTATTTCAAAGCAGGTAGCACAGAATAAGAAGGTGGCTGATATGCTAAATGCGCAGGCAGAGCACTTCAATAACTAAATGATTGCTGAAAGGCAGAACGGTGTATGAAGAGGATAGCAATTATAGCAGATGCATGGAAAAGATATGTTAATTATTCATGGATTTTGGGATGCAAGGATTATATACAGGAACAAAATCTTGATGTTGAAATAGATATTTTCCAAAGTTTTGGCAATTTTAATATGGATGATAAACACAATATAGGGGAATATAACATAATAGAATTGCCGGATTTAAAAAAATATGATGGCATAATACTTGAGATTACAAACACGATTATGAAAGACCAATATGACCGCATTGTAAGGAAAGTGATAGAGTCAGATGTCCCTGCGGTTTCTCTCCTTGAGGCAATTCCGGGACTATACAGTGCAGTTATTGATAATTATGGTTCGATGCGTGAAATAGTAGAACACCTTATAGTAAGACATGGATGCAGGAAGATTAATTATGTTGGTGGTCCGGCTGCAAGCTATGAAAATAAATCCAGACAGCGTGCATATGAAGATGTGCTGCGTGAATACGGAATAAAACTGGAGCAAAAAAGGATTTTTCAGCAAAATTATGAAGTATATACAGGTATAAATGCGTTTGATCATTTTAATAGTATCGGTATGATACCTGATGCATTTGTATGTGCCAATGAAAATATTGCGGTCGGACTTTGCCAGAGAGCTTTTGAAGCCGGATACAGAGTACCTGACGACTTCTGTATAACAGGTTTTGATGATTTTGATAAGGCTTCATATTTTGAACCACGTATCACTACAATCAGCTATAGCAAGATAGATGTTGCATATCAGGCAATGGGAGTGCTGCACAGGATATGGAATGGAGAAAATGTACAGAAAATAGTATATTCCAAAGCCAAACCGGTGTTTCAGGAAAGCTGCGGCTGTAATAACATAAAACATAAGCATAGAAGCGATTATATAAAAGAACGGATCTTCTCAGAGGTAAGACAGATTGATTTGTACAATGAGAGTATGGTAATGAACCGTAAACTGGTTGAATGTGAGTCATATGAGAAAATGGGAGAGCAACTGGTAAAATGTTTCGATGCATTAAGGTGTAAAGAAATGTATCTTATGATGAACAGGGACATAGTCGATGCACAGAATTGTGGGGTTATGGATGAGATAGAGGAAGAGCAGCGTGTAGAAGGATATCCGCCTGAGATGGAAGCTGTCATTGCATTCAAGGACGGTAAAATACACACGGATGTTCAAATGAACGTGAAGGATATGGTTCCTAAGCTTTGGAACAGGAAAAAAGGAGATATAAGAGTTTTTGTACCTCTTCACATAAGGGAGAGGGAGATAGGATATTTTGTGCTGGTAAACTGCGATTATATGTTTGAAAACCAGTTCCTATATGAGATAATTGCATCATTTTCAAAATCACTTGAATATTTTTACGGTAAAATTGAGTTAGAAAAAGCTAATCAGAAGCTTTCGATGTTATATATACAGGATTCCTTTACCGGACTGTACAATCGTATGGCTTATAATAAGCTTGCAATACCACTTTACAATAGCTGTATTGATGAGAATAAGCCGCTTGCAATTATGTTTTTTGATGCAGATCATTTGAAAATGGTCAATGATAAATATGGACATGATATGGGAAATGTCGTAATCAGAGGTGTAGCAGATGCAATAAAGAGAAGTTTCCCGCATGAAGCCGTTGCCATGAGATATGGAGGAGATGAATTTGTAGTGCTTATCCCGGATTGCAATGAGCAAAAGGCAAAGAATATGGAGAAAAGTTTTCACAAGATTTTAAAAGACATGACATCAGCTAAGAAACTTCCATTCGGCATAGAGGCAAGCAGCGGTTTTGTAATTGCCGTTGACAATAGCAGATCACTTGATGATTACATAAATGAAGCAGATGAGCACATGTATCAGGCTAAAAAGAGGCACAAAGCACAGCGTGATTAAATAACGTAAATAATTCTAAAATGATAGATTATAGAATTGACTCATGGTATAATATAACGAAAGTAAAGATATATGCGTCAAAAGAGATATCATATAGATAAGATTGGAGAAAATACATGAACCCAGCAAGCATAATGAAAATGATGAAAGCAAAAAATACATTTACAGCAAACCACCCAAAGTTTGTATCCTTTTTACAGTATGCATTCGGCAGCGGCATTCCGGCAGACTCTGTTATTGAAATCACGGTTACAAAGCCGGGACAGGAGCCTGTTACGTCCAATATCAGGGTTTTACAGTCGGATCTTGAGCTCTTGGAGAGTCTTAACGATTTAAAATAGAGGTAATATATGTTATACCAGATTAAAGATGGGACAGTTTCGGCAGGAGGACAGACGATTCTGTCCCATATTGATTTTTATATAAAGGAAAAAGAAAAAATAGCTGTAGTCGGCAAAAACGGCGCTGGAAAGACCACGCTGCTTCGGCTTCTTGCTGGAGAGCTACAGCTTGACCGCGATGACCGAAGAGGTATGGATACAATAAATTCTGGTGAACAAGGCAATGATATAGCAAGAAAAAACGTAAAAAGTGGTAAGCGTAAAAATAAAAATACAAATTCAGCGCTTGGAATCGTAACCTCGCGATACATCACAATCGGCATACTCCGTCAGGCTGATTCCTCCAATCAGGACAAGACAATCGAGGAAATACTTCTTGAGAGCTGCCCGGATAAAGATACTTTTTCAAAAGAGAGGTTTGACTACGAGATGGAGTACGACCGGCTTTTTACAGGCTTTGGATTTGAAAAAGAAGAAAAAAGCCGTACACTCGGCAGCTTTTCGGGAGGTGAACAGACTAAGATTTCACTTATAAAGCTGCTGCTTGAAAAGCCGGATTTGCTGCTTCTTGATGAGCCGACGAATCATCTTGATATGAAAACTGTCGAGTGGCTGGAGGATTATCTGATTAACTATCCCAAGGCTGTTGTCATGGTGTCGCATGATAGGGCGTTTCTTGATGCAGTTGCGACTGGTGTATATGAGCTTGAAAACGGAGCATTGCACAGATATGCCGGCAACTACACGCAGTACAGGCAGCAGAAGCTTAAAAATCTGCAGATACAGCGCAAAGCCTACGAGCGCCAGCAGGCGGAGATTGCGCACAATAATGAGCTTATCGATAGATTCAAGCATAAGCCGAAGAAAGCTGCGTTTGCACGCTCGCGCAAGACCATGCTTGCACGCATGAAGCTGATAGAAAAGCCGGTTGAAGACGAAGCTTATATTTTTACAGGCAATATCGAGCCACAGTTTCCGGGCGGTAAATGGGTTTACGAGGCGAAAGAATTAAAAATTGGATATGACGGCAGGGCACTGCTTGAGCTGTCGCTTCGTATAAGGCGTGGTCAGAAGATTGCCGTAATAGGTGACAACGGCATAGGAAAATCAACATTTCTAAAGACAGTGGCAGGACTTATTCCACCAATAAAGGGCACAAGCCAGCTCGGCAACAATCTGCTGGTGGGCTATTTTGACCAGCAGTCGGCACTTATCGACAGCGATAAGACCGTGAGAGACCATTTTCACGAGCTTTTTCCGGCGTTAAATGAAAAAGACCTGCGTAAAACGCTTGGCATGTATCTGTTTGGAGGGGCAAATGCCTCAAAGCGTATCAGCTCGCTCTCAGGCGGTGAGAAGTCCAGACTTGTGCTCGCAGAGCTTCTGACAGGTCGTCCGAACTTAATGATACTCGATGAGCCGACCAATCACATGGATATTCCGGCGAAGGAGACACTCGAATCGGCATTTAAGGCATATACCGGCACCATGCTCTTTGTATCGCATGACAGGTATTTCATAAAGCAGGTGGCTGATGCCATACTGGTCTTTGAAAATGACAAAGTGATGTACTATCCGTTTGGCTATGACCATTATATTTCAAGGCTTAAGGCATCACAGGACGGCAATCTGCCGGCGCTCATGCAGGCAAAGGATGCTGCGATGGTCGAGGCACTTGCGGCTGTCCCTAAGAGGGAGAGGCATGAGACCAGACAGCTTTCAACAGATGAGGCGTACCTGGAGTGGAAGCTTACGCTTGCGGCAGAGCCGATGATGAAAGCGGCTGAAGAAGCAGAAAAGGTTTATGAGGAGCTATGTGAAGCAGAAAGCGCTCTTAAAGCAGAGATGCTTAGAAGCTGTGATTTATCTGATTTCTGTGAGAAAATTCCATGCGGAAATAATTTAGCAGTAGAAGACAAATCTTGTGACATTTTCAGTGGAAAATTAAATCAAAACATATTAAATGCGGATACGACTAAGGAAAATGTCGATAAGCTGCGACTGCAATATGAAAAAGCTGCTGACTCATGGACAAATGAGTGTACAAAATGGTATGATATATACTTAGATGAGATGTATCCGGAGAGTGATTTTTAATTTGCAGACATAAGGGAATCAATGTCATTTGCTGTATATCATAAATTATCCGGGGAGAAAGGATTATATATGTGGTTATCAAGATATTTTGTGTATTTTATTATATTTAGCTGTATGGGCTGGATATATGAGAGCATCTACTGTACCATCAGGGCAAAAAAATGGGAAAACAGAGGCTTTCTCTATGGTCCGCTCTGTCCTATTTACGGAGCCGGAGGTGTCGCAATCACTGCGATAGCAGATTTCATTTCGGCTCACACGGATGCTACATTTACATGGTGGCAGATATTTCTTGTGGCATTTTTTGGAAGCATTGTCTTAGAATATGGCACATCATGGGCGCTTGAGAAGCTGTTTCATGCATACTGGTGGGATTACAGCAGAATGCCGCTCAATATAAACGGCAGGGTGTGTTTTCCATATTCTGTAGGCTTTGGGGTGGCAGGACTTATAGTGGTATATTTTATTGCACCATTTACGAAGCTCATCACAGGCTGGATGTCACCTATATGGTATGAGTTTTTCTCACTGCTTCTCATGGGCTTTTTAGCTGTAGACACTGCAATCACCGTGTCAGCGCTTACAGATTTCAGTAGGACAATCGTTAATCTGCAGAACAATTTCAACACCTATATGGATGAGGTTGTGGAAGAGGTTAAAGAGCGTAAGAAGGCGGCAGATGAAAGGTCGCAGGAGAGATCACAGGAGCTTGCGTATGCTGTCGAGGAGCGCAGAAAGAGAAAACGTCTCAGAGCCAGTGCGGACCGCGTCATCGATTCAATGGGTGCTTTAAAGAAATCTGCGCTTAACAGGGCACAGGGATTCAGAAATCCAAAGGTGGAGAACAGGTATCTTGAGACATTTACAGAGAGTCTGAAGGAACGCTTTAAAGGTGAACGTATAAGGAAAGTAAAGAAGGAGAAAAAGGCAGATAAATAACAAATAAAAATTTTTTAAAAAAATTTTCAAAAAAGGCTTGCATTATCAGATAGACCGTGGTATTATAATACACGGTTCGTTGGTCAAGCGGCTAAGACGCCGCCCTCTCACGGCGGAAACACGGGTTCGATTCCCGTACGGACTGCTAAAATAAAAAGCTCTCAGTACACAGTGCTGGGGGCTTTTTATTTTTGCAAGCTATTAATAACTATAAAACCATTGAGAACAAAAAGCTGATGCCTGCATATAAGCATGACGCATCAGCTTTTTTATTCTCATGGTGGCTCCAATCATTATGTCTAAAGTATAATAATATTTGCGCACTTCAAATCATCGCCCAGATTGTATACTCTTCCGGAATCTACGCCGACAACTGTCGGACGAAGTATATAATGCTCGTTGTTTTTGACAACGCGGGCTCTTTCTCCATTACTTAGCTGAACAATTGAATCCACCGGATAGAGAATCATACTGCTCATGAAAGCTCTCATAACAGTGATGTCTAGCTGGCCGGTCATGGACATAAGAAGCTCTACCGCATCTCGCTGTGAGTAAGCATCTTTGTATGATCTTTTGGTAACCAAGGCATCATACACGTCTGCGATGGCTAAAATCTTTGCAAATGGGGCAATTTTTGGAGTATCGAAGCCAAGAGGGTAGCCACTGCCGTCAATACGCTCGTGATGCTGCAATACTCCCATAAGAATTGCATTATTTAAGTCTTTTCTGTCTTTTATCATGTGGTAGCCATAGAGAGAATGTTTTTTCATAATTTCAAATTCATCATCTGTGAGCTTTCCGGGTTTATTCAGTATCTCAGGAGGAATCTTTGTTTTTCCGATATCATGGAGCAGACCGGATACACCTATATCGTGAATTTCATTTGTGGGAAGCTGTAGCTGTTTTGCAAGTATCATAGCTATAGTTGCCACATCTACACTGTGTTTGAAGGTGTATTCATCGCTTGTTTTTATGGCATTGATATCCACAGCCATGGCATCATTGGAGTTGATTGCATTCATGAGTGAGTCCGCAATTTGATTTGTTGCCATGGTGAATTCCTCAGAGTCGGTATTGTTAAAAATAAACTGTACACCTTCTGAAACCTGTTTCCGCACACTGTCATTTAAGGTAACTTTCGAGCGATCATCGGTTCTAAGTTCTTTTACCTTTGCGGCAGCACGCGGAGAGAGGATGGCATCAGGGTCATTTGGGTCAAAATTACCATCACGTATATAAACAGACATAATGCCGAGTTTTAACAGAGCTTCAATGATGTAATCATCAATGGTTGAGCCCTGTACCACAAGGTTTCTGCCGGTTGAATCTTTAATGACCTGGTCTATGACCATGCCGGGTTTTAATTGTCGTGTTCTCATGTATTTACGTTTTATCATATTCACTCCACAACAGATGCGTTTTTAGTTTTATAAGACATACACATATATTATATAGTGTTTTCGTACTAAAAACAATTATAAAATGTGATGACTACCACCACTTTAACTAGATGTGATGACCGCCACCGCTATGACCGCCACTGCTGTGACCGCCACCACTGTGACCACCGCCACTGTGACTGCTGCCTGAGCTCTGAGGACTGTAAACTCTTGTCTGGTTGACAAAGCGTGTGCGGGCATTATGTACATCAACCTTTGTAAAGGCCGCATTCATAAGCTCCCTGTTCTTTGCTTTGCGCCCTCTTGACAGGGCAATTGCGTACATGAAACAGAAAATAATACCGACTGCAAGAGCTATGAATATGCTTGAAATATATCTGAGTGGCTGAGATATACGTCCACCTGAAAGAACGGTGTTCACCTGGTCTATTGTCTCCATACAGCAGGTGTAATAGTCGTAATCATGACTTGATGTGGCATATATATATGTATTGTCACAGATAGAGTCACATTTTGAGTTGGAGATGGTTCGCTGTGTGCTTCCTTCAGAAGCAAGGTAAATCTCGTTTAAATCTCGGTCTATCACAAAAATGACACCGTTAGAACCATTTCCGAAATAGTTTTCAAAGGTTTTTACGGCAAAGGTTTCTGTGCTTGCGTAAGGGTGTGAGGTTGTTGTAACAACGGCCACATTACAGTATTTTGTGGTGTCCTTGAGTTTGGAAATGAGATTATCCTCCACCGCGTCATCTATAAAGTCTGCTGAATCATCGAGTATATATTCATAGCCTGTAGAATTATTGGTGCCTGTGAGCGCAGTGTTGGTTATGCCGCTGTCTGAAGAGTCAGTATCAGAATATGTATCGTAATCATAATCATCAGTAGCATATACATTTGATGAGCTGCTTAAAACTAAAACCGTAACCAGCAAAAACAATGTAAATAAAGCGGAACATCTGCATTTTACACAATGAAATAAATGACTTTTAAATATATTTCTATGCACGGTCGTCACCTCCCTTATGTGTGGCAAACTGAGGCAGCCTGCGTGTTGTGAGCACGTTGAACGCGCGGATTACATTTATCAGTGTGATAAGCACTGAGGCGATGATGATGAATGAGGCACCATAGTACCATGCATCAAGCACCGGCTGTATAAAGAGCACAGCATCACCGAAAAGCATGGAAACCATGCCAAATATAAGCCCGGCAATGCCCTTATGACCGGGCATTCTGTCAAAGCTGCTAAATGCTCTGATTGAAAAAACAAATGATACGATGGTCAGAACCGCAAACAGAATAAAGCTTCCGTCTGCATTACCAAAGTCGCTTCTGATACCGGCAACTATAGAGAATAGAGCCGGAATAAACTGAATGACAAATATAAACAGTATAAAATATGCTGCAAGTGATGTGTTTGTCTTTTTCTTCATGCCTTTTGTTGCCTTTTTGGCAGCTTTAAGACGCCTGCGGTTGTCGATGGCACCAAGCGCTTCGGGCTGTTCTTTGGCAATACGACCCTTATCTTCAGCTCCGGCTTCTTTTATTGCAATCATAGTGAGCTCCTGTGAGTAGCAGAGATTTGCAACGATGGCGAGTATACCGACAATAGTAAGTGTCATGCCCGGCGTTAGAACAGTCAGCATGCAAAGCAGTATGTATACCGGAATTGCGGCAATCAGTGAGCCAAGCAGGAATTTGCCGATAGAAATAGGTAAATCAGCTACAACCTTACCTGTCTGACCGTTTACTGTGGCATATGCCACACGATCTTTATTGCGGTACGACAAAAACCATACCGGAAACATCGAGTAATCTGTCTCTTTTACAGTAGTGCCAAGACTTAAAGGTGAAAGAGCAGCGGAGTCACTGTCGACTGACAAGCCGGTAAAGGCAGGCTCTTTATTTATTTCGCTTACTGTGTTTGTGCAGGCTGCATCCATTGCGTCGCTTGAGTAAACCGTTGATGGTAAATCAGCTGTATCAGCGTAAAAACCACTTAAGAATGCCGGTGTAAAGCGCTTCATATTCTTCACATCATATGGCGCAAGTTTTTCGCTGATGCTGTCATCAAATGATGAAGATGCATCGTAGGACAGTCCCTTGTAGTAGGCGTCGAGATCTCCCTCGAGCCTGAAATGGTCTGTAATGATGTAATCTCCTGAACGGTGGGATTTTTTCGCCGAAAGTGAAATAGGAGCCTTCTGGGTTACATAATATGTCCAGTAAGGCATGTAGATACCTCTGAATCCATCGATAAACTTAGGATCCTTAAGCTCCTTTGGCGCGAAAATAGCCTTTTTCATGAGGCTCATGTAGGCCTGCTTACAGTCATCCTTGGACTTAGCAAATGGTATGATATAAGCCGGCTTGTGCTCTTTCTGCATGCGGCTGTAGAGCACAGTTGATGCACCGCAGAAGCTGCAGAAGCCGGCTACGGTATCGTCTGTGCTCAGGATTTCTCCTCCGCACTGAGGGCATGTGAAAATGGTTGCTTCGAAGTCCTTCTGGACTTCTGCGTCAGAGGTTTTGTCCTCGTACGCGTAAGGGTCGAAAAGTGAATGACAGTAATCGCAGGCTAACTGACCTGATTTGATGTCGAACTTCACATTTCCACCGCAATTTTTACATGCGAACATTTTGTTTCTCCTTTCGATTCCCTTTTACTTTTTTATCTGCTTGAATAAATAATTCCTTCCAGATTGACGGGTGGAAGAGGATGAGCAGTGGAAACAGCTCGAGTCTTCCGGCAAGCATGTCAAACATCAGTACATATTTGGAGAAATTATTAAAAAAGCCAAAATTGCATGTCGGACCGACCAGAGAAAGACCAGGTCCGATATTGTTAAATGTAGCTGCGACAGCCGTGAAATTGGTAGTGAAATCATGGTTTTCAACGGAAACAAGCAGCATTGAAACAACAAAAATGACGGCGTACGTCATGAAATAAACATTTATTGACCTGATAACATCATGGTCTACAGGCTTGTGCTCGAATGTGAGCTTTTTCACACTCTTTGGGTGAATATAGCCATTTAACTCCTTGCCTATTGTCTTTACAGCGATGACAATACGCGATACCTTGATGCCTCCGCCTGTGCTTCCGGCACATGCGCCGATGAACATCAAAAGCACAAGCAGTGTCTTTGAAAGTTCAGGCCATCTGTCGAAATCGGTGCTCGAGAATCCTGTTGTCGTGATGATTGAGCCAACCTGAAAAGCAGCCTTTGTGACTGCGTCAAACACACTGGTACACATATGTGCGATATTCACGCTTATGACTACAACGGAGGCTATTATGATACCGAAATAGTATCTGACCTCCTCCACCTTAAGTGCGTCACGGATGTGACCGAAGAAAAGCAGGTAGTAAGCGTTGAAATTGACACCGAAAAGTATCATAAATATGGTAACAACCCACTGCAGATAAACATTGTAGCTGCAAAAGCTGTCGTTTTTGATACCGAAGCCACCGGTTCCGGCTGTGCCGAGAGAGGTACAGATGGCATCGTACAGAGGCATTTTTCCCAAAAGCAGGAAAATAATCTCTATAGTCGTAAGACCAAAGTATATTATGTATAAAAGCCTGGCAGTGTGCCGCATCTTCGGAACGAGCTTTCCAACCGAAGGCCCGGGGCTTTCTGCGCGCATCAGGTTTATATTGCTGCCGCCTGAAAGCGGGATGATTGCCAGAAGAAATACAAGCACACCCATACCGCCAATCCAGTGCGTAAAGCAGCGCCAGAAATTCATGCAATAGGAGAGTGATTCTACCTCAGGCAGGATGCTCGCTCCTGTTGTGGTGAAGCCGGAGATGGTCTCAAAAAGAGCATCTGTAAAGCTTGGAATCTCTCCTGATATGTAAAATGGCAGACAGCCGAATATACTCAGTACAATCCAGCCAAGTGCGGTTGTAGCACAGCCCTCCTTCAGGTAAAAGGTAGTATTCCTCGGTTTTTTAGCCGAAAAAATAAAACCAATAGCTATGCTTATGAGTGCAACAATCAAAAAGTAGATGCCGCTTTTTTCATAATAAATACCGGCAACAATACATGGCAGAAGCAGCAAAAAGCCTTCAAGCTTTAAAATATATCCCAGAAGATATCGAATTACTGAAGTGTTCATATCATTCCCCCACTATTCCATAATATCCTGAAGATTCGTAAAGCCGGTATTAGTTGTTATAATCATGACAGTATCATTTTTTTGTATGCAGTCATTACCTGTAGGGATAATAATTTTGCCGTTTCGGTTGATGAAGCAGATGAGCAGATGCTTTTTGAGCTTTAGGTCTCGAAGCGGTATGTCTGTCACATTTGAGTTTTCTGACACAAAGAACTCAATTGCTTCAACTCTTGAGTCGTACATGTGGTAGAGAGTCTCTATATTGCAGTTCATAGAGTTTTTCTTTGCACGGACATAGGCAATTATGGCCTCTGAGGTGATGTATTTTGGCGAGATTACACTGCCAAGGTCCAGGCTGTTTATTACATTGGTAAAAGTGATATGATTAAGCTTTGTTATGACCTTTGCATTGGAAACCTGCTTCGCAT
The DNA here is from genome assembly GCA_900317585.1 of uncultured Lachnospiraceae bacterium. Classification (GTDB taxonomy): domain Bacteria; phylum Bacillota; class Clostridia; order Lachnospirales; family Lachnospiraceae; genus Roseburia. Next base: position 3,633 of record ONHG01000023.1, on the reverse strand, counting down.
AGAGCGTAAGCATGATGTTTTCCTCGTCTATACCTGTCAGAGGTACAAATGACTGGCAGGTCTCTATGCCCTCTTCCTTTAAGAGTGCCTGTTCTGTTCCGTCACCGTTTATGATGACAGCATCCGGAAGCAGTATGGAAAGTTCTTCACAGCGCTCGAAGCTATTTTCGATTATTTTGATCTTTATGCCACGTGAGATGAGTTGCTTTGACAGGTAATATGCGGCCTTGCCGCCTCCGATAATCAGTGTGTTTTTTACGCTGTGCGTATTGACTCCGATGTGGCTGAAAAACTCCTTTGTATGCCTGCGTTCGCCGACAAATGACAGTTTGTCGCCTTTGCGGAGCACAAAATCACCTGATGGGATAGTGACCTCATCATCTCTCTCGACTGCACCGATAAGTATGTTGGCATGGTGTCTGGTGCCTAAATCCATGAGCTTTGTTCCATCGAGCATGCTTCCCTCGGGAATCTCATATTTGATGAGCTGTGCCTGACCGTGAGCAAAGTTTGTCACCTCAAGGCTGGACGGCAGATAAAGAATATGAGCCATCTCAATAGCTGCCTCAAGCTCAGGGTTGATAATGAGTGCAAGACCAAGCTTGTCGCGCAGATATTTGGCCTCCTGGCTGTATTCAGGCGTTCTGACTCTGGCTATAGCAGCACAGTTGCCGACCTGTGTGGCAATGGTACAGCATAGCAGATTCAGCTCATCAGAGCCTGTGACTGCGATGATTAAGTCGGCATCATCAATACCGGCTTCCTGCAGTATCTTGTAGCTGGCGCCGTTTCCCACAATACCCATTACATCATAGATATTGGATACCTGGGAAATCCTCTCCCTGTTTTTGTCAACAATTGTTATGTCGTGCCCCTCCTTGCCAAGCTGCTCAACGAGGGTACGGCCTACCTTGCCGCATCCGACGATGATAATTCTCAGTCCCTGGGAGGGAACTACTTCTTTTTTGAACATTATTTCCTCCGTATATAAAATATATAAAAATATAATGATATGAGGGTCAAAAGGTATTTTGCCCCTCATTTATGATTGCGTGGTGGACAGAATTATTATGACTATCATATATCAATGGATTATAACATAACGCATATATATTTCATAGAGAAAAAAGTCTCAAAAATATGAGATTGTAATAAAGTAAAAAAAGTGATAAAATTAATTTTAATTGTAGTATTTGAATAGCTGTTTGAACAGCAATATAAGAGATAGATTTTTGGAGCTTTAAGTAATGACGGGATTTTTAAAGGCAAACTACCATACGCACACCTATAGGTGCCAGCATGCATATGGCAGTGAGCGTGAATATATAGAGGCAGCAATCAGAATGGGAATCACAGAGCTTGGTTTTTCAGACCATGTGCCGTGCCCCTTTAAGGATGGCTATGTGTCGGGCATCCGGATGACGATGGAGCAGGCACCGGAGTATGTGTATGCCATCAGGGAGCTTGGGAAGGAGTATGCATCCGACATAAAGCTCTACGTTGGCTTTGAGGCGGAGTACATACCGGAGTTTTTCAAGGAGCAGAAGGCTATGTTTGACAGGCTTGGCTGTGATTACATGATAATGGGCCAGCATTTTATGAAATCAGAGCAGACAGGCCCGTATATAGGCACACCGACAGATGATGAGAGTCGTATACGCGAGTATGTGGATACTGTTATAGAGGGCATGAAAACAGGCATGTACAGCTATTTAGCACATCCTGATTTAATAAATTATCAGGGACTTGATTCTGTCTACGAATGGGAGATGACGAGGATGTGCAAGGCACTTAAGGAGCTTGACATACCGCTTGAGATAAACATGCTTGGTATCAGTGCAGGAAAGCACTATCCGACAGAGCGCTTCTGGTGTATACCGCATGACATCGGCAACAAAGTGATACTGGGGCTTGATGCACATACAGTGGACAATATATGTGATGTGGAAAGCTATGAAAAGGCACTTGATATAGTCAGAAAATATGACCTGAATCTTATTGACCGGATTGAGATATAGTTACTTACAAAATATCAAATACCAAAAGTGAGGAATGCTATGATTATTACAGAAGAAAAATATAATGAGGAATTAACAAGATATGTTTTACCTTTTATCAGGCTTAATTTTGAAGATGGCTATATGAAGAGTGCAGATGGCACACGCATACATTACGGCTATGTGACGACACCTGTACCAAAGGCTGCCATAGTCATATCACATGGATTTACAGAGTGTATGCCTAAATATTATGAGATGATTTACTATTTCGCAAAGGCCGGATACTCAGTATATATGGTGGAGCATCGCGGTCACGGCTATTCGGACAGAAGTGTATCCGATATGAGCATGGTCACTGTAAACAGCTTTGACGATTATGTGGGTGATCTTGATATGTTTATCCGCGAGATTGTGATGAAGCGTGAGGGGCGCAGACCGCTTTACCTGTACGGTCACTCTATGGGAGGCGCGATAGCTGCCCTGTATCTTGAGAAGCATCCGGAGGTATTTGCAAAGGCAGTACTTTCAAGTCCTATGATAGAGATGCTTTATGGCAATTTTTCACATTTTGCCGTGGAGGCGATACTGTTTGTTGCAAGAGTGCTTAACTGGAACGATAAATATCTGCCAAGTCAGACACAGTATACGGATGAGTATGATTTTGAGTCGAGCTGTTGTCTTTCAAGGGCACGTTATGACTACATATACAAGTGTAAGGTAGATAACGAGCGCTATCGTACAAATGGCGCTACATACAGATGGTGCAGGGCAGGGCGTAAGGCATCCAAATATATAAAGAAGCATGTACAGGAAATTAAAATACCGGTGCTGTTATGTCAGGCAGGGAAGGATACTCTGGTATCAAACACCGCTGAGGATGAATTTATTGCAAAGCTTCCTCAGGGCACAAAGAAGGTCTATCCTGATTCGAAGCATGAAATATTTAATGCGGATGATGATACCTTGGAAAAGTTTTACTCGGATATCCTTGATTTTTGGGCTTGAACATGAAAATGAAATTCGTCAAGTGAAAAATGTGACATAAAAAATCATTTGTTTTGTTAGAAATGACATATGGATTTAAAATACAATATATAGTATAATCACAACTGTTGCGGACAAGATGTTAGTATTTAAGCCGATGGTAAGAGTACGTAAAGCATAGCCCGTACAGAGAAAAATAATAAAATATATCAATATTGTAACAGGTAAATATACTATCAAACAAATGTGAGGAGAAAGAGAATGTCAGACGAAGTTTTAGATGATGTAATGATAAAGGGTTCATGTAAGGGAAAAGCAGATGCTATTGTAAACTGCCAGTGCAATATCGAGAGTGCACCGGTCAGATGCGAGCAGGCAGAAAGATGTATGTTCTATTCTTATTATAAGTGCAGCAAGCAGTGGAAGAGGCTTGCATAGTTAAAATTAAAGATTAAAAGCTCCGGGCTGACAATGAAGTCGGCATGGAGCTTTTTGCGTATATAAAGAAAAAAATATTTTACACGCGGAAAACTTATGATAATATATATAATATATTACTTTGGCAATTAAATAGCACAATTTATGCTATGAATTTGTGGTTGTTTCTGATATAATGGACGTATGGAAAAAATAAATCTTACATCAGTAA